>NZ_JBFREF010000008.1:0-330765 GCF_052114165.1 Pseudoduganella sp. RAF19 | reverse complement strand
GCATCGACGACACGAACAATATTATCCTCGCCAACGTAGTCGTCCAACTGCTCTGGAAAAAGAATACACTGGCTGCGATCTGCTCCCTCGACATACCGCTTCATCCCGGCCTCCTGAGTGCATGCGTTGAAGTGATAACGCTTCAGGAAMCATCTCGTTTACATTGAGGCCATGTTTTCACACAGTCTCGGGCGGGAACGGACTACCGCATACGTTCTCGTTTAGCGTACTGCATGGTTATGTTGGGTGCCGAAGGATTCGACTCTAAATCTCGAGCGGCCGGCAACCTGAGAGGTGGAAGCGCCCTCAGGCGCATCAATGGGACCGCTACGAACCACTCCGCGGAGATAGGAAGCGGAACGTTGGCTCGATATTTTTCGAATGGAGGTAGGTGACGATGTCCTCCAGCGTCGCATCCTTCAGCAACAATCCTTCTGGCGCAACGCCAGCCGCCACAGTCACTTCTGGCGACCGCGCAGCGCCGGCTGCGGGCTGTCGCAACTGATCCAATGCCTGTGCAAATTGCGAGGCACCTATGCTTTGCAATCCCTCCAGCAAGCCCACCTGCCCTGCTTCCGGCGGCTGCACATCCAACCCTTCATCGCCAGCAAACGAAGCGCCCATGCCTGGATGAATAAACGCCGCCCACTTGCCACTGGATGGATTCAGGACAGGCGGCAGTGCGGCCTGCACGCTTGCAGCGTCGGCGCACAGTAGCCGCGCAAATTCCTCTGCTTCCACCGCGGGCGCTGGCGTCTCCAGGGAAAGCCATAGACCAAAAGCATTCTCACCGGAGATGCTCACGGCTGGCGCAGGCAAACCAAGATCGGCCTGTAAGGCGTTCGCCACTGCGCACAAACGCTGCCAGTGACCATCGTCGCCATCGTTGGCCAGTTTCTTGAACGTCAAAGTGATGACTCGCGTTGTGCCCTCAGGCGTGGACGGATACAGCCTTTTTAATTCTGCATTTAGTTTTTGCATCAAGATTCCTTTGTCAAGCCAGCGGCGCGCGCACGGGTGTCTGGTGCAGGATCACGCGGCTATAGGTGTCCTGCACGCCCGCCTCGCGCAGGGCGTCGATCAGGCGCAGCAAATGGGCCTGGTCGCGGCAGGCCACGCGCAGCAAGCCGTCATAATTACCCGTCAAGAGCGCCACTTCAAGCACACCGGGGATGTTTTGCACCAGGGCCTCGAATTCGTGGGTATTGGTGCCGGCCTTCAGCTTCACGTCGATATAGGCTTGCAGGTGCAGCCCGAGCGCGGCGGGATCGATGCTCGCCTCGAAGCCGCGCACGACGCCATCCGCCACCAATCGGCGCACGCGATCGGCCACCGTGTTGGCGCTGAGGCGGACGCGCTCGCCTAAATCCTTAAAACTTATCCTCGCATCGTCGCGCAAATGCTCGATTATTTCTCGGTCAATCTTATCCATAGACGATTTATCCTCGATCAGTGGCGTATTCTAGCATCCGAAAGCGCGAATATATCGATTTGCGGCGCTGCAAAATTTCCTTGACAGCCCGGAACCGGCTCACTTACATTGGTCAACATGTTCACGCATCTGCACCTATCCGCTTTCCTGCTAAGCGCCCTATCCGAGGCGCTACTACTAGCACGCGCCTGATTTTCCCCTGCTGCACCCTGCGTCGGCCACAAGCCGGCAAAGTTCAAAAAAATCCAGGAAAGTTTGTACCGATGTCCACCAAGGCTTATCGTCCGCTGCCCGCACCACCGCTACTGCTACCGACCGGTTGCCTGGTCTAGCGTCCCGTGGCCCATCAGGCAGCCCAATCGCCACATCGTCCAACTTTCCCGAATTCGAAGAACACAGGAGTACCAAGCCATGATGCTGCAGAACCCAGCTGCGAAATACCGCCCTTACCCGACCATCGACTCGAACGACCGGACCTGGCCGAACAAGACCATCGACACGCCGCCAATCTGGATGAGCACTGACCTGCGCGATGGTAACCAGGCGCTGATCGAGCCAATGAGCGTGGAAAAGAAGCTGAAGTTCTTCGATCTGCTGATCAAGGTCGGCCTGAAGGAAATCGAAGTGGGCTTCCCTTCCGCATCGCAGACGGACTTCGACTTCGTGCGCAAGCTGATTGAGGAAAACCGTATTCCGGACGACGTGACCATCATCGTGCTGACGCAGGCGCGCGAAGAATTGATTCGCCGCACCGTGGAATCCTGCATCGGCGCCAAGCGCGCCATCGTGCACATGTATAACTCCACCGCGCCGGTGTTCCGCAAAGTGGTGTTCGGCGCGAGCCGCGAAGAAATCACGAAGATCGCGACCGACGGCACCAAGCTGGTGAAAGAGCTCTTGGCCCAGCACCCGGAAACCGACTGGACCTACGAATACACGCCGGAATCCTTCTCCACCACGGAGCTGGACTTTGCCAAGCACATCGTGGACGCCGTCTCCGCCGTCTGGCAGCCGACGCCGAACAAGAAGATGATCGTCAACCTGCCGGCTACCGTGGAATGCTCCACCCCGAACGTGTACGCCGACCAGATCGAATGGATGTCGCGCAAGCTGGAGCGCCGCGATTCCATCATCATCTCCGTGCACCCGCATAACGACCGCGGTACCGGCATCGCTGCCGCAGAAATGGCCGTGATGGCGGGCGCCGAGCGCGTGGAAGGCTGCCTGTTCGGCAATGGCGAACGTACCGGCAACGTGGACCTGGTCACGCTGGCCTTGAACCTGTACACGCAGGGCGTGCATCCCGGCCTGGACTTCTCGGACATCGACTCCGTGCGCAAAGTGGTCGAAGAGTGCAATCAGCTGCCAGTGCATCCACGCCATCCGTATGTCGGCGATCTGGTGTTCACCGCCTTCTCCGGCTCGCACCAGGATGCGATCAAGAAGGGCTTCGCCAAGCAGCAGGAAGGCGCGCCATGGGAGATCCCCTATCTGCCGATCGACCCGCAGGACGTGGGCCGCAGCTACGATGCGGTGATCCGCGTGAACAGCCAGTCCGGCAAAGGCGGCATGGCCTATCTGCTGGAGCAGGACTACGGCCTCGAACTGCCACGCCGCCTGCAGATTGAATTCAGCCGCGCCGTGCAGGCTGTCGCCGACCAGACCGGCCTGGAAATCACCGCCGCCGGCATCTACGAAATCTTTGAGAAGGAGTACCTGACTCAGAACACGCCTTACGCTTACGGCGCGCACAAGATGGTCGAGGACACCAGCAGCGATGAGCCGGTGCAGATCGATATCTCGCTGGTCCACAACAAGGCGCCAATGTCCCTGCAGGGCGGGGGCAACGGTCCGATCGACGCCTTCGTCGATGCGCTGGGTCTGGACGTGAAGCTGATGGACTACCACGAACACGCCATCGGCCACGGCGCCAATGCCAAGGCGGCCTGCTACGTCGAGCTGCGCCTGGATAACGGCCCTACCCTGTTTGGTGCGGGCATCGACAGCAATATCGTCACCGCCTCCTTCAAGGCCGTACTGAGCGCCGTGAACCGTCAGCTGAAGGCCAGGGCCGCAGCGTCGGCTAGCTCATCGCAAGTAGCCGCCTAAGCGCCTTCTTCACTCTGGGAGCGAGCCCGCTCCCCTGCCCCAACAGCGCCGCTGCCAGCATGGAGCGGCGCTTGTTTATACTGAATTATCAGCGAAAGGGGGACGTCATGCGCGTAGCGAACCTGAAGATTGGCATTCGGCTTGGCTTGTGTTTCGCAGTAGTCTTCGTTCTGATGACGATGTTGATCGTCGTCGGGCAGCAGCGGCTAAGCAGCATCGGCGATCTGACCGACACCATCATCGAAAAGGACTGGATCAAGGCACGTGCCGCGTCCACCGTCGCCACCACCACACGCGCCAACAGCGCCATCGTCATGGAGCTGCTGGTCAGCGCTGATGCCGCCCACGCCGCGGAACTGAAGCGCCAGCTCGATACCAACAAAGCCATCATCAGCAAGGCGCTCGATACGCTGGAGAAGCTGATTTACCGGCCCGAAGCCAAAGTGCTGATGGTACAGATCCGCAGCGAGCGCGTGGCCTATGTCCAGTCCTTCACCAAGGTTCTGGCCTTGCTGGACGCAGGCCAGCGTGAGCAGGCGACGCAGATGGCCATGTCCGACACCATGCCGCGTTTGACCGCACTGCAAACCAGCGTCGAACGCATGGCCGACATCCAATCGAAACTGGTCACGGAACACGGCGCCCTCGTAATGCAGGACATTTCAATGGCGCGGCAGCTGATGGTCGGCCTGGGCATCTCCGCTTTGCTGATGGGCGCCGCCTGCGCGTGGTGGGTCACGCGCTCCATCACGCAGCCGATTTCGCATGCGCTGAAAGTGGCGCGCGCCGTGGCGTCGGGCGATCTGACCAGCGACATTCACGCGCAACACCACGATGAAGCGGGCCAGCTACTGCAGGCCTTGCGCGACATGAACCACAGCCTGTCCAATATCGTCGGGCGCGTGCGGCATGGCACGGTGGCGATTGCGTCGGCATCGAGCCAGATCGCCAGCGGGAATATGGACCTCTCCTCCCGCACCGAAACCCAAGCCAGCGCGCTGGAGGAAACGGCATCGTCGATGGAAGAATTGACGTCCACCGTGCGCCAGAATGCGGACAACGCACGCCAGGCCAATCAACTGGCGCGTTCCGCCTCGGAAGTGGCGCAGCGCGGCGGCGAAGTGGTGTCGCAAGTCGTGGCCACCATGGGCTCAATCAACGATTCCTCGCGCCGCGTGGTGGACATCATCTCGGTTATCGACGGCATCGCCTTCCAGACCAATCTGCTCGCCCTGAACGCCGCCGTCGAAGCGGCGCGCGCCGGCGAACAGGGACGCGGCTTCGCTGTCGTGGCGGGCGAAGTGCGCAGCCTCGCCGCCCGCTCAGCCGAAGCCGCCAAAGAAATCAAGGCGCTGATCGCCGATTCAGTCGAACAGGTGGACGCCGGCGCGCGCCTGGTGCAGCAGGCCGGCAGCACGATGGACGACGTGGTGGCATCCGTCGAGCGCGTAACAGCCGTGGTGCGCGAGATCACACTCGCCACATCAGAGCAGTCCGACGGTATCGAACAGGTCAACGTGGCCATTACCCAGATGGATGAAACCACGCAGCAGAACGCGGCCCTCGTCGAAGAAGCCGCCGCAGCGGCATCGGCCATGCACGAACAGGCCGACTCCCTTGAGCAATTGGTCAGCCAGTTCCGCCTGGCTGGCGATGCTCAGCAACGGCGCGTCATGGCTAATAACGCCAGCAGCGCGGCGCGGCTTAGCGCGCCAGCCTGATGCCCGTGAACTGCCAGCGTGCGGTGGCGGGGAAGAAGTTGCGGTAGCTGGCGCGGGCGTGGCCGGAGGGCGTAGCTTGCGAGGACCCGCGCAGCACGTACTGGTTCACCATGAACTTGCCGTTGTACTCGCCCAGCGCGCCTTCGGCGGGACGGTAGCCGGGATATGGCGCGTAGCTGCTGCTGGTCCATTGCCAGCAGTGGCCGAACATCTGGCGCAGGCTTTCGTCGGCGCTGGCCACTTCCCACTCGGCTTCCGTTGGCAGGCGAACTCCGGCCCAGCGGGCGTAGGCGTCGGCTTCGAACATGGAGATATGAGTGGCGGGCGCGTGGACATCCAGTGGCGCCAGGCCGTGCAAGGTGAATTCGTGCCAGCGGCCGTCCACCGGTTGCCAGTAAATCGGCGCAGACAGGCGCTGTGTGTTGACCCAGTCCCAGCCTTCCGCCAGCCATAGCGACGGATCGCGATATCCGCCCGCTTCCACGAAGGCCAGGTATTCGCCATTGCTCACCAGCCGCGAGGACAGTTCGAACGGCGCCACATATGCACGGTGGCGCGGCAGCTCGTTGTCAAAGCAGAAGCCGTCGCCGCCGTAGCCGATGTTCGACAAACCTCCTTCATACGCTTGCCAGCCCATTGGCCCCGCTGGCACAGGCGCGGACGCGGCGTCGGCACGGTAGGCCGGCATCAGCGGATTCTGCGCCAGCAGATGCTTTACATCGGTCAGCATGAGTTCCTGGTGCTGCTGCTCATGCTGCAACCCCAACGTAATCAGCGACGCCAGCTCCGCATCGATGCCGGCGCTGATCAGCACCGCCATGCGCTCATCGACATTGGCGCGATAAGCGCGTACCTCAGCCATCGAAGGCCGCGTCAGCAAGCCGCGCTGCGGGCGCGGATGCTTCTCGCCCACGCCGTTGTAATAGGAATTGAACAGCACGCGGAAGGCCGGATGGAAAGGCTTGAAATGGGCTTCACGGCGTTCGAGGATAAAGGTCTCGAAGAACCAGGTGGTGTGCGCCAGATGCCATTTGATGGGACTCGCGTCCGGCATCGATTGCGCACAACAGTCTTCATCGGAGAGTGGTTCAGCCAGCGCCAGCGAGGCGGCACGGACGGTCTGAAAACGCGCGGACCACAGGCCCGCATCGTGCATGTGCATGGGAATTCCCCTCTTATTCGGTCGCTACGCGGGCGTGCATGACGGCGAACCATTGCGCTGCATCGGTCCACACGCCATCCACACGGAAGCCGGCCTCGCTCAGCAAGGCCTTGAATCCTTCGATGGTGTATTTGTAGCTGTTTTCGGTATGAATGCGCTCGCCGCGCGAGAACTCGCGTTCACCGCCGGACCAGCGCACCGTGTGTGCTGCCAGCGCCTCCACGTGCATCTCGATGCGGCTCTCCTCGGCATTGAAGAAGGCCACGTGGCACCACAGGGTCACGTCGAAATTCGCACCAGCCAAGTGATTCAGGTGGCGCAGCATGTTCAGGTTGAAGGCGCCGGTGACGCCGATCGGATCGTCGTAGGCCGCGTTCAGCACGGCATGGTCCTTGACCAGGTCGACGCCGATCAGCAGACCGCCATCACTGCCGGTGTTCTCGCGCACATGGCGCAGGAAGCGGATCGCCTCATGCGGCGTGAAGTTGCCGATCGAAGAACCGGGATAGAAAAACTGGCGGCGCTCGGCCCCCACTTCCGGCGGCAAGGCGAAGGGACCGGACAAGTCCAGCGCCAGCGGCGTCATTTCAATCTGGGGGAAGCGATCGCGCAGGCGCTCGACAGCGCCATTGAGAAAATCGCGTGAAATATCGATCGGCACATAATGCGCCGGCTGGAGCAGCGGAAACAGACTGGCCGCCTTCGCGCAATTGCCGGCGCCAAGGTCGAGCAAGGTCATGCCGGGGCCGGTATGGGTCGCCATGTCCGCCGCGTGCTGCGCAAAAATCGAGGCTTCGGTGCGCGTTGGATAATATTCCGGCAACTCGGTAATCGCCTCGAACAGCTTGGACCCCAGGCTGTCGTAGAAGTATTTGGGCGACACCGATGCTTGCGGCGCCAGCAGGCCCGCACTGATCTCGGCAATGGTCGAGCTATCGCCGTGGGCTTTCCCCACCGGCTCATTGCTCACTTTGGGCGCAACCACGCGGATCGCTGCAGAACGGGACAAGGTCATAGCAAAAGCTCCGATGACATTTTTGTTATGATAGCTGAATATCCAAGATCAGGTGCCGCGGTACCTTTGCCGTGCGTGCCACTAACAATAAGGACCTTAAAATGACCTTCTCTCCCAAACGTGCCCTGAAAACCCTGCTGGCTGCCAGCGTGATGTTCGCCGCCGCACATAGCCAGGCGCAGCAAGTGCTGCGTGTTTCCGCCATCCCTGATGAAGCGCCAACCGAGCTGCAACGCAAGTTCAAACCGCTGGGCGAGTATCTGGAGAAGAAGCTCAACATGAAGGTCGAGTTCACCCCGGTGACCGATTACGCCGCTTCGGTTGAAGGCCTGATCAACCATAAGCTGGACATGGTCTGGTTCGGCGGCTTCACCTTCGTACAGGCCAAGGACCGCAGCAAAGGCAATGTGGTGCCGCTGGTGCAGCGCGTGGAAGACGAGAAGTTCCGCTCCGTGTTCGTCACCACGTCGAAGAGCATCACCAGCCTGGCTGACCTGAAGGGCAAGACGCTGAGCTTCGGTTCCGAGTCCTCGACCTCCGGCCACCTGATGCCGCGCCACTTCCTGCTGGCCGCCAAGATCGATCCGGACACCGACTTGAAACGCATCGCTTTCTCCGGCGCGCATGACGCCACCGTGGCTGCGGTGGCAGGCGGCAAGGTCGATGCCGGTGCGCTGAACATCTCCGTGTGGGAGAAGCTGGTCGAGCAGAAGAAGGTGGACACCAGCGCGGTGCACGTGTTCTACACCACCCCGCCTTACTTCGACTACAACTGGTCCGTGCGTGCCGACATGCCGGCGGAACTGAAGAAGAAAATCACCGACGCTTTCTTGTCCCTGGACAGCAGCACGCCTGAAGGCAAAACCATCCTGGAACTGCAACGCGCCACCAAGTTCATTCCAACCAAGGCCGAGAACTACGTGAACATCGAAGCCGCCGCCAAGAATGCAGGCCTGCTGCAGAAGTAATCAATGACGCAATCCGGTAATAACGCGCCGCTGTACCGCCTGCAGAATCTGTCGGCGCGCCACAGCGGCGGCACGCGGGACTATGCGCTGCAGGACTTGAACCTGCGCTTCGATCCTGCGGAGCACGTGGCAGTAATCGGCCCTTCGGGCGCCGGCAAGACTACCCTCCTCTCGCTGCTGGCTCTGGCCCACAAGCCGGAGTCGGGCAGCTTTGAAGCGTTTGGCGCCGAGCCCTGGCAGCTGGGCGACGCCGCGCGCCACGCACTGCGTTCGCGCCTGTTCCTGGCGCCGCAGACGCCGCCGCTGCCGCCGCGCCAGCGTGTGGTGACGGCCGTGCTGGCGGCACGTCTGCCGCATTGGAGCTTGTGGCAATCGCTGGTGTCGCTGGTGAAGCCCACCGATCCGGATGCGGCTTACCGCGCACTGTCCCGTTTCAATCTGGGCGACAAGTTGTATAGCCGTGTCGATCGCCTGTCCGGCGGCGAGCGCCAGCGCTGCGGCCTGGCGCGCCTGCTGCTGTCGTCCGCTGAAGTGCTGCTGGTCGACGAACCGCTGTCCGCACTGGACCCGGCCTTGTCCCAATTAGCCATCACCACCTTGCAGCAGGAAGCCACGGAGCGCAAGGCGCTGTTCGTGTGTAATCTGCATCAGGTGGACATGGCACTGGCCCACTTCCCGCGCATCGTCGCGCTGAAACAGGGCCGCATCGTATTCGACCTGCCGCGTGCGCAAGTCACGCAAGCCATGATCGACGAGCTGTATCAGGGCGAGCAGGCGTCGGACAATCTGTTCATCGAGCAGGACCTGTCCTCCAAGCTGGCGGTGAGCGCATGCAGGTAGTGCAGCACCACGATCCGGCCTGGCGCGGCCGGGTGATGTGCACCTTGCTGGCTATTGTGCTGTTGTGGCCCATGGTCGTGGCCAGCGAATTCCATCCGTCGATTCTGTTCGACATGCAAAGCCTGCAGGCGACGCTGCACTTCCTCGCCGCTTTCGTGCCGCCGGCCCATTCGGCGGAATTCCTGGAAATGCTGGTGACGGAGACGTGGAAGACCGTCGCCATCGCCACCAGCGGCCTGACGCTGGCCATGCTGGGCGCCATTCCCGCCACCCTGATCGTTACTGAGCGCCTGTCCATTTCGCGCCTGGGCACCGGCCGCATGGCCTTTGTCTCGCGCGCATTGCGCCAACTGGTGCGCTGGCTGCTCATCCTGTTGCGCAGTGTCCCCGAACTGGTGTGGGCGCTGCTGTTCGTGCGCATTATCGGCCTCGGTCCTACTGCGGGGGTGCTGGCGATCGCCCTCACCTATTGCGGCATGCTGGGCAAGGTGTATGCGGAGATTCTCGAATCGTCCGACCGCCATGCCAGCGACACGCTGCTGCAGAACGGCAGCAGCCGGCTGGCCGCGTTTCTGTTTGGCGCGCTGCCGGAATCGGCGGCTGAACTCGTGTCCTACACGGTGTACCGCTGGGAGTGCGCGATTCGCGGCTCAGTGGTAATGGGCTTCGTGGGCGCAGGCGGTTTGGGCCAGCGCATGGACGAATCGATGAAGATGCTGGCGGGCGACGAAGTCTCGTCCATGCTGATCATTTTCGTTCTGCTGGTCGCCATCGCTGATGTGATTTCGCGCTACCTGCGCCGGAGGCTGGGATGAGCCATATGCCTTCTCCACCGCCGCGCAATTGGTCGGGCCTGGTGTTCGGCCTGGCGCTCGTGGCGTTGATCATCGCCAGCTTTGCTTCGCTGTCGCTGAAGTTCGGCGAATTCTTCACGGCGGATGCACTGCACAGCATGGCCGAATTCGTCCACGGCTTCTTCCCGCCCGAATCGGGCAGCGGCTTTGTACGCAAAGTCGCTCTCGCCACAGGCGAAACGCTGGCCATGTCGGCCCTTGGCACGTTGCTGGCTGTAGCGGGCGGACTGCTACTGGCCATTCCCGGCGCCGGCCGCTTCGGACGCGCCGCACGTTCAGCAGTGCGCGCCTTGCTGAACGTGTTGCGCTCGATTCCTGAACTGGTGTGGGGCGCCATCCTGCTGATCGCAGCGGGACTGGGACCGTTCGCCGGCACGCTGGCACTGGCCGCGCACACCACCGGCGTGCTGGGACGCCTGTTCGCGGATGCGCTGGAAAACGCAGCGCCACTGCCGGAACAAAGCCTGCGCACCAATGGCGCCTCGCCGATGGCGGCCTTCTTCTATGCGACCTTGCCGCAAACCCTGCCGCAGATGCTGTCGTACACGCTGTACCGCTGGGAGAACAATATCCGCGCCGCGGCCATTCTGGGCGTGGTGGGCGCGGGTGGCCTGGGGCAGATGCTGAAATACCACCTGTCCCTGTTCCAGATGCAGCGCGCCGCCAGCGTGGTGCTGGCCATGCTGCTGCTGGTGGCCCTGGTCGATGCGCTGAGCTTTGCCATGCGCCGCGGCCTTACACGTTAAGCCATGCTCGAACTGCGCAACCTCAGTAAGACTTACGCCTCCGGTCATCCGGTCCTGGACCGGGTCAACTGGACTTTCGCTCCCGGCGAATTCGTCGCCATCATGGGCGATTCGGGCGTGGGCAAGTCCACTTTGCTGAATCTGATCGCGGGCCTCGACCAGCCCGATCCCGGCGAGGCCTCGCCCATCATCGTCGACGGCGTGGCCATGTCCGCGCTGGACGACGATGCCGCCACCAGATTGCGGCGCGAGCGTATGGGCTTCATCTTCCAGGCCTTCCACGTGCTGCCGCATCTGACCTTGCATCAGAACGTGGCCCTGCCCCTGCTGCTGAACGGCTTGCCGCAGCAGCGGGCCGACGACATGCTGGCGGCTGTCGGATTGAAAGGCCGCGAGCGCGATTATCCGCACCAGCTGTCCGGTGGCGAGATGCAGCGCGTGGCCATCGCCCGCGCCCTGGTGCATCGGCCAGCCCTGGTGCTGGCCGATGAACCCACCGGCAACCTCGATCCGGACACCGCCCACGCCATCCTCCAGCTGCTGCAAACCGAAATCCGCGCCAGCGGCGCCTGCACCATCATGGTCACCCACTCCCCCGCCGCAGCCGCCATGGCTGACCGCATACTGAGACTTACAAGGTCCGGATTACGGGAATCCAACGCTGTCAACGCGACTGAGCAATAACTCAGATTATTTTTTGTACAAAACCTCGCAAAATTTTGTAACCGTAGTATGATTTAATTAACTTGCTTGGTCATATTTACAACAGATACGCCACGCCAGGGACAACCAAGAGTCAGTGGCGCCAGACAAGCATTCGCCTTTCTATCCATGTAGTTAACTTCAGGGAGGAGCAAATGAGCGTCAGGCAAAAGAAACTGGAATTGATCGAAGCGATGAACCGGGCCAGAGCATTGGAACCGTCTAGCTTCGTTCCGAATAAGCTACTCGATACCCTGATCGAGAAGATGCACCTGAAGAATGATGCGGAGTTGTGCCGTGTGCTGGAAGTTCAGCCTCCCATCATTAGCAAGATCCGTCACAGAAAGCTGGCAGTGGGGGCTACCATCCTGCTGCGTATGCATGAGAAGTCCGAGCTCTCCATCAGGGAACTCAAAGAACTCTCGACTGCTTCACAAGTGCACTAAAAATCCGCACGATGCCAGGCGCCGGCATCGCAGTCACCGGCGCCATCTCCCCTTACTGCCCCGGCAGCAGCCGCGCGCGCAGTCGATCCAGTGTTGCAGTGAAGACTTCCGTGCGATCGAATGCACGCGACAGCACCAAAGCCCCCTGAATACCACCGACCGCCTCTTCGGCCAATGCGTGCGCTTGCTTCCTGCTATGGCCGGCCCGAACAAGTGCCTCTGCCAGCGCATCGATCCAGACAGCAAAGTAATCGCGGACGCGCTCGGCAAAGCGGTCGCGCTCGTTGCCCAGGGCGAACACCCCCACCAGGCACACTTTGCGGCCGGACAGGAAATAGCGCCCCACCTCGTCGAACATGGCGGCGATGCCTTGCTTAGCGTCGGCATTGTCGCGCAGCGGTTCGAACACGTGCTGGTGGAACCAGCCGTCGATCTGTTCCAGCACGACGGCCGCCATTTCCTCTTTGCCTCCGGGGAAGAAGTGATAGATGCTGCCTTTCCCTAACCTGGTTCCTTCAGTAATACGAGCCAGACTGGCCCCTTCGAAACCATAGGTGCGGAACACTTCCGCCAGCAGCGGAATCACGTCTTCCCGTTCCGCGATGACTCTCGCCATGAATACTCCTTAAAAACCGAAATCGCTCAGGCCCGGGTGATCGGCCGGGCGCGGACCGCTATTGTCCCAGAAGAACTTGCGATCCTCCTGTTTGATTGGATGCTCATTGATGCTGGCGTGACGGTGGTGCATTAGGCCGTTTTCGTCGAACTCCCAGTTTTCATTGCCGTAAGCACGATACCACTGGCCGGAATCGTCGCGGTATTCGTAGGCAAAGCGCACGGCAATGCGCGCACCGTCATGTGCCCACAGTTCCTTGATCAGGCGGTAGTCGAGTTCACGCGTCCATTTGCGCTTGAGGAAGCCGACGATGGCTTCGCGGCCCTGGACGAACTCGCCGCGGTTGCGCCACCAGCTGTCTTCGGTATAGGCCAGAGCGACTTTTTCCGGGTCGCGGGTGTTCCAGCCGTTTTCGGCGAGGCGAACTTTTTCGATAGCGGTTTCACGGGTGAAAGGTGGCAGGGGCGGACGGATGGACATGTTAATTCTCCTTAAGTGTACTGATTGGGACATTATTTACCGAACGGTACAATTACTATATTCCGCTTGCTGGCACGCCGCAAGCTTTTTTTGAACCCACAGCCTGAAGCGGGTGGCTGCCACGCCGTGGCAGCCACCTGGTTCACGCCTTGGGTTCTTTCTGTACCCCTGGTTAGCAGCCGTGACTGTGCTGCTGTACTCTCCCGCCCCGGCGCTATCCTTTTGCCATGGATACTCTCGATACCCGCGGCCGGCCCCTGAAGGATTTGCGCTTGTCTGTCATCGACCAGTGCAACTTCCGCTGCCCCTATTGCATGCCGAAGGAAAGTTATGGACCGGACTTTCCCTTCATGACTTCGTCCGAGCGCCTGTCGTTCGACGAACTGGCCCGGCTGGCGAAAGTGTTTGTCGGCCTGGGCGTGGAGAAAATCCGCATCACCGGCGGCGAGCCGCTGCTGCGCAAGGATCTGCCACGGCTGATCGAATACTTGGCTGCGATGCATACCGTGAGCGGCAAGCCGCTCGATATCGCGCTCACCACCAATGGCTCGCTGCTGGCCAAGCAGGCGCAGTCGCTGAAGGACGCAGGTCTGCGCCGCATCACGGTCAGCCTGGACAGCCTGGATGAAGCGCTTGCGGCGCGCATGAACGGCGTCGGCTTTCCCGTGGCGCGCATCCTCGAAGGCATTGAGGCGGCGCAGCGCGTAGGCCTGGCGCCGGTCAAGGTCAACACCGTGATCGAGCGCGGCGTGAACGACAGCCAGATCCTGCCGCTGGTGCGCCATTTCCGCTACAGCGGCGTGCAGCTGCGTTTCATCGAATACATGGACGTGGGTGGCGCCAGCCGCTGGAATTCCTCGCAGGTGCTGGAGGCGGACGCCATCCGCGCCATCGTGCAGCAAGCCTGGCCACTGCTGCCCGGCATCGCGCCGCGCGGCCACGACACGGCCGAACTGTGGCACCACGCGGACGGTGCGGGCACCGTAGGCTTCATCGCCAGCATGTCTCATCCCTTCTGCGGCGACTGTACGCGCGCTCGCGTGGCGGCGGACGGCAAGGTCTATCTCTGCCTGTTCGCGCAGCAAGGCACCGACTTGCGGCCGTGGCTGGGCGAGGAGCAGGAAGGTGCGTTGGCTTCACGCGTACGCGCCCTGTGGCAAGCGCGCGGCGACCGTTATTCCGAATTACGCGGCCCGGCCGCGCGCAAGCACCGCGTGGTGCGCATGTCTTTGGTGGGAGGTTGAATTGAAGTTCAGAGTGCGATATTTCGCCGCACTGCGCGAGCAGTCAGGCATCAGTACCGAATCAATTGAAATAGACGAGCCACGCATCACGCTGGCCGACCTGCAGGAACGCCTGGCAGAGCGCAATCCCGCACTGGCGGAAGCTTTTGCCACGCAACGCCTGCTACGCATCTCCGTCGACTTCCGCATGCGCGGCCCCGAACACGAGCTGACTCACGACTGCGAAATCGCCTTCTTCCCCCCGGTGACCGGCGGGTAGACTTCATCCACAGCATTGCTTGCCATATGATAAATTTAGCTTTTCTGACAAAAGAACTAAATTCATGGCAGTCTCGCTTCAAAAATGGACTCAGCTGGCAGGCAAGTTTCGTGACTTTCTGCTCGGCGCACTGGGCCTTGCCTGCATCGGAATCGCAATCTACTTTTCGGCAAATGACCGCCTTCAGACGGCCAGCCTGCTTTTCACTGCGGGCTTGCTCCTGTGCGCGTTCTCCAGCCTTTCACGCTTTGAATCGATCAAAGGCCTCGGTGTCGAAGCAAAGCTGGTCGCATTGAACGACAAAGTGTCGGAAGCCGACCAGCTCTTGAAGCACATGCGGGAGATGGCTGGCTTGATGGCGGATACATCGTTTCAGATGATCGGGAAACTTGGCCGATGGGATGCAGAGATCCCGAAACAGGAAATGCTGAGGACTGTCGAAGGCCTCAATAAGCTGCTGATTGCGCTCGGCGAAGCTGGTCCGGAAATCGAACGCCGCTTAGGCCCATGGCACGCCCACAATGTGCGCGAGTTAGCCCAACCTATTGCGGGAGCACTTCAAAAATTCGTGCAATTTCAGAATCAGCTATTAACCGATCAAACGCGACAGCCTGCCAGCGCCCTGCTCACACCAGCAGAGGTCAGCGACAAGTTCGAGCGAAACGCGGAATTTTTAAGAAAGACCATCGACATCTGGCGCGCCGACGTTGATCGCCTGCCCGATGCGGTAACGGATCTGATTCGCGGGTCGACCAACGCGCCGCCTGAACATCTCCGCTGGCTTCAGGGCCAACTCGATGGCACGCTTGAAGAGCTGCGCTTCTACCTCAAACACAAGAAGTTCCAGAATCAGGCTGCCTGGCTGGCACGCCCATATGCCTGGGAAATACCGCTCGACTTTACCAGCCTGAAAATCCCCGCGATCAAATATTGAGGGCCGGTGCAGTTCAAGCAGCCGGCGGGATAATGCGCACATTGTCGCCGTCGCGCTGAACCAGACCTGCGGCTTCCAGCACGGACAACTCGCGCAGCAAAGTGCTCATCGCCCTGCCCGACTGCTTCGCCAGGCGCGCCAGCGAACAGGGGCGTTCCGCTTCCAGCTCCGCGATCCTGGCCAGCAGGGATACCAGTTCTTCCTCATTCACAGTAATTCTCCAACCAGTTTGCCCAGCGTGCGCAGGGCGTCCTCGATCTCTTTCGACCAGGGATAGCTGAAATTCAGCCGGATGTAGTTCGTGTAACTGCCGCGCGCCGAGAACATATGGCCTGGGCCAACCGTGATCTTGCGCTCCAGCGCTTTCGAATACAGCTGCATCGCGTCCACGCCGTCGGGCAGTTTCACCCACAGCACGTAGCCGCCCTGCGGTTCCGAGACTTCCGTCCCGGCCGGGAAAAAGCGCAGCGCGGCCGCCGCCATCATCCGTGCCCGCTGTTCATAGCCTTTGCGGACTTTGCGCAGGTGGCGGTCGTAGCCATCGTTTTGCAGATACTCCGCAATCGCCAGCTGCGGCAAGGATGGTGTAGTGAGCGTGTTCAGGAACTTGAGCTTTTCCACTTGCGCCGTATAGCGTCCCGGCAGCGCCCAGCCGATGCGGTAATTGGCGGTCAGGCTCTTGGAAAACGATGAGCAGTGCAGCACGATGCCCTTGGTGTCATACGACTTCAGGCAGGTCGGGTGGGTGTCGCCGTAATACAGCTCGTGGTAGACATCGTTTTCGATCACAGGAATGTCGTGCTCCGACAGCAGCTCCACCAGCTCGCGCTTGCGCGCGTCAGGCATCTGGAAGCCCAGCGGATTCTGGAAGTTCGGCATCACCATGCAGGCCGCCACACGCTGCTGCGCCAGCGCCGTGCGCAGCGCTTCAATGCTGATGCCCTTGCGGTGATCGGTCGGGATTTCCAGCGCACGCATGCCCATGCGCTCGATCGCGTGCAGCATGGCGTAAAAAGTCGGCGATTCGACGGCGATGGTGTCGCCCGGCTTGGCCACGGCCTGAAGGCACATATTGATCGCTTCCGTGGCGCCTACCGTGATGATGATTTCGGAAGGATCGACCACCAGCCCATTCTCCATATGGCGGCGCGCGATCTGGCGGATCAGCTGCGGATTCCCCGGCGGCAGATCGTCCATCACACTCCATTCCTGGCTGCGGCGCGCAATCGCGTTGGCGTACTGGCTGATGCGCGGCCAGGGGAACGGTGCGGGGTCGGGATACGGCGAGCCTAGCGGAATGGCGCCCTGGGTGCGGATGGTACGCAGCGTCGATAGCACCAGCCGGCTCACATCCACTTCCGACGACAGCACCAGTGGCGCCGGCTCCGCACTGCGCAGCGTGGTCCGTGGACGTGGGCGCACGAAATAGCCTGACTGCGGACGGCTCTCGATCACGCCGCGGCTCTCCAGCAGCGAGTAGGCGCGCAGCACGGTGCTGATACTCAGCGAGCGATGCTGGCTGGCCTGGCGCACGGAAGGCAGGCGCTCGCCTTCCAGCAGCACGCCGCGCACCACCTGGCCCTCAATATCCGCAGCAAGTGTCTCGTAAAGATTCATAGGCATAGCATGGTAGGGCGGATCATCGATCCGCCATGCCAGTATATCGCAGCAGTACAGTTGCGAACTGGCCCGGTCCACTGTACTCCCCTCCGCCGCCTCTTTCTGTACACGCCGCGCATCACCCAGCGCCAATAACCTTACGGTACGCACAACAGAAAGGAAGCGCATCATGGCAAAACCCGAATCCAAAGGCCATATCTCCCCCTACAGCAACCCTGCCGGCGGCTGGGGAGCCCTGAAATACGTGGCCCTGAACCTGTACCGCGAACGCGTCAGCGCAGGCAATCTGAGCACGCTGTTCTCCCAGAACCAGCCGGACGGCTTCGACTGCCCCGGCTGCGCATGGCCCGACCGTGCCCACACCTCCACCTTTGAATTCTGCGAAAACGGCGTGAAGGCCGTGGCGGCCGAAGCGACCAGCAAGCGCGTACGCGCCGAATTCTTCGCCAAATACACCGTCGCGCAGTTGATGGAGCAAACCGACTACGAGCTGGAACAGCATGGCCGCCTGACCGATCCGATGGTGTACGACAGCGCCAGCGACAAATACGTCCCCATCGCCTGGGCCGATGCCTACAAGCTGATTGGCCGCCATCTGAACGCACTGGACGATCCGAACCGCGCCGCCTTCTACACTTCCGGCCGCGCCAGCAACGAAGCCGCCTATCTCTACCAGCTGTTCGTGCGCATGTACGGCACCAACAATTTCCCCGACTGCTCCAATATGTGCCACGAAGCGACCAGCCGAGGACTGCCGCAAACGGTCGGCGTCGGCAAAGGCACCGTCACGCTGGACGACTTCGAACATGCGGATACCCTGCTGCTGTTCGGTCAGAACCCCGCCACCAATCACCCGCGCATGATGGGCGAGCTGCGTGAATGCGCGAAGCGCGGCGCCACCATCGTTTCCATCAACCCGCTGAAGGAGCGCGGCCTGGAGCGCTTCCAGGACCCGCAAAGTCCCGGCGAGATGGTCACCAACGGCAGCACCCACATCAGCAATATGTTCGTGCAGCCCAAACTCGGCGGCGACTTCGCGCTGATCAAAGCCATCGCCAAGCGCCTGGTGGAACTGGATGACAAAGCCATGGCCGCAGGTCTGAGCCGCGTGCTCGATACGGACTTCATCGCCGAGCACACCGTCGGCTTCCACAATTTCGCCCGCGACCTGCGCGACGAAAGCTGGCATGTGCTGATCGAAGAATCAGGCATCAGCCGCGAACAAATCGAAGAACTGACCCTGCTCTATGCCACCAGCGAACGCGTGATCTGCACCTGGGGCATGGGCCTCACCCAGCACAAAAATTCCGTGCAGGCGATCCAGATGCTGTCGAATCTCATGATGATGCGCGGGAATATCGGCAAGCCCGGTGCGGGACTGTGCCCGGTGCGTGGGCACTCCAATGTACAGGGCGATCGTACCGTCGGCATTGAAGAACAGCCTTCCGTCGAATTCCTCGACCGCCTGCAGAAGGTCTACGATTTCGAGCCCCCGCGCCATCACGGCCTGGACGTGGTGAACACCATCCACGCCATGCTCGATGGCCGCGTCAAAGTCTTCATCGGCTTGGGCGGCAACTTCGCCCAGGCCACGCCGGATACGCCGCTGACCTGGCAAGGCCTGCGCAATTGCGACCTGACCGTGCATATCGCCACCAAACTGAATCGCAGCCACCTGATTCACGGCCGTGATGCGCTGATCCTGCCAACCCTGGGCCGTACCGAAATCGACCTGCAGAACGGCGTGGCGCAAGGCGTGACCGTGGAAGACTCGGTCAGCATGGTGCACATCTCCTACGGCATCAACCAGCCCGCCTCGCCCAACCTGATGTCGGAAGTGGCCATCGTCGCCAATATTGCGCAGGCCACGCTGGGCAGCAAGAAGGTCGACTGGCTGCGCTTTGCGGGCGACTATGCCCTGATCCGCGATGAAATCGAAAAAGTCTTCGACGACTTCTACGACTACAACGAGCGCATCGCCAAACCGGGCGGCTTCCATCTGAAGGTCGCTTCGCGCGAACGCGAATGGCTGACGCCAAGCGGCAAGGCGCAGTTCCTGGTCAACGCCGTCGACCGCGACACGCCGATCCACCGTGCCCGCGCCATTCATGGCAAGCGTCTGCTGACGATGATGACCACGCGTTCGCACGACCAGTACAACACCACCATCTATGGTCTGGATGACCGCTACCGCGGCGTGTTCGGTCTGCGCCGCGTGATCTTCATCAACAAGGAAGACCTGCATATGCTGGGCTTCCAGGCTGGCGGCCGCGTGGACGTTACCAGCGTCTGGCCGGATGGCGTGCAGCGCCGCGCCGACGACTTCCTGCTGGTGGAATACGACATTCCGCGTGGCTGCGTGGGCGCCTATTACCCCGAGACCAATCCGCTGGTGCCGCTGGAAAGCGTGGCGGACCTGGCCAATACGCCAACCTCCAAGTCGATCCCGGTCCTGCTGCATCCCGCCCAAGGAGAACATCATGCATGAGGCGAGCCTGATGCTGTCGCGCGCGCAGTTCGCGATGACAGCCATCTTTCACATCCTGTGGCCCATCCTGACCATCAGCCTGTCCGCCTTCGTGATGCTGATGGAAGCGCTGTGGCTGCGCCGTGGTGAAGTGATCTACTACCACCACGTGCGCTACTGGAGCAAGCTGCTGATCCTGAACTTCGCCGTGGGCGTGGTCAGCGGCATTCCGATGGAATTCCAGTTCGGCACCAACTGGGCAGGCTTCTCGCGCTTCACCGGACAATTTATCGGCAATATCCTCGGCTTCGAAGGCGCCATGGCCTTCATGCTGGAGGCAGGCTTCATCGGCGTCATGCTGTGGGGCTGGGGCAAGGTGCCACGCAAGGTGCACCTGTTCGCAACCGCCATGGTGGCGCTGGGTTCGACCATTTCCGCCTTCTGGATTATGGTCGCCAACTCATGGATGCAAACGCCGGCCGGTATCGCTGTCGAAAACGGCAAGGTCGTCGTCACCAGCTATGTTGACGCCATCTTCAACCCGGCCATGGCCTTTGGCGTGTCGCATATGTGGCTGGCCGCCATGGAAACCGGTCTGGTGGTGGTGATTGGCATCTCGGCCTGGCATCTGTATCGCCGCCGCCACGCGCCCTTCTTCGCCCGCTCCTTCAAGATCGCACTGCTCACCTTGGCTGTCGTGGCGCCACTGCAAGTGCTGATCGGCGACGCCAGCGGCGTGGAAGTCTTTGAGCGCCAGCCTGCCAAAGGTGCGGCCATCGAAGGCCACTGGGAAACCAACGCGCCCGGCACCGCCGCCAACTGGTCGCTGCTGGCCTGGCCGAACAAGCAGGAACAGCGCAACGACTGGTCGCTGGAACTGCCTGGCATGCTGAGTATCCTGGCCACGCACGACGTTCACGGCAAAGTGACCGGCATGCGCGACATCCCGCTGGAAGACCAGCCACCTGCCCTGCCCCTGCTGTATTACGCCTTCCGCGTGATGGCGGGCATTGGCTTCCTGCTGGCCGCACTGGCCGTGTGGACCGCCTGGGGCCTGAAGCGCGCCCGTGGACGTCTTGAAGCGCTGCTGGCCCAGCGCAAGCTGCTGCTGGCCTGGGTGCTGTGCATCCCGCTGCCTTATATCGCAGTGGAATGCGGCTGGATCGTGCGTGAAGTGGGCCGCCAGCCGTGGTCGGTCTACGGACTGCTGCGCACCAGGGACGCGGCATCATCGGTCGCGGCGGGCGCCATCTGGTCCAGCAGCGCCATGTTCATCGCCTTCTACATCGTCTTGTTTATCGCCTTCTTCACCTTTGCCCGCAAATGGCTGCGCAACGGTCCACAATTCGAGGAGCCAAATCATGCATGAAATTCTGACTAACGCCTGGTTCGGCCTGATGTGCCTGATGCTGGTGTTCTATGTGATTACCGACGGCTTCGATCTCGGCGTCGGCATTCTCAGCCTGTTCTCGCGTGAGGAAAAGGAACGCGACCAGATCTTCCTGTCCATCGGCCATGTGTGGGATGCCAATGAAACCTGGCTGGTGGTGCTGGGCGGCGCAATGTTTGGCGCCTTCCCTGCCGCCTATGCGGCCCTGATGGAGCAGTTGTACGTGCCAGTGATGGCACTGATCGCCAGCCTGATTGCACGAGGAGCCGCCATTGAATTCCGCCATGCCGCGGGCCGCCGCCGCGGCTGGGACATCGTCTTCGGCATCGGCAGCCTCGGCGCCGCCGCCTGCCAGGGTGTGATCCTGGGCCGCGTCATCACCGGCCTGGAGCCGGGAGGACTGTCCTTCGGCTTCACCGCCCTGTGCGCGCTGGGCGTGATTGCGGGCTATGCGCTGCTGGGCGCCACTTACCTGATCAAGAAGACGCATGATGAACTGGTCGTGGCTTCGCGCCGCCATACCGTCATCAGCCTGTTGCTGGCTTTTGGCGCGGCGACGGTGCTGACGGCGATGTCGATGCAGTTCCCGGAAATCGGCCATGACCGCTGGATGCAGCCGGGCGTGTTCCCGCTGCTGGCGGCGCTGGCCGGACTGGCCGCTTTCGCCGGTGCCTATGTGCTGTATTCCCTGCACATTCAATCCAGCCAGGGACCGTTCCGCGGCGCCATCCTGCTGTTCCTGGCCTCCTTCCTGGGCCTGGGCGTGAGCATTTTCCCCGACCTGGTGCCGGGCAAGCTCTCGCTGGCGCAGGCGGCGTCGGACAGCGCCACGATGGCCTTCATGCTGTGCGGGATCGCTGTTGTGTTCCCGGTCATGATCGGCTATAACTTGTACCAATACCACGTGTTCCGCGGGCGCGTGGACCTGAGTCACTAAGGAGATCCCATGATCGTCCGTCCCCAGGCTAACTGGTTCCGCATGCTGCTGATATGGCATGGCTCCGTTTTGCCAATGGTCCTGCCGCAACTGGCGATCATGCTGGTCATCAGCCTGGTCGCCGTGTATGGGAACGGACGCTTCTTCGGCGAGCATCTGCACCTCGACACGGCGCCCTTCTCCCTGCTGGGCGTCAGCCTGGCTATTTTCCTCGCCTTCCGCAACAACGCCAGCTACCAGCGCTATGTGGAAGCGCGCCAGCTGTGGGGCAATGTGCTGATCGCGGCGCGCGCCCTGACGTCGCAGACGCTGGTCTACCTGCCGGAGGGCCGAATCGACCGCGTCCGCTTTTCGCATCGCCTGATCGCCTTTGTGCATCTGCTGCGCCATCAGCTGCGCCGCACCGATCCCAAGCCGGACCTGGAGCGCTTGCTGCCGCCCGAAGAAGCCGCGGCGCTTGCGCTGCGTGCCTACCGTCCGATATGCGTGCTGAATGAACTGCGCCGCGAGCTGCATGACGCGGCCGATCCGCAAACCATGTGGATGCTGGATGCACAGATCAACCGCCTGGCCGAAGCCGTCGGCGGCTGCGAGCGTATTGCCAGCACCCCCATCCCCTATCCTTACAATGTGCTGCTGCACCGGACCATTTACGCCTACTGTTTCCTGCTGCCGTTTGGCCTGATGCACGCGATCAGCACGGCTACCCCGCTGATCTCGGTGCTGGTGGCTTACACGCTGTTCGCGCTGGAAGCCATCGCCCAGGAAATCGGCGAACCTTTCGGCAATGCGCCAAACTGCCTGGCGCTGGACGCCATGAGCCGGACCATTGAACGTTCGGTGCTGGAATTGTGCGGCCTGCCGATGCCGGACGAGGTCCCCGTCGGCAAGGACTTCAGGATCGATTAGTGCTGCGAAGTTTTGTCGTATCATGCAGCCATGACTGAGAGCAGGCCACGATACGATTTGATCAGCTGTCACGACTGCGGCGTGCTGCATCGGCGGCGCCCCGTACGTCCGCGCGAAAAGGCGCGCTGCGTGCGCTGCCGCTCGGTGCTCTATCGCGGCATTTATTCGGACGCCGGCCGCATGGCGGCCATCACGCTGGCTGCGTTGATCGTCTATCTGATGGCCCAGCTATTCCCCATCGTCGAGCTGGAGGTCAACGGCAACGCTTCGCGCGCCACGCTGCTGGGCGCCATCCTCGTGCTGTGGCAGGAGCATATGCCGCTGGTGGCGACGGCGGTGTTCCTGTTCACCATCCTGTTGCCGGCCATCGAGCTGCTGTCGCTGCTGCACGTGACCCTGGCGCTGGCCGGCGGCCACAAGCCTCGCTTATTCAATCCCCTGCTGCACGCCGTTCATCTGACACGGCGCTGGGGCATGACCGAGGTGCTGATGATCGGCATCCTCATCACCATCGTCAAGATGACCAGCCTGGCCGAGGTGGTACTGGAGCCCGGCCTGTTTGCCTTTGGCGCGTTGACCATCATGCTGGCGATTGTGGTGTCCTTCGATCCGAAAACACTGTGGAATCTGGGCGATGCCCTGTCGCCGCAGCCCTCGCATACGCCAACGGTGCCGCACGAAGCCCTGTCCTGCCATGTTTGCGGCCTGGTGTCGGCGCCGCATAAACGCTGCCCGCGCTGCCACGCACGCCTGCATCGCCGCCATCCGGACAGCATCGGCCGCACCTGGGCTTATCTGATCGCCGCCGCCATCCTGTACATCCCCGCCAACGTGCTGCCGGTGATGTACACCCACTCCCTGTTCGGACGGGAAGACGACACCATTATCAGCGGCGTGCTCTTTTTCTGGAACAGCGGCTCGCCCGGTCTGGCGGCGATCATCTTCATTGCCAGCATCATGGTGCCCGTGCTGAAGCTGGCCGCCCTGTCGCTGCTGGCGTGGACGGCGCAACGCCGCTCGCCCTGGCGGCCGATGCAGCGCACCCGCCTCTACCGCCTGGTGGAGTTCGTGGGCCGCTGGTCCATGCTCGACATCTTCGTCATCACGCTGACGGTGGCGCTGGTGCGCTTCCAGTCGCTGGCCACCATCACCGCCGGGCCGGGCGCAGTGGCTTTCTGCGGCGTGGTGATACTGACCATGGTCGCTTCCATGCAATTCGACCCGCGCCTGATCTGGGACCCGCTCCCACCGAATGGAGAACAACATGTCTGAGAACGACGGCCAGCCGCCCAACACGGCTGGCGCCCCGCTGCCCGAACCCAGGGTCGACAAGGCCGGCCGCTGGCTGCCTTCCCTGGTCTGGCTGGTGCCCCTGATTGCGGCGCTGATCGGGATCACGCTGGTGGCCAGGTCCTATCTGGACCAGGGTCCGACGGTGGTGGTCAGCTTCCGCAGCGGCGAGGGCCTGGAGGCCGGCAAGACCAAGGTGAAATACAAGGATGTGGAAATCGGCCTGGTACGCGCGATCTCCCTGTCGACGGACTTGAGCAAGGTGCTGGTAACCATCGACATGAACAAGGATGCACGACGCTTCACGGCGGCCGATACGCGCTTCTGGGTGGTGAAGCCGCGCATTGGCGTCAGCGGTGTGTCCGGACTCGGGACCCTGCTATCCGGCGCCTATATCGGCGTCGATGCCGGCAAATCGCAGGACACCAGCCACGAATTCACAGGTCTGGAGAAAGTGCCGCAAGTGGCGGGCGACCAGAAAGGCACGCAATACACCTTGCACAGCGAGACACTGGGCTCGATCGATGCCGGCTCGCCCATCTACTACCGCCGCATCACGGTCGGCCAAGTGATCGGCTACGACCTGGAGAACCATGGCCAGGGCGTGGCAATCAAGGTCTTCGTCAATGCACCTTACGACCAGTACGTCGGCAAGAATACGCGCTGGTGGCACGCGAGCGGCGTCGATCTGCGGCTTGATTCCAACGGCTTCAAGCTGAACACGCAATCGGTGGCGGCTCTGCTGATTGGCGGCATCGCCTTCGAATCGCTCAGCGGACGGCAACCGGATGCCCTGGCGCAGGCCGGCAGCGACTTCCCGCTGGCCTCCGATCAGGCCAAGGCGATGCGCGAACAGGATGGCGCGCCGATTACCACCGTGTTCTACTTCAACCAGTCGGTGCGCGGCCTGTCGCCAGGCGCGCCGGTGGACTTCCGCGGCATCGTGCTGGGCGAAGTGCGTTCGGTGGGCGTGGAATTCGATCCGGTCAAGAAGGACTTCAGGATGCCGGTCACGGTGGACATGTACCCAAGCCGCCTGGGGCGCCGCTTCCAGGCCACGGTGGCGGACGAGCAGGACCGCAATGCCGGTCCGGTGGTACTGGAACGCATGGTCAGCCACGGCCTGCGCGGCCAGCTGCGCACGGGGAATCTGCTGACCGGCCAGTTGTACATCGCGCTGGACTTCTTCCCCAACGCGGCCCAGGTCAAGCTGGATATGAGCGCCTATCCGATCGAGGTGCCGACGGTGCCGAATGCGCTGGACGAGTTGCAGACCCAGATCGCCAGCATCGCGCGCAAGCTGGATAAAGTGCCGTTCGACCAGATCGGCAACAACCTGCGCGATTCGCTGAAGAGCGCCGATACGCTGTTCAAGAAAGTCGATGCGCAGCTGGTGCCGGAGCTGCAGGCCACGCTGGGCGAGGCGCGCCAGACCTTCGGCGCGGCGCAGCAGGTGCTGCAGCAGGATTCGCCGGTGCAGTCCGACCTCCGCACCGCGCTGCAGCAGCTGACGCAAACACTGCAATCGCTGAGCGAATTGTCCGACTACCTCGAACGCCATCCGGAGGCGATCATCCGCGCCAAACCTCTGCCCATGAAGGAGAACAAATGATGCGCTGGCACGTTTTGTCAGGCGGCGCGGCAGCCGCATTGCTGCTGGCAGGCTGCGCGAGCGCGCCGCCGGAACACTTCTATAGCCTCAGCAGCGGCATGGCGCCCGCCTCGGCCGCGCCCAATCCCGGCTACTACATCGAAGTGCACAATGTGAGCGTGCCGCAGCAACTGGCGCGCAGCCAGCTGGTGGTGACTTCGGGTGAAGGACGCATCGACGTGCTGGAGCAGGAGCGCTGGGCTTCGCCGCCCGCTTCGGAAATCGGACAGGCACTGTCGCTGGCGGTGTCGGGCGAGCTTGGCGCAATTGACGTGTTCCGCACCCAGCCGCCGGACAAGGCCACGGTCTATCGCATCAGCACCAGCGTGCAGCGTTTCGAGTCCGCGCCCGGCCAGTATGCCCTGCTGGACGCGGTGTGGAGCGTGCGCCCGGCGGGCAGCCAGCAAGTCCTGACCTGCCGCACCATCGCCCGCGAAGAAGTGGCAGCAGGCAATGAGGCATTAGTGATGGGCCATCGGCGCAATATCGCCCATATGGCCGCCGATATCGCCAGGGCGGTGCGCAGCCAGGCGTCCGGCACGGGGGCTTGTCCTTAAGGTTTGAAGCGCGAGGCGAAGTTGCAGGGCTTGTGGCGGCTGTCCAATTGTTCGGCGAGGATGCCGTCCCAGGCCAGCCGGCAAGCGCCGGGGGAACCCGGCAGGCAGAAAATCAGCGTCTCATTGGCGATGCCCGCCAAGGCGCGGGCCTGCAAGGCGGACGTACCGATATCGTCGTAGGACAGCTGACGCAGCATCTCGCCAAATCCCGGCACTTCGCGGTCCAGCAGCGGCAGCACCGCGTCCGGCACCACATTATTCGCCGCAAAGCCGGTACCGCCGCTGGTCAGCACCACCTGAATCTCGTTCTCGGCGATGCAGTCGCTCATGACGCGGCGGATTTCGTACAAATTGTCCGGCACGATGGCGCGTCGTACCAGCTGATGGCCAGCCGCTTGCAGGCGTTCGGCCAGCAGATCGCCGGAACTGTCATCGGCTGCCGTGCGGCGGCTGCTGACGGTGAATACGGCGATGCGCAAGCTGACGGGATCAGGCATGTTCCACCTCCGTGTATTCGACGAAGCCATCGGCGCGGCAGAAGCTGACCAGTTTCAGGCCTGCCTGGCGGGCAATATCGATGGCCAGCGAGGTGGGTGCCGAAATCGTGGCCAGCATGGGAATCTGCATGCGCGCCGCCTTGCGCGCCAGCTCGTAGCTCGCGCGGCTCGATAGGAAGACGAAGCCCTGGCGCATATCGATACCCTGCATGGCGAGATGGCCCACCAGCTTGTCCAGCCCATTGTGACGGCCCACGTCCTCGAATACGCGGTGAACGGCGCCATCCAGTCCGCACCAGGCGGCGGCATGCACGCCGCCGGTCTGGCGCATCAGGGCTTGATGCTGCCCCAGTTCGCGGGCCGCGCGCTCGATGGCAGGCGCCAGCGGCTCCGGCAAATCGGACGGTGGAATGGGTTCCGGCGAGAGATCCAGCAGCTCCAGGCTTTCGATGCCGCATACGCCGCAACCGGTGCGGCCCGCCAAAGAGCGGCGGCGTTCCTTGAGCTGCATGAAGGCGCCCTGCGCGATGGTCAGCTGCACCTCCGCCGCCGCAGGCAGAAGGCGGGCTTCAAGGTCGTAAATCTCGGATTCGGCGCGCACAATGCCTTCGGTCAGGGCAAAGCCGACCGCCAGTTCTTCCAGGTCGCGCGGTGTCGCCATCATCACGGCGTGGGAGATGCCATTAAAGACCAGTGCCACCGGCACTTCTTCCGCCACGTTATCGGTAGCTTGAGCGGCTTGCCGGCCGCGATGGCGCACGATGGCGCGCTCCTGGTAGCCCGCGCGCTGCGGGGGATCGAATTGCATGGTTCACCTCAGATCTCACAATGCCAGTCTGCATGGTAAGAAATGAGGCGCCGCGCGCGCGTGCACAGTTGGGCACGCGGCGCGGGGGTACAGTCAGTACAGCTTAGGCGGCAACGCCGTAGTGACGGGCGTAGCGGTTGTCCAGATTCGCCAGCGGCATCATCAGGTACAGGTCCGCGCTTTCGAAATCAGGGTCCCAGGCCGGTTCGCCGCAGATCCAGGCGCCAGAGCGCATATAGCCTTTCAGCAGGGGTGGAACCTGTGGCGCACGGGCTGCTTCCACCTGGCCGATCGGGAACGGCAGGTGCGGGGTCACGCGGTACTCAGGCGGCGCCATATGGCTTTTCTTCAGGTGCTCATACACTGCGACGGCGTTGTGGCCACCGTCGGCCAGACTGATGCTGGCGCAGCCGGTCAGGTATTCGCACTGGTGACGGCGCATGTACTCGGCCAGGCCGGACCACAGCAGCATGATCACGCTGCCGCCGCGGTAATCAGGGTGAATGCAGGCGCGGCCCGCTTCAACCATGCGGTTGCGCAGGTGGCGCAGGCGGCCCAGATCAAATTCGTTTTCGGAATACACGCGGCCCAGTTTGCGGGCGCCGGCCGGGTTGAGCAGACGATAGGTGCCGACGACCTTCAGGCTGTCGGCTTCGCGAACGATCAGGTGATCACAGACTTCATCGAATTCATCGCTGTCCAGGCCATCTTCGCTGGCCAGGGAAGTCAGCCCCATGCTCTCAATGAACACCTTGTAGCGCAGACGCTGGACTTCGCGCAGTTCTTCCTGGGTGCTGGCCATGCTCAGCAGCAGGCGACCGGTGACGACCTTCTGTTCTACTACTTGAATAGTGTTTTGCATGCTCTGCCTCCTAGTTGAGTCAGAGCAAGCGTAACTATTGATTACTGCCAGAACATGACATTTCTATGTCAGTTCTATGACATGGTCACGCCTTCTTAGGGCGACCGGTCTTCAGCTGTGGCAAAGACGCCAAAACGCTCTGCAGGGTGGCCAGGTCGATCTGGGAAATCAGGGCGACGCCGATACGCAGCAATTCGCTCTTCTTCACTTCGAAACCGGCCTTCAGGCAGGCTTTTTTCACCTGGCCCAGCACTGCGTACTCGGCTTCCGGCATGGTGAAGCTGTCGCGCACCAGCTTTTCCTTGCGCGGCTTCAGCGCATCGACTGGCTTGTCGGCTGGTTTTGCAGCTTTCGGCGCCTTGGCAGGTTTTGCAGCCTTGGCTGGCTTGGCGGCTGGGGCCTTGGCAGCTGGCTTCGCGGCTGCCGCTTTTGGCGCTGCAGCCTTCGGAGCGGCGGTCTTTGCGGCTGGCTTGGCAGCAGGCGCCTTGGCAGCGGCGGTTTTGGCGACCGGTTTAGCGGCCGGTTTAGCAGCAGGCTTGGCCGCTGGCTTGACGGCTGCTTTGGCAGCAGGTTTCACAGCGGCTTTGGCTGCAGGCTTGGCAGCGGTTTTGGCGGCCGGTTTGGCTTTCGTGGCATTCATGGACTGTTCCTTTTATTGAATAATATAAACAATATATACTATTTTTAACTTTTAAGCAGTAGTCCTGATACTGAAATCCACTCCAACCTCGTCCCAGAACTCCTGTTCCTTCTCCATCCAGTACGACAGCGTAGGGTGTTCTGCCACGCGTTCGCGCTTTACTTCCAAGTCGATACGGTTCTTCATGCGCAGCTTGACGCACTTGTCGTCGACTGTAATGCGCGAATGCATGAAGAGAACTGCCAGACGCAGCGCCACGACTGCCTTGGCGAAATCGGAATCCAGCAAATACTCGCTGATTTTGCGCAGATTGCCCTTCTGTGCCAGAACCATGCGCCCCATCACCTTCTGCTCGCGGGTGGTAAAGCCCGGCAGATCGGCGTTTTCGACCATATAGGCCGCGTGCTTATGGTAGCCGGTCTGCGACACCACCATGCCCGTCTCGTGCATCAGCGCGCACCAGAACAGATAGCGTCCCATGCCATCGCTGGACGGCTTCATCTGCTGGAACAAGGTCAAGGCGTCGTTCGCCACGCGGTCGGCGCGCGCTTCGTCCACGTGGAATTTGCGGATGTAGCTGCGCACCGATTCTTCACGGCGGTCGCGGCGCATGGAGCGCAGGTAAAGATCCCACATCACGCCCAGACGCAGGCCCGCTTCCACCGGCTCCAGCCGCTCGACGCCCAGTTCGTGCATGACGCCGATCAGAATGGCCAGGCCGCCGATGACGGTGCTGGCGCGGTCGGGGCGCAGGCCGGGCATGTCGATTTTGCCGACCTGGCCGATGGCGATAAAGCGCTTGCGCACTTCGTTCAGGCTGGCGGGCGTGATGCCGTCGCCCAGCTTGTTCTTCTCGATGATTTCGGCAATGGCCCGGATGGTGCCGGAGGAGCCGTAAGCCCGCTTCCAGTATTCCGGATGATAAGGCGGCGCCCCATCCTCGAAATGGCTGCGTGCCGACAGAATCGCCGCTTCAAACGATGGCGCATCGATACGGCCATTGATGAAGAAGGACAGGCTCTGCTTCACGCTGCCCACACTGAAGGATTCGGCGCGTTCGATGTCCAGGCCGCGGCCCAGGATCAGCTCCGTGGAGCCGCCGCCGATATCCACCACCAGGCGGCGCTCGTTCGGCTGACCCAGTGCGTTGGCTACGCCCATATAAATCAGGCGGCCCTCCTCCTCCCCGGAGATGATCTCGATCGGATAGCCGATGGCTTGCTCGGCCTGCGGCAGGAAGGTTGAGGAATTGCGTGCGGCGCGCAGCACGGCAGTCGCCACTACGCGCACCGCGTCAAGTTCGTACGCAGCCAGCAGGATACGAAAATTTTTCAAGCACATCAGCGCGCGCTGCATCGCGTCCTGCGTCAGATTGCCATTGGCATCGAGGCCGGCAGCAAGACGGATGGGTTCACGCTGGCTTTTCAGTATGCGGATAGTTTCACCATCGTGCTGGCCGATGGAGAGACGGAAGCTATTGGAGCCGAGATCGACGGCGGCAAACATGGTCGATTCCATTTATATCGTTTATACCGAAAATGCTACCACAATACGGGAGCATTGTTACGGGGTAATGACAAAACCAGCGACAGAAAGGCTGGTGCCTGCCACGGCGTGGCAGGCACCGGGTTCACGCCTCGGGTTCCTTATGCCTCAGCCGGCTGGCTAGCTTCGGCGATCTGGTTGTCGCCGCGCAGCTTGGCGGATTGCAGGGCTTCGTCGGCGCGCTTGAACAGGCTGACGGTGCTGTCCTCGGCGCGGATGGTGGTCACGCCCATGCTGGCCGTGAGATTGATCAAGGCGCGCTCGGTCTTCACCGGCGTCGAGGAAATGGCAGTGCGAATGCGCCCCGCCACCATTTTGGCGTCTTCCAGCGAGGTACGCGGCAGCTGGATGGCAAATTCGGCGCCGCCCAGACGTCCGATCTGATCGCTATCGCGCAGCTGGCGTTTGCAGGTATCGACCATGGCTTTCAGCGCCGCATCGCCCGCATGATGGCCATAGCTGTCGTTGACGCGCTTGAACTGGTCAAGGCTGAGCAAAATCAGGGCAGTTGGCTGGCCCGGACGGCGCGCCAGCGCCATCCACGGCGCCAGCGCCTGATAAAAACCGCGGCGGTTCGGCACATCGGTCAAAGGATCGACAATTTCCAGCCGCGCCAGCTCGCCCTGCAGCTTCTCACGCGACAGCAGGAGGTAGCCGAAGGCATTGGTCAGCATCATCAGATAGAAGGCGCCGAAGCCGAACATCTGCATGGCCGGAGGGCTGAGCCAGGACAAGCCGAGCGGGAACAGCGCCGTCAGCGCGCCGCGCACGGCCACCACCACGGTCAGCACGAACATGGCGACAATCAGGAAACGGCGCAGCATGCTGCCGCCACGCCAGGCGACCGCCAGTGCCGCCACGCCGGACAGGAAGAACGCCGCCACCAGCAGCGAGCCGGCCGCAATCCGCAGGCCCGGATCGGCATCCAGAACGTGCAGCGCCAGCAGCACCGCCACCGCGGCGCCCAGCCCCGGCAGCAGCACGCGCCGCCATCCCGGCTTGCTGGCCGCTTCCCACAGGGCGCCGGCATCGAGTGCGAAGCCCGCCAGCAGGATGGCCATGGCCGCCGGTCCGGACAGCCATTCCGGCACCACGCCGCGGAAGTACAGCAGGAACCAGGCCACGGCCTGGCACTGCTTGGCCACCGCCCAGGTGGACAGCGTCAGCGACTTCTTGCTTTCGTACTCAAAGAAAAACAGGGCGGCGCACAGGCTCAGATTGCCCAGCGCCAGTGCCAGAACCAGGGTTTTGATATCCATTGCTTGGCGGCGGAGCCGCGGTCAGATCTCGTGTTCGACGTTGGTGCTGCCGTCGCCTACTTTGCTGGCCCAGGCTTTGGTGAAGAGGTCTTTTTCCTCTTCGGAGGGAGTATCGTGCCAGAACACGATCAGGGTACCCTTGTGGTCGTGCAGCTGGCTGACCTTTTCGATGAAATGCTCCTTGCCCGTCATGTCCGCCAGGGCGGCGACATAGCCATACACGCGCGTCAGGCGCTCGATACGGTCAGGTTCGGTAAAGCTGTTGGTTGCGGTAATGGTCGGGTGATCTAAAAACATGCTCTTCTCCGTTCGGCCCCCGGGGGCATATGGTTGGCAATGTACCTATAAAAGTTGCTGATGTAAACGCGATCCCGGTACACTTGTCTCCAACCCGCCAGCTTATCAGAACATCATAGTTGACAACAAGTTAGCAAAATGTCTTCCGCTCTCAGCAAGCAACCACAGGTCCGACGGCGCGGGCGCCACGTTTCGCTCGAATTCACGCCGGGCGAGATCCAGAGCCAGATGGACCCGGCCGATCCCTACAGCCTGGTGCTGGCCTACGCCCGCGCCATGATGTGCTTCGTGCTGTTCAAGCCGCGTCCGCAGCATATCGTGATGGTGGGCCTGGGCGGCGGTTCGCTGGCCAAATTCTGCTACCGCTACCTGCCCAACAGCCGCATCACCGTGCTGGAACTGAGCGAAGACGTGATCGCCCTGCGCGAGCGCTTCAAAATCCCGCAAGACGACGAGCGCTTCAAGGTGATTCACGCCGATGCGGTGCGCTACATGCCGCAATTGCGCGACTCCGCCGATGTACTTCTGGTCGATGGCTTCGACGCCGAAGGTTTGCCGCCAGCCCTGACCAGCGCACGCTTTTACGCCGATTGCCGGCGCGCGCTACGGCCGGATGGCGTGCTGGTCGCTAATATGTTTAGTTACGATCCGCGCTACCCTTCCACCCTGGCCCGCCTGCGCGACTGCTTCCAGGAGCGCATCTGCCAGTTCACTGGCATCGCCGGCAACAACCGCATCGTGTTCGCCATCCGCCCCGGACGGACGCCCGGCATGCCCGCCAGCCGCATGCAGCGCAAGGTGGCGGCCTACGGCGGCTACGGCCCCGGCCTCGGCTTTGCCCTCGCCAACCGCCTGCTGGCTCACTGGACTGTTGCGCGCTTGCGCCGCACAGTTGACGTTTGAGCGGCAAATATTTCCACCATGCACCAATTTATGCCACACTGAAGGGCGCAGCCGGACGCCCGGTCTGGCATTTTTGCAACCATTCAGGGACGACATGGCGAATCGCCGCAGGAGAACATCGGTCTACGGAGCAGCCGCGCTGACATTTGGCGCCGGGCTTGCCGTTACCGCCATTCTCTTCGTCGCGGTCAGCGCCCTCGAATACGGCAAGCTGGAACTGGGTTTCCAGCAGCGCGCCAATGTGCGGGTGGCCGCCATTCGGCGCGGGCTGGACGACGCGGTGGAAGTGCTGAGCATGACCAATCAGCTGTTCCGCACCGTGGCGCCGGTGTCGCGCGAGCAGTTCCATACCTTCACCGAGCCCCTGGTCCTGCGCTATCCCTTCATCCAGGCCTTTAATTACCACCGCGTCGTCCCGCTGGCCGAACGCGCCGCTTACGAAGCGTCGATGCGGCCCCGCTATCCCGGCTTCACCATCACCGAGCTATCGGAATCCGGCATCGCGACCGCGCAGCAGCGCGACTTCTACAACGTGGTCGATTATCTGGAACCGCTGGAAGGCAATGAAATCGCGCTGGGACTGAATGCAGGCAGCAATCCCTCGGTGCGCAAGGCGGTCGACCGGATTCTGCGCACCGGACGCCCGGCCGCCACGGCCCTGATCCAGCTGGCTCAGGGTTCAGTGGGCAACCGCGGCTTTGTGATGATCATGCCGGTCTACCGTCCTGGCGCGCCCACCGAAACCTACGAAGAGCGCCGCGCGGCATGGATCGGCGACACCGCCGCCGTGATTCGCGGCCACCATCTGGTCTACACCATCCTGCAAAACAATGGCCTGCTGGACGATCCCCAGGTCATGCTGCGCGTGTACGCCGGCGATGCGCGCGATGCCGACAATCTGGTCTTCAGCCATGGCGTGCAGAACGAGCCGGAAAGCATTTTCGAAGGCCTGCACCGCGTGCTGGGACTGAACTATCGCGACCGTGATCTGCGCAAGTTCGATGTGCTGGGCACCTCCTGGAGCGTGCGCATCGACGCCCTGCCCCGCCCCTTCCTGGATGACCATCTCGGTTCGCTGGGCACGCTGCTGGGCGGCATCCTGTTCAGCCTTCTGAGCGCGGTGCTGGTGCACACGCTGGTGATGCGCTCGCGCCGGGTGCAGCTGCTGGTGGATGCGCGCACCGCCGATCTCCAGCGCAGCAACGAGCGGCTGAACGCGGACGTGGCGGCGCGCAAACACACCGAACGCGCCTTGCAGGACAGCGAACAGCGCTTCCGCCGACTGCTGGCCCTGTCCTCGGACTGGTACTGGGAGCAGGACTCGCAATACCGCTTCACCAATATCACCGGCGCCTTCTTCGAAAAAGGCCACCTGACCAAGGAAAACTACATCGGCCGCACGCGCTGGGAATCCTACCCGGAGATGCTGAACACCAAGTGGGGCCGCGAGCATATGGCCCGCTTGCAGGCCCGCCTGCCGTTCTCCAATCTGGAATACTCGATCGTCGGCAACGACGGCGTGACGCGCTGGTTCACCACCAGCGGCGAGCCGGTGTACGACGCGCAGGGTAATTTCAAAGGCTACCGCGGTACCGGCAGCGAGATCACGGGCCGCAAACTGGCCGAGCAGCGCATCCAGCATATCGCCCACCACGACGTGCTGACCGGCCTGCCGAACCGCATGCTGCTGCAGGACCGCCTGCAACAGGCCATCGCCTATGCCAACCGCTCCGGCCATCCGCTGTGGGTGATGCTGATTGACCTGGACCGCTTCAAGTTCGTCAACGACTCGCTGGGCCACAAGGCAGGCGACCTGCTGCTGAAGACCGTGGCCACGCGCCTGCAATCGAGCGTGCGCGAGAGCGATACCGTGGCGCGTTTGTCGGGCGACGAATTCGTGGCAATTCTGAGCGAGTATCCGGACGAGTCCCTGTCACCGGCGATCGTGGAGCGCGTGATGAAGGCGCTGGCGCAGCCGGTCATGCTGGAGGGTAAAGAGTTCTTCGTCACCTGCTCCATCGGCGTAGCGGTGTACGAGGCGGACGGCACGCCGGCCCAGCACCTGATCGAACACGCGGACATCGCCATGTATTCGGCCAAGAAGCGCGGCCGCAACTGCTTCCAGTTCTACCAGCCTGCCATGAACGAGGAGGCGCAGGAGCGCATCCGCATCGAGAGCGCGCTGCGCAATGCGCTGGAGCGCAATGAATTCGTGCTGCACTATCAGCCGCAGGTGGACATGGAAACCGGCCGCATTATCGGCATGGAAGCCCTGCTGCGCTGGCAGCATCCGGAACTGGGCATGGTGCCGCCGGCGCGCTTCATCGGTCTGGCGGAAGAAACAGGGCTGATCGTGCCGATCGGCGCCTGGGTGCTGCGCACGGCCTGCATGCAGGCCAAGACCTGGCACGACGCAGGCTTCAGCGGCCTGCGCGTGGGTGTGAACCTGTCGGCCCGCCAGTTCGGCCAGCAGAATCTGGTGGCGTCGATTGCGGGCGTGCTGGCTGAATCCGGCCTGCCTCCGTCCGCGCTGGAAATCGAGCTGACCGAAAGCCTGTTCATGAACGATGTGGCGCAGGCCGTCAGCCTGCTGCACGAGCTGAAGGCCCTCGGCGTGGCGCTGGCCATCGACGATTTCGGCACCGGCTACTCAAGTTTCTCTTACCTGCGCAACTTCCCTATCGATGTCCTGAAGATCGACCGTTCCTTCGTTTCGGACATCGCCACCGATGCGGATGATGCGGCCATCATCATCTCCATCATCGCCCTGGCCCACAACCTGAATCTGCGGGTGATCGCAGAAGGTGTAGAATCCGAGGAGCAGCTGGAATTCCTGCGCCGTCACGGCTGTGACGAAATGCAGGGTTATTATTTCAGCCGCCCGGTCGCCCCGCCGGAGTTCGAGCAGATGTTGCAAGAGGGCAAGCAATTGGATGGCGGGCAGCCGGCACTGCTGCGTGCCTGACCGCGCCGAAACAGGGAAAAGAAAAATGCAAACCACACCTCTGCACCGCCAACAGGTGCGCTCAGACCATCGCACGCGCGATGTAGTGAATCAGGCCATTGCCGCCCTGCCCGAGATCGGGCTGCGCCGCGCTGCCGAATTTCTGGCCGCCATGGGCGTGCCGCACCAGGTTGCCGTGCGCACGCTGATCTATCCTGACCAGCGCCGTGTTTAAGCATGCAACGGCGGATCGATGATCCGCCCTACCTGACACGATCCGGCGTAGGGCGGATCATTGATCCGCCATTTCAGCTCCGCCTACTTCTTCCTGGCCTGCGCCACCTGCTGCCGCGCAGCCTTGCGCAACTCGGCCTGTTCGAAACGCGCCTTCTGTTCCTCGGTTTCCGGCACCAGCGCCGGCACGGCCAGCGGCTTGCGGTCCTTGTCCACCGCCACCATCGTGAAATAACAGCTGTTCGCATGGCGCACCAGGCGCTGCTGGATGTTCTCCGTCACCACGCGAATGCCCACCTCCATCGACGTCCGGCCCGTGTAATTCACCGACGCGAGGAAGGTCACCAGCTCGCCCACATGAATCGGCTGCAGGAACATCACCTGATCCACCGACAGCGTCACCACATAGCTGCCCGAATAGCGGCTCGCGCAGGCATACGCCACGCTATCCAGCAGCTTCAGAATCGCGCCACCGTGTACGTTGCCGGAAAAATTCGCCATATCCGGCGTCATCAAAACAGTCATCGTCAGCTCGTGAGCCGACCAGTGCATCGGGCTTTCCATTTCAGGACATCCAGTTGTTGTAATGCCCCTAGCTTACCAGTTCAGCGCGCAGGCGGCGAAGCGGTGACTTTGCCGACGCTGAAAACGCCCGAAAACGCTGGATCTTCGCCGGACATGGCGATACCCAGCGCACCACCCGTGGGCTGGTTGCCCGACAAATCCATCTTGCCGCAATAGCCCGTGCAGATCCACGCAGTGCCCGCCTGGTAGCGTGCGTCCAGGCTGATCACCTTGCCAAGGCGCTCCTGAATGCGCTGGCCAAATGGCGCGCCGCCGATGCTGCTGAAGCGGCTTTTGCCCAACTGGGCGTGCAGGTTGCCGACCAGGACCAGGTTGTATGCCTTGTGCGAGTAAGCGGCCAGGAAGTTGCGCGCCATGGCCTGCCCGCGGTCCGCTTCACCGGCATCCGCATCGATACCGGACAGCGTCACACCGGGCGCCGGCAAGCCGCGCAGATCGCGGTACAGCGCCAGCATGGCCTGGCTCGCGCGTCCGTCTTCGGTCTTCCAATGCGGTGCGGACAGCAGCACCGGCTCATCCGCCTCCTTGCGCAGATAACGGCCCGCGGTCGCAGACTGCGAAGCCGGGAACTCAAGGAAGACGCGCACCTCCTCGCCATTGCTCACAAACTCGCGCACGCACTGGCTGAAGAACTTCGGAATCTCCGTCGTCCCATGCAGCTCACCAAAAATCACCGTACCCGCCTGCGGCATTTGCGCCTTCAGCGTGGAATAGCAGCTTGCCTGCGCAAGCGAAGTAACAGACCAACACACGGCCAGCAGGCCAATCGAAGTTCGCATAGGTAGATATCCCGATTTCGCCAGACCTTATTCGACCATATTTCTTCATAAACCACCACAAATGGCTTATGCTTGCCCGCATGCTGAACGTAGACCTGTTAAAAACCATTGGCCTGTTTTTCGTCACCGCCATTGCTGAACTGCTTGGCTGCTACCTGCCGCTGCTCTGGTTCAGCGGTAAAGGTCCCGCGTGGCTGCTGCTGCCGGCGGCGGCCAGCCTGGCGGCGTTTGTGTGGCTGCTGACCTTGCACCCGGCAGCAAGTGGCCGCGTGTACGCCAGCTATGGCGCGATCTACATTACCGCTGCCATCGGCTGGCTGTGGGTCGTCGACGGCCTGCGTCCATCGGCAACGGATCTGATTGGCGCGGGACTGGCACTGGCCGGGGCAGCCGTCATCAGCGCCGGTGCGCGCTCATAAAGAAAGGGAGAAACAATGAAGTGGAGACTATTGGCGGCGTCAATGGCGTATGCAGCGGCGTCCTATGCGCAAGCGGCGCTCACGGCGGATCAGGTGAAGTCGTTTACCCTGCCGAACGGAATGAAGTTCATCGTCCTCGAAAGCAGCGCGATTCCGAACGCGAATATGTACACCTTCTGGAAAGTCGGTTCGCGCAATGAAGCGCCCGGCATCACCGGCCTGTCGCACTTCTTCGAACACATGATGTTCAACGGCTCCAGGCATTACGGACCGAAGATGTTCGACCGCACCATGGAAGCCAAAGGCGGCGCGAACAACGCTTACACCAATAGCGACGTGACGGTGTATCAGGACTGGTTCCCTGCCAGTGCGCTGGAAACCGTGTTCAAACTGGAAGGCGACCGTATCGCCAGCCTGTCCATCGATCCTAAGATGGTGGAGAGCGAGCGCGGCGTGGTACTGTCCGAACGCAGCACGGGACTGGAAAACTCCAATGTGCGCATGCTGATGCAAGACCTGAACAGCGTCGCCTTCACCGCCCATCCTTATGCGATTCCCACGATCGGCTGGGAATCCGACATCAAGTCGTGGAACCAGAAAGACCTGGAGAACTACTTCCACACTTACTACACGCCCAACAACGCGGTGGCTGTGATCGTGGGCGATGTGAAAGTGGACAACGTGAAGCAGCTCGCAAACAAATACTTCGGCAGCATTCCCAAACGCCCTGTTCCGCCGGCCGTACGCACCAAAGAGCCTGAACAGAAAGGCGAACGCCGCCTGTTTATCGCCAAGGCCAGCGCCAGCGCGCCGAACGTGATGGTCGCTTACAAGGTGCCGGAAGCGAGCCACCCCGACTACTATGCGCTGGACGTGCTGCAAAGCCTGCTCGCGGACGGCAAGACTTCGCGCCTGTACAAGGCCCTGGTCGACACGCAGATCTCCAACAGCGTGTCCGCCTTCAGCACCGACGGTTTCGATCCCGGCCTGCTCTATTTCTACACCGTCTCCGCCGGCAATGTGGGCACCGACAAAATCGAAGAAGCGCTGCTGGCTGCGATCGACAAAGTGATCAAGGACGGCGTCACGGAAGAAGAACTGCAGAAGGTGAAGAACGCCAAGTTGCTGAACCTCTATCGCGCGCAGGAAACCATCAACGGCAAGGCGCTCCAGCTGGGCAATCACGAAGTATTCTTTGGCGATTACGGCAAGATGTTCGATGAACCTGCCCAATACGAAAAGCTGACCGTGGCCGATATCCAGAACGTGGCCGCCAAATATCTGAAGAAGTCGCAGCGCACCATCGGCGTGCTGGCCGCGAAAGAGGAGTGAACGAATGAATAAACTGATCGCACTCACCCTCGTTGGCGCCGCTGCGACCGCGCAAGCCGCCGACTTCAAGCTGCCCGCCTTTGAAACCACCAAGCTGCCGAACGGTCTTACCGTCTACATGATGGAGCGCCACGAAGTGCCGCTGATTTCCGTGCGTGCCGTGGTGAAGGCCGGCGCTGTGAACGACGGCCAGCAGCCCGGCCTTGCCAACCTGACCGGCGATGCCATCCTGCTCGGCAGCCTGACACACAACAAGGCCGCCATTGACGAAGCTTTCGACTTCCGCGGCGGTGTGCTGTCCGGCGGCAGTGGCACGGAACAGAGCACGGTGCAGGCGAACTTCGCTCAGAAGGACATCCCTGTCCTGCTGCCGCTGTTTGCTGAACTGATGCAGCAGCCCAGCTTCGACGCCAAGGAGCTGGACAAGCTGCGCGGCCGCAAAATGAATGTGCTGCGCCAGGCCAAGGAAAGCCCGCGCCAGGTGGCGGGCACCTATTACCGCGCCATGCTGTTCGGCGGCGCGGCATATGGCAATCCGCCAGGCGGCACCGTCAACAGCCTGGGCGCGCTGAAGCAGGACGATGTGCAAGGCTTCTACCAGCACTACTTCCGTCCCGATAACGCGGCCATCATTGTGGTCGGCGACTTCGATCCGAAAGCGATGCGCCAGCAGGTCGAGACGCTGTTCGGCCAGTGGCATGCGGAAGGCCCGGCGCCACAGCGCGCCGATTACGGCCAGGTGCATGCGGACAAATCGCGTGTGTGGCTGGTGAATAAGTCCGATGCGATCGAAACCACTTTCCTGATCGGCGGTCCGGGCATCGCGCGCAATGATCCGGACTATGTACCGCTGCAGGTGCTGAACACGATTCTCGGTGGACGCTTCACCTCATGGCTGAACGACGAGCTGCGCACCAATACCGGCCTGACTTACGGCGCCAGCAGCGCCTTCAGTCCTTTGTCGCAGACCGGCACTTTCTCGATCTCGTCCTTCACCGCGCTGCCGAAAACGGAAGCGGCGCTGGACCTGGCGCACAAGACTTACGAGCGGCTGTGGGACAAGGGCATCGACAAAGCTACGCTGGAATCGGCCAAGGCCTATGTGAAGGGCCAGTTCCCCCCGCGCTTCGAAACCAGCGAACAGCTGGCGGCCCTGCTGGGCGATATGTATGCGCTGGGTGTGAGCCGCGACCAGATCGACAACTTCATGCGCGATGTGGACAGCTTGACACCGGAACGCGCCAGGCTGCTGGTCGAGAAGCATTTCCCGCGCAAGAATCTGCAGACCGTCCTGGTCGGCAAGGCGGAGTCGATCCGCCAGATCGCTCAGAAGTATGGCGAGGTGACCGAGCTGGAAATTACTGCTGACGGGTTCCAGCCTAAACCCTAACCCCTAACCCCTGGTGGCAGCCACGATGTGGCAGCCACCTTGTCAGAGCCGCGGGTTTCGGCGAAGTGGCAGCCACCTTGTCAGAGCCGCGGGCTGCGGCGAAGTGGCTGCCACATCGTGGCTGCCACTAGGGCTTGCCGGTTTTAAAGTCCCTGCGCCTCGATATCTGCCAGGGACTCGCGTCCCTTGGCGGTGACTTCAAAGCCGCCTTCCACCGCAACGATGTGCGACTTCTTGCCGAGGAAAAGCGCCACATCCGCATCCACCGGCGCGGCAGTGTTATCGATCAGCGCTTTCAAGGTCATCACGCAGCGCCGCAGGAACAGGCGTTCCTTGCCCTGCTCCGTGAGCGTGATACGGCCGTCGCGGCCAAAGGAAATCAGTTTGATGCCGGACAGGCGCTTGCTGTTGCGGCCCACGCAAGCGCTAGGCTTGCCCTTGATGCCGCGGGCAACCTCGTCCAGCGCGTTGAATTCGTCGGTGCTTAATTTTTCGTTCTTCATTGCTTGCTAAATCCATGATGGGCTACTGCGGCCATCATGGTACGCGCCCACGCGGGGCGGAGCAAGCTACTTGAACGCGCGGAATGCCAGCCAGACGATGGCGAAGCCTGCCACTGCACCAATACACAACAGCGCCTGAGTGGTTCGCGTGTGCAGGTCGATACGGCGACCAAGGTAGATCTTGTTGTGCAGGGAATTGCCCATGATGGCCTCCGGTAGATCAATGAGACTGTCTATGACTAGATTATAGAAAGACTTTGATGACCCCCATGTGACAGTCAGCACAAAAAGACATAAATGTAGGCAGACGGCAACACTAGTTATCTGAAACCAACTTCGCGCCGCAAGCGCATTTGCCCTGCTAGGATGAATTGAAAGGAGGGACACACTATGAACCAGCCCTATGAGCCCGACGAATCCGAACGCCGCCATCACATGATGGACGAAGACGATATCGGCAGCGGCGAGAAATCGCCTGCCGAAAAAGAGACAGAGGAAGAAATCCGCAAGATTCCTCCCCTGCCGCCCGAAGCCCCTAAGCCTTCATAGGCGGCGGTTTCGGCATAGGCTCCTCGACAGGTGGTTCCACCGGCACCGGTTCGATGTCGGGGGGCGGCTCTTTATCCGGCGGCGGCGGCGGTGTTTCCGGATCGGGGGTGATATGCGCCTTGATGTCGATGTCGATGTCGATGTCGATCATGGGATTTCTCCTCGATAAACATTAGCAAAAACTTCACTTATTCTCATCAGATCGGGCGGCTTTTGGATTTATCAAGCCCCCCTTCCGAAAATACAAATTGTGGCGGCGTGTTGTGCGCCATACACTGGCTCAACGATTAATTCTTAATGAGCCGACAATGTCCGACTTCGATCTTTCCCTGCTACAGCAATGGGTCGGCAGGACCGAGACACTGCAGGACGTGGTGCGTCCGGAAGCCGTCGGCGCACTCGCCGCAACACTCGACACGCCGGCGCCGAACGCCATCCTGCCGCCGCTGTGGCACTGGATCAATTTCTGGTCGGTCGCACCGGCCGCGCAAATCGGCGACGACGGCCATCCGCGCCGCGGCGGTTTCCTGCCGCCGGTGCCGCTGCCACGCCGCATGTGGGCGGGCGGACGCCTGGCCTTCCCCGAGCCGTTACCGATCGGCGCGGCCATCAGCCGCACGTCGTCCATCCTGGACGTGAAGGACAAGGCTGGCGCCAGCGGGCATCTGGTGTTTGTCACCGTGCGCCATGAAATCCGTTGCAGCGGACGCATCGCCATCACTGAAGAACACGATATCGTCTATCGCGATATGCCGGCGCCCGGCTCGCCGCAGCCCGCGCCAAAATCCGCTCCAGCGCAGGCGCAGTGGTCGCGCGAAATTACTCCCGATCCTGTGCTGCTGTTCCGCTATTCCGCGCTGACCTTCAACGGACACCGCATCCATTACGACCGCAGCTACGTCACTGAAGTGGAAGGCTATCCCGGCCTGATCGTGCACGGACCGCTGATCGCCACCTTGCTGATGGAGTTGCTGCGCGCCGAACTACCGGCGGCGCGCGTGACATCGTTCAGCTTCCGCGCCGTGTCGCCGCTGTTCGACATCCATCCCTTTACCGTTTGCGGCCGCCCCGAAGGCAATGGCCGCGTGAGCCTGTGGGCACTGAACCACCGCGGCGAACTGGCCATGCAGGCCGAAGCCACCATTGAGTGAGAACGACAATGCACAACAACGACCAATACCAGGACATCCGCGATGCCGTGCGCGCTCTGTGCGCAGAATTCCCGGCCTCCTATTTCCGCGACGTCGACGAGGCGCGCGGCTATCCGGAAGCCTTCGTCAATGCGCTCACCGAAGCGGGCTGGCTGGCCGCGCTGGTCCCGCAGGAATACGGCGGTTCGGGCCTGGGCCTGACGGAAGCGTCGATCATCATGGAGGAGATCAACCGCAGCGGCGGCAACTCCGGCGCCTGCCACGGCCAGATGTACAACATGGGCACCCTGCTGCGTCACGGCTCCCAAGCCCAGAAAGAGTTTTATCTGCCGAAAATCGCCAGCGGAGAACTGCGCCTGCAATCGATGGCCGTGACCGAGCCAACCACCGGCACTGACACCACAAAGATCAAAACCACGGCCGTGCGCAAAGGCGACCGCTACGTGGTCAATGGCCAGAAAGTGTGGATCTCCCGCGTACAGCATTCCGACCTGATGATTCTGCTGGCGCGCACGACGCCGCTGTCGGATGTGACCAAGAAGTCCGAAGGCATGTCCATCTTCCTGGTCGATCTGCGTGAGGCGATCGGCAAAGGCATGAGCGTGCAGCCGATTCTCAACATGGTCAACCACGAAACCAATGAGCTGTTCTTCGAGAACCTTGAAATCCCGGCCGGGAACCTGATTGGCGAGGAAGGCAAAGGCTTCAAGTACATCCTGGATGGCTTGAACGCGGAGCGCACGCTGATCGCGGCAGAGTGCATTGGCGACGGCTACTGGTTTATCGACAAGGTCAGCAAATACGTCAGCGAGCGCGAAGTGTTCGGCCGTCCCATCGGCCAGAACCAGGGCGTGCAGTTCCCTATCGCGAAGGCTTACGTGAATATCGAAGCGGCAAACCTGATGCGCTACAAAGCTGCCGAACTGTTCGACGCGCACCAGCCCTGCGGCGCGCAAGCAAATATGGCCAAGATGCTGGCGGCGGATGCATCGTGGGAAGCGGCCAACGCCTGCCTGCAATTCCACGGCGGCTTCGGTTTCGCCCACGAGTACGACGTCGAGCGCAAGTTCCGCGAAACGCGCCTGTACCAGGTGGCGCCGATTTCGACCAATCTGATTTTGTCCTACGTCGCCGAGCACGTACTGGGCATGCCGCGCTCGTTCTGAGGAGATTGTTTATGCGACCACTCGACGGCATTACCGTAGTCACGCTGGAACATGCGATCGCAGCGCCTTTCTGCACACGGCAGCTGGCCGATCTCGGCGCACGCGTCATCAAGGTTGAGCGTCCCGGCGTCGGCGATTTCGCCCGCGCCTACGATGCACGCGCCCGCGGACTGGCTTCGCACTTTGTGTGGACCAATCGCTCGAAAGAGAGCCTGACACTGGACGTCAAACACGCCGCTGCGGATGAAATCCTCGGCAAGCTTTTAGACGAAGCCGACGTGCTGGTACAGAATCTGGCGCCCGGCGCTGCGGCGCGGCTTGGCCTGTCCTACGAAGCGCTGAAGGCAACGCATCCGCGACTGATTGTCTGCGATATTTCCGGTTACGGCGCGGATGGCCCTTATCGCGACAAGAAGGCTTACGATTTGCTGATTCAGAGTGAATCTGGCTTCCTGTCGATTACCGGCACGCCGGACGAACCGGCCAAGGCGGGCTGCTCGATTGCCGATATTGCGGCGGGCATGTACGCTTACACCAACATCCTCGCGGCGCTGATCCAGCGCGGCAAGACGGGCAAGGGCTGCCGCATTGACGTGTCCATGCTGGAGAGCCTGGCGGAGTGGATGAGCTATCCGCTCTATTACGCCATGGACGGCGCTTCGCCGCCGCCGCGCGCAGGCGCCGCACACGCGACGATTTATCCGTACGGCCCCTTCCCTGCCGGCGACGGCAAAGTGGTGATGCTCGGCTTGCAGAACGAGCGCGAATGGGCGCTGTTCTGCGAAAAGGTATTGTTGCGGCCCGATCTTGCCACCGATGCGCGCTTCGCATCCAACGCCAAGCGGCACGAGGCGCGCCAGGAACTGCGGGCGCTCATCGTTGAGACCTTCGCGGCACTCACCGCCGAGCAGGTCATCGAGCGTCTGGACCATGCGCAGATCGCCAACGCGCACATGAATTCCATGCACGATCTGTGGCAGCACGCGCAGCTGAAGGCGCGCGAGCGCTGGGTTGAAGTTGGTACGCCGGCGGGCGCAATGCCTGCCCTGCTGCCGCCGGGCGTGCCGAATACGTGGGAAGCACGCATGGACGAAGTGCCGGCGCTGGGGCAGCACACGGACACGATTCTTTCTCACCTCGGCTACGATGCCGCGTCGATCGCCGCGCTGCGCAGCCAGCAAGCTGTCTGAGGAGCCAGCATGAGCACACAGGAACTTGCCACCTTCGCCGCCAACCTCCAGTTCGGACAGATTCCGGACGCCGTCGTACGCCGCGCGGAAGACCTCTTCCTCGACTGGATCGGCTCCGCGCTGGCCGGTAGAGGCGCCCGCCCCGTCGAAGCCATCGCCCGCTTTGCTGAGGAGATGTCCGGTGTTCCGGCGCGCGGTGCCGCCTCCGGCGCCGCGTCCGCCGGAATGTCCGGCGGTGCTTGCGAGGTGCTGATTTCACGTACGCGGACAACGCCGCTGTTCGCGGCGATGGTCAACGGCGCCTCGTCCCACTTTGCCGAACAGGACGACGTGCATAATGGCTCCGTCTTTCACCCTGCCGCGGTGGTCTTTCCGGCGGCGCTGGCAATCGGGCAGGCTGAGGGTCGCTCAGGCCAGGAGCTGCTGACCGCCGCCGTGGCAGGCTATGAGGTCGGCATTCGCGTCGGCGAATTTCTCGGACGCTCCCACTATAAGATCTTCCACACCACCGGCACCGCAGGCACCATTGCCGCAGCAGCGGCCGCTGGACGCTTGCTGAACCTGAGCCCCGAACAAATGCTTCACGCTTTCGGGTCGGCCGGCACGCAAGCCGCCGGCCTGTGGGAATTCCTGCGCGACGCCGCCGATTCCAAGCAGCTCCATACCGGCAAAGCCGCCGCAGACGGTCTGACGGCAGCCTGGCTCGCACGTGAAGGCTTTACCGGCGCGCGCCGCATCCTGGAAGGCCCGCAAGGCATGGCCGCCGGCATGTCGCGCGATGCCGATCCGGCCCGGCTGACCGACCGTCTCGGCGCGCGCTGGGCGCTGGCCGAGACTTCGTTCAAATTCCATGCATCGTGCCGCCATACGCATCCCGCCGCCGACGCGCTGCAAGCCGTCATGCACGAACATGCGCTCACCGCGGCGCAGATTGCACGAGTGGACGCTTTTGTGCACCAGGGCGCAATCGACGTGCTGGGGCCGGTCGTGAATCCGCAAACCGTCCATCAGGCCAAATTCTCAATGGGCACCGTGCTTGGCCTGATCGCCGAATTCGACGCGGCAGGGCTGAGCGAATTCGAACAGAGCTACAACAATCCCCGTGTTGCCGCCCTGCGCGAGAAAGTGCACATGGTGCTGGATGCGGAGGTGGACGGCGCCTATCCGGCGCGCTGGATCGGCAAAGTGGTCGTCACTACGACCGATGGCCGCACGCTGCATGGCCGCGTGGACGAGCCAAAAGGCGACCCAGGCAATACACTGAGCCGCGCAGAGCTGCAGGATAAAGCTGTGCGCCTGGCAGCCTTCAGCGGCGCGGCGACTGCGGCGGAGATGAACGCCGTGGCGGACAAGGTCTGGTCGCTGGCGCATGCCGAGCGCATCGGAGCGCTGCTGTGAGCCCACGCTCATATCTGTTCGTGCCCGCCACGCGGCCAGAGCGCATCGCCAAGGCGCTCGCTTCCGGCGCGGGCGCGATCATCATCGACCTCGAAGACGCCGTCCCGCCAGCCGATAAAGCCACCGCCCGCGCCGCCCTCACCGATTGGTTCGACGCCTACGATCCTGCCCCGGCTGCCCCGGCCGCGCCGCGCGCAGTTAGCAGCACCAGTCCCGCCAGCGCCAATCCCGCCGGCGCCACATCGGCCAGCACATCACTCATGGCGCCAGACGCCGGCCATGCCGATCTGGCATCGCAAGCGTCACCGGATGCCGGGCCAGGGCCAATCGTGCCGATCTACGTCCGCGTCAATGCTGCGGACACGCCCTGGTTTGCCGACGATCTCGCGGCGTGCCGCGCGGCTGGCCGCAAGCTGGCGGGCATCGTGCTGCCGAAAGCCGAGCGCATCGAGCAGTTGGCGCGCGCCACCGCCGTGGCGCCCGTGCTGCCGCTGATCGAGTCCGCGCAAGGCTTCGCCCACTTGCATAAACTCGCCTATGCGCCGCGCGTGGAAAGGCTGCTGTTTGGCTCCATCGACTTCCGCCTTGACCTCGGCATCGAGGATGAACGAGAGGGTCTGCTCTACTTCCGTTCAGAACTGGTGCTGCAATCGCGGCTGGCCGACCTGCCGCCGCCAGTCGACGGCGTCACGACCGATTTTGAGGACGCAGCGGCAGTGGCGGACGACACCCGCTACGCCAGGCGCCTCGGCTTCGGCGCCAAGCTGTGCATCCACCCCAAACAGCTGGAAGCCGTCCACAAAGTATTCTCACCGACAGAACAAGAAATCGCCTGGGCCCAGCGCGTGCTGCAAGCCGCTGAAGCCGCGCAAGGCGCCGCCGTGGCACTGGACGGCAAGATGATCGACCGCCCCATCATCCTCGCCGCCCAACGCATCATCGATTCATCACACCGATAACACCGGAGACACTAATGAAACTGCAATCCATCCTGTTTGCCGCCACAACCCTGTTTGCCGCAAGCGCCTTTGCGCAAAATCCGATCGTGATCAAATTCAGCCACGTGGTCGCGGCCGACACGCCCAAAGGCAAAGGCGCCCAGAAATTCAAGGAGCTGGCGGAAGCGGCGACCAAGGGACGTGTGAAGGTCGAGGTCTATCCGAACAGCCAGCTGTATAAGGACAAGGAAGAACTGGAAGCGCTGCAAATGGGTGCAGTGCAGATGCTGGCGCCGTCGCTGTCAAAATTCGGTCCGCTGGGCGTGAAGGAATTCGAGGTTTACGACATACCCTATATTCTGCCAAGTAAAGCCGCCCTGCAGCGTGTGAACGAAGGCCCGGTCGGCAAATCACTGCTGAAGAAGCTGGAGCCCAAGGGCATCGTGGGCCTGGCTTACTGGGACAACGGCTTCAAGGAAATGACGTCGAATAAGCCGATCCGCACGCCGGCCGATTTCAAGGGACAGAAGCTGCGCATCCAGTCGTCCAAGGTGCTGGACGCGCAAATGCGCGCGCTGGGCGCCAATCCGCAGGTACTCGCTTTCTCCGAGGTCTATCAATCGATGCAGACCGGCGTGGTGGATGGCGGCGAGAATACGCCGTCCAATATCTACACTCAGAAAATGCACGAGGTGCAGAAGCATCTGACAGTGTCGGATCACGGCTATATCGGCTATGCGGTGATCGCCAACAAGAAGTTCTGGGATAGCCTGCCGGCCGATGTCCGCGCGCAGCTGGAAGGCGCGATGAAGGAAGCGACCCGCTACGCGAACGAGATCGCGCAGAAGGAGAACGATGAAGCGCTGGAAGGCATCCGCAAGTCGGGCAAGACGGAGGTCTACAAGCTGACGCCGCAGGAAAAAGCGGAGTGGCGCAAGGCGCTGCTGCCGGTGCAGAAGACTGTAGAGGATCGTGTGGGCAAGGACCTGATCGCGTCCTTCAACCGAGAAGCCGCCGCCGCGGAAGCTACGAAATAACGCGGCCCGCCGCGCAAATGAAGTCCACCAGCTCGCGCGCATAGGCTGGCAGCGCGTCGAGCTTCTGCACCACCACGCTGCGTTCGCGCACCGCCCACGGTTCCTTCAACTCCACCAGCGCCAGCCGCATCGTGCGGCTCAGGCGCACGGCGGAGGAATGCGGCAGGATCGCGACGCCGACATTGTTCTCCACCATACGGCACATGGCTTCAAAGCCGCGCACCTGGATGCGCAACTGCAGCCGCTGCCCCGTCTCCGCCGCAATGCGCGACAGGAAGTGCTGCAGCGTACTGCCTTCGTGCAGGCCGATATGCTGATAATCCAGTGTCTCGGCAAAGCTGATTTCCTTCACCTGCGCGAGAGGATGATCCGGCGCCGCCGCGAGCACCAGCCGGTCGGTGGAGAAATTGATGATCTCCAGCCCGGCGCCGGACACCGGCCCGGCAGCGATGCCGATATCGGCCGTGCCCTCCTGGATGCCGCGGATGATGTCCTGATTCAGACGCTCTTCCAGCGCTACATTCACCTGCGGATGGCGGCTCAAAAACTGCCCCAGCACCTCCGGCATGAACTCCGTCACCGCCGTGGTGTTGGCGAAGATGCGGATATGGCCCTTGATGCCATTGTTGTACTGCTGCATATCGCTCTTCAGCCGTTCCACCTGCTGCATGAAGGCCTGCGCATGCGCCAGCAACGTTTCGCCGGCGGGCGACAACTGCACGCCCTTGTTCTCGCGGTACAGCAGGCGCGTGCCGAAGCGCGTTTCCAGTTCCTTGATGCGGTTGCTGGCCGCCGCCAGCGAGATGTGCATGCGCTCCGCAGCGCGGGTCAGGCTTTTCTGTTCGGCGATGTGGATGAAGAGGCGCAGGTCGGTGAGGTCAAACAGCATGGGCAAATCCTTCTCGGCTACCCGCCAGTATGGCACTGATCTGCTCAAAGCTCACGGGTTTCACGAGATGGCCTTCGAAGCCTGCGTCGAAGGCCTGCTGCCTATCTTTCTGCTGTCCCCAGCCGGTCACCGCCACCAGCACCGTCTTGCGCAACGCGGGCATGCGGCGGATGGCGCGCGCCAGGTCGTATCCGTTCATCTGCGGCAGGCCGATGTCGAGGAAAGCGAAATCCGGCACGAAGGCTTCCGCCGCGACCAGCGCCTGATTGCCGTCATGGCTGATCTGCACCGTATGGCCCATGGAGCGCAGCAGCGCGCCGATGCTGTTGACGAAATCAATATTATCGTCCGCGAGCAGGATGCGGTACTGGCGCACCGGCCCCGGCATCCCCTGCGGCGCCGCGACCACCGCCGCCGGCTCGGCCACCACCGGCAGCATGACCAGAATTTCGGTGCCGGTGCCCAGCCCTTCGCTCGAGGCGCGGATGGTGCCTCCGTGCAGTTCCACCAGTTTGCGCGCCAGCGACAGGCCTACGCCCAGCCCCGCCGTACTGCGTTCCAGCGAGGTGTCGGCCTGGATGAAGAGTTCGAAAATTTCGCCCAGCATATTGGCCGGAATGCCGATACCGTTGTCCTTCACGCGGATCAGCACCTGCTCATTGACGACGATGGCACGAAGACTGATGGCGCCGCCGCGCGAGGTGTACTTGGCCGCGTTGTTCAGCAAATTGGACAGCACCTGCGCCAGGCGCGTGCCATCACCCAGCAAGTGCACGGGCTTGTCCGGCAGCGACACCTCCAGCTTGTGGCCCTGTGCATCGATGAAAGGACGCGCCACTTCCAGCGCATCGTTCACGACATCGCTCAGCCTCACCTGATCGTGGCGAATCGTCAGCTTGCCGGTAGTGATGCGCGAGACGTCCAGCAGGTCATCCACCAGGCGCACCATCTGCTTGAGCTGGCGTTCCATGATGGCGCGCGCGCGCTCGACGGCGTTGGCATCCTTGCCGTTGACGCGCATGATGTCCAGACCCGTGCGGATCGGCGCCAGCGGGTTGCGCAGCTCGTGCGCCAGCGTGGCCAGGAACTCGTCCTTGCGGCGGTCCGCCAGCAGCAGTGCGCGCTCCGCGCCCTGCCGCACATGCATCTCATGTTCCAGTGTGCGGTTGGCGTCCTGCAGCGCGTGCGCGCGGCGCTCCACCTCGGCCAGCATATCGTTGAAGGCCGCCACCAGCGTGCCGATTTCGCCGGTCGCATCGCTGCCGACGCGCAGGCTGAAGTCGCGCCGCAGCATCACTTCGCGCGCCACGCCGGTCACCGCTGCCAGTGGCCGCGTGATGGCTTTCTGCAGGCCGGACGCCACCAGCGCCGCCACCAGCATGCTGGGCACCAGCACCGCCGCCAGAATCATGGCGTAGCTTTCGACCCGGTCCAGCAGACGATAGCTGGCATTCAGGTACACCGTGCCGATGCGTTCGCCGTGATCGACAATGGGATGGTAGACGATCATGCTGCCGCCCTGGACGGCGTAGCCGACTTTGCCCGGCCTGGCCGGGAATTCAGGCGCATCGACCGGCGACTGGCTGTAGGAGGCGAACAGCTGGCCGGTATCCGTGTACACAGCGCCCGCCAGGATCTGCGGCCGCACGCGCAGCAGCGCCAGGTTTTGCCGCGCCGTGGCCGGATCGTTGAAACTCACCGCCGGCGCGGACATGGTGGCGATAATCTCGGCCTGTGTGGTCAAGTCGTCCACCCAGCCCTGCTGGAAGCTGCTCAGGTCATACAGCAGCATGCAGACCGAGGTCGTGACCAGGGCGACAAGTGTCGTGGCCAGCGCCATCATGATCAGCTTGGCCCGCACCGAGGCCGCATGCAACCGCAACATTACTGCCCCTTCTGCACCTGATAAGCAACCGACAGCAGGCGGGAACTCAGGCGCACATTATTCTTCTCAGCCGCAGGCAGCGAAATCTCGAAACGCACGCGGTCATCGACCAGGCGGAAGTTGATCACACTACCCTGCTGCAGACCATTCTCGGTTTCCGTCACGCTCAGCACACCGTTCTTGGCCGCATTGCGCAGGATCTGCGGCGTCTGCGCCGCATCCCCGCCGACAAAGACCAGCTGCAGGCCCGCCAGCGCATCCGGGTCGCGCAAAGTCTTCACGACGATCGGGCGTCCGTTGATCATACGCCCGGCTGTAATTTGCGTAAGTTCGGTAGCGATATCGTCCGCACCGATCACACCGACCGTCATCTGAGCCGGCGTATCGCCGGGGTACTCGACATAGCCGAGGAATTTGTACAGGAAAGCTGCCTTCACGCTGCGTTCCAGGTTCTGCCCCTGCGCCTGCGCACTTTGCGGCGGCAGACCGCTGGCAACGCACCCCAGGGCCAGCGCCAGCAGCAGCGCGGCAACAACGCGGCCGGTCCACGCGGGCACGGCGTCGCAGGACATCATGCGGAGAGAGGCGGCCATCATGTCAGTACCGCAGCGTCATCTGCAGCATCGCCGTACGTTCGATTACGCTGCGCGTCGGCAGCGCGCCAAACTCCGCGTGATTACGATGCAAAAGGTTTTGTCCAATCAGCGCAAATTCCATATTGGCGCTGGCTTTCCATGACAGGTGCATATCCAGTTCGTGATAGGAAGGTACTTCAGGATGCGGCAATTTACCGACGCGGCGCAAGGTCCAGTCCAGCTGCATACTGGCGGGCAGGTCGTGCGAGGAACGCAGCATCCAGCGGCTGTTGGGATCGTTCGCATTCAAGCCCGCCGCGGCAGCCAGATCCTTACTTCCAGGCAGACCCTTGATATCCACATTTTGCACCACAAGGCCGGCGTGCAGGCGCCAGTGCGGCGTGGCCTGGAAACTGCCCCAGACTTCCAGGCCGCGCGTGTAGCCTGCGGAGAGATTGCGGAATACATTCAGGCCGGTGTTCGGCAACGGCAGCGGATTCGGTTCCAGCGTGCGCAAGCGGTCGTAGTCGGCATACCAGAGTGTGGCTGAATACGACCACCGCGGTGATGGCTGGGCGCGATAGCCCAGCTCCGCCACCTTGGCCACTTCCGAATCGAAGTCCGGACCGCCACCGTAGAGATAGCGCGGCACGCCGCCAATCTTCACCGGCACCGGCGGTGCGTAGAAATCGCGGTCGATGCGCGATGGAGCACGCACGGTGCGCGCGAGGCTGGCCCATAACAGGCGGCCACTGTCCGGCATCCATGCAAGGCGTGCGCTCGGCAGCCATTCGGCGCCGGTGTAATTATTGTGTTCCACCTTGGCGCCGGCTGTCAGGCGCAGTTGCGGCGTCAGCGCGTATTCGTCCTGAACAAACAGATTCCCCCAATGCATGGTCAGATCGCCGGGCAGGAAGCCGAAGCCCGGACCGGCGATATTCGTGTCGCGCGACTCGCGGTAGCCGCCGCCCCACACGATGCTGTTACGCGCCAGGCGCACGCTGTGCTGGGCTTGCAGCTCATAGGTATCGAGGCGGTCGATGTAGGCGTTGGGCTGGTCGCGTTCCGTGTGGTCCAGTACCACCTGCACGCTCAGATCGGAGTCGGCAGACAGCTTATGCACATAGCGGGTATTCAGGTTGCCGCCGGAGATGTCGATGTCGCGCGTACCCAGCTGATGCAGCTTGCCCTGATAGACATCGCCGGACACGGTCAGTCCCATGCGCTCCCAATCCGCACGGAAGCCGGCCTGGCGGCGGTGCCAGCCCGTGAAATCGCTCATCGTTTTGCCCTCGCCGATATCGTCCGCATCGGCATAGCGCGCATAGAGGCGGAAGTGGCCGCCATTCGGCAAGGCCCCGCCATAGCGCGCGGAACCATCGCGGTTATTCGATCCGGCGGCAAGGGAGGCCAGCGTGCCTTGCGTGTCCGTCACCGAGCGCGTGATGATGTTGATCACGCCATTGACCGCATTCACACCCCAGATAGTTGCACCGGGACCGCTGATCACTTCGATGCGCTCGACGTCCTCCATCACCACATCCTGCGCGTCCCAGAACACACCGGAGAACAATGGCGAATAGATGCTGCGGCCATCGATCAGCACCAGCAGTTTGTTTTCGAGCGCACTGCCGAAGCCGCGCGCGGTGATCGCGTAATTGCGCGCATCGACTTGCGCCACTTGCAGATTCGGCGCGAGGCGCAAGGCTTCAGGCAGCGAGCGCACACCGCTGCGGCGGATGTCTTCATTGCTGATGATGAAGACTGAAGCGGCGGCGTTACTGAGGCGTTCTTCCTGGCGCGATACCGAAGTGACGACGATGTCGTTGAGCTCTTCCAGCGACATGTCGGCAAGCTGGGTGCTCTCGACCGTGCTGGCGCCCGCCGTCAGGGCACGGGCCAGCAAGGCGGCAAGCAGTAAGGTGCTGCGAGTTTTATTATTGGGCATGGACCCTGAGACTGGCTTATGTGGTCTCAGGGATTATAGCCATTTCCGTTTTTTCCACCGCGCACTATTTAAACGCTGTGGCAACTTTGCCTCAAGCGGACAACTGGCGCATCACCGAAATCAGATCGGACTTGCCTTCAAAGCCAATACCGGGCAGGTCCGGCATCGTCACATAGCCCTGCTCCACTTTCACGCCATCAGGGAAGCCACCGAATGGCTGGAACAGGTCCGGGTAGCTTTCATTGCCGCCCAGCCCCAGGCCCGCTGCGATGTTCAGGGACATCTGGTGGCCGCCGTGCGGGATGCAGCGCGAGGCCGACCAGCCGTGCTGTTCGAGCATATCCAGCGTGCGCAGATATTCAACCAGACCATAACTGAGTGCGCAGTCAAACTGCAGCCAGTCGCGGTCCGCGCGCATGCCGCCGTAGCGAATCAGGTTGCGCGCATCCTGCATCGAGAACAGGTTTTCGCCCGTCGCCATGGGGTTCGCGTAGTAGTTGCGCAGCGTCGCCTGTAACTCGAAGTCGAGCGGATCGCCTGCCTCTTCGTACCAGAACAGATCGTATTGCGACAGCGCTTTCGCATACTGAATTGCGGTGTCCAGGTCAAAGCGGCCATTGGCATCGACCGCCAGCTTCTGGCCATCCTGCAGCACGCTCAGGATCGAATCGATGCGGCGCAGGTCTTCGTCCAGCGACGCGCCACCGATCTTCTTCTTCACCACCGTGTAGCCACGATCGATGTAGCTACGCATTTCGTCTTTCAGTTTGCCGTGGTCCTGGCCGGGATAGTAATAACCGCCCGCCGCATAAACAAAGACTTTACGGTCAGGCTGGCCATTGCCATAACGCTCGGCCAGCAACTGGAACAGCGGCTTGCCTTCGATCTTGGCGACCGCATCCCACACGGCCATATCGATGGTGCCGATGGCAACCGAGCGCTCGCCGTGGCCGCCCGGCTTCTCGTTCTTGAACATCGCGTCCCAGATCTTGTGCGGGTCCAGATTCCTGCCGCTGTCGTCCAGCAGCGATTCCGGCTCCGCTTCCATGATGCGCGGGATGAAGCGCTCGCGCATCAGCTTGCCCTGGCCGTAACGGCCGTTGGAGTTGAAGCCGTAGCCGACCACTGGCTTGCCGTCGCGGATCACGTCGGTGATCACGGCAACCAGGCTCAGCGTCATTTTGCTGAAGTCGATGTAAGCATTGCGGATAGGCGAGCTGATTTGAAGGGTTTGTTCACGGATTTCAACGATGCGCATGGCGGGTCTCCTTGGTAGCGTAGGGCGGATCATTGATCCGCCGTATATCGATAGCCGTAGCATAATCCCCGCGCCATGCACTAAAATTGAATGCAATTCATTTCATTATTAACTTCCAATGAAGAATGACCTTGAGTTCTTCGTACTGCTGGCGCGCCATGGCAACCTCGCCGCCGCCGCACGCGAGCTGGACCTGACGCCGCCCGCCGCCACCAAGCGCCTGGCGCAGATGGAAGCCCGTCTCGGCGTGCGCCTGGTAAACCGCACCACGCGCAGCATCAGCCTGACCAACGAGGGCGAAACTTATCTGTCTTATGCAACGCGCATATTGGCCGATCTGCGCGAGATGGAAGACGCCGTCTCGCGCGGCGGCGCCGAGCATCGCGGCCTGCTGCGGGTGAATGCGACGCTGGGTTTTGGCCGCACGACGATTGCGCCGCTGGTGTCCGAATTCGCCAGGCGCTATCAGCATGTGGAAGTGCAGCTGGAAGTGACCGACCGCCCAGTCGACCTGGTGGAAAGCGGCTTCGACCTGGCCATCCGCTTCGGCGCCCTGCCCGACAATCGCCTGAGCGCGCGGCGCGTGATGTCGAACCGCCGCTTCCTGTGCGCCTCCCCGGCCTATCTGGAACACCACGGCACGCCGAAAAAGCTGGCCGACCTGGCCCAGCACCGCTGCATCATCCACCGCCAGAACGAGGACGCTTACGGCATCTGGCGTTTCGAGAGCGGCGAGACGGTGAAAGTGTCTGGCGCGCTATCCAGCAACGACGGCGACATCGTCCTCGGCTGGGCCCTGGATGGCCATGGCATCCTGATCCGCTCCGAATGGGACCTGGCCAAATACCTGGAAAGCGGCCGTCTGCGCGTGGTGCTGCCCGATAGCAAACTGCCCTCCGCCGACTTGTTCGTGTATTACCCCCAGCGCCGCCAGCAAACCGCCCGTGCAAGGGCGTTTATCGACTTCCTCGTAGAAAAGTTTGCAAAGAGATAATCGTGCAAACAGGCACGGATCGTTATATCATCTTGTATATTGCGCTTTGAAACCAAGGGAAAACGATGAGAAAACTGGTCCTGACAACCATTCTTGGCACCGCCTTTACTGTTGCTCACGCCGATGAAGTCCAGGTGGCGGTAGCCGCCAATTTCGCCGGTCCGATGCAGAAAATCGCCGCCGCTTTCGAGCAAAGCACGGGCCATAAGGTGCTGCAAACCTCCGGCTCGACGGGCAAGTTCTACGCCCAGATCAAGAATGGCGCCCCCTTCGAAGTGCTGTTTGCGGCCGACGATGAGACCCCAGCCAAACTGGAAACCGAAGGCGCAGGCGTGAGCGGTTCGCGCTTCACCTACGCCGTAGGCAAGCTGGTGCTGTGGAGCGCCAAGCCTGGCCGCGTGGACGACAAGGGCGAAGTGCTGAAGAAAGGCGACTTCGCCCACATCGCCATCGCCAATCCCAAGCTGGCGCCTTACGGACTGGCCGCCACTGAAACCATCAAGGCAATGGGCCTGACCGACGCCCTGACACCGAAATATGTCGTTGGCGAAAACATCGCCCAGACCCACCAGTTCATCGCCACCGGCAATGCAGACCTGGGCTTCGTCGCCATGTCGCAGGTGCTGGACGGCGGCAGCATCAAGACCGGTTCGGCGTGGGTAGTGCCGGCCAACCTGTACTCGCCGATTCGCCAGGACGTCATCCTGCTGAATAAGGGCAAGGGCAAGCCTGCCGCAGAAGCGCTGTTGAAGTTTATGAAATCCGATGCGGCGAAAGCAGTGATCACCGCGTCCGGCTACTCGCTGTAATGTCATGATCGGCACGGAAGACTGGTCTGCAATCCGTTTGACGCTGGAGCTGGCGACAGCAACGACCGTCATCCTGCTGATCCTCGCGACACCGCTAGCCTGGTGGCTGGCCCGATCCCGATCGATCGGCGCCACCATTGCCAGCGCCGTCACCACGCTGCCGCTTGTGCTGCCGCCGACGGTGCTGGGCTTTTATCTGCTGGTGTTATTGGGCGACCAGGGTCCCATCGGCCATCTGACGCAATCGCTGGGCTGGGGACTGCTGGCCTTCAGCTTTCCCGGTCTACTGATAGCCTCCATCCTCTATTCCCTGCCTTTCACCGTGCAGCCTTTGCAGCAAGCCTTCCGCGAAATCGGTACGCGCCCATTGGAAGTGGCGGCCAGTCTGCGCGCTTCGCCGCTGGATGCTTTCTTCACCGTGGTGCTGCCGATGGCGCGTCCCGGCATTCTCACGGCTGCGGTGATGACCTTCGCCCATTCGGTCGGTGAATTCGGCGTGGTGCTCATGATCGGCGGGAATATCCCCGGCAAGACGCGCCTGATCTCGATCCAGATTTTCGACCACGTGGAAGCGCTGGAATATCCGCAAGCGCACTGGCTCGCAGCCGGCATGCTGGGCTTCACCTTCGTGGTGCTGCTTGCGCTGCATCTGCTGAACCGCAGGAGCCGCGCAGCATGAGCATCCAGGCACGCTTCAAGCTCGATCACGGCAGCTTCGTGCTGGATGTGAATCTGGAATTGCCCAGCCATGGCGTGACGGTACTGTTCGGGCCTTCCGGTTCGGGCAAGACTTCCCTGCTGCGCTGTATCGCTGGCTTCGAACCTGCTGCGCGCGGGCGTCTGTGCATCAACGATGAGTGTTTGCAGGACGACAGCCGCTTTGTGCCGACGCATGAACGCCATGTCGGCATCGTGTTCCAGGAAGCCAGCCTGTTCGGCCACCTGAATGTGCAGCGCAATCTCGACTACGGCCGTTCGCGTACACCGCCGGCGCAGCAGCGCATCGCCTTCGAACAGGCCATCGAACTGCTGGGCATCGGGCATTTGATGGACCGCAGCGTGGCCAAGCTGTCCGGCGGCGAGCGCCAACGGGTGGCGATTGCACGTGCGCTGCTGACCTCACCGTCCGTGCTGCTGATGGACGAGCCCTTGTCGGCGCTGGACCAGAAACGCAAGAAGGAGATTCTGCCCTTCCTCGAACGCCTGCACCGCGAACTCGATATCCCCATCATCTATGTCACCCACGCCATCGATGAAGTGGTGCGGCTGGCCGACCACATCGTGCTGCTGGAAGACGGCCGCGCCGTAGCCAGCGGTCCCATTTCCGATACGCTGGCGCGGCTTGATCTGCCGCCCGCCTTCATCGAGGAGGCCAGCGCGGTGCTGGACGGCCTGGTCGCGGACATCGACGAACCGCACGCATTGGCGGCGCTGTCCACACAAGCGGGCACGCTGTGGGCGCCCGTGGGCGCGCTGCGTACCGGCGCCGCCACGCGCGTCCGCATCCACGCACGCGACGTGAGTATTGCCTTGTCGCGGCACGAAGACTCCAGCATTCTGAACGTGCTGCCCGCCACGGTGCTGTCCTTTACCGCGGCGGCGCAGGCCGCGCATGTGCTGGTCGAGTGCCAGTGCGGCGCCACCAAAGTCGTCGCCCGTATCACTTCCCGTTCATTTGACGCCCTGAACATTGCGCCCGGACTGCACGTCTGGCTGCAGGTGAAGGCCGTCAGCCTGGTATGAGGATCGCCATGTCAAAATTCCTGCCCCTGCTGCTCGCTCTTGCCATCGCCGGCGCATCTGCGCACGACCGGCCCGCCGGCCCCGTGACGACGTCGGTCGCGGTCGAAGGCGCGGTCGAACATAAGCTAAACCTAGGCGTCGAGGCGCTGACGAAGGACTTTCCCGTCATACAGTTCGACAAATACCGCGGCGTGAGGCTGCGCGATGTGCTCAACAAAGCCGTGGTGCAAGCGCCCGACCGCCACGACGTTAAGAAGATGGTGATCATCGCTACCGCCAGTGATGGCTACAAAGTCGTCTTCAGCTGGAGTGAACTCTTCAATTCTCCGCTGGGCGACAATGTGCTGGTGCTGTTCGAAAAGGATGGCGCGCCACTCGGCAACGAGGAAGGCCGCATTGCGCTGATCTCCGGTTCCGACCTGCACACCGGCCCGCGCCACGTGAAGTGGCTGCGATCCCTTGAAATTCGCAAGATTGTTGACTGAAATGAGCAATGACACGCCTTTCGCCCTGCGCGGCTCCGTCTGGATGATGGTCGGCGACGAGAACTTCGGCGGCCATGGCCGCATCGCCCTGCTGGCCAGCATTGCCGAATGCGGCTCGATCACCCAGGCGGCCAAAGCCATCGGCATGAGCTACAAGGCCGCGTGGGACGCGATCGACACCATGAACACCCTGGCCGGTGAGCCGCTGGTGGCACGCGCGGCGGGCGGTAAAGGCGGTGGCGGCACGCGTCTTACCGCGCGCGGCCTGCAACTGGTGGAAAACTTCCGGCTGATCGAACGCGAGCACCGCCGCTTTATCGACCAGCTAAGCCAGCAAGCCCCAGCGCTGGCCGATGACTGTCTGCTGATAGGGAGATTGAGCATGAAAACCAGCGCACGTAATCAGTTTGCAGGAAAGGTCGCCCGCGTCAAGCAAGGCGCGGTGAACGACGAAGTGGAACTCGAAATTCCCGGCGGCGAACGCATCGTCGCCATCGTCACGCATGACAGCACGGAGTCGCTGGGTCTGAAAGTGGGCGCCGAGGCTTTTGCGCTGGTCAAAGCATCGTCCATTATTCTGGTCAGCGAGGACAGCGATGCCCGCTTCTCGGCCCGCAACCGGCTCAAAGGCGAGATCACGCGCATTACCACCGGCGCCGTCAACTCGGAAGTCATCATCGGTCTGAATGGCGGCGGAGCCATCGCCGCCATCATCACCAACGAGAGCTGTTCCTCGATGGGATTGGCGCCAGGCGGCACGGCGACCGCCATCTTCAAAGCGTCCAGCGTGATCGTCGGTGTTCCCGCCTGACCGGTTATACTTGCGGGCTACACAACAGAGAAATACCTGAGGCACCTATGGAAAGTCTGGCTGTCCCAATCGACCGCAGCAATCTCGCAAGCAAACAACTCGAATACGCCGCTGAACTGGAAGCAGGCAAAGTCCTGCTGCTGAATGACCTCACCTTCACGCCGAGCGCTGAAGAACTGAAGCTGTTCCGTCCCGATATCCTGTCGCCGAAGTCGCGCAACATCAGCCTGGGCGCGGATGACCGCCTCAAAGGCGCGGCGGGCAACGAAGACGAACAGAAGATCCTGGCTGCCATGATTCTGCGCTTTCGCAATGAGGCGGAGGCGGTGCTGAATCAGCTGCTGCCGAAATATGGCGACCACCTGAAGCGCGGCGCGACCAGCTTCCGCCCGGCGACGGTGGAAAGCCGCGTCCAATCCTGGCGCGCGGACGACCGCCGCCTGCACGTGGACGCCTTTCCTTCGCGTCCGAACCGCGGCGAGCGTTTGCTGCGCCTGTTCCTGAACGTGAATCCCAATAACGTGCCGCGCGTGTGGCGCGTGGGCGAACCGTTCCAGGACATCGCCAGGCGCTTTGTGCCGCGCGCCAAGCCCTATGTGCGCTGGCAGGCGGACTGGCTGAACAAGCTGGGTGTGACCAAGACCTTCCGCACCGAGTACGATCACCTGATGCTGCAGCTTCACGATGGCATGAAGCAGGACATGGAATACCAGCGCACCTGCCGCCAGGAAGTCATCAACTTCGCACCCGGTACTGCGTGGATCTGCTTCTCGGACCAGCTGGCGCATTCCGTGATCTCGGGCCAGTTCCTGATGGAGTACACGGTGCAGCTGCCGCCGGATGCGCAGTACGACGTCGACGCCTCACCGCTCGCCATCCTCTCCCGCATGACCGCGCGCCAGCTCGTGTGACGCGCCGCGCGTCCGCATGACGGCGGATCATCGATCCGCCGCTCCTTAATGAGACATTAATGAACCTTGCAGTAATGTGGCGAACTTTAGCCTAAGCGAGATTCCGTTTCATGCAAGAGTTAAGCGATATCGGGCGCTGGTTGCAGACCAACGCCGTGCATCACGACAGCAACGCACACGCAAGCCTGCCCGATCCGACCTTCGTGTCGGCGGGCCGCGAATACGTATCCTTCAGTACCAACAACTACCTGGCCCTGGCCAGCCACCCGCGCCTCGTCGCCGCCGCCAAAGATGGCCTGGACCGCTACGGCGTCGGCAACTGCGAATCGCGCCTGCTGGGCGGCGATCTGGACGTGTACCGTGAGCTGGAAGCGCGCCTCGCAGCGCTCAAGCACAAGACCGACTCCGTGCTGTTTGTGACGGGTTATATGACCAATATCGGCGTGCTGTCCTCGCTGGTCAAAGCGGGCATGCTGGCACGCCTGCACGGCTTCCGCGCCGGCAAGCGTTATAAATATGCTTACTTCTCGGACGAGTTCAATCACATCAGCATCCGCGAAGGCATACAGATGTCCGGCGCCGAGCGCCATACCTTCAAGCACTGCGATATGGATCACCTGGAATCGCAGCTGAAGGCCGCGGAAGGTGTCACGCCGATCATCGTGACCGACGGCGTGTTCAGCATGGAAGGCACCATCGCTCCCCTGCCCGACCTGGTATCGCTGGCCGAACGTTATGGCGCCATGCTGTATGTCGATGACGCGCATGCCACCGGCGTGCTGGGTGCGAACGGCGGCGGCAGCTCCGAGCACTTCGGCTGCTACAGCCCAACCATCATCCAGATGGGCACACTGAGCAAGGCGCTTGGCTCCATCGGCGGCTTCGTGGCGGTGGAGAAGGAAGTGGCTGACGTGATCCGCCTGACCAGCTCCGCCTACGGCTTCACCTGCCCACCGCCGCCGGACCAGGCAGCGGCCCTGCTGGCCGCGCTGGACCTGCTGGAACAGGAACCGGAACGCCGCCAGCGCCTGTGGGACAACCAGCGCTACTTCGTCTCGCGCCTGCAGCCGCTGGGCCTCAAGATCTCGTCAACGGAAACGGCCATCGTGCCGGTGGTGATTGGCGATGCGGAAGAATGCCTGGCGTATGCGCGCGCGCTGCGCGAAGAAGGCATTCACGTGGATTCGGTGCAGTTCCCGGCCGCGCCAATCGGCCAGGCGCGCCTGCGCTTCATGATGAATGCGGGCCACACCCGCAAGCAGATCGATCACGTGATCGACGTCATGACCCGGCTGACCGAACGCCTGCCGGCCGCCGCTTAAGGCCTGTCAGGCCCCTTCTATGTAATACGTACACATGTTGATGATCGGCCCTAACTGGGCCGCATCGGCACGCTCGCTCAGCACTTCCTTCACGAGCGCAATCTGGGCGCGGCTGGGAATGATCTCGGTCGCGCTGTGCTCCATCCAGTTAATCAGTGCCGCCTTCAATTCTGCCGCAGGCAGGGTCGCGATTTGCTTTCGCGTGGGTACGTCAGCATGCAGCTTTTGCTTGCTCGCCTTGCTGCGCTGCTTTGCCGCTTCCATATTTTCTTCAGGAATACCGAAAAACGGGGAGTTGTCTTTCATATCATCAATTCGATGCTGTTGATGAGCCTCACATGTTACTCCAAAAAAAAAGCCACCCGCTTAAGGGTGGCTGAATCATTCATTGCCATGATTGTGGAGTGAGCCATGAATGAGGAGACGGGTTGCATTATGGCAATGAATTGTGACGCCCGTATGACGTGTACCATTGCAGAGTATTCATCGGCGGCGTGCAAATTCTTCAGCGCTGTTGTCTGGACTTCAAGTGCGGCTTGGTTAATCATCGCCAGCTTTCCAGAACACGAGAGAGCCCGATGCAAGACAGTCGGGGAGAGGCTGTGAGTATCCGCAAAGTTGACCTTAATCTGTTTCGCGTTTTCGAGGCCGTGATGGTCCACCGTTCCATCATCGGAGCCAGCCGCGAACTGCATCTCACACCATCGGCAGTCAGCCATGCGCTGACGCGGCTGCGCACCGTGCTGTCCGATCGCCTGTTCGTCGCTGCCGACGGTGTGATGACGCCGACCGCACGCGCCATGGAACTGGCGCCGCATATCCGCGCGGGCCTTGAGCGCATCGACGGCGCGCTGGTGCGCAAGCATTTCGATCCGACTGCCACTTCGCGCGTATTCCGCCTGGCCGCTTCCGATTACGGCAGCCTGACCGTGATTCCTCACCTGGCCGCGCGCCTGGCGCGCAGCGCACCCAAAGTGGATTTGCGCGTGTTCCCATTCAACCGGCCGGACACCGTGCGCCAGCTGGACGATGGCCGTATCGACCTCGCCTTCAGCTGGTTTTCCGAGCTGCCCGAACGCATGCGCCGCCACACGCTGTGGCGCGACCGGGAAACGGTGATCGTGCGCAAAGGCCATCCGCTGACCGAAGGCCCGCTGACGCGCGAGCGGCTGCTGAGCTACCCGCACATCGTGGTCGAACTCACGGGCAGCAACGACGCGGCGAATCACGGCTATCTCGACGATCGCGGCGTGTCACGCCGGGTATGGATCGAACGCTTCCTGATGGAGCTGCGCGAGGATGGCGAAACCACGGCGGGACGGGCTGCCGTCTCCGTGCCGCACTTTGCGACCGTGATCCCCACCGTCATCCATTCCGACATGGTGGCGACCCTGCCACAAAGCCTGGTGCATGCCGCCAGCCAAAGGGGAGATGTGGTGGCGCTGTCGCTGCCCTATGATCCACTGACAGTGAATGTGGAAGCGATCTGGCACGAGCGCAGCGAACAGGACCCGGCCCTGAAATGGCTGATTTCGGAAACCATTGCGGCCATGCCGCCATCGTGAACAGGATTCACTGCCGGCGCTGAACAGACTTCATTTGTCGCTCAGCCATTCTCTGGATATTGTTGCAACTCATTCAAGCGAGGAGTTCATCATGCCCGACGATCGAAACCTGCCATGCGGCGCGCCCTCGCCGACGGAAGCACGAAGCGAAACGATCAGGATACGCACAGGCCGCGGTGAACCCTCATGCGAACGCGAAGACGCTCTCGCCTCGCACACGATTGCCGTGCCCACCACCGAATCCAGCTTTGTACTAAGCCACCGCGACGAGGCGGGCAAGCTGCAACGTGTGGCGCTGGGCGAGCGCCACGTTGCCGTGATCCCGGCCGGCATATGCCACAGCTTCCACGGCACAGCCCAGGCCGCGCTGACGACAGTGATGATCGCGGCGGACTTCCTGTGCACATTGGCGGAACAGCACCGGATGAACGAATTCATGCTGGCTGGCCATTACGCCACCGTCGACCCATTCCTGCTGTACTTCGCGCGCACGCTGGAACTGCGCCTGCAGCGCCACGGGCCGCCAGATCGCGCCTATCTCGAAGCGGCAGCGGTCGTGCTGGGACAGCACCTGCTGCTTAACTACTCCACCACGCCGGACACGCCCTCCTGCGGCCTGCCGCGCTATAAACTGCGCCGCGCACTGGAATACATCGAGCAGCACTTCCATGACGACATCGGCTTCCAGGACATCGCAGGCCACGTCGGCATCAGCCCATTCCACTTCGCGCGCCTGTTCAAGCAGGCCACCGGCGAATCGCCGCATCAGCGCATCATGCGTTGCCGCATCGACGCTGCCAAGCGCATGCTGCTGGAATCGGACAAGCCGATTTCCGACATCGCCTTCGAAGTCGGCTACAAGAGCCAGAGCTATTTCACCACGCGCTTCGCGCTATTGGCGGGCATGCCGCCGGCCGCCTACCGCGCACGCAGCTGAGATCAGGGCAGCACGTCCAGCATATCGCCGGCGGCGAAGGCCAGCACGGCGCGTGCAGTGCGCTGATCGGTGTTGGCCTGGCTGGCCGAGGTTTGCGCGCGCGCCAGCGATGCGGTGGCGGCGCTCAGCTCCTGCATGGTGGACAAGCCCTGTTTGTAGGACTTGAGCGTTGAATTGAAGGATTCCTGCGCCGCCGCCAGCAAATCCTGGGTCGATTCGACGCGGCGCCGCGCCAGGGTCAGATCCAGCCGCGCCTTGACGACTTCGTGCACCACCTGGTTTTTCACACTATCCAGCCTGGCCTGCGCGATTTCCTGCTTCGAGTGTGCCAGCGCCACATTATTCTTGCGCATGGAGCCGTCGTACAGCGGCAGCTGGAAGATGACGCCAATGCCATAGATCGGCTGATTGACCGACGACCAGGGGCCGCCATTGGAGCTGGTGCGGCCGATGTTTTCGCCCACATGAGCGTGCAGCAACACCTTGGGGCCGTAATCGGACTTCGCCAGGTTCACCGCGGCTTCGCCGGCGCGCACCTGCGCCATCGCCGCCTGGACCTCCGGCCGGTTGGAAATTGCCTGCTCTACCAGCTTGTCGATTTTCTGCTCGCCTTCCGGTTCGGGTGCGCCGGCCGGCACCTGGATGCACAGCGCCGTGTCGGGGCGCAGGCCCATTGCTTCCAGCAGCGCCATGCGCCCATCCTCGACCGCCGTGATCGCATCTTCCACCTGCAGGCGCGCTTCGGCCACCGCGGCATGCGCCTGCAACGCTTCCGGCGCCGTACCGAGGCCGCGCTGGCGGCGCGCCTGGGCAACCTGTTCGACCATCAGTGCATTCTGCAGCGTAGCTTCGGCCGCTTCGCGCCGGGCCAGCACGGCACTCAGGTGGTAGAACTGGCGCATGATCTGGATAGTGACCTTGCGGTGCGTGGCGTTGAAGCTGAATCTGGCTCCGGCCAGGGCCTGGCTGGCCTGTTCGATCGCCGCCTCCTTGCCGCCAGAGTCATACACCAGCCATTTCAGCGCCACCGACGGGATGAAGCCTTCGGCATTCGACTTGAAATAACCTTTGGGATCGAGGTTCTTCGGCAGCGGGAAGGCTGAATGCTCGTGCAGGGCCACCGCTTCCGCCGCCAGCATCGGGCCGAATTTGCTGCGCGTGATGCCGAGGTTGAGCGAAGCATCCTCCGCCTGTAGCCAGGAAGTTCGGGTGTCCGCATTATTCTTCATGCCGATCGCGATCAGATCGGGCAGTGTTTGCGGACGATCGGGCGAGATGCTCTCGCCATCGGGTGCATGGCTGCCACCGCAAAACAAAGCCTCGGCAGCGGCGGACATGGTAAAGGACAGCGCCAGCAGACCGCCGGCCAGGATCGGGAGTGAAGTACGGAGGAACATCGCGCGGCAGAAAAAGATACAGAGACGTTTTCAGTGTATCGGCCATCTCCCGCCCCAGGCCCCATCTCACGGAAAAATACGCAAGACATCAAAACGCTGAGCAAAAAAGCTGAAGATCACCTCCGGGCAACGATGCCATGATGGCCACTCGTACAAGGATTTCTTCATCATGCACCTCAAGACCGCCCTGGTGCTCGTTCCACTGCTGTGCAGCGGCTGCAGCCTCGCGCCAAGCGTCGCCATCTTCGGCGCCTTCTTCCCCGACTGGATGATCTGCGCCCTGCTGGGTATCATCGCCACGCTGGTGGCGCGCGCCCTGGCCGGGGCGACGGGCGTCATCGAATCGCCGGCGCCGCCGCTGCTCTACCCCATGCTTGCCCTGCTCTTTGCAGCGCTGTCGTGGATCATTCTGTTCCGTGGATAGACCATCATGAATACCGTACCTGCTTCCCAGCCGCCTGCCGCCAAGCGGCGCCGCCTTATCGTTCCCATCGTGGCCGTGCTGGCACTGATCGCCATCGGCTACACGCTGGTCGCCATCAATCATTCGCCCCGTACCGACGATGCCTACGCCCAGGCTTACACCATCGGCGTGGCTTCGCAAGTCGCCGGCCGCATCGTCGAACTCAAAGCCACCGACAATGCGGTTGTCCACAAAGGCGATGTGCTGTTCAGGATTGATCCCACGCCCTACGATCTCGACGTCCAGAAGCTGAAAGCGCAGGCCATCACGCTGGAACACCAGATTGCCCTGACACAGCGCCAGGTCGACGCGCAAACCCATGCCGCATCCGCCAGCGCGGCCAGCGTGGCGCGCGCGGCCGACAACGCGGCACAAAAACGTTCTTCGCTGGCGCGCCTGGAACCGCTGCTGGAGGATGAATTTGTCAGCAAGGAGCAGGTCGATCTGGCCCGCACGGCCGCCAATTCGGCCAGTCTGGAGTTGAAGGCTGCGCGTTTTGACCAGCAGCGCGCACAGAGTTCCGTCAGCAGCGTCGAGGCGCTGGTGGCGCAGAAGGCTGAACTGGCGGCCGCTTTGGCTCACGCTGAGTTCCTGGCCGACCAGACCGTGGTGCGCGCGCCGTTCGACGGCCGCATCGTGGACCTGAAAATCGCCGTCGGCGAATTTGCCGCCGCGGGCCGTGCACTGTTCACGCTGATCGATACGCGCAACTGGTATGTGATCGCGAATTTCCGCGAAACGGAGCTGGGGCAGATGCATATTGGCTCGCAGGCCAATCTCTACCTGATGAGCGCCCCGGACCGCAAATTCAAGGGCGTGGTCGAATCTGTCGGCTGGGGCGTAGTGCCAGATGAAGGCGGCAGCGCCGGCGGCCTGCCGCGCGTACCCCGCTCGATCAACTGGGTGCACGTGGCGCAGCGCTTCCCGGTGCGCATCCGCGTGACCGAGCCGGCTGAGGATTTATTCCGCATTGGCGCGTCCGCCGTGGCCGTGGTCAGTTCCGACAGCAGCCAGCGGCAGGCGAAATGAATAGCGCGGCTGACGCCTGCGACCAGCCGCAAGGCTCTGCGCCGGGCGCCTTGCTTTCCTTCCTGCGCGAGTCGATGCGCCCCTACCCGGGCCGCATGGAGGCCACCATGCGCATGGTGCTGGCCTGCCTGATCATCGTCAGTATTTCCATGTCGCTGCAGGTTCCCAGCCAGGCGCTGGCGGCTTACATGGTGTTCTTCGTTTCGCGCGAAGACATGGCGACGACGGCCAAGACGGGCATCGCGCTCATTGTGGCGTTCAGCCTCGCCATTGTGCTGTCCCTGCTGGTATTCCGCGTGACGGTCAATGAGCCGGCCTTGCGCCTGGCGCTGATGACCATCCTGTTCACGGCAGGCATGTATGTGTCGCGGATCTTCGTTCTCGGGGCGCTTGGTTTCGGGCTGGGATTTGTTTTTCTCATCACGCAATCGACAGTGGATCTTTATCCTGCCGGCGAACCGCTGGTACGCGACACGCTGTGGCTTTGGGTTGCGCTGACGTTTTCGATTGTGGTCGTCATTCTGGTGAATGTACTGGTTTTGCCTGCGCGGCCGGTCGCCTTGCTGCGCGAAGAAGCCTTGTTCCGCCTGAATTTCGTGGCCACCCATCTCACATTGTCGGGCAGCGGCCCGGCCTTGCCGTCCGGCGCCATGCGCGCGCTCGATCCGATGCGGCCCTTCATGCTGATGAAGCTTGCCGGCAGCGATCCCGATTTCGCGCGCCGGGTACCGGCTTACAGGGCAGCGCTGGCGTCGCTGAGCGAGCTGATTGAAGCGGCCTGCATGCTGGCCGCGCTGCCGTCCAGCCCTCCCTCGGCCGGGCAGGAGGCACGCATGCAGCGCCTGCGCGAAGCCTGCCTTTCGATGGCGCGTAGCGTCGCCAATCCCGCCGAGCGGCCTGCACCGCCAGTTCCGCCCGCCCCCGCACCCGCCCCCACTTCCGCCCCCTCCCCTGACCAAGGCCCCGCCCCTGCTCAAGGCCCCGACGCTGCCCAAGGCCCCGTTCCGGGCCTGGCCTCTGCCCGCGCCACTGGCCTTAGCCCTGGCCCGGCGCTGACGCCGGCGGAGCGCTACAGCGGCGGCGGGGCGACCCGGGACTCGCTGCTGGGCGAGATGGAGTCCGATATGGCCGAAGTCTGGCAGCACTGGGACGCTGCCCAGCGAGGCGATGGCGCCGCTGATGCCGCGCCAGCGTCCAAGCCAAAGCCCTTCGCCGCCGATGCGTTCAGCAATCCTGCCTACATGCAGTTCGCGCTGAAGGTCACTTTCGCGGCGATGCTCTGCTATGTGCTCTACACGGGATTCAACTGGCCGGGCATCCACACCTGCGTCGTCACCTGCGCCGTGATCGCACTGACAACCAACGGAGCCACCGTCCACAAGGCCACGCAGCGGATACTGGGCGCGCTGACTGGCGGTGCGCTGGCCTTGTTGGCGACGGTGTTCATCGTGCCGCATCTCGAATCTCTGGGCAGTCTGCTGTTGCTGATTGCGCCGGTCGCGCTGGCGAGCGCCTGGATTTCCACCGGCGGCGAACGGATTGCCTATTTCGGCTGGCAGATGGCGTTTGCGTTCTTCCTGTGCATCCTGCACGGTTACGGGCCGAGCGAGGATGTCACGATTGTCCGCGACCGCCTGGTCGGAATTCTGCTTGGTACGGTGGTGATGGGCGTGATGTTCCGATACGTGTGGCCGGAACGCGCATCCGACCAATTGCGGCATACGCTGGCGCGCATCCTCCGCACCTGCGACCGCCGAACGGTCCTGCAGGACCTGCGCACAGCGGGCAAGCAGGCGGAGGCAGCAGCGTTTGAAGGCACACTATCCCACGCCACGCGCACCGAGGCGCTGTTCGCGGCCACTCAGGCGGTCGCTCTCAGCTGCCTACATGCGGGCCAGCGCAGCGCCGAAGTGGACGATGTGCTGTGCCAGTATGCCGATTACCTGTCCGCCGGCCATCACGCCCGCCGCGAGCTGCCCGCGTGCCTGATCACGCCCGCACACTCGCCCGAAGAACAAGCGCTGCTGACCCGCATCCAGTGGCTGCGCTCGCGCTACATCGACTTTTTCGGCGGCGCCTGATCCATCGCCATTGGCACCCCGCCCGCGGCTCAACCGCGAGCGGCGACGCAAATGATCGTTGCCCCGAAGCCAGCCACGTGCCGCACATTGCCGCGCGCAAGCCGCTGCACCTGCCCTCGACCGCGTCACCGTCAGCGACCAGGCAGCGTGCTGGCCTGGCCCTCAAGCCACCAGCCACCACCCAGCGCCTGATACAGCGCCACCGTGTCCGCGTAGCGCGCCGCACGGGCTTGCGACAAAGCGATCACGCTCTGCTGGTAGGCCTGCTGCGCCAGCAGCACTGCCGGACGGCCGGCCATGCCAACCTGCTGCTGTTTTCGCGCGATCTGCAGGCTCCGGCGCGCTGCCTGCTCGGCTGCCGCAGCAGCACGCAGGCCCTGCGCATCAGACTGAATCGCGGACAGCGTATCGGCCACGTTCTGGAACGCAGTCAGCACGGTCGCGCGGTATTGCGCCGCCGCCTGATCGTAAGCCGCTTCTGCCGCCCGTTGCTGATGACGTAAGGCGCCGCCGCGGAAGATCGGCTGCACCAGGTCGGCGCCGATGCCCCACTCGCCAGTGCCGGACTTGAACAGCGTGCCAGCGGTCAGCGCGGAACTGCCCAGGGCCGCCGTCAAGGAGATATTCGGCAGACGCGCGGCGGTTGCCACGCCAATCTGCGCACTGGCCGCGTGCAGCTGCGCCTCCGCGGCGCGAATATCCGGACGCTGCTCAATCAGCTGCGCGGGCAGGCTCAGTGGCAGTTCGTCCGGCAGCTTAAGTGCATCCAGCTGCAGCGGCGCGATCTCCGCATCCGGGAAGCGCCCGGTCAGCGCGGCCAGGGCATGCTTCTGCTGTGACAACTGCTTCTCCAGCCCCGGCACACCGGCCTCCAGCTGCGCCAGCGCTGCTTCCTGCGCCGCGACATCGGCCGCGCCAAGCTGGCCTGCCTGGCGCTGGCGCGCAATCACGTCAAGCTGGTCGCGCGCCAGGCCAATCAAATCGCGTGTCGCCTGCAACTGCGCCTGCAACGCGGCCTGCTGAATGGCCGCAGCGACGATATTGGATGTCAGCGTCAGCCAGGCTGCATGGCGCTGGAATTGCGCTACTTCAGCCTGCGCGGCCGAGGCTTCCACCTGGCGGCGCGTGCCGCCGAAGACGTCGGGAACATAGCCAATATTCAGCTGCGCCGTATGCAGCGTGTACAGATTGGTCCCGGACGCCGTTGGACTGGACAGCGGATCTGCTACGCGCTGGCGCGTCGGCTGATATTGCAGATCCACGGTCGGCCAGAAGCTGCCACGCTGCGCAGCGGTGGATTCCTGCGCCACGCGCAAGGCCGCTTCCGCCGCCTGCAAATCCGGGTTGGCCTTCAAAGCATCGGCCACCAGCTGGTTCAGCGCATCGGAACCAAACAACGTCCACCATTGCGCCTGCACGGACAGCGTGTCGTCAAAGCGTTGCGACACGCCCGCCGCACTGGCCGAGGATACGGTCTGCGCCGGCGTCTCAGACGCATAGCGCGCGCCAGCAGGCGCCTCCGGACGGTTGAAGTCAGGTCCCACGGCGCAACCAGCCAGAGCCAGCGCCACCGCTGCGGACATCACACGAATTGCGATCATGGTTTTTCTCCTTCCACTTCAGCCAGGGCGACCTTGGCTTCGGCCCTGCGGCGGGCGACACGGTCTTCCACCAGGTAGTACATGGCCGGCAGCAGCACCAGCGTCAGCGCGGTGGCCGTCACCAGCCCACCCACCACCACGGTCGCCAGCGGACGCTGTACGTCGCTGCCCAGGCCATGCGCCAGAGCGGCAGGCACCAGACCCAGCGCCGCAACAGTGGCGGTGGTCAGCACTGCACGCAGACGTTCACGCGCACCGCCAATCACCGCTTCGCGCAGCGGCAAGCCGGATTTCTTGCGCCAGCGGTTCAGGTTCGCCAGCATCACGACCGCATTCAGCACCGCCACGCCAAACAGCGCAATGAAGCCCACCGCTGACGACACGTTGAACGTCATGCCGCGCAGATGCAGAGCCAGCAGACCGCCCAGCAGTGACAGCGGCACCGCCAGCAGGATCAGGCCAGGCTGGCGCAGGTTGCCGAATTCGGCGAACAGCAGCACGAACATCAGCAGCAGCGCGCCCGGAACGATGGCAGCCAGACGTGCCACCGCGCGCTGCTGGTTCTCGAACTGGCCGCCCCATACGATGCGATAGCGCGCGTGGTCGTAAGTGATCTCATGCTCGATGCGGCCCTGCGCGTCTTCCAGGAAGGATGACAGGTCGCGGCCACGCAGGTTGGTACGCACGGTCAGGTGGCGCAGGCTCATCTCGCGCGTGATCGTCGTTTCACCTTCGGCAAAGTGGATCTTCGCCACCTGGGCCAGCGCCACGTGGGCGCCGTTGGCGGCAGTCAGCACCAGGTTGCCGATGGCGGCCGGATCGTTGCGCGTGGCGCCTGCAAAGCGCGTGACCACGTTGTAGCTGCGATCATCCACATACATTTGCGTGACAGGCGCGCCGCCGATGCCGGTTTCGATCAGCGCCATCACATCCGCCACATTGATGCCGAGGCGTGCCGCGGCATTGCGGTCGACGTCGATGCGCAGCTGCGGCAGTGGGGGTTCCTGGTCCAGTATCACGTCCTCCGCGCCGGGCACAGTCTTCAGCAGATTGACCACGGAGGTGGCAACCTGGCGCGTTTCGCGGAAGTCGTTACCGTACACTTTCACTACCAGGTCGCTGTGTGCGCCGGCCAGCTTATCCAGCACGCCATCGATCATGGGCTGCGAGAAGCCAACGTCGGTGCCCGGCAGTTCCTTGAACCGCGCCGATAGCTTGTCGATCAAGTCCTGCTTGCTCATGCCGGACGGCCATTCAGCATATGGATGCAAGGCCACGGCGGTTTCGATGTGCGAAGGCGTGAACGGGTCGGTGCCCTCATCGTTGCGGCCCAGCTGCGTCACCACGTGTGCGACCTGCGGCTCCTTCAGAGTCGCTTCGCGTAGCGCATCCGCCATCTTGCCCGCTTTTTCCAATGAGATCCCTGGCGGCAGCGTGACCTGCAACCAGATCGAGCCTTCGTCCAGCGTCGGCAGGAAGTCACGGCCAATGGTGGCGCCAAGGAAGACGACGCCGGCCAGCGTGGCGACGGCGATGCCGATCACGGCGCCGGAGCGGCCAACCAGCTTTTGCAGCAGGCTGTCGTAGCGCGGCATCATCCAGTCCAGCAGCCTGTTGTGGAAGATCTTGCGTGGCTTGTGGAAGGCCCAGAACGCAAGACCTGGCACCAGCGTCATCGTCATCAGCAATGCGCCCAGCAGCGCAAAGCCGACTGCAAAGGCCATCGGAGAGAACAGCTTGTACTCGATGCGCTGGAAGGCGAACAGCGGCAGGTAGGCCAGCATGATGACGACCATGCCGAACACGGTCGGGCGCATCACCTGGATGGTGGCCTTCATCGCATCTTCGCCCGACATCAGGCCTTCACTCTGTTCTTCGCGGCGGCGCAGGATGTTCTCCAGCACGAAGATCGCGCCGTCAACGATGATACCGAAGTCGATGGCGCCCAGCGACAGCAGGTTAGCCGGAATATGGAAATGGCGCATGAGGATGAAGGCCACCAGCAGCGAAGCGGGAATCGTTACCGCCGCAATCAGCGCTGCGCGCGGGCTGCCGAGGAACAGCACCAGCACGATGGTCACCAGCACCACGCCTTCGATCAGCGTCTTGCCGACCGTATGCACGGTGGCGTCCACCAGGCCGCTGCGGTCCAGGTAAGGCACCACCTGCACATCTTTCGGCAGCACGTGCTCGTTCAGCTCCTTCACCGCCTCGTGCACACCGGCGATCACATGCGACGGATTCTGCCCTTTCAGCAGCAGCACGATGCCGGACACCGTGTCCGACGTATGGTCGCGGCCCAGGATGCCGTGGCGTTCCTGATAGCCGAGCGTCACCTTGCCCAGATCCTTGACCAGCACCGGCACGCCGTTCTTCTGCGTGACCACCACATTGCCCAGATCATCCAGATTACGGATCAGGCCAACGCCGCGCACTACCAGACCTTGTTCGCCGCGCGTCATCACGCTGCCGCCTGCATTGGCGTTGTTGGCGCTGATGGCTTGCGTGATCTGCGGCAGCGACAGGTTGTACTTCGACAGCTTGAGTGGATCGAATTCCAGCATGAACTGGGTAGTCACGCCGCCAAAGTTGGTCACATCCACCACGCCGCCCACCTGCTTCAGGCGCGGGATGACCTTCCAGCGCTGAAGCTCGGACAGCTCACGCAGGCTGCGCGTCTTCGAATCCAGGGTGTAGCGGAAGATTTCGCCGACGGGCGATGTGAGCGGGTCCAGCGTCGGCTGGGCGCCATACGGCAAGGTCACGCCGGAGATACGCTCCTGAAGGCGCTGGCGCGACCAGTAGTCTTCCGCGCCATCCTCGAAAACGACGGTAATCAGCGACAGCCCGAAGGTGCTCTTGGAACGCATCACGTGCATGCCGGGCGTGCCCATGATCTCGCGTTCCAGCGGAATGGTGATCTGCTGCTCCACTTCCTCGGCCGCCAGGCCATTGACCTGGGTGACGACCTGGGAGGTGGTGTCCGCAATATCGGGATAAGCTTCAAGCGGCAGCTGGGTCCAGCAATAGCCGCCGTACAGCGCGACCAGCAGGAACACCAGCGAGACGATGCCGCGCCGGTTGAAGCAGAGAGTAACGAGACGCTCAATCATTCAGCAGCACTCCGTTCTTGATGACGATGCGCTCGCCGGCTTTCAGGCCGCCGGTAATTTCAACATTGTCGCCGGCCTGCGCGCCCAGCGTGACGGTGCGCGCGGCAAAGGTCCATGGCGTGGACTCAACATAGATGTGGCTATCGAAGCCGCTTTGTACCACCGCCGTCATGGGAACGAGAATGCCGTTGTGCGGCTTAGCGAACAGGCTGGCCTCCGCGAACATGCCCGGCTTCAGTTTGCCGTCGCGGTTAGCCACGGCCATGCGGATCTTCACGGTGCGGGTGTCCGGGTCGAGCATTTCGCCGACGAAGCTGACCTTGGCCTGCACTGCTTCCGGATAGGCATCCAGCTTCACGCTGGCGCTCTGGCCGGCGAAGACAGCGCCCAGATCCTTTTCCTGCGCGTTGGCGGTGATGAAGACTTGCGACAGGTCGGCGACGGTCATGACGGGTGCGGTCGCGTCATTCCAGTAGGCGCCGGCAGCCGCCGAGAGATCGGTCACGCGGCCGGCAAAGGGCGAGCGCACGGCGAGCGCGTGGCCGCTGCCTGCGCCTTTGCCCGCGCCAAGCTGCGACAGGCGCGCCTGCGCGCGGGCCGCTTCGCTGCTGGCGGCTTCGTAATCGCTGCGCGCCTGATCCAGATCGCGCTTGGCGGCGATGTCCGAGCGGTCCAGTTCCGACTGGCGGTCCAGATTGCGCCTGGCCAGCGACAGCGCGGCCTGCGCCTTGCCTGCGTCGGCGCTCGCCTGCGCAAGATCGGCCGAGTCGATGGTGAACAGCACATCGCCCACTTTCACTTCGTCGCCCAGGTGCTTGTTCAGGCTGACGATGCGGCCGGATAGCGGCGGCAGCACCTTGACCAGGCGCGCTGGATCAGCTTCCACGACGGCCGGCAACAGGAAGGAGGTCGAGACGTCCGCGCCGGCCACTGGCACCACGTCCAGCGCCTTGCGCAGCGGGGATTTCTCAGGTACGAGCAGTTGCTCGCCTTTGTGCACCAGCGGCGGCACAGGCTCGCTTGCAGACTCTTTCGCATGCAGCACCTGCATGCCGCGGCTGCCCAGCGTTATCGCGCCAACGCCGATAATGGCCGCCGTAATATATTTGACATGATTATTCTTCATCGTTTTTCTCCGCTGCTGGCACGCGCGCGCGAGCGCAATCGGCACGGTCGCGCGCGAGTCTTGTCATGGGGTGAGTGCGCTACGCAGGCGCAATGGGGCGGGCCGTCTGTGGGCCGTCTTGAAGTAGCTGTCTCATTGTTATGTTACTGAAAACAGGCGTTTTCTTCCCTGAATTCTTCTTCAGGAAAGCTGCGAAAAGCCGGTGCTATACTCGGCCACCATGAGAATCCTGCTGGTCGAAGACAACGAAAAAGCGGCACGGGTGCTGGCGCGCGGCCTGGAAGAAGAAGGCTTCCAGGTACAGATCGCGCACAACGCGGCGCAAGCCGACGCACTGGCCGCGAGCGCACCGGATCTGGTCATCCTGGACTGGATGCTGCCGGACAGGGATGGCATCGCCCTTTGCCAGGAATGGCGCTCGCGCGGCAGCAAGCTGCCGATCCTGATGCTCACGGCGCGCGACGCCGTCGGCGACCGCATCGAAGGCCTGAATGAAGGCGCGGATGATTACCTGACCAAGCCTTTCGTGTTTGACGAGCTGCTGGCGCGCATCCGCGCCTTGCTGCGCCGGGCCGAGCGCCATCCCCCGCAAATTCAGATTGCCGATCTGATGGTCGATCCACAAAGCCACGCCGTGTCGCGCGCCGGCGCCGAGTTGACGCTCACCCAGAAGGAATACGCGATCCTGGAATTGCTGGTGCGGCGTCCGGGCCAGGTCGTCAGCCGCCTGGAGCTGGCCGAGCATGTATGGCATGCGGACCTGATTGCGATCGACAATCTGATTGATGTGCACATGAAGAACCTGCGCCGCAAGATCGATCCGCCCGGCTGCCCTGCCCTGATACAGACCGTGCGCGGGCGCGGCTTCTGCCTGTCCGCATCGGAGGCTGCCGATGATTAGCCTGCGTCAACGGCTGGTGCTGGTGCACCTGCTGACGGTCGTAGCCATTGTGGCTTGCGCGGCTTTCGCAGGCTGGTGGGTTTTGTCGCGCTCCGTGGAAGGCCAGCTGGATGCGGCCTTGCTTGCACTGGCCGAGATCGAAGCAGGCGCGCTGACGGATGCGCACGGCCAGCCGATCCGTGTCCATGAGGCGGCTGCCGGCACCGCACCACCGTCGCTGGTCCGCCTGGACCGTCTGGTGCAGATCATCGACGCCAGGGGCAAGGTGCTGGCCCGCAGCGCCAACCTTGGCGCCGCAGTGCTGCCTGCGCCGAAACCGCTGCTCGACCGGCTTGGCGCCGGCGAGACGGTGTTCGAAACACTTCCGCACACCAGCGAAGAACCGCTGCGCATGGTGGCCTTGCCTATCGTGGTCAATGGCCAGGCGCTGGTTATCCAGGTTGCGGGCTCGCTGGATGACGTCAACCAGATCCTGCAGTCTTCAACCCTGCTGTTCGCCAGCCTTGCGACCGCGCTGCTGATCGCCGTGGGCTATGCCGGCGCGATCTTTACGCGCAAGGCGTTCCGCGCCATCGACAATATCGTTGATCAGGCCCACCGCATCGGCGACGCAAACCTCAGCGAGCGCCTGCCCCATCCCGGCACCGACGACGAGATCGGCCACCTTGTAGACACGCTGAACGCCATGCTGGAGCGCCTGGAGCGCACCTTCGACCTGCAGCGCCGCTTCACCGCCGATGCATCGCACGAACTGCGCTCGCCGCTGTCTCGCCTGCGTGCCGAGATTGAAATCACCTTGCGCCGTCCACGCGAAAGCCAGGATTACGTCGACGCGCTGCGCTCAAGCCTGGAAGAAGTCGAACGCCTGACGATGCTGGTGGAAGAGCTGCTGATGCTGGCGCGTCTGGATGCGGGCCAGGAGCATAGCCCGATCGAACCCGTCTCCCTCAACGCCCTGGTGGCGGAAACCGTGACCCGCATGGAGCCCATCGCGCGCGAGCACCAGATTCGTATTGCGGTCGATGCGGCGAGCGAAGTCGTCGCCAAAGTCGCGCACGGCCCCGCCGCCCTGGTGCTGACCAACCTGCTCGACAACGCCCTGAAATTCTCGCCCAGCGCCGGCGAGGTGACCGTGCGCATTTTCGCCGACCAGCAGAACGCCATGCTGTCGGTGGCCGATCAGGGCGCGGGCGTGACCGCAGAAGATTTGCCCGGCCTGTTCGAACGCTTCTACCGCGGGGCCAGCGCCCGCACCTCCGGCACGCCCGGCGTCGGCCTCGGCCTGTCGCTGTCACAAGCCATCGCCCACGCCTACGGCGGCCGCATCGACGCCAGCAACGGCGTCAATGGCGGCGCCGTCTTTACAGTGTCATTCCCGCTTGCTGCTTGATGTAGGTCGCCAGGAGCTCCCGCTGCTCGGTCGTCAACACTCTAAATGGGATCGGCAAACCACCGTTGGCCTTCATGATGATGTAGCCTACGGGGTACTCATGCAACGCCACTACGCTTGACCAGGGCAGCACCATTTCACCCGTCTTCGATTGACGCACCAGCCCTGATTCGTCAATCGCGAAACTGCACTCGCCCACCTTCAGCACCTTGAACGCAAAAATGGGCGGTCCAAAGAGCCACACGGCACCGCGAGCAAGCAGCGAATCGATACGCCCGATCGCCTTTCCTTGCTTAGCCTTCCGCCGCGCCACCTCCGCCAAAGCATGCGAATGGATCAGGCTTAGATATTCGCCCAGACGGTACTTGATCCGGATATTGATTGCCGACGCCGCGTTTTCCATGCACGCGAAGGTAACACGGCAGGGCACAGAAAAAACTCACGCTTAATCACGCCCTCCTGAATCGAGCGAAGAGACGCAGCAGCGTCTTGCTAGCGTCGAGACCTCAGGCAGACTGCCCGATACTACGTGCGTTGGCAGGCGGGAAAACGGTTGCCTGACAGCCAGAACAACATCGAAAACCCAGCTATGAGCCGCACATTACCTCCGTTGTTCAGTTAGTAGTTATTGCCTATCACTCACATTGTTTAAATCAATTGTAAATAATAAAAAGAAACGCCATTTACCTAAGAAGCAAGATTAATTGCAATTTTGCATCATCGGACTTGGGAACTTAAACATGCGAACAAATAGCAGGGAAATGAGCGTGGCGGCCCGCCTGGGTATCGGCTTTGCGGCGATTCTGGGCATGATGCTGGTGCTGAGTATTCTGAGCATCGCCAAGGTCAACTCGATTGAGATGAGCCTGAATCACGTCAGTGAGGTCAACAACGTCAAGCAGCGATACGCCATCAACTTTCGTGGCAGCGTGCATGACCGCGCCATTGCCTTGCGCGACGTCACGCTGGAGTCGGACAACCGGCTGGCTACCGAAGTCGCCCTGATCGAAAAGCTGGACAAGGATTATCAGGAATCCGCCGCCAGGCTCGATGCCATGTTTGCCGATCCCAAAGCCGACCTGAAGGCCGAGGAAAAGGCCGATCTCGCCGCCATCAAAGCGGTTGAAGCGCGCACTCAGCCGCTGATCACGAAAATCATCGCGGCTCGCAAAGGCGGCGATATTGATGGCGCGCGACAGCTAATGCTGACCGACGCCAAGCCCGCCTTCATCGACTGGCTGGCCGCCATCAATAGATTCATCGACCTGCAGGAGCAGTTCACCGAGCAGGAGTCCACCGAGGCACGTCACGTCGCGCGCAACTTCCAGACCTTGCTGCTGTCGCTGCTGGTGGTTGCCGTGGCAGTCGGCGCAGCTGTCGCTATCTACGTCACCCGCCATCTGCGCCGCGCACTGGGCGCCGAACCAAATGAAGTGATTGCACTGGCCAGCGCCATTGACCGCGGCGAGCTGTATCACGAAGCGGCCCTGCGCGCGGGCGACAAGGACAGCATCATGGCCGTATTGATGTCCATGAACCGCAATCTGCGCGCTACCGTGGCGGAAGTATCGGAAGCCTCGGTGGCCGTGCAAACGATCAGCAGCGATATCGCCGAGCACACCTCCGACCTCTCCGGCCGCACAGAAGACCAGGCCAGCTCGCTGGAAGAAACCGCCGCCGCAATGGAAGAACTGACGGCCACCGTCAAGCAGAACGCCGAGAACGCGCGCGAAGCCAATACGCTGGCGATCAATGCTTCCGACATCGCGGGCAAAGGCGGCGAGATTGTGGGCGAAGTGGTGCAGACCATGACGGCCATTGACGAGTCCTCGCGCAAGATCGTGGAAATCATCGGCGTCATCGACGGTATCGCCTTCCAGACCAATATCCTGGCGCTGAACGCCGCAGTGGAAGCAGCGCGCGCCGGTGAACAGGGCCGCGGCTTTGCGGTAGTGGCCAGCGAGGTTCGCAATCTGGCCCAGCGCAGTTCCACGGCTGCCCGCGAAGTGAAAACGCTGATCGAAGAATCCGTGGACAAGATCCACAGCGGCTCGCAGCTGGCCGAGCAAGCCGGCAGCACGATGCGCGACATCGTCGCCAGCGTGCAGCAGGTTACCCATATGGTGAACGACATCACCATCGCCAGCAACGAACAGCGTCAGGGCATTGAAGAAGTCAACCGCGCCATCTCGCAGATGGACCAGGTGACGCAGCAGAACGCGCGCATGGTCGAACATGCGCAAGGCACGGCGAACAAGCTGCACGAACAGGCCGGCCATCTGAATCATGCCGTCGGCGTGTTCAAGACCGAGCGGCAACCTTCTATGCGCCGTTCCGCCAGGCCCGCGCCTGGCCTGCTCGCGGTACCGCTGGCGGAGGCTGCCTGATGGAGGCCCAGCGCATCGCAGCATTGGAAAACCTTGGCATTCTGGACACCCAGACCAGCGAGTATTTCGATGGCATTGCGCGGCTGGCGATGGACGTCTTCGACATGTCCAGCGCCTTCATCTCGCTGATCGACCGTGACCGTCAATGGCTGAAGGCCAAATCGGGCTTCTTCACGCCGACCGACTCGCGCGAGCAATCCTTTTGCACGCACACGATCCAGGCCGCTGATGTGCTGGTGATCGAGGATACGCAAAAGGACGCCCGCTTCCGCGACAATCCCATGGTCACAGGACCGGACAAGATCCGCTTCTACGCCGGCGCCCCCATGCTCACGCGCGACGGCTTTGCAATCGGCGCGCTGTGCCTGATCGACCGTGCACCGCGCAAGCTGGATGAAGCACAGCGTGCGCGCCTGAGCGAACTGGCGGCACTGGTCACCTCGCACATCGAACTGCGCCGCGCGGTGGGCCATGTGGATGCGGTGAGCGGCATGTCCAATAAGTTCCAGCTCGAAGAGGATCTGAAGGAGCAAGGCATGGCGGCGCGAGGCGAAGAGCGCGTCCTGCTGTACATCGATATGCCGGATGCCGCCAAAGCTTTCGAAATCGCCAGCGTGCTTGGCGTGACCGTATATGACGACCTGATTCGCGGCGTTGCACGCAAACTGTCGCAGCTGTTCCGCCAGCGTGCCAACGTGTATCACATTACCGATGCGCGCTTTGCCGTACTGTCCAGGGATAGCGACACCGCCGGCTTTATCGATTTCGTGCACAGCCTGGAAGCGGCGCTGCAGGAACCGCTGCTGGACTTGAACGTGCCGCTCAATCTGGCCAGCTTCGGCGGCATTGTGCCCTTCAAACTCTGTCCGGATTCGTCCACCGACGCGCCGCGCAAGGCATCGGCGGCCGTCAATCAGGCGCTGATCGCCCGCCAGCGCTGGTCGGACTACGATACCAAGGCGGACGCCGACCAGCAGCGCGCCTTCCAACTGTTGAACAGTGTGGAAGACAGCCTGGCCAATAATGCCTTCCAGCTGGTGTACCAGCCCAAACACGATGTCAGCAGCGGCGCCAGCCAGTCAGCGGAAGCGCTGCTGCGCTGGCAGCATCCCGAACTGGGGTTCATCTCCCCGGCGGAATTCATTCCGCTGATCGAAAAGACGGCGTTGATCGAACCGCTTACCGATTGGGTCATCCGCACTGCGATCCGCCAGGCGGCGCAGTGGCACCAGCAGGGTCACCGCATTAAGATTGCGCTCAACCTTTCGCCGCACAATTTCGAGGAGCCGGACATTGTCGAACGCCTGGCCAACGCCTGCACTGAATTCGGACTGGCCCCGCGCTATGTCGAAGTCGAGTGCACAGAAGGCGTGTGGATGGAGAGTGCCTCCGTCCTGAAAACACTGCAAGGCATCCGCGATCTCGGCATGAGCCTGGCGCTGGACGATTTCGGCACCGGCTACAGCAACTTCGCCTACCTGCAAAAGGTGCCGGCCACGGTGATCAAAGTGGATCAGTCCCTGATCCGGCATGTGCACACGAATGAGCGCGACCAGCGCATCGTGCGCTCACTGATCGCGCTGGCGCGCGAGCTGGATTATGAAGTGGTGGCGGAAGGCGTGGAAACTGAACAGTCGCTGGCGATGATCCGGAGCTGGGGTTGCCACGTGGCGCAAGGCTACCACTTCGCCAAGCCGCTGACGGCGCAAGACTTCATCGAGCACGTGAGGGAATACGCCACGGCCTGATTACAGCGGATCGAAAGAGTACAAATCAAAGCGCTTTCGATTCGCCACGTAGTCCGGAATCCGCAAGGCGCCCAGCCCCGCCAGCTCCGCATGCAGGCCGTGGCGGGTAGCGATTTGCCGCATGCCGTCACGCAGGTATTGGCTCAGAGACGGCTGGCGGCGCCTGCCACCGAAAAGATAGTTACCTTCCAGCTCGAAGCCATCCTCGAACTTGACGTGAACGTGGCATTCGGCTTTCCTGATCGCCGCCTTCGACCAGCCGGACAGCAGCCGGTCGGCCGCTTTCAGATCGGACACGATCACCGCCTGTTGCGGGCTACTGCGGTAAATCCTGATCCGGCTGACCTCAATCAGGTCGTCAATTTGGCTGTCCAGGTCCATGTGCCAACCTCCATCATCAAGTACGACTGCTGTGCGATTGAGTATGGCGGATTGACGCCCGTTCGCCATCCCCCTTTTGGGGCAGTTGACGAGCCTCAACAGCAAGCTAACTTGTATAATGAGGTGGATCAGGTTACAAAAAAAGGCTTTACATGCAATACCAGCACGTCCCAGCTATGTTCGTCGCGGATGACCTCGGGGTCGACTTCCTCAATTCGATCGCCACGCCAGTCGACGTCGCAGTGGATTGGATCGCCGATGGCGAAGGCCTGCTGCGCTGGCTTGAACAGTCCGGGCTGATGTCCGCCGAAGCGCTGAATACCGTGCGCGCTCAAGCCCTGCCGGGGGAACTCGACGCCGTCGCCGGGCAAGCCCGCGCACTGCGTGAATGGTTCCGGGATTTCATCAATCGCCATATTGGCCAGGCCTTGAGCAGGAAGGCGTTCGGCGAACTGACGCCACTCAACCAGATCCTCGCGCGCGACGAACAGTTCCAGCAAGTCGCCCTGGTCGATGGCGCGCTCGCGCTGGAATCGCATCGCCGCTGGCGTTCAGCGGAATCGCTCCTGCTGCCTATCGCACGCACCCTGGCCGAAACGGTATGCAGCGCCGATTTCAGCTTCGTCAAGCACTGTGAAGGTGCGGGATGCACCCTGCTCTTCATGGACAAAACGAATCGCCGCGCACGGCGCTGGTGCAGCATGGCCGTTTGCGGCAACCGCGCCAAACAGGCCGCGCATCGTGCCCGCGCGGCCAAGGGCTGACGTCACACTACGACCACCATCTTCCCTGCTGCCTGATTGGCTTCCATGACCCGGTGCGCTTCGCGGATTTCATCGAACCGGAAGACACGTGCCGGTTTGACGTCGAGGCGTCCCCGCGCAGCAGCTTCCGCGATGCGCTGAAGCGGCACGTCCGAAACGGGAAAATCCGGCGTACCGAACACGAAGCTGCCGAAGAAGGTCAAATACACTCCGCTCGGCATTTGCAGCAACGGGTTAAAGCCATCGATGGGCGCCAGGCCGCCCAGCCAACCAGCCAGGCATGAGCGGCCGCCACGGCGCAGCATCGCCAGTGAATCGAGCATCACGCTGTTGCCGACCAGGTCCAGCACCGCGTCGATTTGCTTCGCCTCTGGGATGCGCCTGGACAGATCCGGGCCTTCGAGCTCGACGCGCGCTGCACCCAGCGCCTCCAGCAGCGCGAAGCGGTCGCGATTGCGTGTGGTCGCAATGACCTTTACGCTGGCTTCCACGGCCAACTTTACAGCCGCCTGGCCAAACGAGGACGTCGCACCGCGCACCACCAAAGTCTGCCCCGCTTCAACCTCCAGATTGCGGAACAGGCAGGTCCACGCTGTCGCGTAAGTCTCGGGGATTGCCGCCAGTTCGGCCCACGGCAGGTCGGCGTCGATCAGTGCCACGTTTTCAACCGGCACACGCGTGTATTCGGCGTAGCTGCCGTTAATGGTACGGCCCATGCCGCCCATCAGCGCAGCCACCTTGGCGCCCACCGGAAATTCGCCACCCGGACAGGACTTCACCAGGCCCACACATTCGATACCGCTGACCTTTGCCGCTTCAGCCCATTCGCCCCGCCGCATATGCATCTCGGCGTGATTGATACCGAACGCCTTGATTTCGATGACAACATGCCCTTGCAACGGCTCAGGCTCCGGAATGTCCATATAAACCAGGCTGTCCAGACCACCAAACTTCTCCAATACGATCGCACGCATATTTACCCCCCTCAAAAGTAACCCATCAAAAAGTATTTCAAAGGTTATTCCACATATTGTAACTTGTCAAACAAATTTTAGAGGGTTACCATATCGAGAAACCACAGGAGGCTGAAATGGAGCAAATCAAAGCGATTGCATTCGATCTCTACGGCACGCTGTTCGATGTGTACTCGGTGGCCAAACAATGCGAGGACCAGTTTCCTGGCCGGGGCGCCGAGGTCAGCATGCTGTGGCGGCAGAAGCAGCTCGAATACACCTGGCTGCGCAGCCTGATGAATCGATACGAACCGTTCGAGCGCGTCACCCACGATGCCTTGCAATTCACTTGCCGCCATCTGGGACTGAATCTCGATGCCGGCGCGGCTGAGGTGCTGGAAGAAGCCTACCTTGCACTGCCCGCCTTCCGCGAGGTGCCGGAGACATTACGCGAGTTGCGGCGCCGCGGCTTGCGGCTCGCCATCCTGTCTAACGGTACGCCGAATTCGATTGGCTCCGTGGTTCGGAACGCCGGCCTTCAGGATGCATTCGACTTTCTACTCAGCGTGGAAGAAGCCGGGATCTACAAGCCGTCGAGCCGTGCCTACGTCCTTGCCGAACAGGCTTTCGAACTGCCGAAGAGTTCCATTCTCTTTGTGTCGTCGAATGGCTGGGACGTGACCGGCGCCCGCGCTTACGGCTTTCCGGCTTGCTGGATCAATCGTGGCGGGAATGTCTTCGAAGAGATGGGACAGCAACCGGACCGGCAGCTGTCCCGCCTCGATGGGTTGCTCGCCCTATTTCCGCTGAAGGGACAGGTGGATTAAGCCATCCAGCGAATAGCGCCCCGCGCCGGCCAGCACCAGCACGGTGAGCCCCGCAAGATACAGCAGATCCGTTTCATATCCAGGCTGGCCGAAGCGCGCCCCCGTTGACGTCACTGCCAGCAGCTTGATCGAGCTGAATCCATTTGGCAGATGTACGGTGAAGATCGCAGTGAGGAGCACAATGATCATCGGAATGCTCGCCAAAATAACGAAGGCCCCCACGAGAATGGCCAGCCCACCCAGCAATTCAACCAGAATCGTGGCCCAGGCCATGAGTTCCGGCGCCGGCACACCCAGCGCCTGCATGATGCCGATGAAATGTTCCGATCCCCGCGCCAGCTTCGCATAGCCATGCTGGAAAAAGCCCAGGCCTATAATCAGGCGCAGAGGTATGGGCGCCCAGTCACGCGCCGTCGAATTGGTGGTGAATGGCAGTTCGGACAGTAGTTTCAACATGTGTCATCCTTCTCAACTAAAAATCAGAGCTGCCAAGCATGCCTTCCCTACCCTGACCGCAGCATGGCCGCAAGATGACAGGAATGTAATCCAYGGACCTGATCAGCCCCGGCACAATGAGAAGCTGGGAACAGAGGTATCTATGCATATTTTGATCGTGGAAGATGAACCAAAGCTCGGCGCCTACCTGCGCAAGGGCTTGCTGGAGTCCGGATTCATTACCGACTTGGCAATCACCGGCGAGGAAGGCCTGCACATGGCATTGGAAAGCAGCTATGAGCTGATCCTGCTCGACGTGATGCTGCCGAAAGCCGATGGCTGGACGGTGCTGCGCAAGCTGCGCGAGCAAAGCGAAGTTCCTGTACTGATGCTGACGGCGCGCGACGAGGTATCGGATCGCGTGAAAGGGCTGGAACTCGGCGCCGACGACTACCTCGTCAAGCCCTTCGCCTTTGTCGAACTGGTGGCGCGCATAAAAACCCTGCTGCGGCGCGGCCCTGTGCGCACGGCGGAAGTGATACGGGTGGCGGACCTGGAAATGAACGTATTGCGGCGGCGCGTAACGCGCGCGGAGCAGCGCATCGATCTGACCGCGCGCGAATTCGCGCTGCTCCAGCTGCTGGTGAGCCGCCACGGCGAAGTGCTTTCCCGCTCGCTGATCGCGTCCCAGGTGTGGGACATGAATTTTGACTCGGACACCAACGTCGTGGATGTCGCCATCCGCCGTCTGCGCTCCAAAGTGGACGATCCGTTCGAGCTCAAGCTGATTCACACCGTACGCGGCATGGGTTATGTGGCCGAGGACCGCGGATGAAGACCCTGCGGCCCCTGTCGATTTCGCTACGCCTCGCACTACTGTTTGCCACAGTGGCGATGCTGGCCTTTGCCCTGATGGGCGGCTATCTTTACCAGTCGCTGGCCGTCAAAATGGCGCATCACGACGATGCCGAGCTTCTGGTGCGGGTCAACCTGCTGCGTCACTTCCTGGCGGACGTTCACGGCACGGAAGAACTGGAACGCTCGTCCCTTCCCTTCCTCAATGGCATATTCGATGTCGAAGGGTGCATCCTTCAATTGCACACGCTCGACGGCAAACTCCTGCTGCAAACCGCCGTTCCAAGCGCCGCCTTGCCGGCAATCGAACCCGTTGCGGCTTCACGCACAACCTCGCTGTCGGATATCCGCGACTGGGTGCCGGCTGCGGGCACCGGCCGCATGCTGAGCGCCATCGCCGTGCTGGGCGACACTGCCCACACGCCCGTGCGCATCACCATCGCTCGCGAGCACTCGGAACGCACCGTCATGCTCAAGCGCTATTCATGGGAATTGACGCTGGTGGTATGCATTGCCGGCCTGCTTGTGACCCTGCTGGGATTCCTCATCGTTCGTCGCGGCATGCAGCCCTTGCACGCCGTGATCGGCAAGGCAAACGACATCAGCACGCATCGCCTGAACACCAGACTGGCCGTGGACCAGGTGCCAGCCGAATTGCAGGAACTGGGCAAAGCGTTCAACGCCATGCTGGCGCGGCTTGAAGAAGGCGTGCAGCGGCTGTCCGGCTTTGCCGCCGACCTGGCGCACGATATGCGCACACCGATTTCCACGCTGAGAGTACAGACCGAAGTCGCATTGGCGCATACACGCAGCAAAGAGGAATACCAGCACCTGCTGGCGTCAAATCTGGAGGAATACGAACGCCTGGCACAAATGATCGAGAATACGCTGTTCCTGGCACGCGCCGACAATGCGCAGCTTGCGGTGCAGCGCCAGGTACTCGACGCGACGGCTGAACTTGAGCGCATCCGCGACTACTTTGAAGGACTGGCCGAAGAAGCGGGCGTCATCCTGACCATCACCCCCGGTAACGTGTGCATCGATGCCGATCCTATCCTGTTCCAGCGCGCCGTGGGCAATCTGGTGTCCAACGCGATTCAGCATACACCTCCCGGCGGCGCCATCCGACTGGCCGCAAGCGACACGGCGCTTGGCCCACAGATCGCTGTCGAAAATTCCGGCCCCGGCATCGCACCGGAACATATGGCGCATATTTTCGACCGCTACTACCGCGCCAACCCGGCGCGTTCCACCGGCACCGCATCGGCCGGACTGGGGCTGGCGATTGTGCGCGCCATCATGGAACTGCATGGCGGCGATGTCTCCGCCTTCAGCGTTCCCAATCTGACTACCCTCGTCCGCCTGCAATTCGTCCGCTAGCTTCTTCCGGCGTAAAGTCATGCGGCAAATGGCCACCCAGCTGGTCTTCCCGTTCGAGAATCTGGCGATTCCGTGCAGCCAGCTGTCCAGCCCCCAGTGAAGGCACGCGCTTCGCATCGACCTCAAAGTTCACAGCTTTGCGGATACTATCGAACTCGCGATGCTGCAATGCCCGGCTGCGCGTCGCGATTGACAGCTGCGCAATACTGGCGGGATGCAGCTCCCTGCTAAAGCGCGCAAAGCCACGGTAGCGGAAGCCCTCGTCGATCAGCGAGTCGCTGTGCTGAATGAGCGCGTCCGTTACGGCATGCAGCAGGGCCGCCTGTTTCCGCGTGCGCAGCACCACCGTCAGCATCAGCTGCTCGATGCCGTAACGCGTATGTTCGTCTTTTGGGCGCGATGGTGCACCGAATTTCAGATCGAGGACCACATCGCCGTTGGCGCGCAAGGCCGCGTCGTGCACCAGAATTTCACGGCCTGCGAATTGCATGCCAATCAGCCAGTGCTGAAATGGCTTTTCGGCGTCGGCGCGATGCACCAGCTCCGGATAGCGCGCCATCAGCGGCAGATCAAGGTGGGTACTGAACGGCGTCCCAGTTTTGCCACTGCTCGCGTCACGCACGGTGAACAGTTCCCGCACTTCATGCTCACAAGCCTTCTTCACCGCCAGCAGCGCCGTCTGAATCACTTCCGAGGTCGGCGTGTAGCTTTCGATGCGCCATTTGCGCCCATACACCAGGCGGCGCGGACGCTCGACCGAGTGATCGTAGTTGTCAGGACCAAGCACGCCGACTTGCAGGTACAGGCCATTTTCGTCATGGCCGCAAAACAGAACGATGTCTTCCATCGGTTCGATGTCATGCAGGATCTCGGATAGCGAATCAACGGTCTGCTGGTACGTCAAATAATGCTGGGGTATCCATCGTTTGCCGTTATCCAGCTCGACGCAGGGAGCGAGCGGCATCGGCTTCTCACTCTGCCCCAGCTGCGCCAGCACGCTTTCACCGTTTTTAGCAGAATGAATGTCGTGGATACTCATGCTCGCCCCCTATAACCCGTTACATTGATGTTTACAGGTTACTATGGATTATCAGCGCTGTAAAGCGGTGTCAGACCAATTTCACGGGGATGGCAGCACCAGCGATCTTTTCCATGTCTCCTCGCTCAACGAACTCCTCGCCCTCAAGTAGTACCTCCACAATATTGAAGCCTTCGCCTCTGCAGGTCTGGCTCTGCGCAATCTGATAGGCCAGCGTGGCCGCCTCAATCACCGTTCTAGGAATGCCTTCGTGACCAATGGGATTGAATGCTTCGCTGCCGGGCGCGGCATAATTCAGCTCAACATGGGCGATTTTCGTGCTGGACGCATTCGGTTGCGGCATCAGCACAGTGCGGACGCGCATGCCATTTGCAAGACGGAAGTCCAGTTTTTGCAGCGGCAGCAGCGTGGTGAGCGGATAAGTGTTCTTGGCCATTGGGCCTCCAAAAATAAAAGTAAAACGGTGGCTTCCTCAATCAGGCGGAACCCGGCCGGTAAAAAAGGCGTACAGAGTGCGTACGCAAAGTCCAGCGATTGAAACCGTGGCAAGCAGCAGCAATAGCGCTGCGGTCAGGCGCAGTCTTGGACCTGAAATTTCGCCCGCGTAGATCTGTGCAGCATTCGCCAGCACCGCCAGCGGCAAGGCGACGAGCCACCAGACCATCGCCAATGGCCCCGCGACTTCGGAATGCTCCATCGCCTTCGCGCCATATGACAGGACCATCACAACAAACAGCAGCATTGCAATTACAGCGATGCCATGGGCCATCAGGACGCTGGCCCCATGGTCTTCGCTGGCCCGGCGCCAGGCCAGCGCCAGTGCCCCCATGGCCATGACGCATCCGGGCAGAAGCTGTATCGGCTTGGCTTGAGCAGGTTCCATGATCGGCTCCGCAGTGTTGGTGAATTGATTTTGCACCAGCGGAAGCGCGATGTAAGGGGCCTGTCCCTAAAGGCGCGCGACTTGTCCCAAAACGAATGATCGGTCCGGACCTGTCCCGAAATCCACTCCGTTTGGCGCATAAGCGGCACAGTTGCGAATTTCCTTTCGGGACGCCGAATTCCATACTGGATTCATCAGAGGGCGATTTCACGCCCGGTAAAGGAAAACATCATGTTGAAGAAAATGCGAAAGACGTCGTTTCTCTTTGGAGAAAACGTCCCCTACATCGAAGAGCTGTACGAGGCCTATCTGGAAGACGCAGCTTCCGTGTCGAAGGAATGGCACGACTACTTCGCGGCACTCCAGACAGCGCCCGCTGCCGACAACAGCAACGTTGATGCTTTAACACTCGCGAGGAGACAAGTCGCAGTGCAGTACCTGATTGCGGCATACCGCATGGTGGGCAGCAGGCAAGCAGACCTGGACCCACTGCGCTGGAGCCCTGTCGCTCCAGTCGCTGAACTGAACCCCGGCCTGTATGGCATTGGACAGGCTGACATGAACGCCACCGTCAGCACCGAAGGCACTTATCTTTCGGACGCAGAATTCCTGCCGCTGAAAGAAATGGTCGCGGCACTCAATGAAACTTATTGCGGCACATTAGGCGCGGAATTCATGTACCTGGCCGACGCTGGCCAGCGCCAGTGGTGGCAGATGCGGCTTGAGTCGAGCCGCTCGAAGCCAAGCCTCACCGCAGACCATCGTAGGCATATCCTGCAGCGGCTGATCGCCGCGGAAGGCCTGGAGAAGTATCTGCACAACCGCTACGTCGGGCAAAAGCGCTTCTCGCTGGAAGGAGGCGATTCGCTGATTGTGCTGCTGGATGAATTGATACGCCACGGCGCGGCAAACGGCATCAAGAGCGTCATTCTGGGCATGGCACATCGCGGCCGCCTGAATGTACTGGTCAACACCGTCGGCAAGCCGCCCCAATCCCTGTTCGACGAATTCGATGGCAAGACCGCGCGCCTGCTGCCAGCGGGCGACGTGAAGTACCACAAAGGATTCAGCGGCGTCAGTCAAACGGAACACGGCAATGTCGACGTCACCCTCGCTTTCAACCCGTCCCACCTGGAGATCGTCAATCCGGTCGTACAAGGCATGGCGCGTGCTCATGCCGAGCAAATGGGCGTACTTGTCGAAGGTGGCGTGCTGCCGGTCGAGATTCATGGCGACGCGGCGATGTCCGGCCAGGGCATCGTGATGGAGACGATGAACCTGAGCTACACCAAAGGCCATGGCACCAGCGGCACCATTCATATCGTGGTGAACAACCAGATCGGCTTCACCACTTCCGATCCTGCCGAAACCCGCTCCAGCTTTTACTGCACCGATATTGCAAAGCTGATTGAAGCGCCCGTCCTGCACGTCAACGCGGACGATCCCGAGGCCGTGGTGGAGGCAGTACAACTGGCGATCGAATACCGCATGGCCTTCAAGCGTAGCGTGGTCATTGACCTGGTCTGCTTCCGCCGCCATGGTCACCAGGAGCAGGACACGCCCCACATCACCCAGCCTATGATGTACCGCTCCATCGCATCTCATCCCGGCGCGGCCGCCATCTACGCGCAAAAGCTGGTGGCCGAGCAAGTCGTGACGTCGGAGGACGTAACGCAGTTCGCCAATGAATACCGGGAATATCTGGCCCGCGCCAACGTACCTGTTTCACACTCCGAGCCCAACGCCGAAAAGTCACGCGCCATTCCCGCAGAACTGGCCATCGACGATATCCGCTCGATCGCGCAGCGTCTGACCTACGTTCCCAAAACAACCACGCTGCACCCGCTGGTCGCCAAGGTGATCGCCAGCCGCCGTGAGATGGCTGAAGGCGTGAGGCCTCTGGACTGGGGCATGGGCGAGCATATGGCCTTCGCCACACTGCTGGCTCAGGGCGTCAATGTCCGCCTGAGCGGGCAGGATAGCGAACGCGGTACATTCAGCCACCGGCACGCTGTGCTGAACGACCAGCGCCGCGAAGACCGGCGCGACGGCAAGTACACTCCGCTGTATCACGTCGCCCCAAACCAGGGCGCATTCACTGTCAATAATTCCATTCTGTCCGAAGCTGCGGTGCTGGCTTTTGAATACGGCTATTCCAGCGTCCGCAGCGATTCGCTCGTCATCTGGGAAGCGCAGTTTGGCGACTTCGCCAACGGCGGCCAGGTCGTGATCGACAATTTCATTTCCGCCGCTGCGGCCAAATGGGGCCAGCAAAACGGATTGACCCTGTTCCTGCCGCACGGCCAGGAAGGCGCAGGACCTGAACACGCCTCGGCGCGGCTCGAACGCTATCTCCAGCTGTGCGCCCAGGAGAACATCCAGGTTTGCCAGCCGACCACGCCCGCCCAGCTCTACCATCTTCTGCGTCGCCAGGCTTCATTAGTCGATCGCAAACCACTGATCGTTATGACGCCCAAGTCGCTGCTGCGCCACGCGGAGGCGGTCAGCACACTGGAAGATCTGGCGCATGGCCAGTTCAGGGAAGTGCTGGGCGATGCTCAGCCGGCTGCGGACATCCGAAAAGTCATCATCAGCTCCGGCAAAGTGTATTTCGACTTGCTTGAACACCGCCGCACGCAGCAGAGCGCCGGCGTCGCGCTTATCCGCCTGGAACAGCTCTATCCCTTCCCTGCTGCTGCACTGAAGGCGGAACTGGCCCGCTACAGCAATGTCGAGGAAATCGTCTGGGCCCAGGAAGAGCCGCGCAATCAAGGCGCTTGGAAGGCAATCGAAGAAGATCTGCGCGCCGTCACGCCAGCCACGGCGACGCTGCGCGACTCCTGCCGTGAGGCCAGCGCGTCGACAGCGCCAGGCTATATGTCGCTACATCTGGAACAACAGGCACGTGTCGTACACAACGCCTTCGAGGGGAGCAAATCATGAACGCCGCAAAAAACGACATCAACCGACTGCTTGGTGATTTCATGAATCTTTATGAAATGTGGCAGGAACAACCCGCCGCGTTTCGATGGGAGGATTTGCAATCCCTCGCAGCCGAGGCAGCGCAAGCCTATAACGAAGGCAAGGGTCCATCGTTTCACGTACTCGTCTTCGACGGCTATGCGCATGGAGAGTTCCACGAACGGCTGCTGGGATATCTGATTGCCGCCGGCTTCGATCCATTCAAGACTGTGCGCACAGCGCCGGAGGCCAGCTATGTCGCGGTGTTCGGGCATGACGGGCTGGCGATGGCGTCCATAGAGAATCCCGTGTCGGCGCGTATGCGGGATTCGCTCTATGCCATCGCACGGGAGAGATTCGGCGAGAGTTCAACGATGGACGCCGAAGCGTTGCGCCGCATCGTGCTGTTCTGCTACGAGTCCATCCCCAAAGATGTGCTTTCAAGGATCGCACCGGAATTCGTATCGTCCGTCCCGTTATAAGCAACGCGGAAGCGCTCCCGGTAATCCTTGGGAGAGCTTCCTATCTGGCGCAGGAAGATCATGCGCATCTGTGTCGCGCTATTGAACCCGCAGCGGAAGGCCACAGTCTTCAACGGTACATCGGTTTCTTCCAGCAGCTTGCGGGCAAAATCGATCCGTACCTGATCCACAAAAACCGAAGGAGTTACGTTCGCGTGCTTGGCAAAGGCGCGCGAAAAAGTACGTCTGCTGACGCCAACCGCATCGGCGATATCTTCGATAGTCAAGGGATCGCTGATATGGTCAGTCACATATTTCAGCACCTTGGCGACCAGCGAGTCCTCATCCGGGCCGACAGCAAGATAAGGACTGTACTGCGATTGCCCGCCATCGCGGCGGATATAAACGATCAGCCGTTTAGCAACACGCACTGCAATCTCATGTCCCCAGTCCTCTGCCAGCAGCGCCAGGCACAAATCAATGCCCGCCGTAACGCCGCCGCAGGTGAACAGGTTCCCGTCCCGCACATAAATCTTGTCGGGTCTTACCTTCGATGTGGGGAATTGCTGGGAAAGCCGGTCAGCATGATCCCAATGCGTGGTGATTTCGCGCCCGGCCAGCAAGCCGGCATGGCCAAGCAGGAAGACACCGTTGCATACGGCGCCAAAGCGGCTCGCATGACGGGCGCGCTCGCCCAGCCACTCGGCGAGTTCAGGTTCGGGACGGTATTCCGGATAGCGCGGACCGCCCGCAACCAGCAGCAGTTCGCTCTCGGCGTGAAAATTCCGGTAGTCGTAATGCACCTTGAATTCAACGCCGCTGGAGCACATCACGCTGCCCGGCTTCTCGCCGACCAGCGTGATTTCGTATTGATCTTTCTTCGGCAGGAAAAGATTCGCCTCCGCGAAGACGTCCATTGGACCTGCAAGATCCAGTGCCTGGACGCCATCGAGTACCACCAAAGTCAGTTTCATTGAATTGTTCCTCAATCCATAAGGACATTCTATCCCATGCTGAGTATCTTATTTCAGGATGCGCTGAGCCATCATGACTGTTGCACCCAGCAGCCCAAGACCGACCAGGAAGCCAAAGAAATCCAGGCTGGACAGCAGGACAGCCTGCTGACTGACTTGCTGCACCAGCGTCGCCGTCGCCGCCTGCGCAGCCTGCGCGCCGTAACTGGCGGAGAACTGCTCACCCAGTTGGCCCGCCACGCCGTTGAAGACCGCATCGCCGGGAGAGAAGCGCTCAACCAGCGCTGACAGGTGCGCGCTGCTGCGCCATTGCAGGAACAGTGCGGCGCCAGCTGCACCGAGCGACACGCCAAACTGAGACATCATATTCTTCAGTTGCTGGCCGTTCGCGAACGCCACTTCATCGCCCATCAGGTCCATGAAGGAATGCAAGGCCGTCGTCACCATCACCGGCGTGATAAACGCACCGAAGACTGCGATGCCGGGCCACACATCAGTCCACAGGTTCGCCTCAGGATTCAGGCGCACCAGCAATAGGCTGGACAACGTCAGGAAAGCAAAGCCGGTCACGTAGAACTTCTTGGCCGACTGATTCCGCTTCAAGACCATGGCCATGATGGCGAACGTTGGCACCGCCGCAATCAAGCCGGCAGTCTGCACTTTGCCGCTTACTTCCCATGAAAAGCCAAGGCCGCCCTGCATCAGCACTGGGAACATATAATTGTTCGCCCCCAAAACCATGTAGCCAAGCGTGAAGGTCGCAATGCCGGCCACATAGCGAGGAATCATCAGGCGTTTCAGCACCAGCAGTGGATGCTCATGCCTGTGCTGATGCAAACCGAAATACAGCAGGCCGCCAATGCCGGCGATCAGCATCAGCAGCAGAACAGGTCCCCGCGAGAAAAAGTCATACGGCGCGCGCAGCAAAGCGTAAAGAGTCAGGAATGTCCCAGCCATCATCACCAGCACAGTCAATGGGTGGCCATGGCTGCGCTTCTCCACCGGCACGATATCGGCGGGCAGCGCAAGCGTACCAAGCGCGCCTGCAATTGCGGCCAGAACGGCCAGCAGTACGAATATCCAGGATGCGTCGCCATGCGACACTGCCAACGAGGCTACCCAGGGCGCCAGGCCATTACCTACCGTGAGCGAGCCAGCGAAAGCCAGGATTCCGCGAAAGCGCCGCGGGCTTGGCGGAATCAGATTGACGGTCACGCGGGCCGCGGTCAGGAACTGCCCGCCGCCCAGTCCCATTACTGCACGACCGGCCAGAAATACCGCAAAAGCGCTACTGTTGGCGCAAATCGCCGCGCCAGCGATATACACCGCTACCGACATTTGCAGAAAGCCGCGCCAGCCCATGCGCTCGACCAGCCAGCGCTGGTGCGAGAGCGATGCGATGGCAAATACGGCATACACCACGGTCGCCAGCGTGAACTCCTCAGGCGAGCCTGCGGCCTGGCCGAAGATTGGGCCAGCAGCGAAAGTGATCATGCCGACCTGCAGGAACTCAAGCCCACACAGCATGAAGATGGTCGCCAGCAGCAAGCCCTCGCGCGGATATTTGGGCGGGCTCATTTCAGTTCACCTTGGCCAGCTCATTGCTGCCACCAAGATTGGCGGCGACGATGCGTTCGACCAGCTGGTCAGCCTGTTCCAGCTCATTCTTGAACACGTCGGTCCGGTAAACACCGCGATTGGCCGCCGTGTTCATTGCCACCGCGCCGCTACGATCGCCCGTATCGACCACTACGTGCATGGATAGGCCAAGCTTCAAGGGATGTGCCGCCAGTTCTTTCTGATCGAGCGCGATACGGATCGGCACACGCTGCACGACCTTGATCCAGTTGCCCGTGGCATTCTGTGCCGGCAGCAGTGCGAGCGCACTGCCGGTGCCGGCATCCTGCCCGATCACACGCCCGGAGTAATGCACCGTCTTGCCATACACATCGGCCGACAGCGTAACAGGCTGGCCAATGCGGATATCGCGCAACTGCGATTCCTTGAAGTTCGCGTTCACCCACATTTGATCGGGCGGCACAATGGCCATCAAGGCTGCGCCTGCGTTGACGCGCTGCCCCAGCTGCACATTTCGCTTGGTGACCAGGCCGGACACCGGCGCACGCAAGGTAGTGCGTACCGAAGCGACATAAGCCTCGCGCAGCTGCGACACGGCAGCCTGCACATCAGGATGGCTGGTGACGCTGGTCTGATCCACCAGTGCGCCGGCACCGGCCTGCTGCTGTTCCGCCACGCTCAGTGCTGCACGCGCGGCCTTGACGGCATCTTCCGCGTGATGAATGTCCTCACCCGAAATCGCGCCGCTTTCGGCCAGGTCACGGCGGCGGGCCAGGTCGGCTTCTGCGCGCGACAAATCCGCCGCCCTCAGCGTAACATTGGCGCGGAACTGGCTGGCGTTGGAAAACTGCACACGGACCTGGCGTACGGCACGCGACAACTGCGCTTCCGCGCGCGCCAGCGCAAGCTCGGCATCGACTTCATTCAGCTGTACCAGCACCTGGCCGGCTTTGACGTAATCGGTGTTATCGGCGCCGATCTGCGTCACGCTGCCGGAGACCTGCGGCGTCAATTGCACTACATTGCCATCGACGTAAGCATCTTCGGTCACTTGCTGGCCGGTGGGCGCGAGCATGGTCCATGCGGTGCCGGCGGCGCCCACCAGCAGCGCAGCTGCGACGATCGTCTGCGTTTTGGAAAACTTATTCATTGGCGTATCCCCCACCGAGCGCGCGCGCCAGCTGCATATCGAGCTCGAATCCGCGCGTATCGAGGTCGATCTGGGAGCGCTGCTGGGACAGCACCTGGATTTGCGTCGCCAGCACCTGCAGATAACTGCCGACACCTGAGCGATAGCGATTCATGGCCAGACCATACGCTTGCTGAGCGGTGTCCAGCGCTTCGTCCTGCAACGCGCTGCGCTCGGCCAGCGAATGGATGGACACCAGCTGGCTCGAGACATCACGCAGCGCATCGATCAGCGTCTGGTTATACGCCTCAACCGCCACATCGTAGTCGGCATCGCGCAAGGCCAGATTGCCGCGCAAGCGTCCGCCGTCGAAGATCGGCAGGTTCAACCCCGCCCCTGCGCTGGCAATCCCGCTGCCGCCCTGCAGGAAGTGGCTGAAACCCAGGCTTTGCAGCCCGATCAGGCCGTTCAGGTTGATGGTCGGGTAAAACTGCGCCTTTGCTACATCAATATCCTTGCTCAGCGATTCAACCCGCCAGCGCTGCGCCACGACGTCCGGCCGGCGCGCCAGCAGTTCGCTCGGCAACAGGCTGGGAACCGCAGCCGGACGCGCCACCTTGAGCTGCGGCCGTACAATGCTGGCGCCGCGATCCGGCCCCGCCCCCATCAACGCGGCCAGCTGAGTGCGCACCAGCGCAATCGACTCATCGGTCGCCGCGATATCACCCTTCGCCACCGGAATTGCCAACTGCGCCTGTTTCAAGTCCGCTTGCGAATCGATTTTTGCTGCGACGCGCTTCCCGGTCAGGTCCAGCACCTGTTGGCGCTGTTGCAGGACTTGCTCGCCCAGATCGCGCTGTGCATAGAACTGCGACAGTTTCAGATAAGTCTGCGCGATGCCGACCGTCAGCAGCAAGCGTGCTGCCTCGGCTTCCACTTCGGCAGCCTTTTGACGCCCTACTGCCGCATCCAGCGCGGCCTGATTCTTGCCCCAGAAGTCCAGCTCGTAGGAAAAGTTCAAGCTTGCTTCGTTACTCCATTTCCAGGAACCGGCCAAAGGTTTTGGAACATTGCTGTTCTCACTAAACGCCACCCGGTTGCTGCGTGCAGCGCCAGTCACCTGCGGCGACAACGCCGAGCCGGTGATCTCGGCGATTGCCGCGGCCTGGCGTACACGGGCTTCCGCCGCGCGCATGGTCGGGCTACCGGCCAGGGCCTCGCCGATCAACTGGTCGAGTTGCTTGTCACTGTAGCGATGCCACCAGTCGCGCGCCGGCCACGCTGCCTGCGATACTTCCGCGTGCGCCAGCGTCGCCCGCGCCTGCAGCTGGTTTGCATCGGTCATTCGCGACTGCGGCTTCAGCCCGCCGTCGCTGGCGCAGCCCGCCGCCAGTGCGGCGGCGCCGGCAAGGACAGCGATACGTAAAACGTGCGTACTCATAATGAGTCCTCCTGATTTTTGGATAGACCCAGTATCGGTTACCGCACACGCAAAAGGAATTCCTGCCTGCTGCGGCAGGTGGACAATCAGGATCGTTTTTGGGACAAGGCTGTGACGTCGGACAGTTCTTGCGCCATACGCGCACGCAAACGCGGCGCGACAAAATCAAAGAAGGCACGCAATTTCAGCGGCAGCGGCGCCTGCCCTTTATGCACAAGGCTGATCGGTAACGGTGCGGCTTCGAATTCCTCGAGCACCACGCAGAGCGCCTTATCGCGTATGGCCTGCGCCACCTGATAGGACAGCACACGCACCACGCCCACACCAAGCTTGGCGGCATCAATGGCCGCTTCCGCCGTATTGACTGAAAGCCTTGAATGTACCGGCACCCACTGCTCCGACTTGCCGCCGCCAAACGACCAGGCGCGCTTGGACTCCAGCACCTCAAAACTGACACAGTTATGCGTGGACAAATCTACAGGCTTGTACGGAACGCCATGTCTGGCCAGGTATTCCGGGCTGGCGCAGACCACGCGGCGTACGGCGCCCACACCGGTCGCCATCAGTGCGCTGTCGGGCAATTCGCCGATGCGCACTGCCACGTCTATTTGCTCATCCATCATGTGCACGACGCGGTCCGTCAGCATCAGGTTCACATCAATCTCGGGATACTGAGCCAGGAATTCGGCAACGACAGGCACCACATGCAAGCGCCCGAACACCACTGATGCCGTTACATCAAGCTTGCCTCGGGGAGCAGCATATTCGCCGGTCGCCGTGCGTTCGGCCTCGCCCACGTCTTCAAGGATGCGGCGGCAGGCGGCGACGTAGGAAACACCCGCTTCCGTGAGCGAGAGCTGCCGCGTTGTCCGGTGCAGCAGGCGCGTCTTCAGATGCGTTTCCAGTTCACTGACCTTGCGGCTGACATTCGCCAGCGGCATGTCGAGGCGGCGCGCCGCGGCAGAAAGACTGCCTGCGTCGACTACCGCAACAAGGATGGACATTGATTCGAGGCGATCCATCGGGCTCTATCAAATTATGGAAGGTTGATTCTCAATCTTATGGGATTCTCTTTGTACGTGCAAGGACCTAAGCTTCAGACCAAGCCAACAACCGCGCTAAAGCGGCCAACGTCCGATACGAAAGGAAAAGCACGTGAGCAAGCTGCCCACATCAACGATTAGTCCAACTGCCCCGGCGCTGGCGTCGCGCGGCAAGATCCTCATGATGGCCGGCGTTGCCGGTGCCGTGATCACCAATATCTACAGCACCCAGCCGATTCTTCCATTGATCGCTTCGGACTTGCGCGTCGGCCTGACGCAGGTTGATCTGGTGGCCGGCGCTGCCTTGCTTGGTTTCTCGACAGGCCTGGCCCTGCTGCTGCCGCTTGGCGACCGCTTCGACCGGCGCAAGCTGGTGCTGGGTCAAATCGTGCTGGCATTCGTGTTCGCCGCAGCCGCGGCGTTTGCGCCAGGCATCTGGGCACTGATCGCGGCATCCTTCGCGCTTGGCATCGTCAGCTGCGTGCCCCAGCAACTGGTGCCTTTTGCGGCCGTGATGTCGCTGCCTGCTGAACGCGGGCGCGCAGTCGGAACGGTCGTCAGCGGCATCATGGTCGGCGCCCTGCTCGGCCGCACCATCAGCGGCATGATCGGAACCGCCTATGGCTGGCGCGCAGTGTACGGCGCGGAAGCTGCATTCATGATTCCCGTCTGGATTGGAGCGGCCACCTTGCTGCCTCCCGGTGTGCCGACCACTAATCTGACTTACGGCCGATTGCTGGCGTCACTGTGGCCACTGGCGCGCAACCATCGTCCGATTCGGGAATCGATGATGATCCAGGCGCTGCTGTGGGCTTGCTTTAATGCCTTCTGGGTGAACCTGGCTTCGCTGCTGGCCAATGGCCCATGGCATTTGAACAGCGCCTGGGCCGGCAGCTTCGGCATCATCGGCGCGGCGGGTGCGCTGGCCGCTTCCGTCGGCGGACGCGCCACGGACAAACTCGGGCCGCGCAACATCATTGGCGTCAGCATCGGCGTTGTGACGCTTGCTTACATGCTGCTTGCGGGCGCTGAATCCTCGCTGGCCCTGCTGATAATCGGTGTCATCGTGCTCGATATCGGCGTGCAGTCCGGGCTTGTATCGAACCAGACCCGCGCTTTCGCAGTTGACCCGACAGCACAAGGCCGCATCAACAGCCTTTACATGACTGCGACCTTCTTTGGAGGCGCCGTTGGCGTAACGATCAGCGGATGGCTGATGACACGCTACGGCTGGATGGGCGTGGTCGTCTTTGGCGTCGCGCTGGGCCTGCTCGCATCCACCCTTCACTGGCTCGGCGCGCGGCGCCGCAGCTGAATCATTTATTTCATTAGGAGTTGACCATGAAAACCACCAGAACCCTTGCGGCCATTGCCTTTGCAGCCGCTGCCTTTGTCTCGAACGCCAATGCCGGCATCTTTGACGTAACACCAAAAGTCTATGGCGCGCCGGCCGCAGCGGCGGCAGCCGAACGCGTCGTCGACATCAACGCCAACACCAGGGACGTCAAGGTGGTGAATGGCGAGACGATCACCTTCAACATCGAGGGTAAACAGTTCACCTGGAAATTCGATTTGTTCACACCGGAGGGCGGCGTGCTCAATCTGTCCTTCATTCTGCCGAAGGACCTGCACGCGGATGGCGTGAAAGTCCACGTCGCCGAAAACCCGGAGTTCCGCGAAATGTACCGCAATTGAGGCGATGCGCCATGCGTATCGGCATCCTGATCTTCGCCGGCGTACATGCGCTGGAAGTCGGCGGCGCGCTGGACGTGTTCTACAAGGCGGCGCAGCTGGCGCACCAGCCGGCTGCCTACCAATTTGAGCTGATCGGACTGCAGCAAGGTCCGGTCCGCGCCTCGAACGGCATGCTCTTCCAGCCCACATGTACCATCGATGCTGCACCGCACGACATCGACACCTTGCTGCTACCCGGCGGAATGCAGTTGCACGAGAAGGCAGCCAGGCAGCGCCTGATCCACTGGCTGGTACAGCGGGCTGCTGTGGTACGGCGCCTGCGCTCCATCAGCTCCGGCACACTGCTGCGCGCGTTGTCGATGGTCGAAGAAGACCTGGGGGCGCAAATCGCATCGCAGACTGCCCGCGAACTGATGATCATCCCGGAACGCCCGATACGCGTATAGCCGGAAATCTTCATCTCAACCCCGATTTTTAGCGGTCTGTCGCATGGTTTTGCTGTGGCCAGGGGAGTTTCATATACTGGAGGGCGGTCCACCCGAACCCATCCCCGGGCTGCCACAAGCAGCTTGCCACTTACAAAAAAGGAATCCGATGTCGAAACCAAACTGGAAAGTCCGTGCCGTGCTGGGCGCGATCACGCTGGCGTTCTCCTCCCTGTCCGGCTTCGCTGGCGCCGCCGAACCAGGCTGGGTCGCCAAGAGCAACGACAACGCCAAGCTGCTGCTGAACCTCATGGCCAAATATTCGCCGGAGAGCGCCAGCTCGCTGGGCGTGGATGGCTATGATGAACTGATCACCGACATGTCGCACGACCAGTACGATGCCACCGTCAAGGATACGCGCGCAGTCGTCGCCGAACTGCTGAAGCGCCTGAAAGCGGAAACGGACCCGAAGATCAAGCAGGACCTGCAAATCCTGATCAACACCGGAAATGACCAGCTCAAGACGAACGAGCTGCAGCGCAAGCTGATGCTGCCTTACCAGGACATGAACCAGATGCTGTTCGAGGTGGTGCGCCAGACCCTCGATCCGCGCATCCCAAAAGAACGCCAGAAAACCCTGCTGGTGCGCCTGCAAAAATACGCGGGCATGACCAAGGGCTATCGTCCGATCACCGAACTGGCGCAGGAGCGTTTGCAGGAACGCCTGAAAGCCAATCCGAAGCTGCTGGGTCCCTACAAGGGCGAAGTGGAACAATCGCTGAACGATGGGCCGCAACTGATCGCCGGCATGAAGGATCTGCTGACCAAGAGCGATCTGCAAGGCTGGGAGCCGGCCTTCAGCGCGCTGGAAAAGCAGCTGAACGCGTATAACGACAATGTGCGCAAGAAGATTCTGCCGCTGGCGCGCGCCGATCACCGCCTGCCACCGGAAATCTATGCCGACAACCTGCACCAGTTCGGCGTCGACATCACGCCGCAGGAACTGATTGCCAAGGCACTGACTTCGTTCTCCGAGATCCGCAACCAGATGAATATTACGGCCGGCCTGATCGCCAAAGAGCGCAAGCTGCCTAATGCGGACTACCGCGCCGTCATCAAGGAATTGAAAAAGCAGCAGATCCCGCTCGACAACGTGATGCCACTGTACCAGGAGCGCCTGGGCCAGATCGAAGCCGCAGTGCGTGAACAAAAGATCGTGAGCCTGCCTGACCGCAAGGCCGTGATCCGTCTCGCCACGCCGGCCGAAAACGCCGCCCTGCCCGCGCCACATATGAACCCGCCACGCCTGATCGGCAACACCGGCGAATATGGCGAATTCGTTCTGACCACCGGCATGCCGCCGGATGCCAGCGGCAAAGCCAAGGTCTTCGACGACTTCACCCACCAGGCGGCTACCTGGACCCTGACCGCGCATGAAGCGCGTCCGGGCCACGAACTGCAGTTTGCGAAGATGATGGAAACCGGCGTATCCACCGCCCGTGCGGTGTTTGCCTTCAACAGCGTGAACGTGGAAGGCTGGGCGCTGTATGCGGAAGCGGAAATGCAGCCATATGAGCCGCTGGACGGCCAGTTGTTTGCGCTGCAAGCCCGCATGCAGCGCGCGGCACGCGCCTTCCTCGATCCGATGGTAAATCTGGGCGAAATCACGCCGGAAGACGTGCACTCCTTCCTGATGGACCAGGTGTGCCTGTCCGACGGCATGGCAACGCAGGAAATGCAGCGCTACACCTTCCGCTCGCCGGGCCAGGCAACCTCTTACTTCTACGGCTACCAGCGCCTGATGGAAACCCGCCAGGCTGCTGAAGTAGCCCTGCGTGCGAAGTTCGATCGCAAGGCCTTCAACGACTTCGTGCTGGCCCAGGGCATGCTGCCTCCTGCTCTGCTGCGTAAAGCCGTGATGGAGGACTTCGTTCCGGCACAAGGCAAAACGGTAGCGCAAGCCTCGCGCTGATCGTAGACGCCGCTGGGCCGGATTTGGTGTATTCTGCCGAAATGAACCAAGACACCGACATCCAGCTCAGCGGCCCTTTCAAGGCCAGCGACGGCAGCGGCCGCTCCATCGACATCAAAGCCATCCGCATTTTCGACGAAGGCTATGGCGTAATCGACCTCTATGTTGACCTGGCTGCACCGGCCAGCGACGGCCTGCACAAGGACAAAAAGCTTATCGCCGAGATCAGCGCGCACCTGCGCACGCTGGGCTACAAGGGTCCCGACCTGACGCCGGGCGACCCGGTGATTCAGGAAAAGAAGCTGATCGTACTCGATACGCCGGATGAATTCCTGGCTTTCGCCGTACGCAAGGGCTTCAAAGACCTGAGCTCAGAATTCGACGAGTAGATCCGTCGGCAGTATGTCCCATAGAAGATCCATGGAATGGCTGCCTGTGCTGGATTCAGGAGGCGGCCCACGCTACCTGCAAATTGCCGATGCCCTCGAACGCGCAATGTTCGAGGGCCTGCTTAAACCCGGCGACAGGTTGCCGCCGCAGCGCGAACTGGCGGCCCAGCTGGATGTCGACCTGACAACCATCACGCGCGCTTATGACGAAGCCAGGCGGCGCAATCTGCTGGAAGGCCGCGGTGCGCGCGGCACCTATGTCGCCGTGCCCAAGGTCGAACTGGCGCAAGTGCTTGACCTGAGCATGAACGTCCCTCCGCCACCTGCCGGCGTGAATTTTGATGATCTGATGAAGCAAGGCGTGTCGCAGGTGCTGCTGCGCGCGGAGAACGCGCTGCTGATGACTTATCACCTGGGCGGGGGCAGCGAATCCGACCGCGCCGCCGGTGCCAAATGGCTGGAACCGATGTTCGGCAAGCTCGATCCTGAACACATCGTGGTCTGCCCTGGCGCGCAGGCGGCGCTGGCTGCGCTGATCCTGGCGCATTCGGCGCCGGGCGATGTGATTCTGTCCGAGCCAACAATTTATCCCGGCTTGCGCGCAGCAGCCATGCAGCTGGGCCGCCAGCTGGTGACCGTCGAAACGGACGAATCCGGCATGCTGCCCGATGCTCTGACGAAAGCTTGCAAGCGTCACGGTGCGCGCCTGGTCTATCTCAATCCCACCCTGCAGAATCCGACCACGGTCACCATGCCGGCAAAGCGGCGCAAGGAAATCGCGGCGGCTGTCGTGCGCTGCGGGGTGCGCATTATTGAGGATGATCCATACTGGCTGTTTGCCGACTCCGCGCCATCACCAATAACGCGCCATGCGCCGGACCATGCCTGCTACATCTCCACCTTGTCGAAGTGCCTGACGCCGGGCTTGCGCGTCGCCTTTGTCGTCCTGCGCGACGCAGTGGAGCGCCAGCGCTTCATCTCCGCCCTGCGCGCCTTCGTGCTGATGGCGCCGCCGCTGACAACGGCGCTGGCCACCCAATGGATTTTCGACGGTTCCGCGCAGCGGCTATTCCAGGGCGTGAAGGAAGAAGCACAAATTCGCCAGCAACTTGCTCATGAGCTGCTGGCAGGCCGCCCCGGCGCGGCGCCCGATGGACTGCACATCTGGTTGAAGCTACCCAGCTACTGGACTTCTTCTGATCTGGCACGCGCTGCCGCCATGGAAGGCCTGGCAGTCACACCGGCCGAAGCCTTCAGCGCCGAAGTGGAAGGGCAGCACGCGATCCGCATCTCACTCGGCAGCATTCAGGACCGCAAGCACCTGGGTGCGGGCTTGCACCGCCTGTCCCAGCTGCTCACACGCGTGCCCCACTCTTTCAATGACTCGGTGATCTGAGTTTCAATCGATGTATTTCAGCCCGGCCTGCTCCAGCGGGCCGCGCATGCTGTACATGTCCAGACCCAGCACGCCGGATGCCAGCTTGGCACGCTTTTCGGCTTCCAGGTCTTCGCGCTTCTGGGCCACGGCAGCGACGCGGGCCGCATCGGCTGCCGGCACAATGACCACGCCATCGTCATCGGCAATGACAGCATCGCCCGGATTCACCAGCGCACCGGCGCACAGCACGGGAATGTTCACGGAACCCAGCGTCGCCTTGATGCAGCCTTTGGCGCTGATTGCTTTGCTCCAGACCGGAAAGCCCATCTCCTTCAGCACCCGCACATCGCGCACGCCGGCATCGATGATCAGCGCCTTGGCGCCGCGTGCCATGAAGCTGGTCGCCAGCAGGTCGCCGAAGTAGCCATCGGTGCAATCGGCCGTGATTGCCGCGACCACGATATCGCCAGGCTGGATCTGCTCCGCCGCCACGTGCAGCATCCAGTTATCGCCCGGATGCAGCAGCACGGTGACGGCGGCGCCGGACGCCTGCGCGCCCGCATAGATCGGGCGCATGTACGGCTTCAGCAGGCCCATACGGCCCATGGCTTCGTGCACCGTCGCGCTGCCGAATCGGCCCAGGTGATCGACATGCTCGCGCTCTGCGCGCACAATATTGCGCTTGACGACGCCCAGTTGATTGATCAGCGGTGTGGTCATAGTCCCTTCTCCTTCAGTGCTGCATCCAGGCGCGGATACACGCGGCGCGCGTTGTGTTCGAAAATATTGGCGCGGTCGTCGTCGCTCAGATTGGCTGCTTCGATATAGCGTTTGGTGTCGTCGTAGTAGTTGCCGGTTTCCGGATCAATGCCACGAACGGCGCCGATCATCTCGGAAGCGAACAGCACATTCTTCACCGGCATGACCTTGGTCAGCAGGTCGATGCCCGGCTGGTGATACACGCAAGTATCGAAGAAGATGTTGTTCAACAGGTGTTCGCTGAGCAGCGGCTTTTTCATCTCCTGAGCCAGACCGCGGAAGCGTCCCCAGTGATACGGCACCGCGCCGCCGCCATGCGGAATCAGGAACTTCAGTGTCGGGAAATCCTTGAACAGATCACTGGTCAGGCACTGCATGAAGGCGGTGGTATCGGCATTCAGGTAATGGGCGCCCGTTGTATGGAAGCAGGCATTGCAGCTGGTGCTGACGTGGATCATGGCCGGGATGCCGTATTCCACCATCTTCTCGTAAATCGGATACCACGATTTATCCGATAGCGGCGGCGAGGTCCAGTGGCCGCCTGATGGGTCGGGATTCAGATTGATGCCGACCATGCCGTATTCCTTGACGCACTTCTCCAGCTCCGGAATGCAGGTCGCGGGGTCGACGCCAGGCGATTGCGGCAACATGGCCGCGCCAATGAAGTGGTCCGGGAACAGCTGCGCCACGCGCGCGCACAGCTCATTGCAGATGGCAGCCCAGGTAGCGCTCGTATTGAAATCGCCGATGTGGTGCGCCATGAAGCTGGCTCGCGGCGAGAAAATAGTCAGATCCGAGCCGCGCTCCTTCATCAGGCGCAGCTGATTCAGTTCGATGGACTCGCGCAGTTCATCGTCGCTGATCTTCAGCTCCGATACTTTCGGCCCCAGTTCCGGCGTATTCAAGTTGGCGATCTGCTTGTTGCGCCATTCCTCCAGCGCTTTCGGCGCGGTGGTGTAGTGGCCGTGGCAGTCGATAATCAAAGGCTTGCGCATGGTCTTCCTTCTTCAGAGATGCGCGGGAACGAGCACTTCGCCCCGCATGATGGGCCGGGCAGTACGCAGCAGCGCGGCGCGCGTGACTTGCCCGGGATTGTTCGGGTCCAGACCCAGGTCCACGCTGAATTCGCCGGTTGGGTGTTCGATGGACAGTGTTTTCTCATCGCCTGGCGGCACAACAGCGATGCCGTCAGCGACCGAGCCGTCAAGAACGCAGGCCGTAGCGACGGTCACGGCGGCCAGGACCCCAATGGAATCGTGGCAAACGTGCGGGATGAAGCAGCGTGTCGCGAGCGCCCCGCCCTCGCGCGGTGGCGCGATCAGGCACATTTTCGGATAATTCCTGGCGCTGACATCGCCAAGGCCCATCAGCGGACCAACGGCCAGGCGCAGCGCTTCCAGACGAGCCTTCAGCGCTTCATGCGCATTCAGTTCGGCCGCGGTTTCGTAGCCGGTGATGCCGAAGTCGGTGGCGCGCACCAGCACCATGGGCATGCCGTTGTCGATCAGGGTGGCTTCGATAGTTTCGGCGCCAACGCTGACGCGGTCCAGCACACGGCCACTCGGCAGCATGGACGGACATACCGAACCGGCGGTATCGAGGAAGTTGATACTGATTGGTGCCGCCGTTCCCGGCACGCCATCGATGCGCGCATCGCCGCCGTATTGCAGCCTGCCGTGCGGCGTCTGCACCGTCACGTCGCATTGCATACCGGTGTTGAGAGTCAGGACGCGCGCGGTGGTCGTGCCGTTGGAAATCGGCAGCAGGCCGCGCTCCAGGGCAAACGGCAGCACAGCGGCCAGCATATTGCCGCAATTGGGCGTGACGTCCACCGTGTCCTTATTCGGCTGCAGCTGCGCGAACAGGAAGTCGAGATCGACGCCCGGCGTGGTGCTGCGGCGGACAATGCCGACTTTGCTGGTCAGAGGATGCGCGCCGCCCAGGCCATCGATCTGGCGCGGATCGGGTGAACCCATGGCCGCCAGCAACAGCCGGTCGCGCGCGGCGGTATCGGCCGGCAGGTCGGATTCCAGGAAAAATGGCCCGCGCGAGGTGCCACCGCGCATCAGCATGCAGGGCACGGCGCGCAGATCGGAGTCGGGTTGATTGCTCATGATGCGTTGCGGTTTTGCTGTTTGAACGACACCAGTATCCGCGCAGAGACGGCAGCCTTGGTTGCGTTGTGGACGATGATTTGTTCTAATTTACTTATTACACCTACATTTTCCGTCCATGATCAGCCTGCGCCATCTTCATGCCTTTAACGCCGTCGCGGCCAGCGGGGGAATCCGGGCTTCGTCAGAGAGCCTGTACCGGGCCTCGTCCGCCGTGGCGCGCTCGGTGGCGACGCTGGAGGAGAACCTGAGCACCCAGCTGTTCGAGCGCAAAGGCCGCGGCATGCTGCTGACCGCGGCTGGGGATGTGGTGCGCCGGCGCGCCGACCGTATTGAGGCTGAACTGCATGCAGTGCGCGAGGAAGCCGTACGGCTGCGCGACCGCAATGGCGCCAAAGTAGGCGGCATCGAGGCTCTGCTGAATGAGCGCCGTCTTCAGGCTGCGGCGCTGTTGGCAGAGATGCACCACATGCCCAGCGTGGCGCACGCCATGGGCGTGTCGCAATCGGCGGTCAGCCAGGCCATCGCGCGGCTTGAGGATATGCTGGGCCAAGCGCTCTTCCTACGCAGCGCGCACGGCATGGTGCCCACCGATTCAGGCCGCCGCTGGACGGAATCCTTCGAGCGCGTGCTCGCCGAGCTGCGCCACATTCCCGAGGATATCGCGGCGCTGCAAGGCGTGGTGCTGGGCACCGTGACCATTGGCGCGCTGCCGCTGGCGCGCTCGCAGATTCTGCCGATGGCGATTGCCTCGGTACTACAGCGTCATCCACTGCTGCATGTCCGTTCGCTCGAAAGTCCTTATGAAGAATTGATGGCGAGCCTGCTGAGCGGCCGCATCGATTTCATTGTCGGCGCTCAGCGCAGCGGCGTTGGCGATGACTTTGACTCGCGCGCGCTGCTGGAGGACAAGGCGGCGCTGGTGGCGCGTGCCGGCCATCCACTGGCGCAGCGCGGCAAATTGAAATTGAAGGATCTGGCCGGCTATCCCTGGGTGCTGTCGCGCAGCGGCACGCCATTGCGCGAATCGCTGGAACACTTCTTTCAGCGGCACGGAGCGCAAGCGCCCTCGCCTGCCGTCGAAACGGGCGACCTGGCGCTGCTGCGCGGCCTGCTGGTGTGCAGCGATATGCTGACCGTGCTGTCAGCACACCAGCTGCATCACGAGGTGCGCACCGGCCAGCTGGTGGTGCTGCCGTTCGACCTGCCGGGTACGGAACGCAGCATCGGCATCACCACACGCAAGAACGCACATCTATCGCCAGGCGCCAACGCACTGCTGGCGGAAATTGAAGCGGTCAGCGCGCACTGGCGCAGCTGACCGCAGCGCGCAGGCTTATGGCAGGCGCACTTCCGACACCGCGCCCACCCGGCCGTTCTGCGCCACCGCAGCTACGCGTACCAGTCCATGGGTACGGATGGGGCCTGTCACGAGCGGGCTGTTTGCCGTCGGCACGCTGCCATCCAGCGTGTAGTGCAGTGCAAAGCTCGGCAGCTGATGATTGGCCAGCACCTGCCCGTGCTCGACGTGCAAGCCCGGTGGCGCGATGCGATAGGCGATGCCGCTGCGTTCTGCATCCAGGCGTGGCAGCACGCGCTTGCCTAGCTGGTTGGCGAAGACGGACCAGTCGCGGGCCTGCTCGGGCGCCCAGGCGCGTTCCGCCAGCGCGAGCATGCGCGGCATCAGCAGATAATCCATGCGATCGAGTTCGCGCACGGTTTCCGTGAACAGCGTGCACTCAATACCGAGGATGTTGCGCGTGCCATAGTGGGCTGGGTCAAACGCAAAGGCTTTGTCCAGCTCAGTGTATGCCGCCCAGTTCACGCCCGGTTCATCCGGATTGCGGTTGTAGGCCATGTCGAAATAGAGCTGCGTCGCCGGCGCCAGCACGACGCCATAGCCGGCATGCGCGAGCCGGTTGGCCATGTCCGCGGAGGTGCCGACGTCGTCCCAGACCAGCAGCTGAATGCCGCGCTGGCTGAAAGCCGGATTCGGCTCCTTGTGCCGCACGCCAAGCTCCTGCCAGCCATATGCGGACATGCCGTGCCGCGCCAGAATACCCGTCACGCGGTCGTAGAAACGGTCCCACAGGTCGGCGGTCGAGTTCAGCTTCAGGCGCTGGCTGGCCGGTGATTTTTCCCATGCACCGGCTGGGACTTCGTCGCCGCCAACGTGCATGCGGGCCAGCGGGACGCCTGCTTCCTTGTGCATGCTTGCGACTTCCGCGACAACGTGCTCGATGAAGGTGTAGGTGGAGTCCAGGCCAGGGTCCATCACGTGGTCGTGATATAGCTGGGGCGAGGTGTATGCCGAGCGGTCGCCGGGATCGCGCAGCATGTAGCGGCGCGCGGCGGCCGGATCGCTAGCGGCCAGGCGGCGGTAGCGCTGCTCCATGGCCTTCACGGCAGCCCGCGCGTGGCCGGGCATTTCAATTTCGGGGATGACTTCGATGTGCCGCGCCTGAGCGTAGCGCAGGATGGCGATGTAGTCCTCGCGCGTGTAAAAGCCGCTGCCGTGCGGGTCGTCCAACTGCGGGCCGGAGCCATAGGCAGGCTGCAAATGGCTGGCGACACTGAGCGTGTGGCCGCGACGTGCGCCGAAGTCCGTCAGCTCGGGCAGGCCTTTGATCGCCAGCCGCCAGCCTTCATCGTCGGTGAGGTGGAAATGGAATACATTGAGCTTGTAGCGTGCCATCAGATCGAGCAGGCGGAAGATGACTTCCTTACGCTGGAAGTTGCGCGCTACATCGAGCATGACGCCGCGATAGGCGAAGCGCGGCGCGTCGGTGATCTTCAGCTCGGACAACTCGACGCCGCCGGTCGCCGCAGGCATCAGCGGCAGCAACTGGCGCAGCGACTGCAGGCCACGGAATACGCCGCTCGGCGTGGCGCCCTGCACTGTGATGCCCTGCGCCGGATCGACGGCCAGCACATATGCCTCAGGCGAGGCGCTGCCGGTGACTTCGGCAACACGCAGCGTCAGGCGTGCCCTTGCCGCCGCTGACGCCGTGGTCGCAGGTGGGACCGGAAGCGTCGTCGTGGCCACGCCGGAGGCGGAACCGGCCGGGACCGCGCCAGTGGCGGGCACGCCGCCCCGGACGCCGGCCCGGCTGCCGGCTGGAGCGTGGGCCGTGCCGGGCGCCATCGCGCCGAAGTATGGTGCCAGCACGGCCGTTGCCATCACTGCTTCGTTGCGCAAGGCGGGCGGTGCGTCGATCATAGGCATGGCCGCCAGATGCAGCATGCCCGCGCCGCGCTCGGCGTGCTGCGGGCTTGGGAACACTGGCGGCAGCGCATCGGGCGCGATGTCGGCAATAGCGGAGTTGCGTGCGTACCAGTCTTCCGGCGTCACAATGGCCGGCGCATGCGGCCCGGCGTTCAGCTGCTCGGGGCGGAGTAAAGGCGCAATCTCGTAGCTGGTGATCGCAGCGCCGGATTCCGGCTGATTATCAAAGGCCAGATACGGTCCGGCGGGCGCTTTCACTGTGTTGGTCAGCGGGCCGGGGTAAAGAAAATCCGCCGCGACGCTGGCGCCTGGCGCCAGACCCGCGAAGCCAGCAACGGGACGCAGCCGGAACAACTGCCCGCTGACCTGTTCCAGCGCCAGGCCATTGCCCAACGATTGCGGCGCAAGGCCATCCATGACGTTGAAGTACAGCGCCCAGCCGCTGGTGGGCAAGGACAGCTTGTCACTGCTGATGGTCAGCCGCGCAAGCGCTCTGCCCGGCCCTTGGGGCGGGACCTCGTTGCGCAGCAGTTCCCAGCGCAGATGCAGCGGCCCAGCGCCAAACGCGCCCGCATCCGATGAGACGCCCGCCGTCGGGGTGGCGGCGGCGGGCGTCGCCGGCACGGTGATCGCCACGCCGAGAGCCAGCGAGAGCAGACCGCCTGCCAGTGCGAAGAAACCTCTGCGGCTGCGGGGCATGCCTATTCGACCCAGTTAAATCCATCCCGGGCCAGCAGCGCGAACGATTCGGATGGTCCCCAGGTACCAGCCGCGTAGTTGTTGGGCTTCTCGGCCAGCGCAGTCCAGCCGTTGATGATCGGCTCGACCCACTGCCATGCCGCTTCCAATTCATCGCGGCGCATGAAGTGCGTGAGGCGTCCGCGCACCACGTCGATCAGCAGGCGCTCGTAAGCCTCGGCGCGGCGCTGAGAGAAAGCGGACTGCAGGTCCAGGTTCAATTCAACCTGCTGCATCTTCATGCCGCTGCCCGGCTGCTTGGCCATGACCTGCAGCTTGATCGCCTCTTCCGGCTGCAACTCGATCACCAGGCGATTGGCAACACCGCCCGGGCTCTCAGGGAACAGCGGGAACGGCGGGTTCGCGAACTCCACCACGATCTTGGACGAACGGCGCTGCATGCGCTTGCCGGTACGCAGATAGAACGGCACCTTGGACCAGCGCCAGGTGTCCACGTAGGTTCGCAGGGCGACGAAAGTCTCGGTGCTGCTATCCTGCGGCACATTGCGCTCCTCCAGATAACCTTCCACCGGCTGATTGCCGCTCACACCGCGCACATACTGGCCGCGCACCGTATCGCGCGCAATGGTGGCCAGGGTGAAGGGCCGCAGCGAACGCAGCACCTTCAGCTTTTCATCGCGGACCGCGTCCGGCGCCAGCGACGCCGGCGGCTCCATGGCGACGATGCACAGCAGCTGCAGCAAGTGGTTCTGCACCATATCGCGCATGGCGCCTGCACTGTCGTAGAAGCCGGCGCGGCTGCCAACACCCACCTCTTCGGCCACCGTGATCTGTACGCTGGTGATGTTCGGCGCGCGCCACAGCGGTTCCAGAATCGAATTGCCAAAGCGCAGAACCATCAGATTCTGTACCGTTTCCTTGCCCAGATAATGGTCGATACGATAGATCTGCGATTCCTCGAAATGCTTGCCGACCGCCTCGTTGATCTCGACCGCCGATGCCAGATCGCGGCCCAGCGGCTTTTCCAGCACCACGCGGGCGTTCTTGTCGACCAGCCCAGCGGCGGCCAGCTTGTCGCAAATGGTGGTGAACAGGGACGGCGCGGTGGCCAGATAGAACACGCGCTCTGCACCGGGACGCGACGCCTTCGCCAGCGCCGCCAGATCATCCTGCTGCACATCCAGGCGCACATATTCCAGCAACTGCAGGAAGCCGCGCCATGCCTCGTCGGTGAAGGCGCCGCCGGTAATAAAGGAACGGGAATGCTCTTCGACAAAGGCCAGATAGGCATTCCGGTCGAATTCCTGGCGGCCAGTGGAAATGATGCGGGTTGTCGGAGGCAGGTTGCCATGCAGGTGAGCCATGTACAGCGCTGGCAGCAGTTTGCGCATGGCGAGGTCGCCCATGCCCCCGAAGATGATCATATCGAGGGCCAGGCTGCAGTCGGTTTGAGCGGTTGTGGTCATGTCGGATCAGGCTGAATTTTTGGGTACGAACGCTCATCATACCCAAAGTCTGACTACATGACAGGTGTAGCTAGCGGACGGCCGCTGAAATGCGCAAGAAGGTTGTCCACCACCAGCTGGCCCATGGCGTGGCGGGTTTCCACCGTCATGCTGCCGATGTGCGGTGTCAGAATCACGTCTTCCAGTTCACATAACGCAGCCGGAACACTCGGTTCGTCGGCGAAAACGTCCAGGGCGGCCATGCCAAGTGTCCGGTCATGCAGGGACGCGATCAGGGTTTGCTCATCCACCAGGGAGCCGCGGGCGATATTGATCAGTGTTCCCTGGGCACCCAATGCCTGCAGCACTTCCGCGTTGACCGCGTGATGGGTGGCCGGGCTGGCCGGGGCCGCGATCACCAGATAGTCGCTTGCTGCAGCCAGTTCGAGCAGGGAAGCAGCGCGTGGCACCGAAGCACCTTCAATGGCGCGCGGCTGGAAATAAAGTGTTTGCATGCCAAAGGCCTGGGCGCGCATGGCAATCGCCTGGCCAATCCGGCCGAAACCGAAGATGCCGCAGACTTTGCCGCGCAGGGCGCGTGCCGGCGTCAGCGCTTTTCCCGCCGCCCAGGAACCATTGCGGACGAAAGCGTCCATGGCCGGCAAACGGCGCGCGGCGGACAGTAGCAAAGTGAGCGCCAGATCAGCCACATCGTCGGTCAGCACGCCTGGTGTATTGCTGACCGCGATACCGCGCGCCCGGGTGGCCGCCAGGTCCACCGCATCGGTGCCGATGCCGTTGACGGCGACCATTTCCAGCTTCGGCAGCTGCGCCACCAGGTCTGCCTTGATACCGATGCTGCCGGTAGTGAGCACGGCCCGCACACCGCCTGCCACGCCGGCCAGCCAGGCTGCCTGCAGCTCCTTCGGCTGCTGCCACAAGTGGTGGCATTCGAAATGCTGTTCAAGTTGCGACATCACATCTGCCGACGAAACGGCCGCCATCACTAACACTTCAGGTTTCATGCTCTCCTCAGTAGGTGCCCAAGCGCACCTTGAGCACGACCGGCTTGTCGGTCAGGTTCAGACCATAATCGGTCTGATCCCCGTTCCAGTTACGTTCCATGACCCACTTGCCGGACGCGTCGAAATAGCCCTCTTCCACGCGGGCATATAGCGCGCGCTTGTTTTCGCCACCGATCTTAACACGGGCATTCTGACCGACGACGATGAACTCATTGTCGGCAATCTGGGCAATCGCCACGCCGCCATTGGGGGACTCGGTACCGGGCGGCAGCTCGGTGAGATTGGGGAAGAAGTGCTTCTCGCCCATCTGCCATTCGCGGAAGGACACCACCGCATTCCATCCCTTCATCTGAATCGTCTGCGGCGAACGCTCCTCGCTTTCCGCTACGCCGTAGGTGCGGCCCTCGAACGCCCATTTTGCCCACTGCCGCTGCATGGGGCGGAATACCTTGTACACCTTGGCGAAGGGCTCGACCATGCGCTTGTCTTTCAGCTTGGCGCCGAGCGGGAAATTACTGTAGTCGAAATAATCCAGACCAAAGGGTGAAAAGCCCAGCGCGCCGCGGCCGATGATCAGATAGGCGAAACGCGCAAAGTCTTCGGAATTGCCGATTTCAGGCACCAGCAGCGGATTATCGGGCCGCTGGAACTTGCCGATCGTCGCGGTGACCTTGGTCCACTCGTGCTGATAAATATCCGGCGCAGCAAGCTCGATATGCGGTGCGGCAGCTTTATAGATATCGATCGCGTCGAAGGTCGGACCGCCGCTGGCAAAGTTGTCCTTCCACGGCGCCATCGGTTCCAGCGGATCGCGCAGCGCATTATTGACGTACATCGGCAGGTCGTAAATCGCCCGCCCGGCCTTGGCGATTTCCTCGATATAGCTGGCGATGGCCCAGGTATGAAAGTATTGCTCGGCATACGGACCGTAGACCTGGGACCAGGTGCCCGCTGCGGCGCCCGGCGCCGGCGACTTCTTCGCCGCCAGGATTATTTGCGGCACCGGCTGCGCGAAAGCCGCCTGCGCCTTGGCGCCGTAATCGCGATCCAGGCCGTAAGTACCAACCTCGTTCTCCACCTGCACCATGATCACGGTGCGGTCCTTCTCGTCGATCTGCCTGACGTGCTTCATCAGTTCGACAAAGGCTTTGCGGTCGGCCTTCAGCGTCTCTTCGCCGAAGGGCGACAGGCAATAAATCGGCTCACCCGCCTTGTCCAGCATGCGCGGGAAGCGCGTGTTATTGAACTTCACCCATTCCGGCGCATAGGTGGCATTGGTGTTCTTCCAGGTACCAAACCACAGCAGCACCAGGCGCACCTTGTTCTGGCGCGCTTCCTTGACCAGGGTATCGACAAAGCTGAAATCGAAGCGCCCTTCCACCGGCTCGATCTGCTCCCAGGCCACCGGCACTTCGACCGTGTTGGCGCTGGCATCGGCCGTGGCCTGCCACAGCTGCTTGAGCGCCCCCGGATAGTTGCTGGAATTGTGAGCCTGTCCGCCCAGAATCAGGAACGGCGCGCCATCGACCATCAAGGCATGTCGCCCATCTTTCGAAACGATGCGCGGCAGCTCGCTGGCGATACTGGTTTGGATGAGACAGACGGATAGGATGAGGGGGCTGAGGTATTTGTGCATCCAAACATTTTGCATGCACCAAGCCAATTTGTGACCGATTTTGTAATCAATCGGATGATTGATCAGCGCCCAGCCATGCTTAAGGCCGGACTGGTCGCCGCCCCGTCGAGCAAGAGGGTGACCGCTTTCTGAGCGTTCACCAGGATCGCCTCAGCCGCCGCCTCTGCCGGCGTCATGCCGGAAAGCGTCACCGCCCCCACCAGGACCACCACAATTGATTCGGCCAGGCCCACATAATCCATGTAATCCAGCCGTATCAGGTAGGAGGCGAAGAGCTTCACAAAATGGGAATAGCCCTGGAACGCAGCGGTTTTGACCAGATCATCGGCCAATCTAAGTTCGCTGGACAGATTGGAGAGCGGACAACGTGGCTGGTCTTCCGCCGCAGTCAGTTGATGCAGATAGCGTTCAGCCATAATCTGGACGGCCTCACGCGGCGCCTTGCCGGAGATGGCAGCTTCGAGATTGGCAAAAATCTCCTCAAACCCCGTCGCCATGGCTTCCGCCACGAGCTGCTCTTTCGAATCGAAATGCCGGTAGAAGCCGCCCTGCGTCAGACCCGCCGCGATCATGATGTCCGAGATCGCCGTCGCAGCGATCCCGTTGCGCAGGAAGATATTGGCGGCCGTAGACAGAATTCGCTTACGCGTTTCCGCGGCATCGGCTTTCGATCTACGCACCACCAGCTTCCCCTTCCAAATAATAGAGGATTATAGCAATCTAAGCCCCAAATGGCGGAGGGTTCAGATATGCCGGATTGACGCCGCTCAAACTTGCTTTAATTGCCGCCGTGCCTTCATCGCCGAACACCTCATCCTGATTCGCCTCCAGTGCGTCCAGCGTACGAACCGCCACAACGTTCGGGTCGGTCTTGACCAGATCCAGGCTCGCAGTCATGTCGGTATCCATCAGGCCGACGTGCAGGCCCAGCACCTGTACGCCGGAAGCTTTGAGCGTCAGGCGCAGCGCATTCGTGTAACTCCATGCGGCGGCCTTCGAGGCACCGTACGCCGTCAGCATCGGAACGCCCAGCCAGGTGGCGTCCGACAGCACATTCACGATTGCTCCCCGCGCAGTTTTCAGCGCCGGGGCGAAAGCAGTCGACGCGCGCAGAATGCCGCCGTAATTGGTATTGAACATGCGATGCGAGGTTTCGACCAGCGCGCCGTCGAATGCATCCGCATCCAGCGCGACGATGCCGGCGTTGTTGATCAGGATCGTGGTATCGGCGCAGGCAGCAGCGGCGCTTTGCACGCTGTCCATGTCGGTGACATCAATCCGGACCGGCGTCATACCGGGTTCATTGAAACCCTGGGTATCGCGTACGCCGGCGTACACTTTCTTCGCGCCGCGGCGCAGTGCTTCGCGCGCCAATGCAAGTCCCAGGCCGCGCGAGGCGCCGGTCACAAATACGACTGAATTTTGAATGTTCATAGTTTGCTTTCTGATGAAGTTAAAAGAGATCGCGCTTGGCGTTGACGTATTCGGCCACCGTCTGCGGTGCCTTGCCCGTGAGCTTTTCGATAACCTGGTCTTCTCCGGCAAAGATCCCGTTCTGGTAATCCGTCGCAATGGCCATGAAGTGCTGAATCAGGAATTGATCAAGTTCGTATGAGTTTAGATGTTCCTCATACTCTTTCATGGTGAATGGGGCGTAGACGATTTTCCGGCCCAGGACGCGGCTCATTTCATCGGCGATCTGCTGCTGATTCATCTCGACAGGCCCGCACAGGGTGTAGGTCTTGCCAATGTGGCCGGCTGGATCAGCCAGCACAGCCGCGATAAAGCGCGCCTGGTCTTCCGCCGCAATGGCGGCATGGCGCCCTTCTCCGTAAGGCAATGTGATCTTGCCTTCCTGATTGATTTTGTCGCGTACCCACGGGAAGGTCAGCCACTCGGAAAAGAATGTCGGACGAATATGGACAGCAGGAACGCCGGACCAGTCCAGCACACGCTCAGCAATCCAGTGGTCGCGCGCCGCATGGCTTTTCGAGTTCTCGCGGGCGGAAATCTGGGACATCTCCACCACGACCTCCAGCCCGGCGCGCCGGGCGGCGTCAGCGAAATAGGCGGTTGCCTGGATATACCCTGGACGAACCGGGTAGCACAGATAAGCGCCATTGACACCCTGGGTGGCGCGAATGACATCGTCATGTTCCAGCAAATTGCCGACGACGATCTCCACACCTTTCGCCTTCAAGGCTGCACTGCGCTCATCTTCCGTGCGCACCAGAGCACGTACCGCATGCCCTTGCGCCAGCAGATTGTCGATGGTGTACACACCGGTTTTCCCGGTCGCGCCTGTCACGAGGAATTTACGCTGCTTCATACATTGCTCCTTAATGTGCATATGCACAGTTATGATGAAAAAATTTGCCCGCTGAGAGAACGGGCATCGCATTTGTTTTAGATTGTAATCGACATCTATAAATAGTCAAGGGCGAACCGACGTTATTCAATTTAGTCATAACAGCTAGTGCGTTATTGGCATTGTATGTTTTCCGGGCTATGACAGAATGCGCCTTAGACCTATAAGGAGACGTTTCATGCTGACTAGCACCATGGAGAGTGCGCCCGCCAAACCGGCTGTGCGGCGCTGGTATAAACAACTGTGGATTCAGGTTCTGATCGCGATGGCGCTCGGCATCCTGCTGGGCCACTATTTCCCTGAATTCGGCACCAAAATGCAGCCGCTGGGCGATGGCTTCATCAAGCTGATTCGCATGCTGATTGCGCCGATCATCTTATGCACGGTGGTACTGGGCATCGCCAAGATGGACGATATGTCCCGCGTCGGCCGCGTCGCCATCAAAGGCCTGCTGTATTTTGAAGTGATGACCACGATTGCGCTGGTGGTTGGCCTGGTGGTGGTCAATCTGTGGCAGCCGGGCGTGGGCATGAACGTCAACGCATCCAATCTGGATACGGCCTCCATCAAGAATTACGTGGCCCAGGGCCATGAGGCGGGCATCATCCCCTTCATCATGAATATCATTCCTTCGACGATGGTGGGATCGCTGTCGGAAGGACACATCCTGCAAGTGCTGCTGGTATCGGTGCTGCTGGGCTGCGCCCTGGTGCGTGTCGGTCCAATCGGCAAGCCGGTGATCGACGTACTGGAAGGCTTCTCCAAAGTCCTGTACGGCATGGTCGGCATTGTGATGTGGGCGGCGCCGCTGGGTGCTTTTGGCGCCATCGCTTTCACGGTCGGCAAATACGGCGCGACTGCCCTGCTCTCTCTGGGCAATCTGCTGATCTGCTTTTACGTGACCTGCCTGATCTTCATCTTCGCCATCCTCGGCCCGATCGCCCGCATGTGTGGATTCAGCCTCTTCAAGCTGATGCGCTATCTGCGCGAAGAAATCCTGGTCTGCCTGGCCACCACTTCCTCGGAAAGCGTGCTGCCGCGCATGCTGACCAAGATGGAGCAGCTGGGCTGCAAACCCAGCGTCGTCGGCCTGATCATCCCGACCGGCTACTCTTTCAACCTGGATGGCACCTGTCTCTACCTGTCGGCAGTGACCGTGTTCCTGGCGCAAGCCACCAACACTCCGCTGGACCTGACCCAGCAAATCGTGCTGCTCAGCGTTCTGCTGCTGACATCCAAGGGCGCCGCTGGTGTCGCCGGCGCTGCCTTCGTGGTGCTTGCCGCCACCTTGTCGACGGTCGGCTCGATTCCGGTCGCGAGCGTGGCCCTGATCCTCGGCGTGCACCGCTTGCTGTCCGAAGGCCTGACGCCGACCAACCTGATTGGCAATGCGGTCGCCACCATTGTCATCTCGAAATGGGAAAAGGCGCTGGACACCGAACAAATGCACCGCGTACTTAACCGCGAATAATTCCCTTCCCCCTGCCAGACGGACCACCAGAGTCCGTCGGCATTCAACCCGGAGACTTCACTATGCGCAGCCCACAACGCGCGGCAGCTTGCTGCCTCGTTGCCCTTTTTCTTGCAAGTACCAGCTATGCCTATGCAGCGGACGGCGTAGAAATCTATGGTCTGATCGGCAGCTATGCCGGCAGCATCAAACGCAGCGACAGCGTGGCACGCACTGCCGTCGTCGGCTCCGGCGGCTTGACCACGTCCTGGTGGGGCGTACGTGGCAGTGAAGATCTGGGCGGCGGCATGAAAGCAGTCTTCCAGCTCGAACAATTCTTCCAGCCCGATACCGGCGGCGCAGGCCGCAGTGCCGCTGACCCGACCGGCTTTTCACGCAGCGGCTGGGTAGGCCTCTCCGGCGCTTATGGCCAGCTGACTTTTGGCCGACACACCTCGCCTTATTACGTGTCGATGCAGATGGTGAATCCCTTCGGTTCTTCCGTGGTGTTCTCGCCGCTGGTGGTGCAAAGCTATGTGGCGTCCTTCAGCAACACCGTCATCGGCGACACCGTATGGAACAACGTGATCCAGTACGTGGCGCCAACCGTGGGCGGCTTGAGCACGACCGTGGTGTATGCGCCGGGCGAAGTAGCCGGCAACAACAAGGTCTATAACGCGGGCCTGCATTTCCGCTACGTGAACGGTGCGCTGACCGCAGTGTTCTCGGCCCAGCGCGATCGCACGGCAGCCGTGGCGCCATCGACCAGTCAGGACGCTTACCTGGCCGGCGTGGCTTACAACGCGGGCTGGGCCAAGCTGTACGCTTCGGCGCAGCACACCGACAACAATATCACCAACGTCACTTCGCGCACCTGGCAACTGGGCACTTCCGTGCCGGTCACCGCAACGGGATCGATCCTCGCCTCGTGGGCTCGCACCACGGTGGACAATCCGGCCGTCCACACCGGCGCCCACAATACTGGCGGCCTCGGTTACGACCACTATCTGTCAAAGCGTACCGATATCTATGCCACCTATCTGTACGACCATATCGATGGCCGCGTGAAGGGCAACAGCTACGCCGTCGGCATCCGCCACCTGTTCTGATTCAGCCCAGGTAAGCGTCGATATTTTTCTGGCGCGCTTCATACAGCGGCATGATTTCGCTCTCCAGCATGGCCACCGCGCGCGTGGCCAGCCGCGACATCGGGTGCTGGTTGCTGGTGGCGATCGCCATACGCCCCTGAATCACAGGATCGGTGATGCGTGTGCAGCGGAAGCGGTCCTTGCGCGGGTCGGCCAGGATCGCGTTCAAGGCCAGCGCGGCGTGGCCGAAGCCCTCGTCCACCAGATCCAGCAACGGCGGCACGGCGTCGATTTCCAGCGCGATATTCAGCTGCACGCCGCGCTCCGCCGCATACATCTCCACCAGGGTGCGGATCGCGTGCGTGCGGCCCGGAATAATCAGGGGATATTTATGCAGCTCTGCCAGCGTGATGGAAGACGGCACCTTGGCGTCGCGGCGGCTGATCAGAAAGATCTCTTCCGTGAACAGCACGCGCTTGTCGACCAGCGCGGTTTCACCGGTGTCGTACATGATGGCGGCATCGATCCTGCCCATCGCCAGCCATTCCGCCAGATTGCTGGACAGCCCTTCGGACACGGTAATGCTGGCTTGCGGGAATTGCTCGCGGAAGCCATGCACCAGCGCCAGCGTGGCAAAGCGTGCCACGCTAGGCGCCAGGCCAATGCGGAAATGCCCGTCCAGCGATCCCTGCAAATTGTTCAGCGCATTCCGCGCGCTATCCACCTGATGCAGGATGCCCTTGCTGTGCTCCAGCAGCACCCTGCCCGCTTCCGTCAGCACCACGCCGCGGCCGTTGCGGCGCAAGAGGTTCTGGCGCAGGTCCACTTCCAGCTGGCGCACCAGCCGGCTCAGCGCGGGCTGCGTGCGGCCCAGAATGGCCGATGCGCGGGTAAAGCTGTTCAATTCAGCGACGTGGACAAAGGCTTCGAGCTGGTCGAGATTCATGGCGGTTCAGCTATGCAGAAATCGCATATTAGCTAGTGAGGTATTGCCATTGTAACGAGTCGGCATGGTGGGCACAATCAGCCTCACAGAATCATCTTTACTCAAAACGCCTTATGAAAACTTGCCTGCCCCCCGATCCGAACCCCGTCAAACCGGCCTACCGCATGCCGCCCGGTGCCTGCGATGCGCACTGCCATGTGTTCGGCCCTGCGTCCAGATTCCCTTACGCGCCCGACCGCAGTTATACGCCGCCGGATGCGCCGGTAGAGGCGCTGCGCGCGCTGCATGACCGCCTCGGCGTTTCGCGCGCCGTGATCGTGCACGCCAGCTGCCACGGCACCGACAACACCGTCACCCTGGACGCCATCAAGTCCAGCAACGGCGCCTATCGCGGCGTGGCGAATGTGAATGCGGACATTACAGACAATGCGCTGGCCGACCTGCATGCAGGCGGTATTCGCGGCATCCGCTTCAATTTCGTGAAGCACCTGGGCGGCGTGCCGGACGTGTCGGTGATCGAAACGATGGTAAAACGCATCGCCCCTCTGGGCTGGCACATCGTGCTGCACTTCGATGCGGAGAACATCCCCGAACAGCAGGACCTGCTGCGCAAGATTACCGTGCCTTTCGTGATCGACCACATGGGCCGCGTGCGCGCCGAACAGGGACTGGAACAGCGTCCCTTCCAGCTACTGCTGCAACTGATGCGCGAGAACCCGCTGGCCTGGGTGAAGATCTGCGGCGCGGAGCGTGTATCCGCCGGCAAGCGCCCCTTCACGGACGCGATTCCTTTCGCGCAGCAACTGATCGCCACCGCGCCGGAACGCCTGCTGTGGGGCACCGACTGGCCCCATCCGAACATTTCCAAGGACATGCCGAACGACGGCGAATTGGTCAACCTGTTCTACGCCTACACCCACGACGAGAAAATCCAGAAGCAGATCCTGGTCGACAACCCGGCGCAGCTCTACGGCTTCGACCCACTGTAAGGCCGTCTGCCCTCGAAGGGCTTATCGTGCCGCACCATGCTGGCGGCGACGCGACATGACGCCAAGCAGGCCAAGGGCCGGGACCATCAGCGCGATGGCGGCCGGCTCAGGTACGGCTGCTGCAGCGCCTTCGGCAACGTCAGCCAAGTGAATTTTCACATTTACGGCACAAGTTATTTTGCCAGGCCCGCCAGTAAGGCTGGCGTACTGTCGCTGTCGGCCTGCGCGCGGTACAGCGCCATCACGTCGGCAGGCTTGGTCGAATCCTTGGCAACCAGCGAGTTCAATCGTTTGATGAAGGCTGCGCTGCTGAATGGATCAGGGAGACTGTCTTCGAATTCTTTTGCGGTCACCTTGCCGTCCTTGTCCATGTCCATGGCGGCATACAGCGCCGCGGTGTCCTGTGCGCTGCCGCCGCCGGCCTGCACCTGGCTGCCCAGTTCTGCGGCCGAGATCATATGGTCCTGGTCCTTGTCGACGTCGGCCAGCACCTTGTCCTTGTAGTCACCGGCGAAGGAGCGCACGGTCAGCGTGAATCCTTTGGCCGCCAGACTGGCGACACCGGCGGCATTCTGCGCGGCGAGTGCGGCTGCATCGGCGTCGGCCTTGGCTGAATCGGCCTGGGCCTGATAAACGGAAGGCTGCTTGCGCGCGGTGTTGGCTGGATGCGCCGCCGGATTGGAAGAAATGGAGTTGACCATAGGACGCCCGAGTTGTTGAGTCCACCCATTGTGCGGCAACTCGCGCGGCAACTTTAGAGCCATATTCCGCTTTTCGCATTGGGCCATGATTGGTGTGCGCCATGCACCATGGTGCTGCCCGCCGCATGCCTACCGGCCGCCCGGTCCAAATCCTAGAATCGATTGCACTTCATCTGAACGCCATCAAAGGACATGGACATGAATCATATCGACGCCCGCCGCCAATTGCTGCGCTACCTGGCCTCCAGCCCGCTGTTTGCCGCACTTCCCTCGATCTCACTGGCGCAGAGCTACGATGTACTGCGCGCGCAAACCAAGAAGATCGGCGACATCATCGACTCGCCCGAGGATGCATTGGACGTATTCGATTTCGAACCCGCCGCCCGCAAGGCCCTGCCGCCGGCGCACTACGGCTACCTGGCGACCGGCGTCGATGGCGACGCCACCCTGCGCGCCAACAGCGAGGACTACGCCAAAGTGCGCATCAAGGCTAGCCGCCTGATCGATGCGCGCAAGATCGACACGCGCATGCATTTGTTCGGCCTGGAATACGCCAGTCCGATCTTCCTCTCCCCGGTCAGCAGCCAGGGTGCATTCCACGCCGACGCCGAAATAGCCGTTGCACGCGCGGCCCGCAAAAAGGGCATGCATATGATTCTGTCGACGGTCGGCAATTCTGCGATCGCGGACGTCAGCAAGGAACATGGCTCGCCGGTCTGGCTTCAGTTGTATCCCACCGACGACTGGGGCGTGACGATGGCCCTGATCAGGAAGGCCGAGGCAGCAGGCACGCCGGCGCTGGTGCTGACCGTGGATCGCCAGGGTGGACGCAATACGCAAACCCTGTTCCGCCTGCGCCGCAACGACGACCGCACTTGCATCGCCTGCCACGGCGGCGGCTTCGCCAATGAGGTGTCGCGCAAGCCCATGTTCCAGGGCGTTGACGTATCGAAGGTCACCAATCTGTATGGCACCGGCATGACCTGGGAGTTCGTCAACAAGCTCCGTAACAGCACCAAAATGAAAATTCTCCTGAAGGGCATCATGACGGCCGAAGATGCGGAGAAGGCGGTGCGGGCCGGCGTGGACGGCATCATCGTCTCCAACCACGGCGGACGCGCCGAAGAAAGCCTGCAATCCACCATCAGCGCCCTGCCCGCCGTGGTCAAGGCCGTCGACGGGAAGGTGCCGGTGCTGGTTGATGGCGGTGTGCGGCGCGGCACCGATGTGTACAAGGCGCTGGCACTGGGCGCTACCGCTGTCGGTATCGGGCGGCCTTATTGCTGGGGCCTGGCCGCATTCGGCCAGCCCGGCGTGGAAGCGGTTCTCTCCATTCTACAGCGTGAGTTCGAAACCATCATGCGCCAGGCGGGCCCCACCAGTCTGAAGCAAATCACCGCGGCCTCAGTCATCAGCGGCCTTCAGGCATGAGCTCTCCCTCTCACTAAATGCCTAATGGCGCTGGCATAAAATCCGGGAAATTTGGCACTTTTTCCCGGATCAGCGCTCCTACAATTTCAGCGTGTCCCCCGTGTTATCTGCCTCGCTGAACATGAATCCTGAACAACACAGTAGCGATCCCCTCGCCGCGAGCTTTTCGACGACTTATGCTGGCGTCATCGCATTCATTACCGTGGTCCATGAAGGCAGCTTTGCCAGCGCCGCACATCGGCTTGGCATCGGACGCTCGGCGGTCAGCCGCAGCGTTCAGCGCCTGGAGGAGCAACTCAATACGCGCCTGTTTCAGCGCACCACGCGCAGCACCTCGCTGACCGACGAGGGGCAGCTGTTCTATGAATCGTGCCGGCCCGGCGTCGAATGCATCATCCGCTCTGTCGAAGAGATGCAGGCGCTGCGTAGCTGCTCGCCACGCGGACAGCTACGCATCAGCGCAACGGCGGGCTTTGGCCGGAAGATCGTGGCGCCCTTGCTGCGCGGCTTCTACGACCAGTATCCCGATATCGCGCTGGATTTGATACTGGATGAAAAACAGGCCAATTTCGTTTCGGACCGTATCGACATTTCCTTCGTCAATGGCCGGGTTGACGATGGCCAGGTCGTGGCCAAACAACTGGTTCCGATGCAGATGCATATCTGTGCCTCACCGGAATACGCCCGGCAGTACGGCCTTCCGCAATGTATCGAGGATTTGGCGAACCATCGCTGCGTGAATTTGCGGTTAGCCTCCGGCCGCATCTATGAATGGGAATTCAAGGTCCAGGGGCATATGCAGAAAGTGGCCCCCAAGGCATCGCATTGTTTCAACGATCCGGACCTGGTGCTGCAAGCCGTGCTGCGCGGCGAAGGTGTGGCCCAGCTGGCGGGCTACCAGATCAGCGATCATTTGCGCTCCGGCGAGCTGGTGGTGTGCCTGGCCCAATATGCGCCGGACGATCGCGGCCACTTCATCTGCTTCCTGAGCCGCCATCACCTGCCCGCCCGCATCAGGGTCTTCGTCGATTACATGACCCAGGCCATCCGCGCCATGGATCTCTATAACTGGGGCGACCTTCATCACGCCCAGCATTAACGTCCGTCCGCATGCATCTACAATTTAAAGAGCACCTTACGCTCGATGGCAATAGCCCGATCCCGCTATACCGGCAGATCCATCAGCGCGTACGCGAGGCTGTCGAAACCGGCCTGCTGCGGCCCGGCGACCGGGTGCCGGCCACGCGCGCACTGGCACAGGAACTCGGGCTCGCGCGCGGCACTGTCGCCACGGCGTACAAGCTGCTGATCGCAGAGGGCTATGTGGAAGCGCGCGGCCAGGGCGGTTGCGTGATTGCAGGCAGACTGGCTTCCGCTGCGCAGACGCGCCAGCCTGTGCGTACGCGCCCCGCCCCGCGTGAAATGGATGGCGGCGCCTCGAAACCCAGACCCTTTCAAATGGGGCTGCCTGCGCTGGACGCCTTCCCGCGCAAGACCTGGGCGCGGCTGGCTGCGCGTGCGGCACGCGCCACGCAGCTGCATCATATGGTCAAGGAATCGTGCTTTGGCGCGCCCGAACTGCGCAGCGCCATCGCAGGATATCTGAAGATCGGACGCGGCATCGACTGCGCACCGGAGCAGGTTTTCATCACGTCCGGCTATCGCAGCTCAATGGAACTAGTCATGCGCGCCCTCCTCGCGCCCGGCGAACAGGTCTGGATCGAAGAACCGGCCTATCCACCCACGGTTGCCTTGCTGCGCGGCGCCGGCCTGATGCCGGTGCCGGTTCCTGTTGACCAGGAAGGGCTGGCGGTGCCGTTTGGCCTGTCGCTGGCGCCGGATGCGCGTGCTGCCGTCGTCACGCCCGCGCATCAGTCGCCGCTGGGCGCCACACTGTCCGCATGCCGGCGCCGCGCATTGCTGGACTGGGCCGCGCAAAAGCAGGCCTGGCTGATCGAGGACGATTACGACGGCGAATTCCGCTATGTCAGCCGTCCCTTGCCGGCGCTCGCCAGCTGCGGTACTGCGGGCCGCGTGATCCACTGCGGCACCTTCAGCAAAGTGCTGTTCCCCTCCATCCGTCTGGCCTACGTCGTCGTGCCACCGGCACTGGTCGACATCTTCGAGAATACCTGCAGCGTGATCGCGACCGGCTGTCCGGTGCTCACGCAAACGATCGTCAGCAATTTCATGCTGGAGGGGTATTTCTCGCGCCACGTGCAGCGCATGCGCGAGCTGTATGGCGAACGGCACCAGCTTGCCATTGATGGTTTGAGCAGTGTCCTCGGCGACCGGCTGCAGTTCGCGCCGCAGCATGGCGGCATGCATCTTCTGGCGCTGACTGCCGATGGCAGYGATAAAGCGCTGGCCGACCGCATGCGCGGAGACGGCATGGCGCCGCAGGTACTATCCGAGTGGTACGCCGGTTCGCCCGGCCAATGCGGTCTTCTGCTGGGATTCACGAATATCAGCTCCGCCGCACAAGCGGCCGAACTGGGGCAGCGTATCGCACGCATCATGGATGAATAAGCGGGCACCCCGATGGATCAACTGAAAAGTCGATTCATGGCCCAGACATTGGACTACTTCAATTCGCGCTTCATGGCACTATTGCGTCCGGCAGGCCCCAGCTACTGAGGCCGTAATTTGTAGTGGAAGAATCAAGCGTAAATGGTAGACACCCCGGAAATCAAGCCAGTTTCGATCAACAGGAAGCGGCACATTTTGTTTATCGCATTTTCCGGCATGCAGATGCTCGACCTGGCCGGCCCGCAAACCGTATTCTGGCTGGCATCGCAACGTTTGAAGAAGCGTGGACTGGCGAGCTATGAGTGCAGCACTGCCAGCGTAAGCGGGGGCCTGGTGCCCGCGCTGGAAGGCGTGGCGCTGCACACTTCGGCCCTGGTCGATGTCGCCGTGAATGAGACTGACACCATCTTTATCCCAGGCTGCCAGGACATCGCTCCCTCAGTGGAGCAGTCGGCGGAACTGGTGGAATGGCTGCGTCTATCTTACGGTATAGCGCGCCGCACAGCGGCACTTGGCAGCGGCGCGTTTCTACTGGCGAAGGCGGGACTACTGGAAGGGAAACGCGCGACCACGCACTGGAGTTTGTGCGACGTGCTCCGGGAATGCTATCCCGCCATTGAAGTCGACTCCGATGCGATCTTTGTCCAACAGGACGAGATCTGGACGTCCGCCGGCGTGGCAACGGGGATCGATCTCGCGCTGGCCTTGATCGAAGCCGATTGCGGCCGCGAAATCGCGCTGGAAGTGGCAAGAGAACTGGTCGTCTTCCTGAAGCGTCCGGGCGGCCAATCGCAATTCAGCATGCTGCTGCAAGCGCAAACCCAGCACAGCGTGGCATTCGACGATCTGCATCTCTGGATCGCCGACAACCTTGGCCGCCAGACGCTGACCGTCGAACATCTCGCTGAACGGGCGAATATGAGTACGCGTAACTTCGCCCGTGTCTACAAGGAGAAAACCGGCCGCTCTCCCGCCAAGGCGGTGGAGGTATTCAGGCTCGAAGCAGCGCAGCGGATGCTGGAAGATTCCAGCCGCAGCATGGGCCAGATCGCCCGTGCGACCGGTTTCGGCGATGAGGAGAGAATGCGCGTGACGTTTCAGCGCAATCTCGGTATCGCGCCTACGGAATACCGCAAGCGATTCACGCGCGAAGTCAGCGACGCTTAGTCGACTGAGAACGCCACGGCTTCATCGGCCGCTGGGCCGCGCGGCATATCCGCGGAAGTTTCGAAGTGGCCGTTCAGGCGATTGCCGGCGGCGTCCTCCAGGGTGCCGCGTACAACAAGTTGGTACTTCCCGGCGCGCCACGGCTTCTGCGGCGTAAAGGTCCAGACGCTCTCGCCTTGTTGGAGCCCGGCACGCCCTTCGACTCGCCGGCCATGCCCATCGACGATGGCCAGATAGCCCGCATCCCTGCCATCGATGGGTCCATCCAGTGTCACAACAAGCACTTGCCTGGATGCCCTGTGCACTGCCGACAGCTTCCAGGCCGATGCTGCCGGCCCGTCTGTCTTGGCCGCGCCGACGTGCCACTGCCGGACAGGCGCCCCGTCCAGCGTCAGAACCACATCATCCTGCTCCGCCAGAATCGGCCCCAGTTCATCGTGCGCATTCAAGCCGCTCTTGACGCGGCCCGGATGCAGCAGCACCGTCAGAATCCTGCCGTCCGGCGACCAGAGTTCCTGTTCCAGAAACGGCTCCTGAATCGCAGCACCGTCCGCGTGCATCAGAGCGAGCCTGGGCAGCACCGGTCCTTCAATCGGTGCTGCAAACTCGATGGAGATGCGCAGCAGATTGGCTGGTATCTGTGGCGCGGACGGATGCACCAGCAAGATGCGCGCTTCGGCCTGCGCCGCATTGGCGGCTACCGCAAACGCCAGGATGCCAATCCACTGTAGCAGGCGCATGGCTTACTCCGATGCCTTGACCAGATCAGGGAAGCCTTCATCCTTCATGATCTGATCCAGACGAGGTTTCACATACTGGAGCTGGAAGGCGTTGTCCTTGAACCGGAAGTCAGGGAAAGCGTATTCCGAAAGGTGGTCACTCAGGCGGAAGCTCAGCTCCTTGCTGACGGAAACCAGCTGCAGCGTGTCCTTCTCAAGGAAGCGGCGCACCAGCAGGAAGGACTTGTCGTCCAGATTATCGAGCCGCAGAGCGCCTACCAGCGGGGCCTGCGCTACATCCAGACCGGCAATCTGGCCATATGGCACAGGCTTTTCCAGACCAGGACGGGCATCGGCGGCTTCCAGCTGCGATACCGGAATGATGTTCGACACCCGCTCGAAATTCACCAGCAGCAGGTAATCCTCCGTCTTGCCATTGTCGGTTTTGGAGTACGAGATCATGCCGGCTGGCGTGTTGCCATAGCCTAGCTCAGCGATCGTCTTGCCCTTTATGTGGGCGCCATCCTTCAGATCGTCGAGCGGAATCAGGACCACGGGCGTGCAGGTGTAGGCAGCCACCAGATAGGACTTGCCGCCCCAGTTGGCAAAGCTCATCGCGCGAATCGGTGCACGGGTTTCCACCAGATTGTGACCCGTGTGATAAATCTCCACAGAGCTGATCGACTGATCGGCGCCGAATGGATATTTGACCCGGCGCAGCGTTGAAGCGAAGTCCTGATTGGAAAGACCCGCCACGAACAGTTCGCCGTTACGCCACTTCATGTCGGTCACCGTGAAGCTGCGCTGCGGTGTCTCTTTCCAGATTTTGTAGTCCGATGTATTGGCATTGCGCAGCGCCACCGACGTAGCTTTCGCCGCTTTCAGATCGATGCGGCGGGCCTTGTTGTCGCTCGTGACCACAAACAGTGCGGGTGTCTTCGCAGCGCCATAGCTGATCGCGACATAGGCTTCCGCCGTGCCGGGACGCACAACCATATCTTCAACCGTAATTTTTCCGCCGCCGACCTGTTTGGATAGCAGTCCTTCGAGATCGAGAATGTTGAATTGCGTTCCGCTCGGCTTTTGCTGCGCAGCCGGCAGGGTAAGCGCGTGCACCTTCGCCGCCTTCCAGTCGGCGACAAACAGCACATTATCCGGTCCTGCAGCGAGGCGGGAAATGGATTTGACATCGGCCGCATGGGCGGCGCTGGACGCAGCCAGACAGCAGGCCAGCGTGATTACAGTAGTACGCATGAATAGCTCCTCATTAAGTTATTGACCACGAATTAATTGTAGGAATGGCTGTCGCGTAGCGCTAGGCATGTGGGAAGCACCATCGTGTTGACTTCACCGCACCGATGCGATTGGTGCGTTCCATGCACCACCGTGCGGCCTATTGCATGCCTACCTCCTTGTTGATCGCCGCTCTACACTGGCGGCCATGTTTCCTTCACCCGATTAAGTCAGATCATGCGAACTCAGAAAAAGGCCGTTTCACTCCTGCTCTCGCTGGCCACGGCAGCCGTCCTGCCGGGTTGCGTCAGCTATAAAGGCATCGGCAGCAGCGCTCAAACCGCCCAGCCAGCAGACTACGCTGCATCTCAAGCATTGGCTGATGAGCATGGGCACTGGCCCTCGGCCGACTGGGCCAGCCGCTTCGGCGATCAGCAGCTGGCCGCCCTGATTGCCGAAGCACTGAAGAACAGTCCCACCCTGGATCAGGCCAAGGCGCGCGTCGCCGCAGCAGCAGCCTATAGCGACAGCACTTACGCTGCGGCCGGCGCCAAGGTGAATCTGGACGCCAGCGTCACGCGCCAACGCTACACATCAAATGCATTGGTGCCGCCGCCGGTCGCAGGTTCCTACCAGACCGAGAACAAGGCGCTGCTGAGCGCTTCCCATGAACTGGACGTGTGGGATAGACACCGCGCGGCGGAGCGGGCGTCTGTTTCGCGCCTGTTGTACGCCGAAGCAGAAAAAGAAAAGGTAAAACTGGCCCTGAGCACTGCCATCGCCCACACCTACAATGAGCTGGCCGGCCTTTATCAACAGCGCGACCTGGCGGCCGACGACATCGCACAGCGCCAGCAACTACGCCAGTTAAGCACCGCGCGCACCCGCGCCGGTCTGGAAACCGAAGTCGAACTACAGAACATCAACCGCGCCATCGCCAGCAGTCAGACCTCGCTGGCGGCACTGGATGGCAAAATCACGGACGTGCGCTTCCAGCTGGCCGCCTTGCTGGGTGCGGGTCCCGATCGCGGCCTGCTCATCGCACGTCCTGCGCTCGCTGAAGGCAACGCGCAACAGGACAGTCTGCCCGACAATCTGCCGGCGGACCTGGTATCGCGCCGTCCCGATATCGCCATGGCGCGCTGGTCTGTCGACGCCCGGACGCAAGACATCTCCGTGGCCAAGGCGGAGTTCTATCCCAACCTGAACCTGAGCGCCGCGGTTGGCCTGGATTCCTTTGGCTTCGGCCGCTTCCTCAACGCGTCCAGCCGCAGCTTGTCGGCCGCCCCTGCCGTGCATTTGCCGATCTTCGACAGCGGCGCCCTGCGCGCCCAGCTCAAGGGCCGTTACGCCGATTTCGATTACGCCGTGGCCAACTATAACCAAACGCTGATTACAGCCTTATCCGAGGTGGCGACCGAAGTGGCACGCATCCGCAGCACCGACGTGCAACTGAACGATGCGCAATCCGCCAGCGACGCCGCCCGGCGCAACTGGCAGCTGGCCGCCAGCCAGTACAAGGCGGGACTCAGCACGCAGCAGAACGAGCTGCAGGCACGCCTTAACGTCATTGCCGCCGAACAGACCATGGCCAATCTGCGCAATGCCCGCCGCGATCAGCAAATCGGCCTCGCCGCCGCACTGGGTGGCGGCTTCGGCGACAACGAAAACTCCGCAAAATAATTTCAAGAGATGACATCATGAACGACCAAGTCCAAACCGCTCCTAAATCCAAACGCCGCGTCGCCCTGATCATCCTGGGCGCAGCAACCGTCTGCGCCACTGTCGCCTGGGCAGCCTACTACTTCAGCTACAGCCAGTATTTCGAAGAGACGGACGACGCCTACGTCAACGGCAATCTGGTGCAGTTGAACTCCCAGATCGGCGGCACCGTCGTGGGCATCTTTGCCGATGATACGCAGATCGTTCAAAGCGGCGACAGCATGGTAAAGCTGGACGCGGCCGATACCCGCATTGAACTGGAGCGCTCCAAAGCAGCATTGGCGCAAGCCGTGCAGCAGGTCAGCACACTGTACGTCAACAACAGCACGCTCAGCGCGCAGATCACCCAGCGCCAGGCCGAACTGGCGCGCGCCGAGGATGATCTGAAACGCCGCCAGTCAGCCGATATGGCAGGCGCAGTGTCGGCCGAAGACCTTGGCCACGCACGCGACGCCATCAGGGAACGCAAGGCAGCGCTGGCTGCGGCGCAGCAGCAACTTGCCGCCAACCGCGCGCAAACCACGCAGCAGCACATCGGCGAACATCCCAGCGTTCTGGCAGCTGCGGCCCGTCTGCGCGCCGATTATCTGGCCTATGCGCGCAGTAATGTTCCGGCACCTGTGACAGGTTATGTCGCCAAACGCTCGGTGCAACTGGGCCAGCGCGTGGCAGCAGGCACGCCGTTGATGGCGATCGTTCCCCTCGATGGCGTTTGGGTGGACGCCAACTTCAAGGAGAGCCAGCTGAAGGCAGTCCATCTCGGCCAGCCGGTTACCCTGCACGCGGAATTGTATGGCAAAGACGTTGACTATCACGGCAAGATCATCGGCTTCTCGGCCGGTACGGGCAGCGCGTTTGCGGTACTGCCGGCGCAGAACGCGACCGGCAACTGGATCAAAGTGGTACAGCGCCTTCCGGTGCGCATCGCGCTCGATCCGAAAGAGCTGAAAGATCATCCACTGCGCATCGGCCTGTCGATGGCAGTGGAAGTCGACACGCATGACCGCAATGGCTCCCAGCTCGCTGCGGCGCGCACCAGCTTCCAGACGTCCGTGTTCGACAACTACGGCAAGGAAGCTGACGCGGAAATTGCCGCCATCATTGCAGGCAACCAGAGCGTGCATTAAGGAGCCCTCATGGACACTCCCATCAAACCAGGGAACCCGCCGCCATTGACAGGCGGCAGGCTGGTGCTGGCCACTTTCGCAGTGGCGCTCGCCACCTTCATGAACGTGCTGGATTCGTCCATCGCCAACGTGGCCATTCCCACGATCTCGGGTAACCTCGGCGTATCGGTGGACGAAGGCACCTGGGTGATTACGCTGTTCGCGGCGGCCAACGCCGTGTCGATCCCGCTGACCGGCTGGCTAACGCAGCGCATGGGCCAGATCAAGCTGTTTGTCGCCGCCATTCTGCTGTTTGTAATTTCGTCCTGGCTATGCGGCGTGGCGCCGACTTTGCCCGTGCTGCTGGCGGCGCGCGTGCTGCAAGGCGCGGTCGCCGGGCCTTTGATCCCGCTGTCGCAAGCCATCCTGCTTAGCTCCTATCCGAAGGCCAAGAGCGGATTGGCACTGGCACTGTGGTCGATGACTGCGACCGTCGGCCCGATCGCCGGCCCTGCCCTCGGCGGCTGGATGACGGACCGCTATTCCTGGTCGTGGATCTTCTACATCAATGTGCCGGTCGGCCTGTTCGCCGCGGCCGTGACCTGGGCCATCTACAAGGATCGCGACACGCCTTCGCGCAAGCTTCCTTTCGATACCGTGGGCCTGGCCTCATTGGTGGCCTGGGTCGCCTCGCTACAGATCATGCTCGACAAGGGGAAGGACCTGGACTGGTTTCAGTCGCCGCTGATCGTCGGCCTGGCCATCTTCGCCGCGCTGAGTTTCACCTTCTTCGTGATCTGGGAACTGACCGAAGCGCACCCCATCGTCAATCTGCGCCTGTTCATGGGCAGGAACTTCCTTGGCGGGACGGTGGCGATCTCCGTCGCATACGGCGTGTTCTTCGCCAACCTCGTGCTGCTGCCGCAGTGGATGCAGCAATACCTGGGTTACCGCTCTGTCGATGCAGGCATGGCCACCGCGCCACTGGGCGTCTTCGCCGTGCTGCTGGCGCCCGTCATGGCCAAACTCATGCCACGGTCGGATGCCCGTGTGCTCGGCACGGCGGCCTTCGTCGGCTTCGCCGTCGTGTTCTTCCTGCGCTCGAACTACTTCCTTGATGTGGATTTGTGGACGCTGATTTTGCCAACGCTGCTGCAAGGTATACCGATGGCGCTGTTCTTCGTGCCACTGACAGCCATCATCCTGTCTGGCCTTCCGGCGGAGCTGATCCCCGCCGCCGCCGGCTTGTCGAACTTCGTGCGCGTGTTCTTCGGCGCAGCTGCCACGGCCATCGCCAGCACGGCGTGGAATAACCGCTCCATCCTGCACCACGCGCGGCTGATCGACCAGGCGCACGCCAACAATCCCCTGTTCACCGACAGCCTGCAACAGCTGCAAACCGCGCTGCATGTGAATCCACAACAGGCCTATGCCAGCTTCGAAAGAAGCGTCGTAGCGCAGGCCGCGATGCTGGGACTGGACGATGTGTTCTGGATCTCCGGCGTGATCTTCATCGCCATCATTCCGCTGATCTGGCTGACCAAACCAGTGCGTGGCCAAATGTCCGACGCAGCTTCCGCTGCACACTGATATGACTCGAATACGCCTGATACACAGCGACCCGATCGTCAACATCGGCCTCGCCACGCTTTGCGATAACCTGGCCGGCGTGATTCTTTGCCGCGACGATGAACAGGGGCCCGGCATCGTGATCGCCGACTATCAACGAGGTCTGGACCTGACACGCCGCCGCGAATTCGATCAGGCCCGCATCCTGGTCATCACGCATTACAACAAAGAAGGCGAAATACGGCGCGCCCTGCAATCCGGCATTCACGGTTACCTGCTGCAGAACTGCGTGCTCGATGAGCTCAAGCCAGCGATCACGGCGCTGAGCTGCGGCCAAAGCTACTTGAGCGAGGACGCAAAACGGATCATCGACAACAGCTGGAGCCGCGCCGAACTTACTTGCCGCGAGTCGGATGTACTGCAATTGCTGGGAAAAGGCTACGGCAACAAAGCCATCGCCCGCGAATTGGGAATCAAGGAACAAACCGTCAAGAGCCACCTCAAACACATGATGTCCAAGCTGGACGTCTCTGCCCGAACGCAGGCCGTTGCAGTCGCCAATCAGCGGGGGTTGCTGACAATGGAATGAAATGGCCTGCAAATATCACTTGACCTTCAAGTTCACTTCAACCTTACAGTACGGGCAGATTCAAACTGAGGAGTCAACATGAAAGTATTTGACAAGCTTGTCCTGCCAAACGGTACGACCATTCCAAACCGGATCGCAAAAGCCGCCATGGAAGAAAACATGGCCGACGCCGAGCACGGTCCGTCCGATCAGCTGATGCGCCTCTATCAAACCTGGGCCGACGGCGGTGCGGGCCTGCTCATCACCGGCAACGTGATGGTCGACAGCCGGGCGATGACGGGACCTGGCGGCGTCGTGTTGGAGAATGATGAACAGATCGGGAAATTCAAGCGCTGGGCGGAAATTGGACGGGCCAAGGGCGCGCAGTTCTGGCTGCAGATTAATCACCCGGGCCGGCAAATGCCCGCCAATCTTGGACAGGATACGTGGGCGCCGTCCGCAGTCCCCATCGATCTGGGAAAAATGTCCAAACACTTCAACGCTCCTCAGGCGATGACGCAGGAGATTATCGAGGACGTGGTTCGGCGCTTCGCCAATTCCGCGCGGCTGGGCGAGCTGGCCGGATTCACGGGGGTAGAAATTCACGCCGCGCACGGCTATTTGCTTAGCCAGTTCCTGTCCCCACTGACTAACCGGCGCACCGATGCGTGGGGCGGGTCATTGCAGAATCGCGCAAGATTATTGGTGGACGTTGTCAAAGCCGTTCGTGCTGCTGTTTCGCCGGCATTTACGGTGGCGGTCAAACTCAATTCCGCCGATTTCCAGCGAGGCGGTTTCAGTGCGGACGATGCCAAGCAGGTAGTGCAACTTCTTAACGATCTGGCCGTCGACCTGGTTGAACTGTCAGGCGGCAGCTACGAAGCGCCAGCCATGCAGGGCGACGCGCGCGACGGCCGCACACTCGCACGGGAGGCATATTTTGTTGAATTCGCCCGTGATATCCAGACCGTCGCGAAAATGCCGGTCATGGTGACCGGCGGGATTCGGCGTCGACAGGTTGCAGAACAGGTCGTAGCAAGCGGATTGGACATGATCGGCATAGGCACGGCGCTGGCCATTGACCCTCACCTGCCGCGCGACTGGCGGCTTGGTAAAAACAATGCGCCTGCCCTTCGTCCGATCAACTGGAAGAACAAGGCGTTGGCGTCACTGGCAAATATGGCAGCCGTCAAATTCCAGCTCAATAAGCACAGCGCTGGCAGGAATCCGGACCCGCAGGTGTCGCCTTTGAAGGCCTTGGTCTTGCAGCAGATCGCCAACACTTGCCGCGCCCGGCAATATCGCGTCTGGATGGCGCAACGTTCAAGACGGTAACCGTAGGTTTCCGCCCAGAGGTGGGCGGGGTTCTTTGCGCGCCACCTTAGCTGGCGGCGCGTTTTTTTTATCAGTCCAGTGCTTTCGGCGCGTAAAGCGCGCTTTGGACCTCCGGTACGTACTCATACTTGACCGTCTTCCCGGGTCAGATGTCCTTCCCGATCGCGGTTGGTGAAGTTATTCGTGACCATGACGGCTTTTGCTGGAGATATCGCCCAGCTTCTCTCCCTCGATGACAACGTCGGCCTTCCCCGTCTCCGCATCAGCAATTTCAAAGACAACGCTCTTGCCGCTTTCACGCAAGCTTATGCCGGTGAGCCACTTCGGCAAGTTGTAGCCCACCACCCCGCGGACTCTCTGTCGTTCTCACAGTACCGATACGCATAGGCGGAGAGCGCCACCAGTCCCCTGCCCGGCCACACCTGCAGCGGCAGGACCTTTGCCAGCATGTCAGGATTTCTTTCGCGCGGTGATGCCCAAGGTATCCATCACTCTGGCAGCATTGTCCTCGCATGCCATCTCTTCCGGTTTCGAGTCGATCAGCTGAATCAGCGTGAGCAGATGTGCTTTGTTCTGGGCCAGACGAACTTCCATTGATTCGATGTCGCCAACCTTCTTCCTGAGCGCGGCGATCAGTTCATCGTGCTGCCAGCCACTGGCGTCCGCAGGCAGCACCTGCTTGATTTCGTCCAGCGTAAAGCCAGTCTGTTGTGCGTTGACGATGATGGACAAAATCGCGACCGCTTCAAGCGGATATTCCCGATAGCCGTTCGACTTCCGGTCCACGGCCTTCAAAAGCCCCTTCGCCTCGTAGAAGCGAATCGTCGCCGGCGTCAGGCCAGTTCGTTTCGCCAGGTCACCGATCTTCATCGTCTTTTCACCCAAGTATCCCCTGCCAACTTTATACCTGAAGTGAACTTGAATGTCATACAGGGCGTTGCGCTACTCAGCAGCAACGCCTACAACCCCATACCCGACAGGAACGCCTCAATCTGCTGTTCAAAGCGCGGCCGTTCATACGCTAACAGCGCCATACGCCATAGGCCCTGCAGGTAGGTAGTGATCACGGACGCGGTGATCTGCGGATTCAGCGACTGAGGCAACACTCCCTCATCCTTATCCTTTTGCAGACGTTCGCAGAGAAGTGCCTGGACGCTCGCCAGCCCTTCTTCGGCACGCGTCCGCAACTCTGGTTCCGACAGCACTTCTTCAGTGAGCATGGCTGCGATCATGCATAGCGGCGACGGAGTATTCGGCGCATCCAAAGTGTCCAGCACCATACGGAAAAAGGCACGTACCCCTTCGCCAGCCGTAGGGGCCGACAGCACAGCGTCAAAGCGGTGGCGCGTGACCATGTCTTCGTATCGGTCGACACAGGACAGATACAGCTGCTTCTTGCTCTTGAGGGTGTTGTAGAACGAGCCCTCGCCGATGTCCATGACCTTCAGAAGATCGCGCAGACCAGTTTCCGCGTAACCGCGCTGCCAGAACAGGGCCGTCGCCCTGTCCACCGCCTGCTCATAGTCGAAAGTGATTTTGCGTGCCATAGCGGCACTATACTTTATTTGTATCGACTGCTACAAGATAATTGACATCACCGGCTCATGAAGTTTAAATTGTAGCGACCGCTACAATTATGGAGATTACATGAGTGATATCGCAGCCGTTACACCATTTGAAGTCCAGGTTCCACAGTCCGCTATTGATGATTTGCGGCTTCGCCTAAGCCTCACCCGCTGGCCGGATAGAGAGATCGTCGAGGACTGGTCGCAGGGCGTTCCACTGAATGCGGCTAAATCCCTGGTGGATTACTGGCTCAATACCTACGACTGGCGCAGGTTTGAAGCGCGCCTGAACAGCTTTCCCCAGTTCCGGACCGTGATTGACGGCGTGGGCATCTATTTCATCCACGTTCGCTCGCCGCATGCGAACGCGATGCCTATCCTTCTGACCCACGGCTGGCCGGGATCGGTGGCCGAATTCCTGAACGTCATTGAACGGCTTTCCGACCCGACAAAATTTGGCGGTAACGCTGAGGACGCTTTCCACGTGGTTCTGCCGGCGATTCCGGGTTACGGCTTTTCCGACAAGCCAACTGAGCTGGGATGGAATCCAGCACGTATTGCCCGGGCCTGGTCGGTACTGATGACGGATCGTCTTGAATACACGCATTGGGTAGCCCAAGGCGGAGACTGGGGATCGGCGATTACAACCGCATTAGCCGGTCAGGCGCCGAAGGGTTTGCTGGCTGCACACGTCAATCTGCCCATGGTCGTTCCAGCAGAATTGCCAGAGAACCCGAATGAGGAGGAACGCAAGGCGCTTGAAGATATTGAACGATACGTTTCCAATATGTCCGGCTACGCAAACCAGATGAATACACGTCCGCAAACCATCGGTTATGCGCTGCATGACTCTCCGGTGGCGCTTGCGATGTGGATGTACGAAAAATTCTGGGAGTGGACCGACAACCAGGGCCTACCGGAAGATGCCCTCTCGCGCGACCAGATGCTGGATGACATCTCGCTGTATTGGTTTACCGGCACTGGGACTTCGAGTGCGCGGCTGTATTGGGAAGGCGTAGGCAGCACGATCCGCAGTTCAGACTTCTTCTCAAGCGCTCGTTCAGGTGTGGGACGCATTCAGGTTCCGATGGGCGCCACGATCTTCCCCGCTGAGACATTCCAGCCACCGCGAGCGTGGGCTGAAGCGGCATGGGCTAATCTGTTTTATTGGAACGAAGTTGATAAAGGAGGGCACTTCGCTGCATTCGAACAGCCTGAGATCTTTGCCATCGAAATGTGGGAGGCGTTCCGGCCGTTTCGCAGTAAGCGCTCTGGTCAGTAAGTCCGGATACACACTCGCCCGTCCGGACAAAAAAAATGGGCTCCGCAGGGGAGCCCATTTTTCTTTGTTCTGGCGGAGAGGGTGGGATTCGAACCCACGGTAGGGGGACACCCTACGCCTGATTTCGAGTCAGGTACATTCGACCACTCTGCCACCTCTCCAGGTACTGCAGCAACGGTGGTCGCCGTTGGAAGACCAAGATTATAGCAGCGTTATTCCAAAATGGAAGGGTAATTTCTGCAAATCCTGGAAATTGTTTTCATCAGGCCGGGGTCAGACGCTCGGCACCGGCCATGTATGGGCGCAGTGCTTCAGGAATGATCACGCTGCCATCAGCTTGCTGGTAGTTTTCCAGGACAGCGACCAGGGTACGGCCCACTGCCAGGCCGGAGCCGTTCAGGGTGTGCAGCAACTCAGGCTTGCCCGAAGCGTTACGGAAGCGTGCCTGCATACGGCGCGCCTGGAAGGCTTCGCAGTTGGACAGCGACGAGATCTCGCGGTAAGTGTTCTGCGCCGGCAGCCACACTTCCAGGTCGTAGGTCTTGGCGGCGCCGAAGCCCATGTCGCCGGTGCACAGCTGCATGACGCGGTACGGCAGGCCCAGTGCCTGCAGAATCGTTTCAGCCTGGCCCACCATTTCTTCCAGCGCCGTATAGGACTGCTCCGGATGCACCACCTGCACCAGCTCCACTTTGTCGAACTGGTGCTGGCGGATCATGCCGCGCGTGTCGCGGCCGTAGGAGCCGGCTTCGGAACGGAAGCATGGCGTGTGTGCGGTCATCTTGATCGGCAGCGCATCGGCGGCCACGATCTCGTCGCGCACGATATTGGTCAGCGAGACTTCGGAAGTCGGGATCAGGTAGAAGGTTTCGCCTTCGCCTTCTGCGCCGCCCTTCTTCACCGAGAACAGGTCCGCTTCGAACTTCGGCAGCTGGCCAGTGCCCAGCAGCGAATCAGCGTTGACCATGTACGGCGTGTAGCACTCGGTGTAGCCGTGCTTTTCGGTGTGCGTGTCGAGCATGAACTGCGCGAGCGCGCGGTGCAGGCGTGCGATGCCGCCCTTCATCACGGAGAAGCGCGAGCCAGTCAGTTTGGTTGCGGTGTCGAAGTCCAGACCCAGCGCTGCGCCGACGTCAACGTGGTCCTTGATCTCGAAGTCGAAAGCGCGCGGGGTTCCCACTTTACGCACTTCGACGTTGGCCGTTTCGTCGGACCCTGCGGGCACGGATTCGTGCGGCAGGTTCGGTACGGCCTGCAGGAAGCTCGACATCTTTTCCTGCACTTCGCCCAGCTTTACTTCATTCGCTTTCAGCTCGTCGCCCAGTCCTGCGACTTCGGCCATCACGGCGGAGGTGTCTTCTCCTTTACCCTTCAGCATGCCGATCTGCTTGGACAGCGAATTGCGCTTGCTTTGCAGTTCCTCGGTCCGCATCTGGATGGCTTTACGTTCACCTTCCAGGGCATTGAAGCCAGCCACGTCCAGCTGGAACTTGCGGGTCGCCAGTTTGGCGGCGACGGTATCAATATCTTTACGGAGAAGTTGGATGTCAATCATGGCATTGCCGGCTTATGTCGAAAGGAGCAATTGTACCAAGATGAAGCCACTTCTATCGAGTTTTACGCCCTCCGGCGCCCGGCATCAGATCAGTGCAGATTTTTCTTCTTTGCTCAGGCGCTTGGCGGTGATGGTCACAACTGGCATTGCGCTGTCGGCGCTCGCCACGACTGCTGGATCGGCGGCGACTTTAACAACTGGGGTGCTGGCGGTAGCGAAGCTTGCGACGATCGACAGAGCGGCAGCGATAACGAAGGCGGCTTCGAAGTTTTTCAGGGCTTTCATGATGTTCTCCTTTGGGGTTCAGTTGAATCAATTACTGCTTGGATGATTCCACTGTACGTAAAGGCGCCCTGCCCCGCCATCGCCTTGCGACGGAGCGCGGAAAACACGGAATGAAATGCAGAAAACGCGGTCCTGAAGCGTCTTATTGCACGTACTGCTCTGGCATCGTTGGGGAGGTTTGCAGCCAGCCCATCACGGCATCGTTGAAGGCATCCGGCTGCTCGCGCATGACCCAGTGGCCGCTGCGGAAAGCCAGCACCTTATTGCCTGGCTTGGCCTGCACAGCCGCTTCGAAATTCCGTGTGTGGAACTGGAAGGGACGGCGCCGTCCATAGATGTACAGCATGGGACAGCGCAGCTTGAACGGCAGCGCCGTGCGCCGCGCAGGATGGTCGTTGAACCAGCTGACGGCATAGGGACAGTTCAGATGTGCGCTGACTTTCTGCGCTTCAGCGCGCGTGCTATTGGCCGCCATCGACAGGCGCATCTTGTAGAACGCGAGCTTGAGACGACCCGCCCAGTCCAGCGAATCGCGGAAGGAGGCCTGGCTGGAGCCGCCAATGCCCACGCCGATGATGCGCGACACCAGTTCAGGAAAGCGCATGGCAAATTGATAGCCATATACGCAGCCCCAGTCGTGCAGCATCAGCACGACCGGCTTGTCCGGGCTGATCAGCCGCACGGTTTCGGCGAACATGGTGGTAACGTCTTCCAGCGAACGGCCGCGGCCGCCGCGGTAGCCGGAGAACGTGAAGCGAACGCAACGATACGAGGGGGACAGCGCTTCCACTTGCGGGTCCCATAGCCGCAGATCATCCGGCCAGCCGTGGATCATCAGGATGGTTTCATTGCCCCGGCCTTCCACGTGGACCGTGACACCATCAACCACGAGCTGCCCCATCATTTGCGACACCCCCAGAATTTTTTGTTAAAAGTATGACAATATCATACTCAGGGGATTTATTACTGTCCAGCTTTAAAATGTTGTAACCGCAAGCCTGCCTAAGCTTCAATATAAACGACTGTTGTAGTTATACAAAGCTCACGCGGCCGTCTTGTCGAAACGCTGAAGGAACCCTTCAAGGCTGGCTTCGATCCATGCATTCGCCTGGAATTGCACTGCATTCATCGCGCTGCCGCTGAAGGCCAGTCCGGTGGCCGCCACATAGCTGATGTCCCGGATGCCGATTACGCCCAGCGCGGCGTTCAAATAAGGACGGAAGAAGTCGGGCTGCTTTGGCGGGTCGCGGAACATCGCACCGCCCGAGCTGACGGCGACCAGCGTTGGACGATCGCCCAGCAAGCCCTTCTTCCCCTCCGGCGTATTATGGAAAGTCACGCCGTTGCGCACCACCATATCGATCCACAGTTTCAGCGATGCGGGCACCGTGAAGTTATGGACCGGCGACGCGATCACCACCAGATCGGCCCACTTCAGTTCCGCGATCAGCTGGTCGGAGACAGCCAGCGCCGCGCCGTAGCGCGCCTGCGCCTCGTCGCGCGGCAGCTGTACCGACTCCGCGTACTCGGCCGACATGGCCGGCAGCGGCTCGGCGCCGATATTGCGCTCGATCAGTTCGACCGGACGGCCGCTGCGCGCGGTAATGGCATCCACAAGATGGCGGCCCAGCGCGCCGCTCGTTGCGTTGGCGTTCGCTTGGCGTGGGCTGCATTCGATAAGAAGCATTTTCATGATGAATTCCTGCAGAAATTTCAGAGATGAAACATCCTAGCTTTCATGCGGTACAATTCATATGCCCATTTATCGAAACTTTTACCAGGCCACTTTGCAATGAAACGTGCCAATGAGCTGGAATTTGCACTGGGCCTGCGTCCCGAGGGCATTACCCTGCAGCGTTGGCTGTACAACGAACTGCGCGATGCCGTTCTGAGCGGCCGCATTGCACCCGGCCGCCGTCTGCCGTCCAGCCGCGATTTCGCCCGCCAACAGGACATTTCCCGCGGCACCGTGCTGGCCGTGTATGAGCAGCTGATCGCGGAGGGCTACCTGATCGGCACCACGGGCAGCGGCACCACGGTGTCGCCGAATCTGCCAGCCAACCTACCCGCCGCCGTACCGCCGCGGGCGCTGGCTTCGACGCGGCTGTCGCAGCAAGGCAAGCGTTTGGCCTGCAGTCCTTTTGTGATGGGCGAGCAGCGCATGCCCTTGCAGCCTTTCCGACCCAACCAGCCGGACGTATCGGCCTTCCCCATTGCCACCTGGCGCCAGCTCGCCAACCGCTATGGACGCACCCGCTGGGCCGATGAACTGCACTATGGCGACGCGGCAGGCTACGCGCCGCTGCGCCAGGCGATTGCCGAGCACCTGCACTATTCGCAGCGCATTGCGTGCGAGGCGAGCCAGGTCGTCATTTTCTCCAGCGCCCAGCAAGCGCTGGACCTGAGCGCCCGTCTGCTGCTCGATCCCGGCGATGCGGTGTTGATGGAAGATCCCGGCTATCCGGGCGCGGCGCGCATTTTCGGGCTGAATGGTGCGCGTATCATTGGCGTGCCGGTCGATATGCAAGGCTTGCGCACCGATCCTCCCTTGCCTTCCACGCCCGATGTGCGCATGGCTTATGTCACCGCCGCCCACCAGGCGCCGCTTGGCGGCAGCCTGCCGCTGGAGCGCCGCCTCGCGCTCTTGTCCTGGGCCGAAGCGAACAACACGATGATCATCGAGGACGATTACGACGGCGAATTCCGCTTCGATGGCCAGCCTCTGCCCGCGCTGAAAAGCCTGGACGGCAGCGAACATGTGATCTACATGGGCTCTTTCAGCAAGCTGCTGTTCCCTGCCCTGCGCCTGGCGTACATGGTTGTGCCGGCCTGGATGGCGGATGCTTACCGTTCCGCCATCTCGCTCACCTGCCGTCACGCGCCCGTGTATCAGCAAGCGGTGCTGGCTGACTTCATCGCCGGCGGCCACTTCGCACGCCACCTGCACCGTATGCGCCTGCTGTACGCCGAACGCGCGCGGCGTTTCCAGCACGAGTGCAAAACCCGCTTCGCCGGCTTGCTCAAGCCGATCCCTGTCAGCACGGGCCTGGACGCCACCGTTCTCCTGCCCGCCCACGTCAACGACGCCGATGTCGCGGCTGCGCTCAATCGCAATGGCATCGAAACACGCGCCGTATCCTTCTACTGCATGCAGCAGAAGGCGCCACCGGGACTGGTGATGGGTTTCTCTTCGTTCGACGAAACCGCCATGCGCAATGGCATGGACGATATGGAGAAAGTGTTCGGCCAATTGGCCTTATGATTTGCCGGCGTCCTCGTCCAGCTTGCGCAGGAAGGCCAGCTTGTCGGCGATTTTGGATTCGAGCCCGCGCGGCACGGGTTGATACCAGCCCGGTTCCGTCATGCCGTCCGGCAGATAGGTTTCGCCTGCCGCATAGGCATGCGGTTCGTCGTGGGCGTAGCGGTATTCGTGGCCGTAGCCCAGTTCCTTCATCAGCTTTGTCGGCGCGTTGCGCAGGTGGACCGGCACTTCGCGTGACTTGTCGCGTTTGACGTAAGCCATGGCGGCGTTGAAGGCGTTGTAGCCCGCATTGCTCTTGGCCGCGACGGCGAGGTAAATCACTGCCTGCCCCAGTGCCAGCTCGCCCTCCGGAGAGCCAAGCCGCTCATAGGTTTCCGCAGCATCGTTCACCATGGTCAGCGCGCGTGGATCGGCCAGGCCGATGTCTTCCCACGCCATGCGGATGATGCGCCGTGCCAGGTAGCGCGGGTCGGCCCCGCCGTCGATCATGCGGCAGAACCAGTACAAAGCCGCATCCGGATTCGAGCCGCGCACGGATTTGTGCAGGGCCGAAATCTGATCGTAGAAATTGTCGCCGCCCTTGTCGAAGCGGCGCGCGTTCAGGGTCATCGCGTTCTCGACGAACTTGGCGTCGATTTTCTGCACACGCGCCGAACGCGCGGCGGTCTGCGCCTGTTCCAGCAAATTGAGGAAGCGGCGCGCATCGCCGTCCGCAAAGCCAACCAGCGTATCGATGGCGACGTCTTCGAATTCGATATCCTGCAGCGCCGTCTTCTGCGCCTTGGCCAGCAGCTGGCGCATTTCCTCGTCGGTCAATGACTTCAGCACATAGACCTGGGCGCGCGACAGCAATGCCGAGTTGACCTCGAAGCTTGGGTTCTCCGTGGTGGCGCCGATGAAGGTCACCAGGCCGGATTCCACGAACGGCAGCAGCGCATCCTGCTGCGCCTTGTTGAAGCGGTGGATCTCGTCCACGAACAGGATGGTGTGCTTGCCGTACTGGTCCAGCGTTTGCTGCGCCTGGTCCATCGCAGCGCGGATATCCTTCACGCCCGCGAACACCGCCGACAAGGCGATGAACGACGCGTCAAAGGCATTGGCGGTCAGGCGCGCCAGCGTGGTCTTGCCCACGCCCGGCGGCCCCCACAGGATCATGGAATGCGGTTTGCCGGCCTGGAAAGCCAGGCGCAATGGTTTGCCCTCGCCCAGCAGATGCTGCTGGCCGATCACCTCGTCCAGCGTCTTGGGGCGAAGCGATTCGGCCAGTGGCTGGCGTGGTTCGGATGAAAAGAGATCGGCCATGACGTCAATTATTGATGACGTCCGCACCCTTCGGCATGACGAATTTAAAAGAGGTCGCGTTCAGTGCTGGATTTTTTTCAAACTTTTTGAACGCCAGCACGGAAGTCTGCCCGAAATTGTCCTTCAGCTCCATCGCTTCCGGCGCGCCGTTTTTCAAGCCGATCAGAATTTGCTCGAAGCTGGTGTCCTTGGTCTTGGGGACGGCTTTCAGCCATTCCAGGCCATCGCGGGCGCCCGCATCGGACAGGGTGAAGTTTTTTTCCAGGTCATTGCTGCCGAACAGAATGGCGGCCGGCGAGGAGCCCAGGGCATTGCCCAGTTTCTTGACGGTGACCTGGTTCAGGTCCTTGTCGAAGATATACAGCTGCTCGCCATCGGCCTGCAGCAGCTGCTCGTAAGGCTTCTGGTAAGTCCAGATGAATTTACCCGGACGCTCGAATACGAAAGTGCCGGAGGCGGGCTGCGACACCTTCTCCTTGCCGTCCACATTCTTCACCAGCTTTTGCGTGAAATCGCCGCGCGCCGCCTTGGTCGAGGCAACGAACGATTTGAACTGGTCCAGCGCGGAAGCGCCGGCGCTGCCTGCAACGAGCAGGCCCGCGGCCAGGGCCGCAACAATTTTCAGCTTCATAAAATTCCTTATTCCGCGGACGCCGTCGGCGCGATGATTTCGCGGTTGCCGTTCGACTGCATGGCCGATACCACGCCGCTGTTTTCCATCTGTTCCAGCAGGCGCGCTGCGCGGTTGTAGCCGATGCGCAGGTGGCGCTGCACCAGCGAGATCGACGCCTTGCGGTGCTTGAGTACCACCTGCACGGCCTGGTCGTACATCGGGTCGGACTCGCCGCCCCCCTCACCGCCACCGCCTGCCATTGCGCCGTCGCCGCCCTCTTCCAGCGTGCCGCCTTCGAGGATGCCATCGATATAATTCGGTTCGCCCTGCTCTTTCAGGTGCTTCACCACGCGGTGCACTTCATCGTCCGACACGAAAGCTCCGTGCACGCGGATCGGCAGGCCGGTACCGGGCGGCATGTACAGCATGTCGCCCATACCCAGCAGCGCCTCCGCGCCCATCTGGTCCAGAATGGTACGCGAGTCAATCTTGGACGATACCTGGAAGGCAATACGGGTCGGAATGTTGGCCTTGATCAGGCCCGTAATCACGTCTACAGATGGGCGCTGCGTCGCCAGAATCAAGTGTAGGCCGGCCGCACGGGCTTTCTGGGCGATACGGGCGATCAGCTCTTCCACCTTCTTACCGACCACCATCATCAGGTCGGCCAATTCGTCGATGATGATGACGATGGTTGGCAGTTTCTCCAGTGGCTCCGGCGAATCCGGCGTGATCGAGAATGGATTCGGGATCTTTTCTTCGCGCTTGGCCGCTTCCGCGATCTTGGCGTTATAGCCGGCCAGGTTACGCACGCCCAGCTTGGACATCAGCTTGTAGCGGCGCTCCATCTCGTTCACCGCCCAGTTCAGCGCGTGGCCAGCCTGGCGCATATCGGTCACCACCGGCGCCAGCAAGTGCGGGATGCCTTCGTACACCGACATCTCCAGCATCTTCGGGTCGATCAGGATCATGCGCACATCGTGCGGATCGGCCTTGTACAGCAGCGACAGGATCGTGGCATTAATACCAACGGACTTACCGGAACCGGTGGTACCCGCCACCAGCAGGTGCGGCATCTTGGCCAGATCAGCCACCACCGGCTTGCCGGCGATGTCCTTGCCCAGCGCCACGGTCAGCGGCGAAGAGTTGTCGTTATAAACTTTGGAGCCCAGAATCTCGGTCAGGCGCACGATCTGACGCTTCGGATTCGGCAGCTCCAGCGCCATGTAATTCTTGCCGGGGATGGTCTCGACCACGCGGATCGACGTCAGCGACAGCGAACGTGCCAGATCGCGCGCCAGGTTCACGATCTGGCTGCCCTTCACGCCCGTTGCCGGCTCGATCTCGTAGCGCGTCACTACCGGACCCGGATACGCCGCCACCACCTTGGCTTCCACGCCAAAGTCGGACAGCTTCTTCTCGATCAGGCGGCTGGTGAATTCCAGTGTCTCGACCGCCACGGTTTCCTGTTGCGGCGGCGCGTCATCCAGCAGCGACAGCGGCGGCAGGTCGGTATTCTCGATTTCGCTGAACAGCGTGCCCTGCTTCTCCTTGATCACGCGCTCGGACTGCACCACCTGGGTGACTTGAGGCTCGATCTTGACCAGTGGCGGCGGCGGCGCTTCCGGCGCACCCGGCACGCTTGGCGCGACCGGCGCCGGGCGCGGATGCTTCTCCTCGTGCTTCACGCGCTCCTTGACCACCACTTCCTCGCGCTTGACCATGGCGGCCTCGCCCTGGCGGCGGTCTTCGCGCATCTCCATGCGCGCCTTGACCCAGTCCAGGGCCAGCTCGATGCCATAGCCGATGCGCTCCGCCACCGTCATCCACGATACGTGGAAGAACAGGCTGAAACCGGTGCCGAACAGGAGCAGCAATACCAGCGTAGCGCCGGTGAAGCCCAGTCCAACGTGGGCCGAGTGGCCGATCAGCTCACCCAGCACGCCACCCGGTGCGCGCGGCAGTTGCACCTTCATGGTGTACATGCGCAGGTATTCCAGGCCCATGGAGCCGCACAGCAGGAAGGCGAAGCCGATCACGCGGATCAGGCCTTCCTGGCGGTGTTCCGGGTCGGGTTCCGTCTCCAGCACGAATTTATGTGTCAGCCGGCGGTAGCCCTGCCACACGAAGCGCAGCATATACATGCACCACCACCAGGCCGAAAAACCGAAAATAAACAACATCAGGTCGGACAACCAGGCGCCGCCGCGGCCGCCCAGGTTCATCACCTTGGCGACATTGGTATTGTGCGACCAGCCCGGATCGACCCGGTTATAACTGGCCAGAATCAGGATGAAATACACGCAGACGACCAGCAGGGCGAAGAATTTCGCCTCTGACAACAGCCGCACCAGCCGGTTCGGGAGCGGCTGGCGTTCGACCGGATTGCGCTTGTAACCTTCTTTGGTCGTCGCTTGACTGGCTTTACTCATTGCTTCGAGGAATTTTTTCCATATTGCGCTTATTCTAAGGCATACAGGGTGGAAAAGCCCTCTCAATTCATGTGAAATCAATGCTTCGCTTATAATTCCTGTTTCCGCGGGCGGGGGTTGCGCTGAGGCACCCTGCCCCAATGTACAGTGCATCCAACTTATTTGAAGAAGCTTCCCATGACCACTACCAAACACGCCCGCGTACTGATCCTTGGCTCCGGCCCAGCCGGCTACTCCGCTGCCATTTATGCGGCGCGAGCGAACCTGAACCCGGTTCTGATCACCGGCGTTGAGCAAGGCGGCCAGCTGATGACCACCACCGACGTGGAAAACTGGCCGGCTGACCCGCTGGGCGTGCAAGGTCCGGACCTGATGCAGCGCTTCCTGCAGCACGCCGAGCGCTTCAAAACCGAAATCGTGTTCGATCACATCCACACCACCAAGCTGAATGAAAAGCCAATCCGCCTGATCGGCGACAGCGGCGAGTACACCTGCGACACCCTGATCATCTCCACCGGCGCCTCGGCCCAGTACCTCGGCCTGCCGTCGGAAGAAGCGTTCATGGGCCGCGGCGTGTCCGCCTGCGCCACCTGCGACGGCTTCTTCTACCGTGGCCAGGAAGTGGCCGTGGTCGGCGGCGGCAATACCGCTGTCGAGGAAGCGCTGTACCTGTCCAATATCGCCACCAAGGTCACCCTGGTGCACCGCCGCGACAAGTTCCGCGCCGAGCCTATCCTGGTGGACCGCTTGATGGCCAAGGTCGCTGAAGGCAAGATCGAACTGAAACTGAACTCCAACCTGCACGAAGTGAAGGGCGACGACTCCGGCGTGACCGGCATCGTGATCCAGCACAACGACGGCGGCCTGAGCGAAGTTTCCGTGCACGGCCTGTTCATCGCCATCGGCCACAAGCCGAACACCGGCATCTTCGAAGGCCAGCTGGAAATGCACAACGGCTACATCAAAACCCGCACCGGCACCGAAGGCATGGCCACCGCCACCTCCGTACCGGGCGTGTTCGCCGCCGGCGACGTGCAGGACCACGTGTACCGCCAGGCCATCACCTCGGCCGGTACCGGCTGCATGGCCGCACTGGACGCACAGCGCTACCTCGAAGGACAGGAGTAATCGTCGTATGAAGTCGTTCGCCGACCTGAAAGGCTTTGGCAAGCAGCTGAAGGAACAGGAAGAAGCCAAGGCCGTCGCCGAGAAGGAGCGCGTACAGCGCGAAAAGGCGGCGGCTGCGGCGGCGAACGTCTTTGCCACCTCGATGGGCGGCGTGCAGAAAATGAAACCGTCGGACCGCTATGTGGCGCCGATTGCCAAGGCGCCTTTTTCGGATGCCGCCCGCGCTGCGGCTGCAAAATCCGGCCCGCGCAAGCCGCTGAACGCCGCCGAGCAGGCCGCCGATGATGCCGCCGTGCTGCGCGAATCCATGCTGTCCGACCAGTTCGATGTCGATCACTACATCGAAGAAGACCCGGCACTGAACTACCTCGCACCCGGCGTCGGCGTCGACGTGATGAAGCGCCTGCGCAAAGGCTACTGGCCAGTGCAGGACGAGCTCGACCTCCACGGCCTGCGCCGCGACGACGCCCGCAACGCTATCGGCCAGTTCCTCACCAAGGCTGCGCAGCGCAACTACCGCTGCGTATGCGTCATCCACGGCCGCGGCTTCGGCTCGCGCGGCGGCGAACCGGTGCTGAAGTCCATGGTCCACAGCTGGCTGGTGCAAACCGACGGCGTCATCGCCTTCACTCAGGCAAACGCAGCCGAAGGCGGCGAAGGCGCCCTGATGGTCCTCCTCCGCGCCGCTCTCGCTCCAGTCCGCTAAATATTATTGCGTCCCCATTTACGGCCCCGTTTGGTGCGCGTGTTTGCAACTCTTGTGGGTGGGATGCTAATCTGTAGTTATTTGCAACCAATAACTACAACGCATGAAAATCGTCCCACACGTCTCGCTCATTACGATTATCGAGGTCGTGGCAATCCTGGTTGGGGCGTTCTCGGGGTTTATTGAAGCCCGGCGCAAGCGGATGGACATCGTCGGTGTCTTCATCGTCGCCTTCATCACCGCATTTGGCGGCGGTACCATGCGTGATGTGCTGCTGGACAAGCGTCCCCTGTTCTGGGTGGCGCATCAGGAATATACGATTCTGCTCTTCGTGGTCGCCCTGTGCGCGGCGCCCTTCATCAAGCAATTAAGACATATCGTTTCCGAACGGCTGATCGTGATTGCCGATGCGGCAGGCCTCGGCCTGTTCGCAGTGGCGAGCGTAGCCCAGGCACTGGCGGCGGGGATGCCGCTGTTTATCGCGTCCATGATGGGCGTGATTACCGGCATCTTCGGCGGCGTACTGCGCGATGTGCTGTGCAACGAGGTGCCGATGGTCTTCCGCGACGGGAAGCCTTACGCCATCTGCGCTTTCTTCGGCTGCTGGTTCTACATCGGGCTGCAGTACACCAGCGTGTCCGATGACGTGGCGCTGTGGTCGAGCGCGGCGCTGATCATGGCCATGCGCCTGGTCAGCTGGAAGTTTGACCTCAAGCTGCGCGGCTCCACCTAAGCGCACTAGCGGGCGCCCGGCCCGCCACGCATGATTAAACGGCGTCCGGGCCGGTTTCGCCGGTGCGGATGCGGATCACCTGCTCGATGTTCTGCACGAAGATCTTGCCGTCGCCGATCTTGCCGGTGCGGGCGGCCTTGATCACGGCGTCCACGACCTGTTCGGCCACGCCGTCATCGACCACCACTTCCACTTTCACTTTCGGCAGGAAGTCCACGACATACTCCGCGCCGCGATACAGTTCCGTATGGCCTTTCTGGCGGCCGAAGCCCTTCACTTCCGTCACGGTCAGGCCGGTGACGTTCACTTCAGCCAGCGCTTCGCGCACTTCGTCCAGCTTGAATGGCTTGATGATGGCGGTAATTTGCTTCATTGCGGTTCTCCTTATAGTGATTAGGCGTCGGGCACAGTCTTGAGATTTTCCAGCCACACGGCGGCTTCGGAATCGCTTGGCGCGCGCCAGTCGCCGCGCGGCGACAGCGATCCGCCCGAGCCGACCTTCGGCGCGTTCGGCACGCAAGTGCGCTTGAACTGGCTGGTCTGGAAGAAGCGTTTCAGGAAGATGCCCAGGTTGTGCTTGATGTCCTTCAGTTCGTACTGGTTGCGCTGGACATGCTCGTCCTCCGGCCACTGCCCCACTTCGCGGTCCTTCCACGCGTGGTAGGACAGGAAGGCCACCTTGGACGGCTGGAAGCCGAAGCGCAGCGTGTAGTACAGATTGAAGTCCTGCAGCTCGTACGGGCCAATCACGTTCTGCGTGATCTGGGCCGGCGCTTCATCGCCAGCTTTGCCAGGCACCAGTTCCGGGCTGATTTCGGTATTCACCACGGCCAGCAGCACGCTCGAATTCACGTCGCCGAACTGCTTGCTCTCGGCGACCCAGCGCACCAGGTGGGCAATCAGGGTCTTGGGCACGGAGGCGTTCACGTTGTAGTGCGACATATGATCGCCCACGCCGTAGGTGCACCAGCCCAGCGCCAGCTCGCTCAAGTCGCCGGTACCGATCACGATGCCATTCAGGTGGTTCGCGAGGCGGAACAGGTGGTTGGTGCGCTCGCCCGCCTGCACGTTCTCGAAGGTGATGTCGTACTGCTCTTTGCCTTCGGCGTATGGGTGTCCCAGATCCTTCAGCATCTGGATGCAGCTTGGGCGGATATCGATCTCGGAAGCGTCGCAGCCGACGAAAGCCATCAACGCCCTCGCCTGCTCCAGCGTGCGGCTGCTGGTCGCAAACCCGGGCATGGTGACGGCGATGATATTTGTGCGCGGCAGGTTCAGACGGTCCATCGCCTTCGCGCATACCAGCAGCGCATGCGCGGAATCAAGTCCACCACTGACGCCGATCACGACCTTCTTGATGCCGCTGGCGGACAGGCGCTGCACCAGCGCCTGCACCTGGATGTTGTAGACCTCATTGCAGCGCTGGTCGCGCAGGGCGCGGTTGGCCGGCACATAAGGGAAGCGTGCGACGTTGCGCTCCAGCGGCAGCACACGATGCGTCGGCAGCTCGATCGGGAAGCGCACGGTGCGGAACTGCTGCACTTCCTCTTTGTGGCGGCGCACGGATTTGCCGAAGGTGGTGGTGCGCATGCGCTCGCGCGACAGGCGCTCCAGGTCCACGTCGGCGAAGATCAGGTGCGACTCATCGCTATAACGCTCGGACTCGCGGAGGATTTCGCCATTCTCCGCAATCAGCGCCTGGCCATCCCAGGCCAGGTCGGTGGTCGATTCTCCGCGTCCTGCCGACGAATACAGGTAAGCGGCTAGGCAGCGCGCGGACTGTTGGCCGACCAGCTGGCGGCGGTAATCCGCCTTTCCGACCACGACGTTCGACGCCGACAAATTCACCAGCACGGTCGCACCAGCCAGCGCGCCAAACGACGATGGCGGAATCGGCACCCACACGTCTTCGCAAATCTCGACGTGGAATTTGAACAGCGGCAGATTCTCGATCTCAAACAACTGGTTCACGCCAAACGGCACCGTCTGGCCGCAGAGTTCAACCTGCGTGGCGATCGCCTCGTCGGCCGCGCTGAACTGGCGCGCCTCGTAAAACTCGCTGTAATTCGGCAGGAAGGACTTCGGCACCACGCCGCGAATCTGTCCGCCGCTGACCACCACTGCGCAGTTGAACAGCAGATGATCCACGCGCAGCGGCACGCCGACGATCATCACGCAGTTGATCTGCTGCGACGCCTCCACCACCTTGTTCAGCGCCTGCAGCACGCCGTCCAGCAGCGCGCGCTGGTGGAACAGGTCGTCGCAGGAATAAGCCGACAAGCCCAGTTCCGGGAAAGCGACCAGCGCGGCGCCTTGGGCGGCGGCATCCCTGGCCAGAGCGATGGTCTCGTCCGCGTTATGCAGCGGATCGGCCACGCGGCAGCGCGGCACGCCAACAGCCACACGGGCGAAGTCATGGTGGTACAGATTATGGAAAGAGTGCGACATACGAACAGTTACCGCTATGAGATGGCGAAGATTGTAACATTGCCTCCGCACCACCGCATTTTGGGGTCAGGCGCCAAATGCGACACGGCCTCATGTAGCGTTTGGCGCCTGACCCAAAAAAGAATATTTCGCTAGAATAGGCCGATGAGCTATCGATTCAGCGTGATTTCCTCCCTGTCGGAAGTCGGCCAGGCGGCGTGGGATGCGCTGGCCGCCGAAGACGGCAACCCTTTTCTGTCCTACGCCTTCCTGCACGCCATGCACGAATCCGGCAGCGCCTGCGCGGATACCGGCTGGCAGCCGCAGTACCTGGCCGTCCACGAAGGCAAGCAGCTGGTGGCAGCCATGCCGCTCTACGTCAAGCACCACTCTTATGGCGAGTATGTGTTCGACTGGGCGTGGGCCGAGGCGTATCACCGCAATGGCATCGAATACTATCCCAAGCTGCTGTCTGCCATTCCGTTCACGCCGGTGACCGGCGGCCGTCTGCTGGCGCGCGACGATGCTGCCCGCGGCGCCCTGCTCGACTATCTGTGCGAGCAGCAGCAAGCGGCCGGCATGTCGTCCACCCATGTCCTTTACCCGCCTGAAGACCAGGCAGAGATGCTGGAGAAGGCCGGTTTCATGCTGCGCAGCGGCGTGCAATTCCATTGGCTGAATCAGGGCTATGCGAACTTCGACGAATTCCTGGCCTCGCTGGAGCATAAGAAACGCAAGAACATCCGCGCCGAACGCCGCAAGGTGCAGGAAGCCGGCGTCACCATGCGCCGTATCCGCGGCAAGGATGCGACCGACGCCGATTGGACCTTCTTCCATCGCTGCTACAGCAATACCTACGCCGAGCACCGCTCCTCGCCCTATCTGAACCTGGACTTCTTCCTGCGCATCGGCGCCAGCATGCCGCAGAACATCCTGCTGGTGGTGGCCGAGCGCGGCGGCCGGCCGATCGCCTCCTCGCTGGTGATTCACACCGAGGACACGCTCTACGGCCGCTACTGGGGCGCCATCGAGCACGTGCCCTGCCTGCACTTCGAAACGTCCTACTATCAGCCGCTGGAATTCTGCATCGAGAACAAGATCGCGACCTTCGAAGGCGGCGCCCAGGGCGAGCACAAAATGGCGCGCGGCTTCCTGCCGCAGAAGACCTGGTCGGCCCACTGGCTGGCCCACCCCGCTTTCGCCGATGCCGTCGAGCGTTTCCTCGCCCGTGAAAGCGGCGGCGTCGATGACTACATCAGTGAGCTGAACGACCGCAATCCCTTCAAGCCCGCAGACGACGCTTGAATTCTCCCGGCCCCACGCCGTGATGGCGCGAGAAGGCGCGGCTGAAGGCTGCTTCGGATTGATAGCCTACCGCTTCTGCCACGCGCGCGGCGGTGGCGCCCTCGTGGCCCAGCAATTGCGCGGCGGTCTGCATGCGCAGTTGCGTCAGCATTTCGGCGGGCGGCATGCCTGCGGCCTTGGCGAATAAGCGGGCAAAAGTAGCGCGCGACATGAAGCACAGCTCGGCCAGCTGCTCCAGCGTCCAAGGCGCTTCGGGCGCGCGCATCATGGCTTCCAGCGCCGCATGCAGACGCCGGTCCGCCAGCACGCCGAACAAACCGGGCGCTGGCTCCTGCTGCTCCATCCAGGCCCGCAGCAGCAAGGCGAACAGCGCGGCGGCCAGCTGGCTCAGTACCGCGGTGGCGCCGGGGCGTTCGGATTCCGCCTCGGATTGCAGCACATCCATCAGCGCCCGCAGATTGCGCTGCTCGGCGGTCCGCACCACCATCACGGGCGGCAGGCTGCGCAGCAGCGGTTCCGCGTCCGGGCCAAAGCGAAACTCGCCGCACAGTACGTCCGCCGGCTCACCTTGCCCGCCATTCTCGACCAGCCGCAAGGGATGATCGCCCAGCCGTACCTCGCCCTGTGTCGCCCCGGACAGCTGTCCGCCATAAATCCGATGCGCCTCGCCGCGCGGGAATACCACGATATCGCCCTCCGCCAGCGGCACATCGTCCCGGCCCGCAACCTGAAGCGAGGCTTGGCCCTTGGTCAGCAAATGGTATGGCGCCGTCCCCGCCGCCATGGCCGGATGTTCCAGCACCCAGGGCGCGCCGAAATGGCAGCGCACGTCCAGCGCCGTCTGCGGCGGGTAGAGGGACAGAATTTTGCTGAGAGCATCCATGAGACGATTGGGCAAGTTATTGAAGATTTAAGTCATTCTAAGTCGCATTGGCGAAGCCTACAATTCCTCCATCGAAACTTACTTCTCAAAGGAGAACAACATGTCCCGCCTCTTCAACCAAGCCATCGAACAAGCCACCGGCGACGCAGCGCAACTGTTTGCAGGCATCAAAAAAGCCGTCGGCAAAGTCCCTAATGCCTACGCCGTCATTGGGAACAACAGCCCGCTGGCCCTGCAAGCCATGCTGACCCTGGAAGCATCCCTCGGCAAAAGCAGCTTGGCCGCCAAAGACCGCGAAATCATCAAACTGGCCGTCAGCCAAACCGCTGGCTGTGACTACTGCCTGGCCGCCCATACGATGATGGGCAAAAAAGCCGGCCTGGGCTCCGACGAAATCCTGGCCGCACGCCATGGCCAGTCCTCCGGCGACGCAAAGGCCGACGCACTCTCGACCTTCGTTCATACCCTGACCACCACCAGCGGCACCCTGTCCGCCGCTGCCGTGGACGCGGTAAAAGCCGTCGGCTACACCGACCAGCAAATCGTGGACATTCTGCTGACCATGTCCAGCATTAACTTCACCAACCTGTTCAACCGCGTGAACGACACAGAAGTGGACTTCCCTGCCGCTCCGTAATCACTTCACCGCCTTGCGGCACTCGGGCACATGGGCATTGAACTGGTCCATGAAGCCCGGATGCCGCGCCAGAAATTGCTTATTGAAAAAGGCGTGCTGCGGCGTGTTCCGCAAGGGCACGATACGGAATGCCTTCGGATCGAGTTTCAGCTCCCGCACCGCCTCTTCCAGCGCCAGATCGGAGCCGAGAATCGCATCGGCCCTACCCGCTGCAAATGCCTGCAGCAGCGCCCTGTCGGTCTGCGGACTCAGCACAACCTTGTAGTTCTCCTGCTCCAGCATCTTCAGCCGGATCGATCCAAAATGCGCCCCCACCGTGGCGCGCTGGCGGAACTCCGCACTCAGCGGGTCGAGCGTGCTGCCTGCGCGCAGATACCAAACCCAGCGCTGCGCCGCGATCGGCGCGCTTTCCGTGGTCCAGCGCGCCCGCTCCGACAGATACGTCCCCGGAAAAAAGCCGTCGATTTCGCCCCGCTCCGCCAGCGCCAGCACGCGCGCCCAGGGCATGGCCTGCATCGTGTAGGGCTGCTCCATCTTGCGCAGCGCACATTCCACAACGCGCACCGCAATGCCGTCGAAGCTGCCATCGGGACGCACAATCGCATACGGCGGCCGTTCCTGAGTTCCGAGGCGAAGCGGCTCAGCCGCATGTAATGGCAGAGTGATCAACAATGCTGTAATAGCTAGCAATTTAGACATTTCCCCAGCTTAGCCTGTTACTGGGCGAAAAAAAAGGCACCCCGGGGTGCCTTTTTTCGAACTGCTGAGCGCAGGATTACGGATTCGACTTCTTATACTGGTCAACGCCGTTCAGGATTTCCTGCTTGGCTTCTTCCGGACCGAACCAGCCATCCACTTTCACCCACTTGCCTGGCTCCAGGTCTTTGTAGTGCTCGAAGAAGTGCTGGATCTGCTGCAGACGCAGGTCTTGCAGGTCTTCCGGCTTCTGCCAGTGCTTGTAGATTGGCAGCACTTTGTCGACCGGCACGGCCAGCACTTTGGCGTCCTGACCGGACTCGTCGGTCATCTTCAGCACGCCGATGGCGCGGCAACGCACCACCACGCCGGGGATCAGCGGGAACGGGGTGATGACCAGCACGTCCACCGGATCGCCGTCGTCGGACAGGGTGTTCGGCACATAGCCGTAGTTGCACGGATAGTGCATGGCGGTGCCCATAAAGCGGTCCACGAAGATGGCGCCGGATTCCTTGTCCACTTCGTACTTGATCGGGTCCGCGTTCATCGGGATCTCGATAATCACGTTGAAATCGTTCGGCACATCGCGGCCGGCCGGTACTTTATTCAGGCTCATTTTTTTCCTCGGGTTAATGCGAATTCAGTCAGTAGAACCTTGCAATTATAGCGCCGCGCGCGCCGCTTGTGCGGCGCAGCACGTCACAGGATGGTCGCAAGCGCGCACTGACGATAGTGATTGGCGGCTTCTTCTGGCTGGGACAGGGCTTCGTGCAACTGGGCCAGTTTGAGGTGGGACTCGCGCACCATGCGCGGTTCGGTGGCGTCGGACAGGGCTTGTTCCAGGTAGCGCTGGGCCTTGCCCCACAGTTTCTGCTTCAGGCACAGCGAGCCCAAAGTGAGCGCCAGTTCAGCGTCGGTCGGACGGTCGCGCAGCCAGGCTTCGCAATGTTCGATCTGGGCCAGCAGCGCGGCGGAACCAACCGGCGCGGCCGCGTCACGGTAGGCGCGCACCACGCGGTCGTCCCAGTTCGCGGCCAGGGCTTCTTCGCACACCAGACGCGCTTCGTCGTGCAGCCCACGCTCGTTCAGGGCGGTGGCTGCGCGGCAGGCCACGTATGGCTTCACGCGGTCGGCAGTCGGAATCGTCGCCCACACGCGCTGGATCGACTCGGCATCGTGCATGCTGCTCGCCAGCAGATCGTCATATGCCAGCTCGCGCAGGCGGGCGGACAGTGCCGGGTGCAGGGCTTTGTGCTTGTCCAGCAGCCGCACCAGACGCAGCACTTCCGGCCAGTTCTTGGCCTGCTGGTGCGCCTTCAGCGACAGCTGCAGCGCATGGATATGGCGCTGGCCATTTTCATGCAGCTCGCGCACGGCCTCCAGTGCCGCCTCGGCCTGGTGGTCATCGACCAGCAGTTCGGTGGACGTCATCAGACGCGCAGTCTTCATGCCATTGTCGTTGGCGATGCGGTTCAGCCATTGATCGCGGCGCGCATTCTGACGCATGCGGTGCGCGGCGCGGGCGCCGATCAGCGCGGCCACACCGGCATTTTCAGGCAGTTCGGCGGCACGCAGCGCGGCCTTCTCGGCCTGGCCGAAACGGCCTTCGAACAGGGCTTTCAGCGCATCGCGCAGACCCTTGTTGCCATCGCGTTCGCGCTTGCGCTGGCGGTACTCGGCCACGCGCTGCGGCATGCTGGTGGTAGCGGCAAAAGCGCGCACCAGGAAGTACAGCAACACGAACAGCAGCACTTCCAGCAGTACGAAGAAGTTCAGCGACAGGTCGACACGGTACGGCGGATAAAACAGAACCACATTGCCCGGATTGAAGCGGGCCGTCACGGCGATGCCGATGGCCGCGGCCATCAGGGCGACTAACCAGAGGAATAAGCGCATGGTTTAAGGCTTCGCTTTGTAATTGCGCACGGCGTTCAGGGAATCCGCCAGCGTCGGCATTTCGATCGACAGATTGCTGCCCTGGACCTGGCGCAGCAGCTGCTGCACGGTCTGGGTCTGCTTGGCGCGGGTGTCGAAATACTTGGCCAGAGCTTCCTGCGCCGCCAGCAGGTCGGCGCGGAAGGCGCCTTCATTGCGGGACAGCAGGGCCATACGCGCGTTCAGCAGGCGCAGCTTCAGGTTCTCGCGCAGGAAGTAGGCATGGGTCGGCGACAGCATCAGCGCATCCGGCGAGTCCACCGTGCGCACGCGGATCAGCTGCGTGACTTCGGACCACATATCGGTGCTCCACTCATGCCAGGCGCTCTGCAGGCGCACGCCCCAGGTGTCTTCCGGCGGCGTGACAACCGTTTCCTTGGCCGTGGCGCCCTTGCCTTTCACGGCAGCGGGCTTGATTTTCTTTTCCGGGACAGCCGGGGTGGCGGGCTTTTCGTCGGCCAGCAGCGGCAGATTGTCGATCTGCGCGATCACGTTATCGAGGCGCACGGCCAGGCCCACGTTGTCCACGCTCGGCAGCGCCTTCAGGCGTTCGATGTCCTTGGCGATGGCGCGGCGGATGGTGATGAATTGCGGCTTGTCGGAACGGGACAGGCTGCGGTCCGCGTTCTGCAGTGCGATCAGCGCACCCGGCACATTACCGGCCAGCTGCAACTGCTGGCTGGCGGTGGACAGCACCTGTTCGATCTCCGCCAGCGCCCATTCGTCGCGATTCTTGGACAGGTCCTGGTACAGCTGTTCCAGCGCCAGTTGCTGGCTCTGGGCTTCCTGCTGGCGGCTTTCCAGCAGGCCTACCTTGATTTGCAGTTCCTTGCTCGACTCCTGCGTTGCGCGCACCAGCTGTCCCGTCTCCGCATTGGACGCGTCGCCCTTCTGCAGGCGGCGCGCCATCTCTTCGCGCAGCAGGGTCACGCGCTTGTGCGAAGACCAGGTCTCGGCAGCCAACAGGATGCCGAGCACGATCACCGCAATGGTCAGCGGACGCTGGATCATTTCGGAGAGTGTCGGTTCCCGTAGCGTCGGCGCAGCGGGCGCCGCCGGTGCGGCTGGAGTGGGTTCCACCGTGGGGCCATTCTGCGGGCCCGACTGATTTGGCAAGGTAGGTAAATCGTTCATGGTCGTGATTGTAACGCGGCGAGCAGGCCTTCGTCGCCAGATGCTGTCTGAGTCACCCTATGACAGCCCAGTGCAGCGGCCGTTTCGGCAATTCGGGCATGGGGGACGATCAGGTGTTGTTGTTGCAACTTTGCAACAGTTGCAGGACCGTCAAGTTGTTCGGCCAACTGGGCCAGGCCGCGCAGGGCTTCGCTGCTGGTGATCAGCCAGTCGTTCTGGCCGTCGAGCAGCCTGGCCAGACGCTCAGCCAGTTGCGCGTCCAGCTGCGGCACGCCGCGGCGGTAAGCCGGCAGCAGCGTGACCTCGGCGCCGGCAGTGCGGAAGCTGTCGGCCATCAGCTCGCGGCCGGATTCGCCGCGCACGATGAGGACTCTGGCTCCTCGCAGCGCTCCAATGTCGAGCACTTGCAACAGGTGTTCGGTATCGCTGTGCGCGGGATCGGCCGGGCTGGCGATCGCTTCGGCCGGAACGCCGTGAGCCAGCAAGGCGACGCGGCTGCCCTCGCCCACCACGGCCGCACGCAGACCCTGCGGCCATTTTGCGATGTAGGCGAAAGCGGCGTCGATCGCGTTGGGCGAAACGAAAGCGATCAGCGCGTACGGTGTGAGGTCAGCCAGGGCGGCGCGCAGCGGAGCCTGGTCGGGCAGCGCAGAGATTTCGAGCAGCGGCAGGATTTCGACCGTCCGTCCCAGCGCGCGGACGCGCGCCGCCAGCGGCTCGGCCTGAGCCAGCGGGCGGGTGATGACGACAGTTGCAGTCATGCGGCGCGAGTCAGCGGACGCGATCGGGAGCGCGGCGCTCAGCCGGCGCCAACGTCCGTGTCGTCCGGCGTGCGCGACCATGTCGCAGCACCGCCGGGTGCAGCGGCCGCACCGGACGCGGTCGTGGCGTTGCCGGTCGAGGCAGCGGCGCCAGTCGTCGCTGCGGCACCGGGTGCGGCGTTCGGCGTCATGTCGGGCGCGGCATCGGCCAGGCTGGCGGCGAGGATGGCGGCGGCGTCCTGCGCGCGCAGCAGCTCGGCGACGTCGTGGCCCAGCTGTTCAGCGTCAACAGCCTCACCGCGCACTTCAGCGCTGGCGACGCGAGCGCCGTCCGGCGTCGCGACCATCGCGCGCAGGTGCATCTGGCCGCCCTCGACGGTCGCGTAGGCAGCCAGCGGCACCTGGCAGCTGCCGCCAAACACCTTGGACACCTTGCGCTCAGCCGCTACCGCCTGCGAAGTCGCGAGGTCGTTCAGCGGCGCCAGAAAGGCGCGCAGGTCCACGCCATCGCTGCGCTCAGCGATCTCGATTGCCATCGCCCCCTGGCCCGCGGCCGGCAGGCTGGCTTCCGGCGCCAGCAGCGCCTTGATGCGCTGCGACAAACCGAGGCGCTTCAGGCCCGCAGCAGCCAGGATGATGGCCGCGTACTCGCCGCGATCCAGCTTGCCCAGACGGGTATCCAGATTACCGCGCAGCGGTTTGATAATCAGCTGCGGATAGCGCGCCGCGATCAGCGACTGGCGGCGCAGCGAGCTGGTACCGACGATGGCGCCTGCAGGCAGCTCGTCCAACGAAGCGTAGTCGTTCGAAACGAAGGCATCGCGCGGATCTTCACGTTCCAGCACGGCGGCCAGCGCGAAACCTTCCGGCAGCTCCATCGGCACATCCTTCAGCGAATGCACAGCGAGATCGGCGCGGCCCTCGGCCATCGCCACCTCCAGCTCCTTCACAAACAGGCCCTTGCCGCCGACCTTGGACAGAGTGCGGTCCAGGATCTGATCGCCCCGCGTTGTCATTCCGAGAATTTCAATGCTGCACTGCGGATATAATAAAGACAAGCGCGCGCGGACATGCTCTGCCTGCCACATGGCCAGGCGGCTTTCGCGCGAAGCGATCACCAATCGGGAAGGGATCTGTTGGGCCAATTCTGAAGTATTCAAAACCTGTTCTTTCGCTGTTGCTAACGCTTAACCGGCGTTCACCAGTAAAGCAGCGCATGATTAAGATCACAAATTTTATCATGTGTCACTATGCAGACCGGGGCCATAAGCCTATTGCACGACCATTCAATATCTTTGTGAAGATCTACTATGGCAAACCATGTAAGTGCAACAGACGAACAAGGCGTGGATAAAGACGCGCCGCTGAAAGAAGATATCCGCCTGCTGGGCCGCCTGCTCGGCGAAGTCCTGCGGGACCAGGAAGGCGAGGAAGTATTCTCCGTCGTAGAAACCATCCGTCAGACAGCCGTGCGCTTCCGCCGTGAGGCCGATGCAGGCGCAGCAAAAGAGCTGGACGGCATGCTGAAAATCCTGACACGCGAACAAACCATTACGGTGGTGCGTGCCTTCTCCTACTTCTCCCACCTGGCGAACATTGCGGAAGACCAGCACCACATCCGCCGCCGCCGCGCCCACCTGCTGGCCGGTTCGGCTCCGCAGCGCGGCAGCATCAGCTACGCACTGTGCAAACTGAAGGAATCCGGCGTCGAGCTGGACACCGTCAACAAGTTCTTCGGCGAGGCCCTGATTTCGCCCGTGCTGACGGCCCACCCGACCGAGGTGCAGCGCAAGTCCATCCTGGACGCGGAGCATGACATCGCCCGCCTGCTGACTTCCCGCGACCTGCCGCAGACGCCGAAAGAGAAAGCCAACACTCTGCACATGCTGAAGGCGCGTATCGCGGCCCTGTGGCAGACCCGCATGCTGCGCTACTCCAAGCTGACCGTTGCGGACGAGATCGAGAACGCCCTGTCCTACTACCGCATCACCTTCCTGCGCGAGCTGCCAGGCCTGTACGACGACATCAGCGCCGAAATCGCCGAGCGCTACGAGCAGCCGGAAGCGTCGATCCCCGCGTCTTACGTGCAGATGGGCAGCTGGATCGGCGGTGACCGCGACGGCAATCCGAACGTCAACGCCGGCACCATGCAGCACGCGCTGGAGCGGCAGGCCACGACCATTCTGGACTTCTACCTGGATGAAGCGCACGCGCTGGGCGCCGAACTGTCGATCTCCAAACTGATGGTGGATTGCTCGCCCGAGCTGCAAGCGCTGGCCGACGCCTCGCCCGACACTTCCGACCACCGCTCGGACGAGCCATACCGCCGCGCCCTGATCGGCATCTACGCCCGTCTGGCCAGCACGGCCCGTGCGCTGGGCGCGACCAACATCCTGCGCAAGGAAGTGGGCCACGCCGAGCCTTATCCGTGCCCGGCCGATTTCGCGGCCGACCTGCAGGTGCTGATCGATTCGCTGAACGCCAACCACGGCAGCGAGATGGCGCGTCCACGTCTGACCACGCTGAAGCGCGCGGCCGACATCTTCGGCTTCCACCTCGCCTCGCTGGACATGCGCCAGTCTTCCGACATCCACGAGCGCGTGCTGGCCGAGCTGTTCGCCAAGGCCGGCGTGCAAGCCGACTATTCGGCACTGGACGAAGAAGCCAAGGAAAAGCTGCTGCTGGCCGAACTGGCCCAACCTCGCCTGCTGTATTCGCCGTACATCGCGTATTCCGACGAGACGACGTCCGAACTGACCATCATGCGCGCGGCTTACGATATCCGCCAGCGCTACGGCCAGCGCGCCATCCGCAACTACATCATCTCGCACACCGAGACGGTGTCCGACCTGCTGGAAGTGCTGTTGCTGCAGCAGGAAACCGGCCTGATGCGCCAACTGGCCGACGGTTCGCGCAAGTCGGACCTGATGGTGATTCCGCTGTTCGAGACCATCCCCGATCTGCAACGCGCAGCCGGCATCATGGAAACCTTCATGGCGCTGCCGCTGGTGAAGGAACTGATCGCGGACAAGGGCCAGATCCAGGAAGTCATGCTGGGCTACTCCGACTCCAACAAGGACGGCGGCTTCATGACCTCGAACTGGGAGCTGTACAAGGCCGAGATCCGCCTGATCGACGTGTTTGCGAAAGCAGGCGTGAAGCTGCGCCTGTTCCACGGCCGCGGCGGCACGGTAGGCCGCGGTGGTGGCCCAAGCTACGAGGCGATCCTGGCGCAGCCGAAAGGCACCGTGAATGGCCAGATCCGCCTGACGGAACAGGGCGAGATCATCGCGTCCAAGTTCTCCAATGCCGAAATCGGCCGCCGCAACCTGGAGCTGCTGGTGTCCGCAACACTGGAAGCGAGCCTGATGCCGGCACCGGCCGACGCCTGCCACGGCGAGCGTCTGCAAGGCTTCGAAACCGCGATGGCCGAGATTTCCGAACTGGCTTACAAGGCTTACCGCAACCTGGTGTACGAAACCCCGGGTTTCACGGACTACTTCTTCCAGGCCACGCCGATTGCGGAAATCGCGGAGCTGAACCTCGGTTCGCGCCCGGCCTCCCGTAAATCGACGCGCCGCATCGAAGACCTGCGGGCGATCCCATGGGGCTTCAGCTGGGGCCAGTGCCGACTGCTGCTGCCGGGCTGGTACGGTTTCGGCAGCGCTATTGGCTCCTGGATCGCGGCAGGCAAGCGCGAGGAGCGCATGGCGCAGCTGCAGGCCATGTATCGCGACTGGCCGTTCTTTGCTACCCTGCTGTCGAATATGGACATGGTGCTGGCCAAGACCGACCTGGCTATCGCCTCGCGTTATGCGGAGCTGGTGCAGGATGCCGAACTGCGCGAACGCATCTTCAAGCGCATCGGCGAGGAGTACCAAGGCACGCTGGCGCGGCTGGAAGAGATCACGGGAGCGAAAGAACGCCTGGCGGGCAACCCGCTGCTGGCGCGTTCGATCACCAATCGATTCCCGTATCTGGACCCGCTGAACCACTTGCAGGTTGAGCTGATCAAGCGACGACGCGCCTTGAGCAGCGATCCGGAAAAGGCTGATCCGCGCGTGCACCGCGGCATTCATCTGTCCATCAACGGTGTCGCGGCAGGTCTGCGCAACACCGGTTAAAAACCCGGCGGCTCAATGAGCCGCCCTACGCAACGCCGGCATCCGCCCCCCCCCCCCCCCGGGCGCGCAATGCCGGCGGCTGAACGAATCGCTGCCGCGTAGGGCGGATCATTTGATCCGCCGTCATTTGGAGCGTTTATGCATAAACTGCTGTTCCTCCCCGCCCTGCTCCTGGCTGTATCGGCCCACGCCGAACAACAGCCGCGCAAGCTGGACAACTTTGTCGGCATCAACGTCAAAGGCCCCGTTAGTATGTCGGTCGAAGTCGGCAAGCCGCAATCGGTCACCATTAACGGCGACCCAGCCTTCATCAGCCGCGTGGAAACCGTGGTCGATGGCGGCGTGCTGCGCGTCACCTGGAACGAAAACGGCCCGAAAACCATCAAGGGCGAATCGAAAATCGTGGTGACCGTCCCTGCCCTGACCAGCTTCCGCGTGCAAGGCGCCGGTGAAGCAAATCTGCGCGGCGTCAGCGGTGAGCGCATCGACATCAGTTTCGAAGGCGCCGGCGCGCTGCATGCGGCCGGCCAGGTCAAGCTGCTGCGCCTGAAAGCCCAAGGTGTCGGCGAAGTCGATACCAGGAACCTGAAAGCCGAACGCGCCGACGTCAATTTCAACGGCATGGGCGACGTGGCCGTACATGCTAGCGACACGCTGAACCTCGTGGTGCACGGCATGGGCAACCTGAGCTACTACGGCCATCCGAAGACGGTCAATAAGTCGATCGGCGGCTTCGGCAGCGTCAACGCGAAGGACTGATCACTTTCGCGTGTTTCAGCTCGCGCGTAGGCTTGAAGCCCAGCGCTTCGTATAGCGCCTGCGCGCGTTTGTTCGCTGATCCCACATGCAGAAAGGGCTGCACGCCCTGCTGCTGCATATGGTGCATGCAGTCCAGCACCAGCAGCCTGGCCAGTCCGCGGCCCGTGAAGCCGGGATGCGTACACACTGCGCTCACTTCGCGCATCGCGCCCAGGTCCATGCGTTCACCGGACATGGACACCAGCTTGTCCTGTTCGTGAATACCGATATAACGCCCCATCAAACCGGTACGCGTGCGGAAGTAGCCGGGAAAGGCGATATTGGTCAGCTCCACCATCTGCGGATCATCCTGCGCCAGTTCGCGGATCATGCTGCGATCCGGCGCCGGCACCGCCCCACCTTCGTACACCATCTGCAGCACGTTCGACAGCGGCTGCAACGACCAGCCATCCAGCAGCGCCGGGAAAACGCCCAACACATAGTAATCGCCAGTCATGGACGCGACGTCGGCCGGCATGCCCTCTTCCGGCACCGCCAGAAAAAGCGCTACATCGGCCGGATAGCGGCGGGCCGCCCCGGCCGGAATGTTAAAATGCTCATGCGCCGAAGTCAGCGCAGCCCAGATCGGGTTTTCCAAATTCTGCATACTGTTTATCCCAATGAGTAACTTCCCTGCCTGCCCTAAATGCCAGTCCGAGTATACCTATGAAGACGGCAGCAACTACATCTGCCCCGAGTGCGGCCACGAATGGTCCGCCACCGCGGAAGCGGCTGTGGAAACCGCACGCGTCTATCGCGACGCCGCCGGCAACCTCCTGCAGGATGGCGACACTGTCACCGTTATCAAGGACTTGAAACCAAAAGGTTCGGGCGGCGTGATCAAGCAAGGCACCAAGGTCAAGAACATCCGCCTGGTCGACAGCGATCACGATATCGACTGCAAGATCGACGGCTTCGGCGCCATGAGCCTGAAGTCCGAGTTCGTGAAGAAGGTGTGACAATTCGCGTACATTTGCGACGAAATAGTATCGTATAGTCAAGCCTTCTTTCATCATAGGAGGCTGTCCATGAAAAGAGCGCTGATTGCCCTCGGCATCACGATGCTGTTCTCCACCGCCCACGCTGTCAGCCCAATGGGCGAGAAGAGAGACGAATCCAGCGCCATCATGGACGTCAACGCTGCCGGTGAAACGGTCGGCGAAATCAAGGACGAAGACGGCAACCGCCGCGCCATCCTGATCTCCAATGGACGCAATATCGAAATCGGCACGCTCGGCGGCAATGAGAGCGTGGCCAACGCGATCAACAATTCCGGTCTGGTCACAGGCGCTGCACTGACCGCAACCAACGCCTGGCACGCTTACCGTTACGACGAAAGCCTGCGCATGCGCGACCTGGGCACGCTGGGCGGCAATAGCAGCGTGGGCACGGCCATCAATGATCAGGGCCATGTAGTCGGCTATGCGGATACCCCTGACGGCACTTTCCATGCGTTTGTCGATAACGGTGTTGGCATGCTGGACCTGGGCACTTTCGGCGGCAAGAACAGCTACGCGACGGCCGTCAATAATCACGGACTAGTAGTGGGCGCGGCCCAGCTGCCGAACGGCTATCGCCGCGCCTTCCTGTACAAACCGGGCAGCGGCATGATCGAGCTGCCGGGCTTCGGCGGCCGCATCAGTGTGGCGACTGCGATCAACGATGCCGGTGTGGTGGTCGGCGCGGCCGAAACCCCGGATCATAAATGGCATGCCTTCACATATGACGGCAAGCGCATGGTCGATCTCGGCGCCATGATGGTTGCCGGGAACAGCTACGCAACCGGCATCAATGCCAACGGCGATATCGTCGGCACGCTCAAGATCAAGAACCACGATGCGCCGCATACCTTCATCTACAAGGATGGCCGCATGCACATCCGCGCGGGTGGCCGCGGCCTCTACCTGACCAAGCGCATCACCGACGACGGCCAGATCATCGGCGCCTGGTACACGGGCCACGTCCTCAAAGCCGGCACGGTCCCGGCCGTGCAGCCGGAAGGCGCCGCACGCTTCAATCCCGGCGACTGGATGACCTTTGCCCTGCTGGTGGGCGTGCTGCTGTGGGCGGTCTTCAAAGTGATCGAGCACAAACGCAAGGGCTTCGAATTCCGCATGTTCAGTTTTTCGTTCTGAAGACTTGCCGGAGCGATTGCGCAGCAAGCATCGCATCGCTCCACGCTTCCAATTGCTCCAGGCTTCCAATTGCTCCAGGCTGTCCGCAGGCTGGCCGTGCAGCTCGAAGATGCGGTAGTTGTAAGCCAGCACGCGGCGAGCCAGGGTGTCGTCGCGCTGGGCGGTCTTCCATGGCGAGTCGTATTGGCCTTGTGCTGAGGCAGGCATACCGCCAAGTCCGCGAGTGCAGCGCGGGGCGTGTTGAGAACGCGCAAAGCAGGCTACACTAGCGGACATCAATCATTAGGAGACCCGCCGCATGCAACGTCACATCCCTGCCCTGATCGCAATCGCCGCGGCGACGATGTTACCCGTTACCGCTTTCGCAGCTGCCTGCGGCAAAGCGCCATCTGGCGAGCTGACGGCGCAGCGCATTGCGGCCGTTACGCCAACGCGCAATGAGCCGGGACTGTATGAAGGTCCGGTATGGATCGGTGACGCACTGTACTTCTCTGACTTTGCGTTCAGCCAGGGCTTCCCTTCGCGCATTCGCAAGCTGGCCGCCGACGGCAGCGTCAGTACGGTCACCGATGATAGCGGTAGCAATGGCCTGGCCGTTGACGCGGCCGGCAAGCTGATCGTGGCAAGCCACAAGGACAAGGCAGTGCTGCGGCAATCGAGCGATGGCAAGCGAACCGTCATCGCGCAGCGCTACGAAGGCAACGTCTTTAATTCGCCGAACGATATCGCGCTCACCACTGACGGCACGCTTTACTTCACCGATCCGGACTATCAGAAAACCGCTGCGCCGGGCGGCCAGCCGGTGACAGGCATCTACCGCGTCGGCACCGACGGCAAGGTCACGCTGGTGGACGGCACGCGCCACAACCCGAACGGCATTGCGCTGTCGCTGAAGGAAGACATCCTGTATGTGAACGCCAGTGATGATGAAGTGCGCGCATACCCAATCAAGAACGGCGTACCGCAATCGGCACGGCATTTCGCGCGCATCGAAGGCGGCGACGGCATGACGCTCGACTGCCACGGCAATCTGTACGTGACCGAGCACGGCGCCAGGCGCGTGCGCGTGTTTGATCCGCAAGGCGAAGTGCTCGCAACGATTCGCGTAGACGCCAACGTGACCAACGTGGCCTTCGGCGGCAAGGAGGGCAAGACGTTGTACATCACGGGTGCAGGCGCCGTGTGGCAGCTGCCGCTCGACGTCACCGGACGCCCGTACTAGCCGTCACCGGCGCGCAGCCGCCCACGCATCTGACGCACAACTGCGCGCGCCAGCCAAGGCCGCGATGCCGAAGCCGAAGGCCGCGATAGCAGCGATGGGTATGGCTAAGGGCGTAGGCCACTCGGGCCTCGCCGGCTTCTCAGGCGCGCAGCGCGATGCGGCGGCGCTCGCGGGCTGACTGATAAATCGCCTCGATAATGCGGATATCGCGCAAGCCCTCTTCGCCCGCCACGATAGGCTCGCGGTTCTGCAAAACGCATTGCGCCATATGATCGAGTTGCCCCGCCCATTGCGTGGCGCCCGGCCCCGGCGGCGGCGTGATTTCGTTGTCGCGCCCGCGGCCAACCCACAGCCGGTTGCCATCGTAAGACGTGCCCGGCTCCAGTTCAATACGTCCCTTATCGCCCATCAGCAAAATGTGATTCTGGTTCGCGCTGTACATCGACATGCACGAACCGATCACGCCTGAAGGGAACTCCAGGGTGAACTGGATCATATCCTCCACCTCGCGGAAGCGCGGATCATTGCGGTCCGTCTGCTCATGCGCATACACGGCCACCGGCTCCTCGCCCGTCATATAGCGCGCCGCCTGTAGCGCATAGATGCCGATGTCCATCATCGAGCCGCCGCCGGACATGGCCTTCTTGAGGCGCCACGCATTCGGATTGCCCGCCACGAAGCCATGCTCCGAGCGGAAATAGCGCAGTTTGCCGATCTCGCCCGCCCGGGCGCGGCGCACCGCCTCCAGATTGTAGGCTTCGAAATGGCAGCGATAGCCGATCATCAGCTTCTTACCCGCTTTTTTGCAGGCCGCAATCATCTGTTCGCACTCGGCCGACGATACCGCCATCGGCTTCTCGCACAGCACATGCTTGCCCGCCTGCGCCGCGCGGATCGTGTACTCGGCATGCATCGACACCGGCAAGCAGACGTAGACCACATCGATATCCGGATTGTCGCGGATGCCGTCGTAATTCGCGTAGTTATAGATCGAGCGCTCCGGCACGCCATATTCGGCCGCCACGCGGCGCGCCTTGGCTGGGTCGCCGCTGACCAGCGCCACCAGCTTGCTGTGCTGGCAGTTCTTGAACTGCGGGATGATGATGCCCAAGCCATAGCCGCCCAGGCCGACGATGGCATAGCCGATCTTGCGGCCGGTATTCTGAGCAGCGGCGGGAGCGCCGATGGCGGCGGCCGCGATGGCGCCACCGGCGGCGAGTACGAATTCACGACGATCGGTCATTGCGAACTCCTGGCAGAAAAATGGTAGCGCAATCATACCACCATAAAAAAATGGACGCCGCAGCGTCCATTTTCGATTTTTAGCCCTGAGTCAGGAAGGTCTTCAGCTTGTCGGAGCGCGACGGCTGGCGCAGCTTGCTCATCGCCTTCGCCTCGATCTGGCGGATGCGTTCGCGGGTCACGTCGAACTGCTTGCCCACTTCTTCCAGCGTGTGGTCGTTCGACATCTCGACACCGTAACGCATGCGCAGCACCTTGGCTTCGCGCGGAGTCAGGGAATCCAGCACTTCCTTGATCACGTTGCGCATCGACGCGTGCAGCGCTGCATCCAGCGGCGCCAGCGTGGTGTTGTCTTCGATGAAGTCACCCAGCTGGGAATCGCCATCCTCGCCCATCGGCGTCTCCATGGAGATCGGCTCCTTGGCGATCTTCATGATTTCGCGGACCTTCGATTCCGGCATTTCCATCTTCACTGCCAGCGTTGCCATATCCGGCTCGGAACCGGTTTCCTGCATGATCTGGCGCGAGATGCGGTTCATCTTGTTGATGGTTTCGATCATGTGCACCGGCACGCGGATGGTACGGGCCATGTCCGCGATCGAACGGGTGATGGCCTGACGAATCCACCAGGTCGCGTAGGTCGAGAACTTGTAGCCGCGGCGGTATTCGAACTTGTCCACCGCCTTCAGCAGACCGATATTGCCTTCCTGGATCAGGTCCAGGAACTGCAGGCCGCGGTTGATGTACTTCTTCGCGATCGAGATCACCAGACGCAGGTTAGCCACGGTCATTTCGCGCTTCGCGGTACGCGCACGCTTTTCGCCGGCAGCCATCTGCTTGTTGATCACGCGCAGATCGGCCAGCGGCAGCGCCACGCGCTCCTGCAGGTCAACCATCTTGTTCTGCAGTTCCTTGATGGCGGGGACGTTACGGCCCAGCACCGCGGAATACGGATGGCCCGCAGCCACTTCGCCGTCCACCCAGTCCAGGTTCGTCTCGTTGCCGGGGAAGACCTTGATGAAGTGGGCGCGCGGCATACCGCAGCGGTTCACGCACAGTTCCAGCACGGCGCGTTCGATCGAGCGCACCTGCTCCATCTGCGAACGCAGGGTGTCGCACAGCTTCTCCACCACTTTCGCGGTGAAGCGGATGCCCAGCAGCTCGCTGGAAATCACGTCCTGCGCCTTCTTGTACGAAGCGGAACCGTAAGCAGCCTTGCGCATCTTGTCGTACTGCGACGAGATCAGGGCGAACTTTTCCAGCGCATCGTTCTTCAGCTGCGCCAGCTGTTCGGTCGAATAACCGGCCGCGCCGCCATTGACGTCGCCGTCCTCATCGTCGTCCAGTTCTTCTTCGTCGTCTTCATCGTCGGAAGCTGCGGCCTTCGGCGCAGGCGCGACCGGCGCGCTGACTTCGTTCAGGTCCACGAAACCGTCGACCACGTCGTCAACCTTCATCTCATCGTTCTCGATCTTGGCAGCCAGGGCCAGGATTTCGTCGATGGTGGTCGGGCAGGCGGAAATCGCCTGGATCATGTCGCGCAGGCCTTCTTCGATACGCTTCGCGATCTCGATTTCGCCTTCGCGGGTCAGCAGGGCCACGGCGCCCATTTCACGCATATACATACGCACCGGGTCGGTGGTACGGCCGAAGTCCGAATCCACGGTGGACAGCGCGGTCGCCGCGGCAGCTTCCACTTCATCGTCGCTGGCGGCAGCCGGCACGTTATCGCTCAGCAGCAGCGCTTCCGCATCCGGTGCGCGCTCGTACACGGCGATGCCCATGTCGTTGAAGGTTGCGATAATGCCTTCGATTGCTTCCGGATCGACAATGTTTTCCGGCAGGTGGTCGTTGATCTCGGCGTAGGTCAGGTAGCCGCGGTCCTTGCCCAGGTTGATCAGGTTCTTGAACTGCAGGCGGCGCTTCTCCATCTCCTCGGCGGAGGAGCCTTCGCCCATGGCCAGTGCGTCCAGGCCCTTGGCCTTGCGCTCGCGCGCCTTGGACGCGTGCTTCAGCTCTGCGCGTTCCACCGCGTTCAGCGCTGCCACTTCGTCGTTCTCTGGCGTGAATTCGCTCGGCTTGCGGCCACGGCGGCCCGGCACCTTCACTTGCGGCAGCAGATAGCCGGAGGTGTCGATGGATGCCAGCACGGCGGCGTCCTTCACTTCCACCACGGCGGCCGGACCGGAAGTCACGGCGGCTGGCGCAGCGTCGGCTGCCTTGGCCTTGCGGGCACGGGTAACTTTCACCGCAGGTGCAGCTTCTTCAACAGGAGCGGCCAGCGGCGCTGCCTTGGCGGCGGCGGTCTTGCGCACGGCTTTCACTTTCACCTCCACTGCCGGCTCTTCCACTGGTGCCTCAACCGGCACAGCGGACAGGCGGCGGGTTTTCTTGACCACGGTGACTTTGCCGGCTTCCTCTTGCGCGTTGTCGATCACATACGATAAAGTAGGTTTCGGTACTGCCAGGTTGGCGGCGGCGGCGGTGCGCGACGACGGCTTCTTGGCGGACAGCGTAAGGGTTTTCGGCGTTTTCGTCATTGAAATATCTTCCTCTGCGCGCCCAACGGGCACACAACGCGATTGTTCGGGTCGGGATAATCCGGAATGAAAAAAGCCCGTCGTACGGGCCGTTTCACTATGTATTCAGTGCTGAATAGAAGAGAGGGCACATGCCCAATGGCTGGACTACTGAGGGCGGCTCGGCCCCGGTCTACAACTCTTTACCAAACTGAACTCACACCGTCCTGCATTTGGTGCGTCGATCATTATACACAGTTTACGGCCTGACTGCACCTGCGATTTCAGTGAGCAAAACAACATCATGGCGGGAAATGCAATGCGTGGCCCCCTCGCCCATGGTATGCTGGCGGCTTCCGAGTAACCTCCGAAGTCAATGAACACTAGCACTACCCCTCAGGCGCCGGACGCTGAAGTCCCGGCCGCGCCGCAGTCCGCTCGCTCCCTGCTCAAGCAATTGCAGCAAGAATACGCTCCATTCCGCGATTGTCTGCCTCTTTCCATCGGCATCGATAAGCAGATAGTGGCGGCCATCCCGGAAATCAACCGCAAATTGATGCGTGCCGCGCTTGGCATTCACACCAGCTCGCAGCGTTACCTGCGCGCCATGGAAAAAGCCACCGTGCGCTACAACCTGGATGGCACCACGGGTGCTGAAGTGACGGACACGCACCGCAAGCATGCCAAAGAGGTATTGCAGGAGCGCTTCAAGAAGGAAGTCGATCGCCGCAAAGCCGAGCGTGAAGCTGCCGCCGCCGAGGAAGCCGCGAAGCGCCGCCAGGAAAAACTGGAAGCGCTGACCGCCAAATTCTCACGCAAATGATCGAGTCGCCGGAATCCACGCCGGAACTGCCGCCTTACCCCGGCATCCGGCTGGCCGACGTCCGGCTCGTGAAGTCCGCCGCCGATGCGGAAGCCGCGCAAGCGGCCCTGCTGGCAGCGGACGCCATCGGTTTCGATACCGAGTCCAAACCTACTTTTGTCAAAGGCGAAAGTTCGGACGGCCCGCATCTGGTGCAGTTGGCCGACGATAAACACGCCTGGCTGTTTCAGGTTGGCGCAGATCCTTCGCCCTTTTTGCCGGCGCTGCGGGCGATTCTGGAATCGGACAACACACTCAAGGTGGGCTTCGGGCTGTCCGACGACATCAAGCGCGTGCGCGCCAAACTGGGCATCGAGCCGCTGAAAGTCGTTGACCTGTCCGTTCTGCTGCGCGTGCCGGGACAGAAGAATGACCTCGGCGCGAAAAGCGCCGTGGCCAAGTTCTTCGGCCAGACGCTGCAGAAGTCCAAGAAGATTTCGACCACCAACTGGGCCGCACCGCGCCTCAGCGAAAAACAGATTCTTTACGCGGCCGACGATGCGCAGGTTGCGCTGCGCGTGTTCCGCCACTGGATCGCGGAAGGCAATGTGCTGCCGCCGATTCGTCCACCCAAGCCGCCGAAGCCCAAGCGCGCGCCGAATCCGCCGCGCCCGCTTGCGCCGGTCCTCGCGCAAAACGCCGGCGGCTCGCGCCCCGCTGCAGCTGCGGCGGGCGCCAACGCTGCGGGCGCGGCCAGCGCCGCAACTCAGGCCGTGCCGGCGCTGCTCAAGCCTACGCCGCCCTCGCACGACTGAGCGCAGGCCAGGCGTCCCAGCGTCGCCACCGCGGCGGCATGCCGCTCATCCCACACATGTCCGTAATTCAGGCGGATGCAATTCCTGAACTCGCGCTTGGCGCTGAACATCGGCCCCGGCGCGATGCTGATGCCTGCCGCCAGTGCTTGCCGGTGCAATTCCAGCGCGTCGCATTGTTCCGGCAAGACCAGCCAAAGGAAATAGCCACCTTCGGGCCGCGTCACGCGCGTACCTGAGGGGAAGTGCTGCGAGATCGCATCCAGCATGTGCCGCTGCTGTCCCGACAACGCCGCGCGCAACTGGCGCAAGTAGCGCTCATAGCCGCCCTGCCCCAGATAACCCGCCAGCGCCAGCTGCGAGGGCATCGCGGCGGCCAGGCTGGTGGTCAGTTTCAGGCGCTCGACATCGCGCGCAAACCGCCCCGGCGCCGCCCAGCCCACGCGAAAGCCCGGCGCCAGGCACTTCGAAAACGAGCTGCAATGCATGACCAACCCCTGCGTGTCGAAGCGCTTGGCCAACGCGGGACGCTGCGCGCCAAAATACAGCTCGCCATACACATCGTCCTCGATCAGTGGCACGCCATGTGACGACAGCAGCTCAACCAGTGCCTGCTTCTTCGCCGGCGGCATCAGGCTGCCCAGCGGATTCTGGAAGCTGGTCATCAGCCAGCACGCCTTGGGCTGGTGCTGTTCCAGCGCCACGGACAGCGCATCGAGATCGATGCCATCACGCGGATGGGTCGCGATTTCGACGGCCTTCAAATCCAGCCGCTCCAGCGCCTGCAAGGCCGCATAGAAACTGGGCGACTCGATCAGTACGGTGTCGCCAGGCCGTGCCACCGCTTGCAGACAAAGATTCAGCGCCTCCAGCGCGCCGTTGGTGATGACGATATCGTCGGCCGGCACCTGCACGCCATCGAGCTGGTAACGCAAGGCGATCTGGCGGCGCAGCTCCGCATTCCCCGGCGGGAGATCGGCCACTGTGCTCCACGGGTCGATATTGCGCAAGCTGGCCGCCGCCGCGCGCGCCAGCTTCTCCAGCGGGAACAGCAGGGGGCTGGGGAAGGCCGAACCGAAAGGCACGATATCCGGCGCGCGGCTGGCATCGAGCACGCTGAACACCAGCTCACTGACATCGACCCGCGTGGACGCAGGGTCCGGCCGCGACACCTCAGGCTCCGGGGCAGCCGGCAATCGGCGCGGCGCCACGTAGTAGCCGGAACGGGGACGGGACTCGATCAAACCGCGCGCTTCGAGCAGGTAGTAAGCCTGGAACACGGTCGACGGGCTGACGCCGCGCCGCTCCTGCTGCTGCCGCACGGACGGCAGGCGCTCACCTTCGCGCAGCACGCCGCTGGCCATCAAATCCCCAAGTTCTTCGGCCAGCGCCTCATACAGCTTCAAACTGATACCCCCGTGATGGTGAACTTTTGATCCTGTTATTCTTCAGCCAGCAGGCGTATCCTTGGAGGACAACCAAGAATAACGGATGCATTTATGCGAATTTTCTCATCAATCGCTCTCCTTGTGGCCCTGCCGCTTCTGGCCCGCGCGGAGCCACTGAAACCCCTGCCCGATACCGTTGAACAGCGCGTGGTGGCGTGCACGGCCTGCCATAAACTGAAGGAAGAGGGAGACGCCTTCTTCCCGCGTATCGCAGGCAAGCCGGCCGGCTACCTGTTCAACCAGCTGCAGAACTTCCGCGACGGCCGCCGCCAGTACCCGCTGATGACTTACATGGTGGAGCAACTGCCGGAGTCCTACCTGCGCGAGATCGCGCAATACTTCTCCGACCTGCATCCGCCCTACCCGCCGCCGGCGCCGACCAGCGCCACCCCGGCCATGATCGAACGCGGGCGCGTCATCGTGCACCAGGGCGACCCGGCCAATAAAGTCCCGGCCTGCATCGCCTGCCACGGCGACAAGATGACCGGCGTTGCGCCATCCATTCCCGGCCTGATTGGCTTGCCGCGCGATTACATCAATGCGCAATTCGGCGCCTGGCGCAATAAGGTGCGCAAGGCCCACGCGCCGGACTGCATGGCAGATATCGCCAACCGCCTGAGCGAGGCCGACGTGGCCGCCGTCTCCGGCTGGCTCGCCAGCCAGCCTGCCGACGCCGAAATGCGTCCCGCCGACAGCTTGCCCAAGCCTTTGCCGCTGAAGTGCGGCGGCGTACCACAACAATAAAACTGCCATGAAAAGAACAATCCGAATCATCATCGCCGTGCTCCTGCTGCTGGTTGTGGGCGCGGTCGGCTTCATCTGGCCCAAGCACGATGCCGGCCCGCCGCCGAGCGAAGCATCGAAGTCCATGCCGCTGGCCGACAAGGTGGCGCGCGGCGCTTATCTGGCGAAAGCCGGCGACTGCATGGCCTGCCACACGCCGCGCGGTGGCGCAGCTTATGCGGGCGGCCGTACCTTGCAGACGCCGTTCGGCGGCGTGGTGTCGCCCAACATCACGTCCGACAAGGAAACCGGCATCGGTTCCTGGACCGCCGACGATTTCTGGAACGCCCTGCATAACGGCACCGCCAGGGATGGACGCCTGCTCTACCCTGCTTTCCCGTACACGAACTATACGGTTGTCAGCCGCGACGATTCGGATGCGCTGTACGCCTATTTCCAGACCGTGCCTGCGGTGAAAAAGAAAAGCGAGCCGCATACCCTGCGCTTTCCTTACAACCAGCAGGTGATGCTGGCCGTCTGGCGCGCGCTGTACTTCAAACCGGCCGTCTTCGAAGCGAACAAGGCGAAGCCTGCGGACTGGAACCGCGGCGCTTATCTGGTCAACGGCCTGGGGCACTGCGTGGCCTGCCATAGCTCGCGCAATGTGCTGGGCGCCAGCGACAACAGCTTGTCCGGCGGCCTGATTCCGGTGCTGGGCTGGTATGCACCTTCGCTGACGTCCGATGCCGAAGCGGGTCTCGGTAACTGGCAGGTCGAGCACATCTCGGATCTGCTGAAGACTGGCGTGTCGCCACGCGCGACCGTGTTTGGTCCGATGGCCGAGGTGGTGCGCGAGAGCTTGCAGCATCTGTCCGACGACGATGTGCACGCGATGGCGGTCTATCTGAAGTCGCTGCCGGCCGAGAACGACGGCAAGCCGCAGTATGAACGCTCGAAGGAAGCCGAAGCGATTGCTTATCTGGCGGCCGGCGAGAAGATCTACAGGAATATGTGCATGGACTGCCACGGCGAGAAAGGTGAAGGCAATGCGCCGCACTATCCGCCGCTTTCGGGTAATCGCGCGCTGACCATGGACGTGGCGGTCAATCCAATTCGCATTGTGCTGAATGGCGGCTTTGCGCCGGGCACTGCAGGCAATCCACGGCCTTACGGCATGCCGCCGTTCAGCCATGCGCTGAGTGATATGGAAGTGGCGCAGGTGGTGTCTTACCTGCGCAGCGCCTGGGGCAATAATGCGCCACCGGTGAACAGCACGGACGTGAACCGCTACCGCAACGTGCCGCTTGATTAAAACCTGATGCAAAAGCTAGTGGCAGGCACATCGTGCCTGCCACTTGGTTTCCGCCGTGGGTTTTTACATCATGTCCGCGAAACCGATGCGATCGGTGGTGGCGTTGCGTGCATCGTCGACGCCAACCTTCTTCTTGGCCAGCAGCTCACGCAAGGAGGCGTTCATGGTATGGCAGCCTTCCGCGCCCTTGTGCTCCATCAGCTGGCGAATACCGGACAAATTCGCCGACTCGATCAGCTCCTTCACTTCAGGATGAACGGTCAGCGATTCCGTGGCCAGGTGGTAGCCGTCATTATCCTGCGCCGGCAGCAGCGCCTGGCACAGCACACCGCGCAAGGCATGCGCCAGCGCCTGGTTCTGCGATTCCGAATTACCCAGCAGGCGCATCATCTTCTGCAGTCCCAGCTCGGTCGAGCGCGCATGCAGGGAAGCCAACACCAGCGGACCGGATTCAGCCAGCGCCAGCGCCTCGCGCGCCGTTTCCGCATCGCGGATCTCGCCAATCACGATCACGTCCGGACGCTCGCGCAAGGCATCTTTCGCGCCCAGGTCAAAGCTCTCCACGTCGCCGTCATAACCCACTTCGCGCTGCGTGATGACGCATTTGCGCTGAGGGATCAGGGTTTCGACCGGATCTTCAATGGTGATGATGTGGCCGGAGCGGGTCTTGTTAATCTCGTCCAGCATCGACGCGATGGTGGTCGACTTGCCCTGGCAAGTGTCGCCGATAATCAGCAGCAGACCACTGGTCAGGTGAGCGAATTTGGCTTCGTTGGTGCGCAGACCCAGATTCGCCAGCGGCAGCGGTTCACGCGGGAAGCGGCGCACCACGCAGCCCAGGCGCTTCTTGCCCTGGAAGGAGAAGCAGTTGGCGCGGATGCGCGCCGTATGCAGGTCGATGGCGCGGTCAAACGCGCGGTCCTGGATGCGTTCGCGCCAGTTCGGCTCCACCACCTCGAAGAATTCTTCCAGCTCCTCGCGGGTGATCGGGGAGTCGGTCACCGCCACCATGCCCTTCGGCTGGCGCAGCAGCAGGGGCGAATTCTGGTGAATCAGGATGTCGCTGAAAACCAGTTTGGAGTTAAGCAGGTGCAGGATCTGTTCGACCAGGGTCCCAAATACCGGGTGGTCTTCGTTCTCGATATAGGAAAGGGTGCGAATTTGCGAGTTTTCCATGGACTCTGCTTTCTCCGGGTGGTTTGTGCGGCTTGCCATGATTCTATTTCATTTGCGCAATAGATATAAGTAGCTTTCATCGTTGCTACAACACTCACACCCGGCTATTCCGCCCCGTTTGCATTCTGATCCCCGTTCAGCGCACTCTGTCGCAAGCGGAAGACGTGGAAGCGGCTCCTGATCTATGATTCTCATCATCAAATATTCGAATTCGAAGGAGCAAGAGATGACTTTTTCTGCTGCAGTGCGCAAATCCGTGCTGGCGATTGCCCTGATGGCGGCCGTGGCGCCGCTGACGCAGGTGTCGGCTTCGCCGGGCTGGTTCGCCGGTGAACGCGTTCAGGGCAGCGGCACGATTGTCAAAACGTCACGCGATGTGAGCGGCTACGACGGCCTGGAAATGGGTCTGCCCGGCACCGTGGAAATCCGTCTCGGCGGCTCGGAAGGTGTGCAGATCGAGGCCGACGATAATCTGACTCCGCTGATCGAAACCGTGGTTGAYGGCGGCACCCTGAAAATCCGCCCTGTGCGCAAGGAGCTGCAATTCAACTCCCGCAACCTGCGCATCGTGGTCAACGCCCGCAAGATGGAGCATATTTCGGTGGGCGGTTCCGGCACCGTGGATGCGGACGGTCTGCGTGGCCAGCGCATGTCCTTCAACGTGGGCGGCTCCGGCTCGATCAATGTGCGCGGCCTGGAAGCCGAATCCGTGAAGGTGTCGCTGGGCGGCAGCGGCAACCTGAAAGCCAGCGGCAATGCCGATAGCTTGACGGTGGCGATTGGCGGTTCCGGTAAGGTCGGCACCGGCCAGTTGCAAGCGCGCGCGGTGAGCGTGAGCATCGGCGGCTCCGGCCAGGCGACTGTCTGGGCCAAACAGACGCTGGCCGTGAGCGTGGCCGGTTCGGGCGATGTGTCTTACTACGGCGACCCGCAAGTCAGCAAATCCATCATGGGGTCCGGCAGTATTCGCCGCATGAGCGGAGCGCCGCAGTAAGCATTACAAGTCGTACTTCAGCTCAGCGTTGACGGTACGCTGCGTGTAGGGGTGGAAGGCCCAATACTTTTTGTTATTGAGATTGTCCACCCCGACCGACGCCGTCCAGTGCTTGTCGAACCGGTAGCGCACCCGCGCATCCATCACGAAGTAATCCGATACCCCCGTGTACGTGAAACCATTCGGATCGCTGTTATCCAGCGTGCCGTATTGCTTGCCGCTGTAGCGCGCACCCAGGCTGGTGGTCCAGTGCTGGCCCACGTGGTAGGACGCCAGGAAGGTGGCCCGCCACTGCGGCACGCGCGGCTGACGCTTGCCGACGCTGGCCGGCAGCGCGTCATTGCTGACGATCTTCGAGTCGGCGTAGGTCAGGCTGCTGTTGATGGACAGACCATGCACCAGCACTTCGTCTTCCTGCTGCGAGATTTCCAGCCCCGTTGTGCGGATCTTGCCCACGTTCTGCACGGTGCTGATGGTCGGCGCTTGCGGCAAGGGCTGCGAGTACAGCGCATCACGCGTGGTTTCGTGGAACACCGTGGCGCGCAGGCTTCCTTTCGCGGTCAGGCGCTCGGCCGTCAGCTCGCTGGTCCACGACTTCTCGGCGCGCAGATTCGGATCGCTGTTGATGATCTTCCCATCGAGGATCGAGCCCTGGAACAGCTCCGAGGCGGTCGGATTGCGCACCGCACGGCCGGTGGAACCCTTCAGCGTCCAGTGGTCGTTCGCCCGCCACGACAGGGCTGCTTTCGGCGACCAGCTTGATTCGCTGCGCTCTGGGAAGCCAACACCCGTCAACTCGCCGCCGTAAGCTTGCCAGCGCTCGCGGCGCAGGCCCAGCATCGCGCGCCAGTCCTCATCGATGCGCCAGGTGTCCTGCACATAAGCGGACGTCAATCGCGTGTTGCCGTTGAAGGTCGACACGGTCTTGCCTTCGCCGGCACTGATCCAGTCGGCGCCGCTGAATACGCGGGTGCGCAGCTTGGCCGTATCGCGCTGCAGACCGAAGTCCAGCGCGTGGCCGTCACCGGGACGCCAGCTACCCTTCAGCGCCATCGTGTTCCAGCCGCTGCCATGCAGATCGGTCACATTGCCCTGCCCTACCGTATCCGGGTCCGGCACCGCCACGGTCGGCGTACGCACCAGGTCACGCACGTAGTCGTACTTGCTCAGCGCGACTTCCCAGTCGAAGCTGCCACGGGCATGGGTCTTCAGCGAGAGGCCCTGCATGATGTGCTCAAGATCGCCGCGGCTTGGCGCGAAATCGGAAGGCAGCAACGTGAAGCGCTTGCCATTGATATTAATGTCGCCCTTGTAGACCGGATTACCTGCCGCGTCGCGCAGATAGGATTCCGAACTGCGCACGGCATCGTTCTGCCACCAGCCCAGCGTGTAGCTGGCGCGCAGCGTCGGCGACAGGTCGTAGGCCAGCTTCACCTTGGCGTGATCCTGCACCGTGTGAATCTGATTGGTGCTGCCGAGGATGTACCAGTCCTTGTTGGCTGGGTTCCTGTCCGCCACCGCGCCCGTCACCGGCACGCCTGCCGTGCTGTTGACGCCCGCAGATAGCAGCTTGTTGGCAAAGGCGATCGGCTGCCCATCGCTATTCAGGCGCGACACGTCCACCCACCACGACAGCGCGCCGTTGCGATTGCCCAGCGAGGCGCTGCCCTGGCGGCCGTAATGATGCGAATCCGTCGCGTACTGCTCGAAGCCCTGCGCAAAGGCGTTGACCTTCACGTGCGCTTCCAGTTTGGTCGGCATGCGGGTCTGGTAGTCCACCACTGCGCCAACCGAGCTGCCCGCGTAGGCTGCAGAGAACGGGCCATACAGCACATCGACGCGCTCGATTTCTTCCGGCGTCACTAGGCCCCAGCGCGGCGTGAACGTCGCACCATTGCCCAACAGATTTGACAGCAGAATGCCATCCGCGTACACCAGCGAACGCGCGCTGTTGCCGGTGCCGGAGGCGCGGCTGGCCAGTACGGCGTGATCGTAATCGCCTGCATAGCGCTTGCGCACATTCAGGCTTGGCAGGTATTTCAGCGCGTCCTCGGCGTCCACCGCGTTGATGCGATCTTCAATCTGCTCGCCAGTGATGCCCTCAATCGTGGTCGGAATCTGCGTCGGCAGCGAGGTTGGACGGCCGCCCGTCACGGTCACCACGTGGTCCGCGTGCGCCGCGCAGGAAAGGCCCATCGCCGCCAGCATCGCTGCCAGCGGTTTGTATTTCAGTTGCATAGGGACTCCTTAGTGGTGCGCGTGTTCGCTCGGCGCGGCAGGCTGAATCTCCAGCGCTGGCGCCGGGTTCTTGCCGCCAGGCGTGGTCTCATCCCAGCCCTCGCTGCCCTTTTCACAGACCTGCGCCACTTTGAAGTAGCGTGTGCCGGTGTCGGCGGGCAGTTTTACCTGCATCACAAATTCGTCGTAATACTCGTCCGGTAGCGGGCCGCCAGTCCAGGTCACGCTGTTCGGCGTAGTCTTGATTTGCCAGCCCTGCTTGGGCATCGGCTTGGCGCCGTTGACGCCTTCCGGCAGTGTGACGGTGATTTCACGCGTCGGGCTGCCCTTGCAGCCATGGCCTACGCGGAAGGTCAGCTTCTGGTAGCTGCCGGCGGTAGCGGTTTTCTGTTCCAGCGTGATGTGGGCGTGTGCCGACGTGGCCAGCAGCGCAGCTGCGGCGATCAGAATGCGTTTCATGTTGTGGCCTTTCAGTGCTGCGCGGGGCTGTAGCCCAGCGGTTTGACCGGCACCTGCACTTCAACGTTGGTGCGCTTCTTGTCTTTCTTGTTTTCGACCACGAGGGTCATCGGCACGGTTTCGCCTTCTTTCAGCTGGCGTTTCAACTGCATCAGCATCACGTGGTAGCCGCCGGACGCCAGCGCCACCGGCTTGCCTGCCGGGAGATCGACGCCATCGACCGGCGCCATATTCATACGGTCGCCCTTCATCTTCATCTGGTGGATTTCAGCATCGGCGACTGGAGTGCGCACTTCGACCAGGCGCGCGTCCTGGGCCGATTGCAACTGCATGAAAGCGCCAGAGGCTTTCGCTGCGGGCACGGTGGCCCGAATCCATGGGTCTTTGACGGTAACTTGCGCGCTTGCGGAAGCGGCAAAAGCGATCGACATTGCGAACGCGAGGAAATGCTTGTTCATTGTTTTCTCCTGAATTGAGGTTAGTCGGATAATTCAGGAGAGCGCGGGCGGACCTCGCGGGTTGGACGTCGACCACACCTGCAACGGTGCGGGCGACTGGTAGAACAGCAGTGGACGCAGGGCGGGCGCCGCATGGTGCACCAACGGGGGTGCGTCGGTTGGCGGCAGGCCGGTGCTGCCTGCATGCGGCAGGCAGTAGGCGCAATCTTCCATGTCCATCTGCATGCCCGTGATGGCACGCGCGGGCTTGCTGCGATCGGTCAGCGCCAGGAAGGTGGCGGCATCCAGCTCGCCGGTGCCACGCAGGCGGGTGCCGTCATTCAGGCAGATCTCCCACACGCGCGGATGGCCTTTGGCGAAGGCCATCGCATGCGAAATCGTCGGCGCGAGCGCGTTCAGCAGCACCGCGAAGCACGCGAGCCAGATGAAAGCCAGCCGTTTTGTCGATTTCAGACGCATGGCGGAGGATTATACCTGCTCAACGGCCGGCACGCTGCGGGCTGCGGCCTGCCGCCTCATCCTGCTCAGCGGCCAGTTTTTGGGCCAGCTCCCTGGCCGCTATCCAACGCCGCGCTGGCGCCGGATGGGCGAAACTGTCGAAATTCGGGTTATCGCTGCTGCGCGCCAGCTTGCGGTAGTAGCCGGCCAGGGCCATCGGCGGCCACCCGGCCCTCGCCGCAAAGCGCATCCCCTCGCGGTCAGCCTCCTCTTCCTGCGCCGCGTTGAAGCCGGCCAGCTTGCGCATCAGGGTATTGTCATTGTCGATCGCGTGCTCGAATTCCGCGTATGGCCGCTCGCCCCACTTCGGCTCCAGCCTCAGTGCCTCATCAAACTCTTTCAGATTGTGCCGCAGCACGGCATGCATGATCTCGTGCGCCAGCAGCATCGCCAGCTCCGCATCATTCAGCCCCAGGTCCACAACATAGGCGCGGCTCACCAGCAGCTTACCGCCTGCCATGGCGAAGGCGTTGGCATCACCGTCCGTGGTCGTATGCAACTCCCAGTTCCAATCCGCCGATTCGGGAAACTCGCGCTTCGCTTGCTCAATCAAGGGCCGCGCCACAGCCTCGACGCGCGCGCCAAAGCGGGCATCGTCATCCAGCCGATACGCGCTGCGCAGCTCTTCAATCCGTTCGCGATAAAGCCTCGCCGAGCCCGCCATCACCTGATCCTGCGTCACCGCCTGCGCGGCTCCCTCAACCAGCATCAGGAGGACAGCGAGACAACAAGCTGACACCGGTATGGAGGTCTTCCTTTGTGTCCCCATGGCAACCATGCAGTAAATAAAAAGCAATACAATTGCCATCATATGACGACATCCCTACGCTACCAAATTACGGCCGCGCTGTTATTGGCCGCCGCCCTTCCCGCCTCCGCCGCAGGCTTCGATTGCAGCAAAGCCAAACAGAATTACGAAAAAGCGATTTGCGAAGACAAGGCGTTGTCCGCTCTGGACGACAAACTCGCCACAACGTATCGCGATTTGCTCAACACATCCGCCGACACGGCCCTTGTCCGCACCAGCCAGCGCGAATGGAACGCAAGCCGCGGCGAGTGCATGCTCGCGGATAAGCCAAAAGCCTGCCTGGCCGAGATGTACAAGCTGCGCATCAATACCATCACGCTGCTTACCAACGCGGTGCAAAAGCCCGATACCTCGGCAAAGCACTTCGAGCTGCCGGGCATTCTGCCGGATCACGTCTTCACCATCCGCCTGCTAACGCAGTGTAAGGCCGCGGACGAATGCACCGGTCCCGCCCTCGTGCAGATCACGCACAAAGATTCAAGCCAGGTCTTGCAGACCATCGCCGTCCCCGACATCCGTATGCACATCCCCGATGGCAAACCGCTGGCCAACTCCAACGCCATGTACGACTACGGCGGGGTTATCAATGGAATGGACTACAACCTGGACGGCAAACTCGATTTCGCTATCCAGACGGGGAACAGCGGTCCCTACTCGCAGCCCAGCTATGACATTTTCCTGAACGAGAGTGACGCCGCCTTCAAACATAGCCCCGCTTTCACACTCTTGTCACTCGATTCGCTGAACTCTATCGACGTCGAAGGCAATCAGCTGGTCACCACCAGCAAGAGCGGCTGCTGCATTCACTACAAAGAGTGGCACAACGTGGTGAACAATAAGCCCGTGCCAGTGCGTCAGTTGGTGCTGGATTCCGCATCCGACGAAAAGTACGACCTGACCATCACCAACGCCTGGAAGAACGGCAAGTGGCAGCGCGTCAGCGTGGAAAAGGACCGGAAGAGCGATTACTGCGAAGAAGAGCTGTGGGAGACTGTTCGAGGCATGGGCCACACCGTCCATGAGAACGTGAAATTCGCCTGTCAGACGGTGCCGGGCAATAAGAAACAGGTAGTCCTCGCGACGGCTCTGACTAAAGGAAAAGCTGACACCCTCCTGGTTATCCTGGGCCGCATCGGCGACGGTAAGCTCATGGCCAGCTATCTGCGCAATCAGCCGTATGGCGGCAGGATCACCGAAGTGCGCCTGATGGACAAGCCAGTCCCACTGGCGCCCGGTGTCAACGGCGTAGAAGTCCTGACCTTCATCGAACAAGGCAATCGCATTTATGCTGTCGCCACCGTCCTTCGCAAAGATGGCGACAAGCTGGTACCCGTGCTCGACAATCTGCTTGCCAACTTCGGCCAGAGCGGCGCGATGCGCCTTCGCTATCTGACGGATCTGAAACCGGTCAGCGAGGGTTCGGCCAAACTGACCGTTCACGAGACTATTCAGGAATCGGCCAGCAAGCCGGCCGTAACGCGGGACGTACCGCTTACCTTCGACGGCACGCGCTATCTTGTGCCGCCCGATATGCAATACAAGCCCTGATCAATTCGGGAGCTCAGCCTTCGGGCTGCTGACACACTACTTCGATATTGTGGCCGTCCGGACCAATCACGAACGCGGCATAGTAGTTCGCGTTGTAGTTCGGACGCAGACCCGGCGCGCCATTGTCCTTGGCGCCCGCTTCCAATGCAGCGCGATGGAAGGCGTCAACCTGCTGGCGGTTCTCCGCGACGAAAGCCAAATGAAGATGCGCCGGCTTCTCGTCGGTTTGGAACAGGCACAAGGAAGTATTGCAGTTCGGACGAATCAGCTCAATGCCGTAAGTCGGCACGCCTTCCCCGGCGATCTCTATACCGAGCGGTTCGAGAGCCTTGAGGTAGAACGCTTTGCTGGCAGCGAAGTCGCTGACGCCGAATTTGACGTGGTCAAACATTAGATCTCCTGAAGAGTATGGGCATCGCGGGCCAGGTGCCAGCGGCCGCCCTGCAATTTGCGGTAAACAGTCATGCGGTATCCGGCGAATCGCATCGTATCGCCGCCTGCGCGCGGCGATATGGTCAAACTGTCGCGCGCCCGTGTGTATGCGACATCGCCTGCCACCACGACCTCCTCCAGCTCGCTGACACAGTCGATAAAATTCTTCTGATGCGCTGCCGGAAGGTTGGCCGAAAATTCGTTCTTGCCAATTGGCGCCTGGCCCGGGCCGATAAGGACGGCGTCGTCCATCAGCAATGTCAGCAAGCACGCCAGATCGCCTGCATTGACGGCTTTGATCCAGGTGGCGTGTACTTCGCAGACTGCGCGTTCATCGGCTTCCATCGGCGGCCTCTTCAAAGTTAAGTTCCACACCGTTCCCTGCCGGGTCGTTGAAGAAAATCTGAACCAGCTGCGTCTCCGGAACGACGCCAACTCTGTACCTGATGCCCCGCCGCGAAAGTTCATGCTCATATGCCGCTCGACCCGTGCAGCTGAAAGCAGCATGGTCAAATGTCCCTTGCGGCTGGGCCACCCGCTCTTCACCAGGACGGGCTTCGGACAAATGCAAGACAGCCTGGCCTCCGGCATAAAGCCAGTAGCCAAAGCTGCGAAATGGCGGCCGCGCCCCTACTTCCAGGCCAACCACGTCGCTGTAGAAATCGCGCAACTCGTCAAGCATCGCCCTTGCGGCGCGTAAGTTGTAATGGCTAAACCCGATGGCAGGCACTTGGACTCCCTTAAACTTGTCGCATTGAACCCGCGTATTCTAAGCCCGATAACCCCACATTAGCATCACTGCGACGACAGCGACAACAGGTACCGAGTGCGACGCGCCAGCCGCTCCGGGCTGTCAAGGTACGCGGATGGCGCATAAGCGATGGCAACCAGCTTTGCCGCCTGCGCTACGTCGAGTCTGTCCGGCCGCACAACTAGCGCATCAAACGCCAGCGCGCCGAGCCCACAGCACAGCAGAAGGCCAACGAGGCAGTAAGCAATCCAGCGCAATGCATTCACGTTTGCTCGCCGCAGTATTCCTTGCGCTTAGCCGGCACGCGCAGGACCTGATCGACATAATAGGTCAACGCCTCCTCCGTGTATTTGGCATCCGGATGCATAGCGACGAAAGGCGCGCCCTGCTGCATCCATGTCGCAACGCAGCTTGCAGTAGGCTGGCTGCTCTCAGCGCACGCAGTGAACGCATCAAACGCGTGGCGGTAAGTCGAGAACATGGCATGGTCCATCGGCAGACCATGGCCCGGCACGAGGGTCTGGAAGTCAAGCTGATCGATCTCGGCCAGCGCCTGGCGCCAGCCTTCAGCGCAGCCGGTATCGAAGAACGGCAGCGGCACGACCACCAGATCGCCGACGAATACGGTCTTGCTGCTCGGGTCGTGAACCCAGACATCGCCCTCGGTCGCAGCGTATTTCGCCAGATGCAGCCGTAGCTCGCGCTCGCCCAATTTAATCGACGTTGGTCCAGTGACGGGATGATCGGGAATCAGATTGGCAGGATCACTGATCGCATTCAGATACAGCCGCGTATCAGCCTTGTTCGCCTCCGGCACGGCCGGATCTGCCAACCGCGCCTTGGCCTTATCGGCATTACGGATCAAAAATCCCTTCAGCGCGCTCTCCACGGCTGTACTCGTATAAAGCCTTGCGCCGGGGTAGGCAGCGCGAATTCGCGCGTTGCCGGTCGAGTGATCCAGGTGCCAATGCGTATTGATGATGGCAGTGATCGGCTTGTTTCGCGCCTTGGCCACGGCGATGATCTTGTCCGTGTGCTCCGGATGACGGCCTGTATCGATGACCACCAATTCCTTCGGCCCTTCGAACACGATTGAGTTCCCATCGGGCTGCACGTCCTCCGGCACTTTGCCTTCAATGAAGGTGTAAGGTGCTTGCGCGGCCGGCGTAGCGCCTAATCCCATGAGCAGTGCCAATGTAGCGATCGTTGCCATTCCACTCCCCTCTTTCTAAGCAGTTGGGACATCCAAACGGCCATTTGCGGCGTCGCCAAGCGTCCGCCGCCATTTCCTTGCACTTGTCACTGGGAACTAGAGGACTTACCACGACGGATTCGCCACAAGGCCAAGCCGAATACCGCCAGACCAACGACCAGCGCTGGCACCAGCGTCACAACAAGATTACCGTCTGGCGTGAGCCACGATACGACTCCAGCCGTGATAAAGGTTGCGACGGCTCCACAAGCGATAGCCAAGAAAGGCACCGTCGACTTTGCGTGTTTATCTTGATTCGGCCTATCCATAATATTGCTTGCTGACGTGGTTGTTCGGCGGCGCTATACAGAGCTTGGGCGCGGCAACACGACCTTACGATAGGAGGTAGGAAATCCCAGGCTGCGCAACACGAGATCAACAACCACCTCTACGACAAAGAGAGCGCCTATGACCGTCCATTCACCAACTGCATCGAAAATCGAGCCAACAAAACTTTCCGGCGCAAGCTTCGCGGTCGCGAGCAAACCGAACATCAATGTGACGAGCAGTATGGAGAGTATCCAGCCAGTCTTCGTCAGTCGAATTTCGGTACGGATCTCCGTGCGGTGCTGCCGCCTCTTCCAGGCGAACCACAGAAAGAACGGCAAGTAGAGGATAACGCCCGCAGCGACGGTGAAGGCAACAAAGATAAAGATGACTTTGCTATCTGGGGACAATGTGAGGACTCCGGGGCTCTATAAGCGCATGCGAAATTGCTGTTTTTGCAAATATTATCACGGAGAAAAAACGGGAAGCAATCTAATGCGTCCCGTCGGTGGAGGAGATTGAATCGAGCGCTGGCGTTCGCGCTTAAGCCTTCCAGACTTCGCGCGGCACTTCGACAGTTGTCTCGCCATCGGTCAGCCAGATCTGGCCGTCCTGGATCGTGCATTGGAGCTGCATGGTGCGCTGGGCCATCTTCTCCAGTGCGGCAGAAACATCGGCGTCGATATTGACCACGCTGACGTTCTTGGCACGGTCGATCTTGGAAGCGATCTGCTTCCACCACACGTGCGAGGCGGAGCTGTACGAATACACCATCACCTTTTCAGAACGGCCGGCGGCCTTGAGCAGGCGGCGTTCGTCCGGCTGGCCGACTTCGATCCACAGCTGGATCGCGCCGGTCAGGTCCATCTGCCACAGGTCCGGTTCCTCGGTATCGGAAATGCCCTTGGCGTTCACCAAGGCCTCATCGGCGTGGATGGCGAAGGCCAGGATGCGGATCATCAGGCGCTCGTCCGTTTCGGACGGATGGCGCGCCAGGGTCAGCAAGTGTGTGCCGTAGTAATTGCGGTCCATGTCCGCAATGGAGAGTTCTGCTTTGTAGATTGTAGATTTGAGAGCCATGAAACTAATTTACTTGAAAATCACAGTACGGTGGCCGTTCTGCAGCACGCGGTGTTCGGTGAACCATTTCACCGCGCGCGCCAGCACCACGCATTCGACATCGCGGCCGATGGCCGACAGGGTTTCTGCACTCATCGAGTGGTCGACGCGTTCCACGTCCTGCTCGATGATCGGACCTTCATCCAGGTCGCTGGTCACGAAGTGTGCCGTAGCGCCGATCAGCTTCACGCCGCGCTGATGCGCCTGCGCGTAAGGCTTGGCGCCTTTGAAGCTGGGCAGGAAGGAGTGGTGAATATTGATCGCCCTGCCCTTCAGCTGCGCGCACAGCGACGGCGACAGAATCTGCATATAGCGCGCCAGCACCACCAGATCGATCTGATGCGAATCCAGCAGCTCGATAATGCGCGCTTCCTGCGCCTGCTTGGCCGTCTCCGGCGCGCCAGCCGCCAGCGGCAGATGATGGAACGGGATGTTGTAGCTGGCCGCCAGCTGGTAGAAGTCCATGTGATTGGACACAATCGCCGGAATCTCGACCGGCAGCAGCCCGCTCTTGTAGCGGAACAGCAGGTCGTTCAGGCAGTGGCCGATCTTGGACACCATCAGCATCACGCGCGGCTTGCGGCCCGCATCGTGCAGCTCGATTTCCATGCCCATCGCCTCGCCGACCGAAGCCAGCGCCGCGCGCAGATCCGCGTCGGTGATGGCCGCATCTTCGCGGGCGAAGTGCACGCGCATGAAGAAGCGCTTGGTTTCCGGGTCGCCGAACTGGGCCGAGTCGATGATGTTGCAGCCGTGCTCAGCCAGGAATCCGGAAACGCGATGGACGATGCCGCGCTGATCGTGGCAGGCTAGCGTGAGGATGTATTCTGGATGGTTCATGGCCGCATTTTCGAATAGGTGAGCCGTCTATTGTCGCATGAACCACAGAAAATCCGGAAATAGCACGTTCGTATTATTTTCAGGTATAGTCTTTCCACCACACCCAACCACAAGGAAAACAACAGATGGAGACAGCCCAATTCCGCCTGGCCGCCCGCCCTGTCGGCATGACCAAGGAAAGCGACTTCGAACGCACCACCGAAACCGTGCGCGAACTGAATGATGGCGAAGTGCTCGTCAAAACCCTCTACCTCTCGCTCGACCCGGCCATGCGCGGCTGGATGAACGATGCCAAGTCCTACATCCGTCCAGTCCAGATCGGCGAAGTGATGCGCGCCGGCGGCCTCGGCGTCGTGGTCGCGTCGAAGTCGGCCAAGTTTGCCGTGGGCGATCACGTGTCCGGCGGACTCGGCGTGCAGACATACTGGCTCGGCGCCGCGGATGACCGCTCGGCCGCGCTGTACAAGATCGAGCCATCGCTCGCGCCCCTGCCGACCTGGCTCAACACGCTGGGCATGCCGGGCATGACGGCTTACTTCGGCCTGCTCGAAGTGGGCCAGCCGCGCTCGGGTGAAACCGTGGTTGTGTCCGGCGCGGCCGGCGCCGTAGGCCAGACGGTGGGCCAGGTTGCCAAGCAACTGGGCTGCCGCGTGGTCGGTATCGCCGGCGGCAAGGACAAGTGCGATATGGTGGTCAACGAGCTCGGCTTCGATGCCTGCATTGACTACAAGAACGGCGACGTGCGCGCCGGCCTGAAGGAACACTGTCCAAATGGCGTTGACGTATACTTCGATAACGTTGGTGGCGACATCCTGGATATAGTCCTGACACGCATCAATATGAAGGCACGCATCGTTATCTGCGGCGCCATCTCTCAATATAACAACACCACCCCCGTCAAGGGTCCGTCCAATTACCTCTCCCTGCTCGTGAACCGTGCGCGCATGGAAGGCATGGTGGTATTCGACTATGCGGACCGCTACCCCGTCGCCGCTGCCGCGCTCGGCAAATGGCTGAAGGAAGGCAAGATCAAGAGCAAGGAAGATGTGGTGCGCGGCATCGAGAATTTTGTGCCTGCACTGAACATGCTGTTCGAAGGGAAAAACTTCGGCAAGCTCATCCTCCAAGTGGCTGATCAATAACCCACCTGATCCTCGGCTCTTTTTGCGCGGCATTTAACCGACTGAAAGGAGCCGAACCATGACTGATGCAATTGCCCTACTCACTGCCGACCACGACAAGGTAAAGCAGCTGTTCCGCGAATACGAGCGCTGCGATCCCTCGCACAAGGGCTTCAAGCTGGACATCGCCCACCAGATCTGCCTTGAACTCACCATCCACACCAATATCGAAGAAGAGCTCTTCTACCCTGCCGTGCGCGCCGAAACGGGCGACGAGCAGCTGGTCGACGAAGCGCTGCAAGAGCATGCCCAGGCCAGGGAGTTGATCGAACAGCTGCGCGACATGAAGCCCGAAGATAACGAGGTGGACAGTACAGTCGCCAAACTGCGCGCCGCCATTGACCACCACGTACAGGAAGAAGAATCCGAGATGTTCCCCAAAGCCCGTTCCAGCGGCGCCGACCTTGCCGAGCTGGGCGCGCAAATGCAGGACCGCAAGGAAGAACTGGAGCACGAACTGGGCGCCGTTCCCGTCCGCAGTAGCGCCAGCAGCGAGGCCGCCGGTGAGCAATCCGCCGTGGGCCAGGCCGGGGCATAAAAAAGACGGAACTTCGCCCGCCGCCACCTCTCCAACCCATCAGAACGGCCACTGCCGTTCCAGGGCCGGACGTCAGCTCCGGATCGATTCCTAGTTTTGGGAGGTGGATGATGGGCGACCAGGAACAAAGCAATACGCAACAACCCAAGGCCAAGCGCGGTTTCGCCGCCATGGACGAATCGACGCAGCGTCAAATCGCCAGCAAAGGCGGCCAGGCCGCCCATCAGAAAGGGACGGCGCACGAGTTCAATTCCGAAGAAGCCCGCCGGGCCGGCCAGAAAGGCGGCGAAGCCGTCAGCCGGAACCGCGAGCACATGGCGGAAATCGGACGCAAAGGGGGAGAAAGCCGGCAATCAGCCCGCGGCAACCGTCAGGCCGACAGCAAGGAGGAAAAAGCTAACCGTTGACGATGGGCTGGGCGATGATCCACAGGCTAAGCAGCGTATAGGCCACCATCAGGGCCAGCATCGGTAGCTGGCTGCGCGCAGCCCGAGCGCCGAATTGGCGCAATGCCGTCTGGTGACCAAGCCAGACGGCGGCGACGTGTCCCGCGACAATTGCGAACAGCGACACATACCACACCATGCGCGCATCGACGATGCCGGGGCGGATGAAGTAAAGCCCCGTGCCAAACAGGTCCCATCCCAGTCCCAGCGGATCGGATGCCAGAGGAATCAGGTACTGCACCGCCATCGCCAGGAACGACAGATAATGCGAAAAGTGATAGGCGATCGCGATCGGCACCAGGGTGAGTACATACCACCCCGCCGTCGCCGTCAGCGGTGCCCCACCGCCGAACCAGGCGATGGCGCGGCATACGGCCAGATAAACCAGCATGAACAGCGAGGGCAACATGAACAGCGCCAATGCACGCGCGCCCTCGGGAGGGAGCGGCATGCGCGATTGAAGATTTAACCAAGCCTGCGTTTCCATCAAACCGTCAAAGCTAACGGAAGCGAGCATCAGCATCACCAGCGCGATGTACGACCAGCCGACGGGGCGATCAACCAGAAGTCCGGCGCCGAATGGGCGCACCTGCCAGCGCCCTTCCTGCACGACGTTCGGTCCAAACCGCGCCAGCAAGCCGAAAACGACGGCAAATACTTCGCCATGCATCAGCCATGTGCCACGTCCGAACAGATACATGCCCAGCCAGGTGAACGCCGAATAGACCAGCATCGCCGTCGCCAGGCTTGCCGGCTGTTCGCTGCCCTCCCAGTTCAATTCCATGTTCACGAACACGAAGAACAGAAGCGCGGCGGGCCACACGCCCAGCCACTGCGGCCACGCCAGCTTACCGGGCCGATCGGCGGCGGCCCAGCGATACAGCGTATCGAGTGGATTCACCACCGCCCACACATCGCCAACGAGGGCGGAAAGATAAGCCATGCCGACCCACCAGATCGCCCAGATCATCGCGGGCGCGATATTCTTGATGGGACTTTGCACGCCGAAGAATCCAGCGAAGAGCACCAGCAAGTACAGAAGCAACACGATCAGCCGTGCGGCCGCAGCCAGCGTGCCTGCCATCGGAATCCGCATCAGCATGGTCGCCTGGCCTGGCTCTCGCGGCGCCGCCCGGCGCTGCGCGGCAAGCAGTGCGAATGTCACGGCGACGGTGGCGCCGGCGCCGGCCATGAACATCCAGAGTGGCAACGGCAAATCGAAGCGCTGGCCGAAGCCGTGCGCAAAGGCAGGGAGCGGGACGATGGCTGCCAGCAGCCAGCGCTTCATCGCGGCACGACTTCCAGATAAAGCAGCGTGGGACCGTGGCGATGGCCGGCGCCGTGCGTCGCCAGCGGGAAGCGTCCCAGCGTATTCGCCATCAATTTCATACGCCCCGGCGTGTTGGGCTTGAGCGACAGCGGCACATCGTAGCCATGCAAGTGCACATCGAGCGCCGCATCGCTGCGCAGTTCCAGCACCAGCGTATCGCCTTGCGTCACGCGCACCGTGGGCGCCGGATTGGCAATGCGCTGCTGCCTTACTTCAAAGCTGACGTGCTGCTCCGCCGCCCACACAGGGGCGCTTGCGAGCAGCGCTGCCGACAAGCAGAGAAGGCGGAAAGGTCCCATGTGGCGATTCTACCGCAGCTTAAATTTCGGTCAATTACCCTGATACCAAAAGGCGTAGAATTCAAAGGTTGATCCCTCAACCTGACAGGAAGGTGGTGAATCATGCGCATCCGGTCCCTGCTTCCCCTCGCCTTTGGCCTGTGCTTCCACGGCTGGGCAAGCGCCGAAATTCTGGCGATGATGAATTACGAAACCAAGTCTCCTGAGTCGCTCAAATCCCTCAAGAATCCAGTCGCTCCGGCAGCACGCAAGGAAGGCATCGCGATAGTCGATGTCGATCCGCATTCCAAGTCCTTCGGAAAAATCGTCAAGGACATTCCCCTGCCCGCAGATCTCGTGGCCCACCACATCTTCTACAACCACGATATGAGCAAGGCCTATGTTACTGCGCTCGGCAAGCCCGAACTGCGCGTGATGGACATGAAGTCGAAAGACTACGCCATGCAAACGGTGAGCATACCGACTTGCAATGTCGGCGAGGACGTTGCCTTCTCGCCCGATCACAAGCACTGGTACGTGAGCTGCATGGGTACGCAGAGCATGGTGGTCGGCGATGTGCAGACCAATAAAGTGCTATCAACGATCAAGGTTGCAGCACCTTATCCGCACGGCCTGGCCGTATCAGGCGCCGCCGACCGCACGCTGCTGACCTCCACGGTGCGAGCATCCGATCTTGGCGACGCCGGAGAAGTCATCAGCGCCGTCGAAACCAGCACTGGCAAAGTGCTCGGCACCTACAAGGTATCGAAGAAAGCCTCGCCCGCCGGTGAAGCACCAGTGGAGATTCTGTTCGTACCGAACGCAAGGCCCGCAATCGCCTACGTCACCAATATGTATGGCGGCACCTTGTGGACCGCAAGTTGGAAGCCCGAGAAAAAAGATTTCGAAGTCGCCCAGGCCTATGACTTCGCCGACCTGAAAGCTGGCGTACCGCTTGAAATCTACTTCAACAAGAACGGTTCGCGCATGTATGTGACGACCGCCAAACCTGGGCACCTGCACATCTTTGACATCTCGTCGAAGGTTGGCGAACCGAAGCTGGTGAAATCCATCCCCGCCGCCGAGGGCGCCCACCACGTCGCCTTCACGAAGGACGGCAAATACGCCTTCGTCCAGAACGCGCTACTGAATCTTCCCGGAATGAGTGATGGTGCTGTGACCGTGGTCGACCTGCAAAGCGGTACTGCAGTGGCGAGCATGGACACGCTCAAGAACGCCGGCCTCAATCCCAACAGCATCGTCCTCCTCCCGCAATGGAACGACCTGATGGGCCACTAAAATTCGGGAGCGTCAGCGGACGTCGGCTGGGCGGCTATGGACAGTGGGTATCGCGTTCCAGTACCAGTAGAAGTAGCCGCCCTTGTCCAGCAACAGCGTCTCCGTGACGATGCTGTTTTGGCGGATATCGCCCCAGCACGCGCGTGCGGAGTTGCGGTTGTTGTGCAGATCGATGCACTCGGCATCCGGCGACGAGGGCATCGGCGGAATATACAGCGCGCAGCCTCGCGGTACCCACAGGTCGGCCAGGCGAATTTTGCCCAGCTTCGGCCAGTAGCGGCCGACGGATGTCACCAGCGGCTGCCAGGGATCGATCGACGCGAAGACGTGCGGGAAGTCGTGGTGTTCGAGGTCGGTGCAGACGACGCTGAGCAGCTGGTCTCCGGTTTTTTGGTACGGCGACCAGTGGCCTGCGAACACGCCGTATTCGTAATCGATGTGCTGCAATTTGGGCACCGGGCTTTCAATCCTGATCGCCTGCCCCGGCTCAATCAGCGTAATGCCAAACGCTGCGGCGACATCGCGCGTCGCCCACATTGGTTCGAACACCACTTCCTTCGCGCCGATGCCAAACTGTGTCTCGGTGCCGAACTTCGCGTTTTTCCTGACACCCAATATGTCGGCCACAACGTACTCATTGCCCATTGCGATAGCCGGATCGACGGCCGCCGGCTGCAGTGGCTTAACACGCGGCGGCAGCTTGCTCAGGTACTTCGGCACACCGGCGTCATTGTAGAAATAGGGCTTTTTGGCGATATTGACATCGCTCCTGTGCAGCTCATTGATACCGACCGGCGTTGCAAACTTCATCTTCACTCCACTATTAATTGCGGCTGCTCTGCAACCTCGGCAGGCACCACGAAGTCTGCCGGCCCGCGCTTGCCTTCCGCGCCGGGATAGAAGACTTTCCACGCGCCCGGCGCGCCGCTGCTGGCGATCAGCGAACCCAATATCTTGAATCTCAATTCCTTCATGTCAGACCTCCGCAAAGCCGCGTCGTGATACCATTCGCGCCTCCATGAAATACCTCAGCGCCTATTCCGAACAGACTTTGCAGCAGGTTCAGCTCCTGATCGATCAGGACCGCCTCGGCGAAGTGCTAGTGAAACGTTATCCGAAAGCTCACGATATCCGCACGGATCGTGGACTGTATGACTACGTCCAGGATCTGAAGACGGAATACCTGCGCAGTTCCGCGCCGATCGACAAGGTGGCTTACGACAGCAAGATCCACGTGATCAATCACGCTCTTGGCCTGCACACGGCCATCTCACGCGTCCAGGGCGGCAAGCTGAAGGCCAAGCACGAGATCCGCGTGGCGACCATGTTCAAGGACGTGCCGCTGGAATTCCTGCGCATGATCGCAGTACACGAGCTGGCGCACCTGAAGGAAAAGCAGCACGACAAGGCCTTCTACAAGCTGTGCACCTACATGGAGCCCAACTACCACCAGTATGAGTTCGATGTGCGCCTTTACCTCACGCAGCTCGATCTCTCAAGCGGCCAGAAGCTCTGGGCTTAGCGAATCCACTTCGCCACGTTTTCGGGACGCGGTTCGCGCAGGCGTTCAATCAGCTTCTGCGGGACTTCTTCCACCATCATCAGCGCCGCGTGCTGCGGGCGGATGAAGCCTTGCTCGCTGGCGTGGCCGATGAACTGAACCAGGTGGTTGTAGAAGCCGTCCACATTCAGCAGGCCGACCGGCTTGGAATGAATGCCCAGCTGCGACCAGGTCAGCATCTCGAACAGTTCTTCCAGCGTGCCCATCCCGCCCGGCATGGCGATGAAACCATCCGACAACTGGGCCATCATGGCTTTACGTTCGTGCATGTCCTTGACGATGAACTGGCGCGTCAGGCCGGTGTGCCCTACTTCGCGCTCCATCAGCGCGGTGGGGATCACGCCCGTCACTTCGCCGCCCAGGCGCAGCACTTCGTCCGCAATCACGCCCATCAGGCCGACGTTGCCGCCGCCATAGACCAGGCCCAGATTCTGTTCCACCAGCGCGGCTGCCAGGCCACGCGCACCTTCCGCGTAGAGCGGAGTGACGCCAGCATTGGCGCCGCAGTACACACAAATCGATTTCATTTCAGCTTCTTCAAATATTCTTCAGACAGTTTCTGGAACAGGACGCTGGTTTCGCCCCGCAGATAAGGGCCGATCTGCGACAGCACCTGATAGCAGCCGCGCGCCAGCGCATCGGCGATCGATTGCTGTTCCGAGTATTTGCGCGGATTGCGCACGAATTCATAGGACAGCCAATACGTCGCCACCACCACCATATTCACGCTCATGGCGTCGATGGCCATATCGCTGGCTTCCAGCGAACCTTCCGTGCGCAGGTCGACGCACAGATTCTTGGCCACCTTGATCTTGTGGGCCAGCAGTTCCTTGAACTCCAGTTCCAGCTTGCGGTTGCGCGACAGAAGATCGTTCAGGTCGCGGTAGAAGAAGCGGTAGCGCCAGATCAGTTCAAACATCAGGTGCAGGTAGAGCCACACGTCCTCGATATTCGAGCGGCGGCCACTGGGCACCTGCAGCATGCGCTCTGCCTCCGCCTTGAACTGGACGAAGATGGAGTTGACGATATCGTCCTTGTTGCGGAAATGGTAGTAGAGGTTCCCGGGCGAGATGTTCATCTCTTCCGCGATCACGGTGGTCGTAATATTCGGCTCACCGAACTCGTTAAACAAGCGCAGCGAGAGTTCCAGAATGCGTTCGCGGGTTCGTCTAGGAGCTTTTTGTTGCATGGCAGGGGTCTCTATTGGCACCCCTGCAAGGATATCATTGTTGAGCGTCAGGCAACAGGCTTGCGGGATGCGGTCTTTTTTGCCGTGGTTTTTTTCGCAGCGGGCTTTTTTGCCGCCGGCCTGGCCGCCACAGGCTTCTTGGCGGGCTTGCCGCCGAGCGCCTCCACCTCGCGGCTCAGCTCTTCCACCCGGGCAGTCAGCGCGTCAATCTCCTTGCGCATGGGGACTCCGATCGATTCCAGCGCCCGCGTCACGCGCTCCTGGAACACCTGCTCCAGCGTGTTGACGGTTTCCTCGACATGGCCTGCCTTATCGCCCGCAACGCCGCGTGTGCGCTGCTGCAGGTCGGTGAATGCGCCCAGGCCCGCCTGCCAGATCTGTTTCGCGGATGAGCGCACGGCCTTGGTCATATGGTCCTCGCTCTTTTCCTGAGTCTTGGTCTTCTTGGCCATTTACTCTCTCCTCGAATGTCCGTTTATTGTAATCGAGACAATCTAGAAGACGGCATCTAAAGCTAGTGATTGCGCGCCACTTCTTCCTGTGGCAAAGGGTAGCCCGGCATCCATTTGTGGTAGATGCGCTGGAACGTACCGTCGCGCTTCATCTCGCGCAGCGCGTCGGCCCAGGCCTTGATGGTGGATTCGGGCGTGCCATTCGAGAAGGCAAAGTACGCGTTGAAGGCGCCCGCGCGCTTGATCTCTTCCACGTCCTCGCGCTTGTAGCCCTCATGCTCCAGCGCCGGACCGGCCAGCTCTTCGCCATCGAACCACAGGTCGAAACGCTTCAGCATCAGCATGCGCGCGGCCGTTTCGCTGGATACCGGATCGTCCGTCACGTTGTATCCCTGCCGGCGCGCCTGCTCGATAAATATGGAGCCGCGGCGCGCGCCCGCGCGCAGCTTGCGGATATCGTCGCCCATGGCATGCAGTTCCTGCGCCCTCTCCTTCAGCGCAAAAATGCCGACATAAGCCACGAAGATCGGGCCGACATAAGTGTAGTGCTGGTCGCGCTCCGCCGTGTGCGCCAGCGGCATTACCATCACGTTGGGCGTGACATTGCCGATGGTGATGGCGCGCGCCAGCGTGCGCAATTCGACTTCCGAGCGCACGCCGATGCGCAACTGAAGCTGATCCACCAGTTCAATCAGCATGCCATCCGCATGGTCGCCGTTGCGGAAGCTAAGCGGCTTGTTCTCCATCGCGAGGATGCGCAAGCCCTCCTCGGCTGCCACGCTGCAAGCCATGACCGTCGACAGCAGCAGACCGGCCAGCCATGGGGAGTACATGGCCAGCCTCGCGCATCATGCTGCGACCTGTGCGGTCGCGCGCAACTGGCTGTGCAGGCGGAATCCCTCGCGGATATTCTCGCGCAGCACAGCGCCCTTCCAGGGCTTGGTGTAGAAGCGGTCGATGGCGCCATGGTTGATGGCCGCCATGATCGGCGTCAGGTCCGCATAGGCCGACAGCATGATGCGGAAGGTGTCCGGCGCCAGGTTCTTCACCCGCTCCATGAACTCCGTGCCGCTCATCATGGGCATGCACTGGTCGCACAAGATCACCTGCACCCTATGCCGGGCAAGAACATCAAAGCCTTCCGCTGCTGTTTGTGCGGTGAGGATGCGGTAGCCGTCCTGCGCCAGGAAATCGCTCAGCACATCGAGCATGAAGGCATCGTCGTCCACAATCAGCAAGGTTTGCTGATCGACGATGCTCTCGTCCACCGGCGCTTGCAAGTGGCGGCCTTCACGCAGCATCAGTTCGAATTCCTCGGCCGGTACGGGGCGGCTGAAGTAATAGCCCTGCATCTCATCGCAATCGTGGCGGCGCAGGTAGGACAGTTGCGCGTCCTTCTCCACACCTTCCGCGATCACTTTCAGCTTCATGCTGTGCGCCATATTGATGATGGCCAGCACAATCGCCGCATCGTCCGGATTGCTGGTCACTTCACGCACGAAGGCGATATCGATCTTCAGCTTGTCGATCGGGAAGCGCTTCAGGTAAGCCAGCGAAGAATAGCCGGTGCCGAAATCGTCAATGGAAATCTTGATGCCCAGCGCCTTCAGGTTCTGCAGCACCGTGATGGTTTCCTCGGCATTGGACATCAGCGAACTTTCCGTCAGCTCCAGTTCCAGCAGCTCCGGTGCGATATCGTGCTCCTTGATGGCGCGCATCACCTCTTCTTCCAGTCCGCCCACGAAGAACTGAATGCCGGACACGTTCACCGACAAATGCACCGCGCCCGTCTTGGACCGGTTCCACTCCGCGATCTTGCGGCAAGCCTCGTGAATCACCCAAGTGCCGACGCGCACGATCAGCCCCGTCTCTTCCAGCAGCGGAATGAACAGGGCCGGCGACACCATGCCATGCCCCGGGCGCTGCCAGCGGATCAGCGCCTCGGCGCCACTGATGCGGCCCGTGGCGATATGCACTTTCGGCTGGAAGTACAGCACGAATTCTTCGTTGTCGATCGCGCGGCGCAGCGCGTTTTCCATATCGAGCCGCGCCAGCGATTGCGCGTTCATCTCCGCGGTGAAGAAGCGGAAGGCATCGCGGCCGGCTTCCTTGGCGCGGTACATGGCCGTGTCGGCGTACTGGATCAGGGTATCGGGATCGGTGCCATCATCCGGGAACACGGAGATACCGATGGACGCGGTCACCGTGACTTCATGCCCTTTCAGGTCGAAGGGATGGCGCATCGCTTCGCGAATCTTGTCGACGACTGCAATCGCGTTCTGCGCGCCCTCCGGCAGCATCAGGATGGCTGCGAACTCGTCGCCGCCGAAACGGCCAATGGTGTCGCGCACACGCAGGCAATCCACCAGGCGGCTGGAGAACTGAATCAGCAGCTCATCGCCGATGGTATGGCCCAGCGTGTCGTTGATATTCTTGAAGCGGTCCATGTCGATGAACAGCACGGCCAGCGCCCAGTTGTGCTCACCGGCCTGCTTCAGCGAATGCGCAAGCGAATCGTAGAACTGGCTGCGGTTCGGCAGATTGGTCAAGGTGTCGAAGTGGGCCAGTTTCAGCAAGCGCTTCTCGGCTTCCTTGCGCTCCGTGATGTCGCGCGCCACCGCCACCAGAATCCAGTTCTGGCCCGAACGCAGGGTGCGGCGCTGCACTTCCACCGACAGCGAACTGCCGTCCTTGCACTGCAGGAGCAGTTCTGCCATGGCGCCGCTCTGATCACCGGCCAGCAATTTGTCGTACAGATCTTCCAGCGGCACCAGATCGGGAATGGTGGACTTGTTCGGCCCCACGCGCAGGAAATCGTCGCGCTCGTAGCCCAGCATGCGGCAGGCTGTCACGTTCACGTCGATGAAGCACATGTTCGCGCGGTCCACCAGGAAGATGCCGTCGGCGGTCGCATCCATCGCGAGACGGAAACGGCGCAAGTCTTCATCCAGGCGGATGCGCGCATTCATGTCCAGCTGCAGCTGGGCGTGGTGACGGCGGATCTCGTCATACAGCAGCAGATTTTCGTAAGCGACCGCGATCTGCGCCGCCACGGTCGACGCCACGCGCTCATCGACTTCACTGAATTCGCTCGCGCCCAGCTTATCCACCAGATACAGCCAGCCATGCACACGCTCGCGCGAGGCAATCGGCACGCCGAGGAAGGAATGCACCGGAGGATGGCGCTCCGGCAGGCCAATTTCGGTCGCAGGTCCCGGCAGTTCACTCATGCGCACCGGCACGCGCTGCTCCAGCAAAGCGTTCAGTATGCCGGCGCGCGGGGTCTCCGCAATCACGGACGCCTGTTCGCTGGTGCCGCACGTCGCGAAAAAGCTCATCTCTTCCGCAGCCGGTTCCAGCACGCCAATGCAGGCGTAGCGCGACACGCAAATATTCTGCGCCACGCGGCCGCCGATTTCGATCAGCGCCTGCGGATCACGTTCGGCGCCCAGATCGATCCCCAGTTCAATCAGCGATGTCAAACGCAAGCTCACCGCCTGCAGGCTGGAGAGGGAGCGCGACAGGCGCTGCGTCATCTGCGTCAGATGCTCCGGCTCGGACTCCTTTACTTCACCATTGGTGGCAAGGTGTGTAATCAGCTGGCTGCTCGATTCCAGTTCATCGAGATACTCGGCGACCTTGTTCTCGATATCCACCAGCCGGTTCTCGGACGGCGGCTCGGGCGCAAAGGCCGGCACGGTTTCTTCCTGCTCCGCCACACCCAGCGCTTCATGCACCGTTTTCAGAATCACGTCCGGATCGGAAGGTTTCGGCAAGACCCAGCGCACACCGCAGGCTTCCGCCACCGCCATCGCTTCCCGCTCGCGGTAGGTCGCGGTGTAGAAGATGATGGGTACGTCCGCAGTTTTCGGATTGGCCTTCATGCGGCTGACGAATTCGTAGCCGTCCATATTCGGCATCAGAATGTCCGAGATCACCAGATCCGGACGTTCCGTTTCCATGACCTTCAAACCATCGATGCCGCTGGATGCTTCCAGCAGCCGGTGGCCGCTGTAGCCCAGCAAGGTCATGAGGAATTCGCGATTCAGCACATGGTCATCGACAATCAGAATCGTGGCGATGTCGTTTTCACCTCGGGGCGACATCTCCCCGGGTAAAAAAGACTCGATCTGTGTGACGAAAGTATCCGGCTCGATCGGCTTGCCGATATAGCCGTCAAAACCTGCCGCCAATAGTTTTTCGCGGTCGCCCACCATGGCCAGTGCGGTCACCGCCAGCGTGGGAATGGCTTTCAGTTCCGGGTCCTGCTTCAGGCGCGACACCACGCCGTAGCCATCCAGCTTGGGCAGGTGCACATCGCAAATAATGAGGTCCGGTTTTTCGCGGCCTGCTGCGGCAACGCCTTCTTCGCCATCGTGCGCCATCAATGGCTGATAGCCGAAAGCGCGCAGCAGGTACACCATCAACTCCATATTGGTGGGGTTGTCTTCGATGATAAGGATGCGGGCTGACACGTTGGCGCTCCTAATAGATTCGTTCACGAGAGTATCCCCTATTCCAGCGGCAGTGAGAGCACGAATATGCTGCCTTTGCCCTGCTGGCTGGAGCAGCTGATTTTGCCTCCCAGCAGTCCGGCCAGTTGCTGGCTCAGATGCAGGCCAAGGCCCGTGCCTTCGAATTGCCGCGTTGTCCCCTGGTCGATCTGGGTGAATGCCTGGTACAGCTTGTCCTGGTGATGCTGGGCGATCCCAACGCCCGTATCTGTCACGCTGATCAGCGCGTGTTTCATCGATTTCTCCAGCACGACATTGACTTCGCCGGAATCCGTAAACTTGATCGCATTGTTCATCAGGTTCATCAGGATCTGCTGCAGCGCGCGGCGGTCGGTGCGCAGCGTCACCGGATCAGCCGGTGCACGGAACTGCAACACCAGGCCTTTTTGCCGCGCCTGCGGCCGGAACACCAGCGCCAGTTCTTCAATCACGGCGCGGCAGTTGACCGGCTCAGGATGCAGTTCCACTTTTCCGGATGCGATCTTGGTCAGGTCCAGCAAGTCGTTAATTAATGAGAGCAGATGGCGTGCGCTGGACTGCACGGTGCGCAGCTGCTTTTCCTGTTCCGCATTGACCGGGCCGGGCAACTGCATCAGCAGCGTTCCAGTAAAGCCGATCACGGCGTTGAGTGGCGTTCGCAGTTCATGCGACATATTCGCCAGAAAGCGGTCCTTGGCCTGGTTGGCGCGGGACAGTTCCAGATTCTTTTCATGCAGCGCCTGCTCGAAGCGCTTACGTTCGCTGATGTCGCGGATCGCGCTCATGATCAGCGTGCCTTGCCCGGTCGCGACAGGACTCAGGCTGATTTCGACCGGAAATTCATGGCCATCCTTGCGCAGGCCATACAGCTCGCGGCCAGCGCCCATCGGCCGTACACTCGGCTGGCGCGCATAGCCATTGCGGTGCGATTCATGCATCGCACGAAAACGCGCCGGCATCAATTCTTCCAGCAGCTTGCCTTGCAGCTCGCCGCGCGCATACCCGAATAGCATATCGGCCTGACTATTGGCCAGCACCACGCGGCCGTGTGCATTGGCCATGATGACCGCATCCGGCACGGATTCCAGCAAGCTGCCGAACCGCACTTCTGCGTCTTGCGTATCCTTGTGATCCAGCTTACCGAACTCTGTCGCCATCGTACAGCTTTCAGAAAGTAAGTACCTGCCTTAGGGCTTTCCTGAAAGACAGTCTAAGGGATCGACAGAATCTCCGCAACAACACGCTGCAGAATGGCGGGATGGCGGCCCAGTGCCACGTGGCCTATTCCACCAAATGGGATATTTTTCGCACCCGGTAGATGGCAGGAAGTCTGCGGCGCGATGATGTTGTCGTGATAAGAATAGATCGATGTGAACAGGCCACGCTGCTCGCGGTCAAAGGCTTCCAGCTGCTGCAGCCACTCGCAACTAAGCTGCATTTGCCTGGCGTTGTTGCCAACGCCCATGCTGGCGAGTCCCGTTCCATGATGTGGAGTGCCAAGCGTAATCACGCGCGCCACATCGCTTGCACCGTGGCGGCGCAGCCAGGCCCGCGCTACCAGGCCGCCCATGCTGTGTCCCACAATTGCAACTTTGTGCGCTCCGCTCGCCTTGCGCAAGGCTTGCACGGCACGCTCGACCTGGGCCGCGTAGTCGTCGATGGACGCGGTCATCGGCTCCAGATTGACGGTGGTGTGACTGATGCGCTCATGCTCCAGCATGCCGCTCAGGTGCGCCCAGAAGCCGCCATTGGCGCCATACCCGTGTATCAGCAGTACCGGCGTCCCGCGCGGATTGCTTGCGATATGCATGCGCTCCCGATGGCGCAGCATATTCCACGATGTGGTCAGCATGGTGGACGAATATTCATCCAGGAACAGGCGCAAGCGGCCGAACAGGTCCAGCTTGTGCTCATCGGGCGGCGCGCTGCCCATGCGCGCGGCAAGACGGAAGTTGTTGGCGGTGATGATCATACGTACCAGCAGCACGATCACGATCGCCAGCACCAGCGCGACGTCGAGCGGCATCCAGCGTGAGAACAGATACCAGAACAGTCCCGCCGCCACCAGCTGGACGACCATGATCACTGCAAGTACGCGTGCTACCACCTGCCCTCTCCTATGCCGCGACAGGCCTTGGCGCAGGACGGCCCGTCAGATCCTCGGCCAGACCACTGGCCAGCCTCGCTACGATACCGTAAATCGACAGCTGGGGATTGGCGCCGATCGAGGTCGGGAATAACGAACCATCATGTACTGAAAGATTCGTAACGCCGTGATAACGCCCTTTTGGATCGGTCACACCGTTGCGATCATCTGCCGACATCATGCAGCCACCCATCACGTGCGCCGATACCACGCGCGTGATCAGCTTTTGCATCGGCAGCGCGCTGATGGCCTGTCTGGCTTCGTTCCAGCTGGTATAGGTCTGCGCCAGTTCGTGCACCGGCGACACGCCATTGGCGCCGGCTGCGAACTGAATCTCTGCCATCGTCAGCAGCGCGCGGCGCGCGCCATCCCACACGTAATCGGTGAGCGGATAGTCCACCACCGGCGAGCCATCGCTGCGCAGCTCCACCGCGCCGCCCTGCGCACCATCGTGGAAACCATCGCGCAGCAGCGCCAGCATGCCCTGCACATGCGGATACTTGTGCAGCAGGGCCGCATGGGCTGCGCCGAATCCCGCCATGGTCGTGGCTGATATCAGCGGATGCATGGGTGCCACTTCGAGCTTGTAGCCAATCGGTCCGTCCACCGGACCAGTGTGCAGGAAGTGGTCGGAATACACGGTCTGCGGCGCGCCGGAGTAGGCTTCCACCGGCTGCGGATAGGTCGCCGCCGATACCACCACCGGATGCAGGAAAGTACGTTTGCCCAGCAAGCCATGCGGGTCGGGTGCGCCGGAGCGCATCAGCAGCGCGGGCGAGTTGATCGCGCCGCCCGCCACCACAAAGTGTCTGGCCTTCAGCGTGATGCGGCGGCCGTTGGATTCGATGCCGTCGGCAGTGAGCGCGCTGCAATCGAGGCGTTCTGCACGGCCATTCTGCAAGGCGAAACGCTCGGCGCGGGCGCGCGTGAGCAGCGTGGCGCCATGCGACAGCGCGCCCGGAATGGTCGTCACCAGCATCGATTGCTTGGCATTGGTCGGACAACCCATGCCGCAGTAGCCCAGATTCCAGCAGCCGTTCACGTTGCGGCGAATATGGCCGAAGGAGATGCCCAGCTTTTGCGCCCCCTCGCCCAGCAGGCCATTGTTGGCATTGGGCGGCGTCGGCCAGTCGGCGATGTGCAGGCGCTCTTCCATCAGCTGGAACCATGGCGCCAGCGCGGCAACGTTGTAGTCCTTCAGGCCATAGCGGTTCTGCCACCAGGACAGCGTGTCGGGCGGCGTGCGGAAGCTGGAAGTCCAGTTGACGGTGGTCGAACCGCCCACGGTGCGGCCCTGCAGAATGTTGATGGCTTTGTCCTTGGACTTGCGCGCGGCCGATTCCTGGTAAAGCTGGGGATAGGCGTCGGCCTCGCGCATCTTGAAGTCGCGCGAGGATTTCAGCGCGCCCTCTTCCACGATGACCACGCGCAGCCCGGCCAGACTGAGGATTTCGGCCGTGACGCCACCACCGGCGCCGCTGCCGACGATGACCACGTCGGCATCGAGCGTCAGGTCCTTGTCGAGTGCTGAGGCGTCGATGACTTTCCAGCCGGAGGCCAGGCCGGCGGTGATTGGATCTGGGATTGGGCTCGTCATGCGCTCAGCTCCTTCAGCGGACCGGGATAGCCAATGGCCGCCCAGCTCACCGGGTCGGCATACCAGGCGCCCAGCACCAGGTCGTGCAGCGCGTGATAAGCCGTTTGCAGCAGGCCGAGACGATGCGTGCGCCAGCTTTGCAGGAAGTCCGCCAGTTCCTCCGGCGTGGCTTCGCGCCAGTTGCGGATACCGGCCAGCAGATGGCGCGTGGGCGCCAGCGAGAGCAATGCAAACAGATCGGCGACTTCTTTTTGCGTGGGCAGCGGCAGGCCGGCTATGGCGCCGGCGACGCGGTCCACTGCGCCATCCAGAACGGCTTTACGCTGCGCTGTGTCCTGCGGCAGCACCGGGCCAACGATGGCCGGCACCAGGGCGGCCACAATGGTGCGCGCGTTGTCGTCCATCGCATAGCGCTGCAGGATTGGCGGATGCAGCTGGCGATAGACGGCGCCGCCCGCGGCCAGCGCCAGCGCCCCCAGCAGCCCCGCTTTCAGAAACGATCTGCGTTGCATGGTCTCCCCTTGTGATATTTTTAGTCACAAAAGTGTACGTTCGTGCGGGGATTCGTAATAGAGGAAAACCTCTAACTGCTGGTGGCAGGCACGATGTGCCAGCCACCGGCTAGACGCCGCGTACCAAAATGGCCGATGCGGCACGCGTACCAAAGTGGCAGATGCGGCGCGTACCAAAGTGGCTGGCGCGGCGCGCCTGCCACTAGGGGTTAGCTTTGGGTTTGCTGCGCGCGATAATCTGGCGGGCGATACCGCGCAGGATATTGACTTCTTCCGTTTCCAGGCCGGTGCGCGAGAACATGCGCTTCAGGCGGGGCATCAGCTTGCGCGGGTTGCTGGCGTCGAGGAAGCCGACTTCCACCAGCGCCTGTTCCAGGTGCTCGTACATGCCCTCGATCTGCGCCAGGCTGGCCGTTTCGCCGTGGAAGCCCACATCGGTCGCGGCGCGCTGCCCCGCCAGCGCCGCCATGCGGCATTCATACACCAGCACCTGCGCCGCCTGCGCCAGATTGAGCGAAGAATACTCAGGATTGGCCGGAATATTCACCAGCACATTGGCCTGCTGCACGATGTCGTTGGGCAGACCGAAGCGTTCGTTGCCGAAGATCAGCGCGGCACGCAATGACTCATCCGCCGCAACATGCTCGCCCACCTCGCGCGGCGACTGCACCGGCGGCGAGAACTCGCGCAAGCGCGCCGAAACCGCTGCGGCGAAGTTGATGCCATCCAGCGCCTCCGCCATCGATTCCACAATGCGCGCCGATGCCAGGATATCCTGCGCCCCGCTGGCAAAAGCCACCGCTTCCTCGTGCTGCAGCGCGCCTTCGAAGCGTGGATTGACCAGCACCAGTTCCGAAAAGCCCATGGTTTTCATGGCCCGCGCCACCGAACCGATATTGCCGGGACGGCTGGTTTCCACCAGCACGACGCGCAGCCGGGAAAACAGGGAAGGTGCGGATTCGGTCAGCTTCATTTAAAATAGCGGAATTCTGCGTTGGCAAACGGGGCGGCAATTGTACCTCTCCCAGCGGCGCACCGTTCTTTCTCACTCTTGTTCACAAACCGTCGCCGGAAGCGCGAAGCGCTGCCGCGGGCGGTATTGCCTATTTTACGGAAGCTAGTATGCACCCAATGCTCAATACGGCCATCAAGGCCGCGCGCCGTGGCGCCGCCGTCATCAACCGCGCCTCTTTCGACCTGGACCGCGTCAACGTAACGGAAAAGCAACATAACGATTTCGTTACCGACGTTGATCAGGCCGCCGAGCAGGCCATTATCGAAGTGCTGCTGGGTGCGTATCCGGGCCACGCCATCTTCGCCGAAGAATCCGGCATCACGGGCACTGTGAACGACGAGAGTGAGTTTGTGTGGATCATCGATCCACTGGACGGCACCACCAACTTCATGCACGGCTTCCCTCAGTACGCCATCTCCATCGCCCTGCAGCAAAAAGGCGTGGTGACCCAGGCCGTCGTCTACGATCCTGTGCACAACGACCTGTTCACCGCCACCAAGGGCGCCGGCGCCTACCTGAACGAAAAGCGCATCCGCGTGAACAAGCTGGACCGCATCAGCGGCGCCCTGCTGGCTTCGGGCTACAAGCCAGGCAGCCCGGCCGCCATCGCCGAATTCGCCAAGATGTTCACCATCATGGCTGAGCGTTCGCACGGCATCCGCCGTGCCGGCGCCGCGTCGCTGGACCTGGCCTACGTGGCATGCGGCCGCCTGGACGGCTACTACGAGAAGAACCTGAAACCTTGGGATATCGCCGCCGGCGCCCTGCTGGTAACGGAAGCTGGCGGCATCGCCGGCGAGTTCAATGGCGAGTCCAACTATATGAATACCGGCCACATCATCGCCGCCAGCCCGAAAGTCTTTGGCCAGATGGTGCCTCTGCTGGCCGAATTCGCCTGATTTAAGAACCCACGGCAAAGACCGGTGGCAGGCACGATGTGCCTGCCACCTGGGGTTCGCCCTGGGTTTCAGAAAATGGGGACGTAACACATTTAACTTGAAAATGTGTTACGTCCCCATTTTCTGTTGTTTCCGCACGTCAATTATTCCCAGATTGCTGCTATACTGACTGATGAGTTGCCACTCGGCAATACATCCATTTTTAAGAATTAACTATGTCCTTTTCCCAACTTGGTTTGTCCGAGGCGATCGTCCGTGCCGTGACCGAAACCGGCTACACGGCGCCGACCCCGATTCAGACGCAGGCGATCCCTGCGGTGCTGAACGGTGGCGATCTGCTGGCGGGTGCCCAGACCGGCACCGGCAAAACCGCAGGCTTTACCCTGCCGGTGCTGCACCGCCTCTCCACCGACGCTCTCGGCATCAAGCTGACCAATAACACGTCGCCACGACCGATCCGCGCCCTGATCCTGACCCCGACCCGCGAACTCGCGGCCCAGGTCGAGGAAAGCGTAAAGATGTACGGCAAGCACACCCGCCTGAATTCGGCGGTGATCTTCGGCGGCGTGAGCATCAATCCACAGATCAAACTGCTGAAGCACGGCGTCGACATCCTGGTCGCCACACCGGGCCGCCTGCTGGACCACCTGGCCCAAGGCACCGTCAACCTGGACAAGATCGAGATCCTGATCCTGGACGAAGCCGACCGCATGCTGGACATGGGCTTCATCCGCGACATCCGCAAAGTGCTCGCTGCCCTGCCGGCCAAGCGCCAGAACCTGCTGTTCTCCGCTACTTTCTCCGACGAGATCAAGGCGCTGGCCGATGGCCTGCTGGACAAGCCGGCCACCATCGAAGTCGCACGCCGCAATTCCACCGTGGAAGTCATCGCGCAGAAGATCCACCCGGTCGACCGCGACAAGAAGCATCCGATGCTGTCCCACCTGATCCGCACCCACAAGTGGACGCAGGTGCTGGTGTTCACCCGCACCAAGCACGGCGCCAACAAGCTGGTCGAGCAGCTGGGCAAGGACGGCATCAATGCCATGGCCATCCACGGCAACAAGAGCCAGAGCGCCCGTACCCGCGCCCTCGCCGAGTTCAAGGACGGCACCCTGCAGTGCCTGGTTGCGACCGATATCGCCGCGCGCGGCATCGACATCGACCAGCTGCCGCACGTGGTCAACTACGACCTGCCGAATGTGCCGGAAGATTATGTGCACCGTATCGGCCGCACCGGCCGCGCTGGTGCGACGGGCGAAGCCGTGTCGCTGGTGTGCGTGGACGAGCACGTCATGCTGCGCGATATCGAGCGCCTGATCAAGCAATCGCTGCCACGCGAAGTGATTCCGGGCTTCGAGCCGGACCCGAACGCGAAAGCACAACCGATCCAGCTGCGCAGCGGTACCGGCCATCACCGCAATCCACGCCCGAACGGCGGCGGTGGCAATGGCGGTGGACGTGGCAACGGCCAGCAGCGTGCCAATGGTAGTGGCGGCAACGGTGGCCAGCGCTCCAACGGCGGCCAGCGCGCGGCCAACGGCAGCAACGGCACACCGCGTTCCGCGGCAGGTCCGGTGGACGGCATCCGCCGCAACGGCCCGCGCCCTGCGGGTCCGCGCCCGAGCGGCCCACGCAACGGCCCGCGCGCCGGCGGACGCTAAGCAACACCCACGGCCGAAACCTGGTGTCAGCCACGATGTGGCTGACACCTGCATCTGCCGTGGGTTCTTCTTTGCTTCGACGTAGCGCATAGCCCTGTCGTGGTAGCATGCTGAGCCATGCCGAAATTCGCCGCCAATCTGTCCATGCTGTTCACCGAAGTGCCCTTCATCGAGCGCTTTGCAGCAGCCCGCAACGCCGGCTTCGACGCCGTTGAATTCCTCTTCCCCTACGCCTTCGACGCCGACGATATCGCCGAGCGCCTGCAACGTCATCAGCTTCAACTCGTGCTGCACAACACGCCGCCCGGCGACTGGAATGCGGGCGAGCGCGGCATGGCTTGCGATCTGCGCCGCGTCGACGAATTCAAAGCCAGCATTCACACCGCGCTGGCATATGCCACCGAACTGAAGGTCCCGCGCGTGCACTGCATGGCCGGCATCCTGCCTGGCGGCCTCGCGCCCGAACGCGCACGGGAAGCCTACATCGCCAACCTGCAGTACGCCGCCGATCAGTTCGCGCCGCACGGCATCGACGTGCTGATCGAGCCGATCAACAGCTACGATATTCCCGGCTACTTCCTGAACGGCTCCCGGCAGGCGCTGGAGATTCTGGCCGAAGCGGCGCGCCCCAATCTCGGCCTGCAATACGACATCTATCACATGCAGCGCATGGAAGGCGAGCTGAGCAACACGATCCGCGCCTGCCTGCCGCATATCCGCCACATGCAGCTGGCTGATACGCCAGGCCGCCACGAGCCGGGCACGGGCGAAATCAACTACCCTCACCTGTTCCGCCTGCTCGATGAACTCGGCTACGGCGGCTGGATCGGTTGCGAGTACATACCATCGGCCAGCACTGAAGCCAGCCTGGGCTGGCTGCCACGCACGGCCTGAACCGCATCTTTGCGCTGGCGCAAACGCCGCCGGCCGCAGCAGGATCAAGATGGGATCTCTGTCATGGAGGTCGCCATGCGTCCCATCGTCCTGCTCACCCTGCTTTTGGCCCTGAGCGGCTGCGCCAGCAACGCGCGGCTCAATCAGGTGCGCGACTTTGCCGACCAGGCGCCCAAGCTGGCCGGCTTCGTCGATCTCAGCGCGCGCTTCCGCGATACCTACAAACGCGAGCAGCCTTATCTCTCGCCGCAAGCCGAGGCGCGCGAGCGGGTGATCGACATCAAGCGCCACGAAGCCTATCCCGATTTCATCGCGCTGCACGACGCCGTCAGCAGCTATCTTCACGCGCTGGGTGAGCTGGCCGCGCACGGACGCTACGACTTCAGCGCCGAAAACAAGGCAATGGCCACCAGCATCAAAGCCTGGCCCGGCACTGGTCTGGAAGAGCGCCACGTCAACGCCTACAACGCGCTTTCGCGGCTCCTGCTGCGCGCAGCGGGCACGCGTGAGCAGGACAAAGCGGTGCAAGCCCTGCTGCGCGAAGGCTACCAGCCACTGCAGGATGCGCTGGATGCCATGCACACCCTGCTACGCTACTTCAGCAAAAATAATGAAAACGAAGAACGCATCGTGATGGGGATGCTGGAATCGGAAATTCCTTTTGCCGAAGATCCCCACGACCGCCTGCTGGCGGCGCTGGCCAAGTCCCACCAGCAGGAAAAAACCACCGAATATCGCCTGATCAGCCTGCGTCACACGCTTGCAGCAAAACACGTGGATGATCTGCGTGAGCGACACCTGGCGCTCTATCGCGCCCTCGATCCAGCAGCCCCCGCCATTGAAACCGGCACGCCAACCGCCGCACTGCAAGGAGCCCGTCCATGAGCCTGACCGCCAGCCTGCCGCAAGACCTGGAAGCTTTGGCCGACAGCCTGTCCGCCTGCGCCGACGAACTGCATTCCCGCCTGATGCGCGCCCTGCGCCGCCAGCAGCCCATGCAGGGCGGGCTGTCGCAAGGCGCTGCCCAGGCTCTGTTCGAGAACGAAGTCGCGCTGCGCCAGCAGGCCAACAGCCTGTATATCGATGCCGCCACCGTCTCGCTGCAGGGCATGGGTGCCACGCGCCAGGAGCTGCTGGACCTGGCGGCCAAGACCCGTCTCACCATCCGCCGCATCGACGTGATGAAGGATCTGGCCGACATCACGGCCGACTTGCTGGGCGTGGCCGCTGCAGTGGTGGCCATGCGCCCCGAGCATCTGGCCGACCCGTTGCAGAACCTGCGCACCCACCTCGCAGCACTGCATGATGACAGGAGTGCATAAACTCCGCAGCAGGCATACAATGGTCTTCCGGACAACAAAATTCGGAGACCTACCATGGCGCAACTTACCCCCTACCTGACGTATGGCGGCAATTGCAGGGAAGCGTTCGAGTATTACCGGGAACATATCGGTGCTACCGAGCTCATGATCCGGCCCTTCCGGGGCAGTCCGGCGGAAGCCGACGTGCCCGAGGATTGGAAGGACAAGACCCTGCACGCGTCGTTGATGGTAGGCGGCAATATGCTGCTGGCGTCCGATTGTCCGCCGCACGTCCCTTATCACGGCATGCAAGGTGTTTCCATCATGCTGTCCACGCCCACGGATGCGGAAACCCAGCGCATCTTCGACGCCCTCGCGCGCGGCGGCAGGATCATCATGCCGCTCGGCCAGACGTTTTGGGCCAGCAGCTTCGGCATGGTCACTGACCAGTTCGGTGCGCCCTGGATGGTCATGACCGACAGTACGCTAAAACAGTAAATCTGCCCGCGGGGGGGCCGCCATGAATGGATTGACGCCAGAACAGCTTGCGTCGTTACAGGCAGCACTGGAGCAGCGCAAAGTCGCGCTGCTGAACCAGCTCGGCGACCGCGTCGAGGGCATCGTCACGCGTGCCCAGGCGGTCGAGGAAATCGAAACCTCGCCGGCCGATAGCGCCAGCAATCGCACGCTGAATCAGCTGGAACTGGAGGCTGATGAACACAAGCTCAATCAGCTCAGTTGTATCCGCCACGCGCTCGCCAAGATCGAGGATGGCAGCTACGGCCTGTGTGAGAACTGCGACGCGGAGATTCCGTTCTCGCGCTTGAACGCGCGCCCTGAGGCGGGTCTGTGCATTGCTTGCCAGACCAGGCTGGAGAAGGCTATCCGCTAGGTGGCGGGTCAATGACCCGCCCTACGATGCGTCACGGGCGCGATATGATGCGTCACGGGCGCGGTCCTGTGGCAGCGTGCGCAGCGGTTCTGTGCCAGCGTGCGCAGCGGTTCTGGCGCACGGCCTATAATGGCCTCATGGGCTACAAGACCATTCTCGTGCATGCTGATGAGGCGCCCCATTCGGCGGCGCGCATCCTGATGGCGGCCGAACTTGCGCTGCAGGAGGGCGCGCATGTGATCGGCGTGTCCACCACCGGCATTTCACGCTTCCTGTACCAGGGCGAAACGGTGGATGAAGAAGATCCCAACCTGGTCCGCCATCTCGACGTGCTGCGCGAGCGCGCAGCCCACGCACTGGCCGAATTCGCGCCCCGCCTGCGCCACGTTGGCGTGCAATCTTTCGAGCAGCGCGTGCTGGACGATGAGCCCGGCGCCGGCATCAGCCTGATGGCCCGCCATGCGGATCTGGTCGTCATCGGCCAGTCCGCGCCCCAGCAGCGCGGCGGCCCTGATGTGCCGGCCGAAGTGCTGAGCGGTTCAGGCAAACCGGTATTGATATTGCCTTACAGCGCGCGCACTTCGTCCGCTATTGCGGTCGATTCGGCCGGTCTGGCCAGCGCGGGCGGACCGGCGCCCGGCCGCCACATCCTCGCCGCCTGGAACGCCAGCAAGGAAGCCGCGCGTGCGCTGGACGACGCCCTGCCCCTGCTGCTGCGCGCAGAGAGCGTGACGATTGCGATTTTCGATGCGGAGGAACGCCCCGGCATTTATGGCGATCCGCCAGGCAGCGAAGTGCAGGCCTGGCTGGAGCGCCACGGCATTCACGCGCAACTGGTGCTGCAGCAGTCGGAGCGCCAGGGCTTGCTGAAGCGTCCCGGCAATGTGGGGGAGCACCTGCTCGCACTGGCTGGCGAGCGCGGCTGCGATTTGCTGGTGATGGGGGCGTACGGACATTCGCGCTTCCGCGAATCCCTGCTGGGCGGCGTCACGCGCACCGTGCTCGATGCAATGACCTTACCGGTGCTGCTGTCGCATTAATCCTCGGACAGCCAGGGCAGGCTGCGGATCTTGGCCACCTGGCGCTGCGCCAGCAGCTTCCACAACTGCAAAGCATCGTCCTGGCCGCAGGACATATGGCGCGGGCTGGCCAGCGCAATTTCGCAATCGCGGTCCGACCATTCTTCGAAACGTACGGTGCCGCCCGTGGCGACTTCGACCTGGTACATCAAGCCATCGTCATAACCGAACTTGAGCACCGCCGAACCGGGCGTGCCGTCGGGGGCGGCAATTTTGCCGCCATACACTTCTGCCAGGGCCGCGGCAAGCTGGGCTTCCGTCGGGGCCGATACATCACGGCCATCCGGCCGCGTGAGCAATACCCATGCCTGTGTCATTGACGCTCTCCCTCTTCAAAAAAGCGTATGCAGTCTTCTGGCAGATAATGTACTGGTCAGCACTCCAGGGCTGTTGATCTGCGTCTAGTCCAAGCGGTTCAATGACGCCTGATGCTCACTTTATTGTAGCAACTCTCGTTACCGGCAATTACTTTAGTTCAGGACAGTGTTAGTGGGCCGCAACAGACTTCACACCCACTGCGGAACCGATAATACGGCGAAATCCTTCCAGTCACCGTTCTCGATGTGTCCGTCTGCGCGCTCGATGTGGTGCGTACCCAACTGGCGGAAAATATCGATGGCCTGCTGTTCAGTCTGGTCGTCCACCGCGACCGCAATCATCATGCCGGCCTTGCGCGGCTCAACCTGGTTGGCGACGCTGCCGCCCTCCTCTTTCTCTCCCGCATCCTTCATGTGGGAGAAACTGTAGAGCGAACCAACGTGCCCGCCCACCAGTCCCCCCAGCGCCGGACCAAGCGGGCCGGTCAGGGGGATGGTCGCCGCGCCCAGTGCCGCGCCAATGGCGGCGCCTGCCGCCACGCCTTCACCCACACCGGCCGGGGTTTCCTTGGCGCCGGGGGAATTATCGCGATCGCCGCCGAGAGGGATGACGGCGTGCTGACCCTGGGTGTTCACATAAAAGCTGCTGATGCGATCGTCCGCAAATCCGGCCGCGCGCAGCGATTCGCGCGCACGGTCAATTTCGTCTTGCAACTGTAGATGGGCTGCGATGATTTTGCTCATATCGCTCTCCTGCCAGAGTGAAAAATGCCCCCAGCTTGCCGTGCCCACCCGTTGCGCACTGTACGCGGACGCACACAGCCCTTTTGGCGATGACAGCCGTATAATAAAAATTCCAAATAAGATGCCACTTTGCCATGAGTAGCTTCTATAACGAAAGTCCGGACGATCTCCAGACGGCCGTGCAGCCAACGGCCATCGCCTTGTCCGAACTGCTGGACGGACATCCGGTAGCGACTTTCGTGATCGGCACCGACCATGTGGTGACGCACTGGAATAAAGCCTGCGAACACTTGCTGGGCTGGAGCACCGCCGAAATGGTCGGCACAACGAAGCACTGGCAAGCGTTCTACGCCCGCCCGCGTCCCTTGCTGGCCGACCTGATCGTTTCCGGCGTCGATCCGGCGGATGACGATTACTACCGCGGCAAACACAAGCACTCCGCCCTGATTTCCGGCGCTTACGAGGCGGAAGACTTCTTCCCTAATCTCGGCGAGGCCGGCCACTGGTTGAACTTCACCGCCGCACCGCTGCGCGGCCCCAACGGCGAACTGGTGGGCGCCATCCAGAGCCTGCGCGACGTGACCGAGCGGCGCGTGGCGGAAAACGAATTGCGCCGCGCCCATGACACGCTGGAGCATGTGGTTCTCAAACGCACCGCGCAGCTGGCGGAACTCAACGCCAAGCTGGAGGAAGACATCCGCCAGCGCCAGCAGGCCGAAGATGAACTGCGCCGCCGCAACGTGGAACTCACCGACCTCAACGAACAGCTTGGCAAGGCCCAGCAGCAGCTGGTGCAGTCGGAGAAGATGGCGTCCATCGGCCAGCTGGCCGCCGGCGTGGCGCACGAAATCAACAATCCGATCGGCTACATCTTTTCCAACTTCGGCACCCTGCAAAGCTATCTGGATAATCTCTTCGCCATGCTGGACGCCTACCAGCAAGCCGAAGGCAGCATCGCGTCGCCGGAAGTGGCCGAGCGCCTGCGTTCCATGCGGCACCAGGTCGAACTGGGCTTCCTGCGCGAAGACATCCCCTCGCTGATGCAGGAATCGAAGGAAGGCATCGTGCGCGTGCGCCACATCGTCCAGGACCTGAAGGACTTTTCGCGCCTTGATACCCAGCAGGACTGGGTGTGGGCCAATCTGCATCAGGGCATCGATTCGACGCTAAATATCGTGGCCAACGAAGTGAAGTACCGCGCCGAAGTGGTGCGCGAATACGGCGACCTGCCCGACATCGAATGCCTGCCCCTGCAACTCAATCAGGTGGTGATGAACCTGGTGGTCAACGCGGCACAGGCCATTGGTGCGCAGCGTGGCAGCATCAAGCTGTGCACCGGCCGCGAAGGCGAGAACGTCTGGCTGACCGTCAGCGACAACGGCAGCGGCATCGCACAGGAAAACCTGGGCCGCATCTTTGATCCCTTCTTTACCACCAAGCCCGTGGGCAAGGGGACCGGACTCGGGCTCTCGCTGGCTTACGGCATCATCCGGAAACACCATGGCCGCATCGAAGTGGATTCCACGCCCGGCAAAGGCACTTGCTTCCGTATCACGCTGCCGATCCGCCACCCGCCCGAACAGGAGACTCGCCCATGAATTCTGCCGCGCCAAGCGCCGCCGAAGCCAGTTCGTCCACCTTGCTGTGCGTGGACGATGAGCCGAATATTCTGTCCTCGCTGCGCCGCCTGTTTCGCGGCAAGGGCTACCGGGTGCTGACCGCCGAAAGCGGCGCGGAGGGTTTGCAGGTATTGGAGAGCGAGCCGGTGGATCTGGTGATCTCGGACATGCGCATGCCCGAAATGGACGGCGCGCGCTTTCTCGCCAAGGTGCGCGAGCGCTGGCCCGACACGGTGCGCCTGCTGCTGACGGGCTATTCGGATATTCAATCCATCCTCGACGCCATCAACAAGGGCGAGATCTACCGCTACATCACCAAGCCCTGGGACGACAACGATATCCTGCTGGTGGTACGCCACGCGCTGGAACGCCACGAGCTGGAGGCACTCACCAGGCGTCAGCACGCGGAGCTGGTGGAGCTGAACCACTCGCTGGAGCAGAAGGTGGAGGCACGCACCCGTCAACTCAAGCTGGCCCACGATGCCGCTGTCTCGGCCAACGAAAAGCTGAAGCAAAACTTCCTCACCACGATCAAGATCCTGTCGGGCATCGTTGAAATGCGCGGCAGCAGCCTGCCCGGCCACGCGCGCCAGGTGGCCGATCTGGCGCGCAAGATCGCCATTCAGCTCAAGCTCGATGCCAGGGAAGTGCAGGACGTGTTCATCGCCTCGCTGTTGCATGACCTAGGCCGCATCGGCTTTTCGGACGAGATGCTGAAGACGCCCGTCACCCTGCTGCAAGGCGAGAAGCTGGCGCAGTACCGCAAACATCCCCTGTTTGCCGAGCACCTGCTGATGCCGCTGAACGACTTGCACGGTGTGGCATCCATTCTGCGCTCGCAGATGGAGCGCTTCGACGGCAATGGCCATCCGGACCGTCTGATCGGCTTTGCGATTCCCATGGGCGCGCGCATCCTGGCGCTGGCAACCGATTACTACAATCTGCAGCAAGGCGCGCTGGTGCAGCGCCATGTGAAGGCTGAGGAAGCAAAGTCCCTGATTCTAGACGCCAGCGGCAAGCGCTATGACCCGGCCGTGGTGATGGCCTTCCGCCAGATCATCGATGGCGGCACGCCGGCCGGCGAGGAGCCGAATGGCGTGGAGCTTCTTTCCGGCGAGCTGATGCCCGGCATGGTGCTGGCGCGCGACCTGGTGAGCCGCGATGGTCTGATGCTGCTGGCCGCCGACCACACGCTCGATGCGCGCATGATCCAGCAAGTGCAGGACTTCGAGAAGAAAAGCGGCGCGCGCTTGCCGATCTGGGTCAGGCAGCGGCACCCGGCGGGCTGACCGGCAGGTGCACAGTGAAGGCTGTGCCCTTCCCCACTTCCGAGATCACTTCGATATGTCCGCCGTGGCGGTTGACGATGCCATAGGACAGCGACAGCCCCAGCCCCGTTCCGCTGCCAACCGGCTTGGTGGTGAAGAAGGGCACGAAGATCCGCTTCAGATTTTCGGGCGCGATGCCAACGCCATTGTCCTGAATCCGCACCCACACCCAGCCCTCACGCGTGCCTGTAATGATGCGAATGACGCCGTGATCCTTGATGGCTTGCGCCGCATTGATCAGCAAATTCATGAACACCTGATTCAGCTGGGAAGCCAGGCAGCGCACCAGCGGCAGCGGGCCGTAATGCTTTTCCACCGTGGCCTTGAACTTGATCTCGTTGTGGGCGATGTTCAGCGTGCTGTCGAGGCCCTGGTGCAGATTGGCCATCTGCCATTCCGTTTCGCCGACGTGGGAAAAGTCTTTCAGCGCCTGCACGATGTCGCGCACGCGGCGCAGGCCGTCAAGGGATTCGCGCACCAGGGCGCGTGTGTCGTCCTTCAGGAAATCGAGGTCGGCGTGCTGCAGCGCTGGCAGCACGCGCGCCTGCACCGCCGGCTGGTCGGCGCTGGCCTGCTGGTAGGCGTCGATCACCGAGAACAGCGTGCCGACATAGGAGGCCATGGTGCCCATATTCGAATTCACGAAGCCGACCGGGTTATTGATCTCGTGCGCGATGCCGGCCGCCAGCTGGCCGATGGACGCCATCTTCTCCGCTTGCAGCAGCTGTTCATGCGCCTCGCGCAGCTGGGTGATCAGCTCGCGCTGCGCGGTGATGTCGGTGAGGGAGCCAATCACCTCCAGCGGCGCACCGGCTTCGTCGCGGATCAGGCGCAGCTGGTCGTGCATCCACAGATAACGGCCATCGGCGGCGCGAAAGCGGTACTCATAGGTGCGCTCGCCTTCCGTGAAGATGCTGGCCAGGCTGGAAACGATCGTGGGCGCGTCATCGGGATGAATATGGTCGAACCAGAAGTTCGGGTCCGCCAGCATGTCCTCCGGCCGGTAGCCCAGCACATTGAAGGCATTGTTGCTGACGAAAGTCATCTTGAAGTCGCCCGACGGCACGGTGGCGTAGATGATGGCCGGCGTGTTATCGACCAGGTACTTCAGGCGCTGCAGGGGCGACGCGGGCTCGGTAGCCCGCTGCGGGGATTCGGAGGTGAAGAATTCGAAGTCTTCAAACTCCATGGCCTGCTACCAGTTGGCCCACGCGTAGGAGCGCGACGGGACGGGCATGGCGAGCATCACTGGCTCGGGTTGCGGCGGCGGCGGTGCAGGCAGCCATTCGCGCGGATCGACACGGTAGTATTTCTGCAGCTCGCCAAACAGCTCGGCGTGGCGCTCGGCCAGCTGCCAGGGCTTGCCGAAGAAGGTTTCGGTGGCGACGGCAAAGAATTCGGCGGGACTGGTGGCGCCGTAATGATCGAGCACGCTGTCGTGGCGGCCGAAATAGGCATCGCGGCGCAGCGCATCGAAATCGCGCGACAGCACCTGCGACCAGCTGCGGTAGCTGTCCTGGCTACCCAGGTAAGGCGCGCCGTTATTGGCGCCCGATTCGCTGTCCAGCTGATGGGCAAATTCATGCAGCACGACGTTGTGTCCTTCCGGCCAGTCGTAGGAGCTGCGCAGCACGTCGTCCCAGGACAGCACCACGCGGCCATCCTTCCACGATTCGCCCAGCATCTGCTGGCGCGCATCGGTGATCACGCCGCCCGGTCCCGTCTCCGGACGATTGGCAATGAAAGCGCCGGGATACAGCAGGATGCTGTGCAGGGCTGGGTAGACTTTGGAGGGACGGTTCAGCAGCAGCAGGCAAGCCTGGGCGGCAATGGTGACGCGCATTTCCTCGGTCACTTCAAGACCGGCGCAGCCGATGAACTTTTTCTGGTGCAGGAATTGCAGGATCAGACGCTGCAACTGCTGCTGCAGCGGCGCGGCCATGCGGCCGTAGATGGGAATATTTCGCTCGAGAATAGCCAAGGCGGAAGCCGGCAAAGGCCGGGACAGCGCCCGCTTCAGGGTCAGGCGCGGATACCAATACGGCGCCGACAAAGCCAGCACCGCCAAAGTCAACCAGATCAAAGCTTCCATAAGGCCGTCCATAACAGAACTCGTCCGCCACAGATGAGGCTGGCTGTCGGCATTTCAATGCCGACAATGGAAGCTTACACCGATCTTTACGGTTGCGCCTTTTGCAGCGAAGCGGGCGCACCGAACAGCGCGGCAACCAGCGGATCGCGGGTCACCGGGCCGCGGTTCACGCGAATGGCGTAATGGGTATCATCGGCCAGGATATGGAAATGGCGGCCATTGCCGGCCATGCTCTGCTCGCGCAGGCTGGGGCGTTCCTTGCGTGGCGGCGCACCTTCGCGCTTCGGCTGGGCGATCGCAGCCAGGAAGGCTTTGACGCGCTCGGCATCCGGGGTCAGCTGGTAGACAGCCTTGCCCAGGTAGGTGGCGGTACCTTCAATATAACGAGCCAGTTCGATCACGCCTGCGTCGCGCAGGTCGCGGATATATTTGCGAGCGCCGGACGGCGAAAACTTCAGGAACCAGGCGATTTCGTCCGCCAGCATTTCATGGTTCTGCAGTTCGCCAATCAGCTTTTGCATGTTCTCGATGCGGCGCAGGGTCGCAGAGGTCGAGCGCACGCGCTCGATCGGGGCCAACGACAGGGCTTTGCGCTCAGTCACGGGACCGGGCCTTTCGACCAGGGCCAGGTGCGGGCGGGTCAAAGCCGCTGCGGGCGACAGCTCCTGGCGGGCTGCCACTGCTTCTGCGGGGGTCACATCGTTTGCTTCTCTGATTGCATGCATTTGAACACTCCTTATAACGATCCAGGATGCGGAAATCACTGGGCTCCAGATTGCCGGGACCCGGCTCAACGGTCTGTGCGGCAACGAACATAAAAGTTCTTTTGCATTAATTTTTTGATAAGATTTTTCCTGCGATCCCGGCTGTGTGCGTGGCCGAACAGAACGCAGCAGAAGGCMTGATTAAGCTTGGAAGCACTTCTTCCGTGACTTTTCTGAGAGGACCGATTCATGAAAACTCCGATTCTCCTGGCCCTGTTGGCTACCATCGGCCTGACGGCCTGTGAAAAGACTGTGACTAACAACCCTGGCCCCGCCACCACCGTTGAAAAACCGGTGCCGGTGCCTGTTCCGGGGCCACCAGGCCCGGAAGGCGCTAAAGGCGAGCCGGGTGCACCGGGCAGCCCCGGCGTCCCTGGCGACAAAGGTGCGCCGGGCGAACCTGGCAAGCCTGGCGATACCACCATCGTGGTGCCGCCCGCCGAAAATCCGCCGCCAAACCGCTGATCGCTTCACCCGACACCCCGCTTCGGCGGGGTGTTTTTTTGCGAAAACCCCGCAGTTGAAGGCCTTTCATTTGTAAGACCGCAACTAATCAAAGAAGTTCACGTTGCAAAAAAACTACAATTATTGTTAAAATACGGTTGCTTTGTGCGCTGCCGCACAAAAGCCGGGAAATCCCATCCCATAAACTTGGCCCCACAGCAGTAACAGCTGGGACAGTCCGGCGGTAAGGCGCCGCAGCGCGCCACCGTCATGACCAGAAGTCACCTCATACCTCGGGAGTTAACTAGTGAATAACATTAAGAACATCGCAATCGCCACAGCAGCACTGTGCGCATCTTTCGCCGCCTCGGCACAAGACGCTGCCATCAACCCAAACTGGTACGTTCAAGGCACCGCCGGTGTCATGCGTCCTGATAGCCAATGGGGCGTCGGCAAAGACGACCGCGCCGTCGGTATTCGTTTCGGCAAACCGATCACTGAAAACATCGATATCCAGGGCGGCTACACCGATGCCGCAACCAAGCACAACAACCTGCGCTACCAGCAATCCCTGGTGGGCGTGGATGGCCTGTACCTGTTCTCCCGCAGCCACAACTTCCGTCCCTTCCTGCTGGTCGGCGTGGGCGCAGAGCGCGACAAGCTGAACTCCTACATCACCGGTGCCGAAGCAAAGCGCTGGAACCCATACATCAGCGCGGGCGTGGGCTTCCAGTCCACCATCAACGACCGCTGGTTCTTCCAGGCCGACCTGCGCAATGTGCACGGCTTCCTGGGTGGCGACGCCTTCCGTCCGGCCCACGCCGACAACCAGTACCTGATGTTCTCGCTGAACTACGCGTTCGGCCCGACCCCGCAGCCGCCAGCGCCACCGGCACCAGTGGTCGCTCCAGAACCAGCACCTGCACCAGCACCGGCGCCAGTGGCTCCGCCACCACCGCCACCACCACGCTTCGAAAAGATCACCATGTCGGCGACCGAACTGTTCGCCTTCGACAGCGCGAAGCTGGCACCGGAACAGCCTAAGCTGGACGACATCGCCAAGCTGCTGAACGAAAATCCGTCCATCAGCGGCATCACCATCACCGGCTACACCGACCGCATCGGTTCGGACAAGTACAACCAGAAGCTGTCCGAGCAGCGTGCCAACTCCGTCAAGACCTACCTGGTGGGCAAAGGCGTTGGCGCCGACCGCCTGACCGCTGTGGGCAAAGGCAAGGCCGATCCAGTCGTGGCTTGCGACGGCAAGAAGCAAAAGCGCGCAGACTTGATCAAGTGCCTGGAGCCTAACCGCCGCGTTGAAATCGAACAGATCACCGTGGAACGCAAAGTTCAGTAATCACGGACTGTGATCGCAGGGGCGCTACGGCGCTCCGACAAGATGGGCGCTTCGGCGCCCATCTGCTTTTCCGGAGCCGAAAATGAGCTGGAGAAAGTTTCCCCATATCGCCAAGAAGCTGCCCAACGTCGCCTGGTGCGCCGTCAGCGAATGGTTCGATCACCGCGCCAGCAGCAAAGGCGCCGCCCTCGCCTTTTACACCTTGTTCTCGCTGGCGCCGATTCTGGTGCTGGTGATTGCGATTGCCGGCCTGTTTTACGGCCAGGAAGCGGCGCGCGGCGAGTTGTTTTTCCAGATCCGGGGCCTGGTGGGCAGCCAGGGGGCCGAGGCCATCCAGCTGATTCTGGCCGGCGCCCACAACAAGGACCAGGGCAAGCTGGCGACGCTGATCGCCGGTGCGCTGCTGCTGTTTGGCGCCACCAGCGTGTTCGCCGAACTCAAAGCCAGCCTCGACGAAATCTGGCAACTGCCGCCCCTCACGCAAGGCACGCTGTGGGACACCATCCGCACCCGCTTGCTGTCCTTCGGCATGGTGCTCGTGCTGGGATTTCTGCTGATGGTGTCGCTGGTGGTGAGCGCGGCGCTGGCCGTGCTGGAAAAGATCATGCAGGGCTACTGGCAAGGCATGGCGGCCGTACTCACGGGCGTCAACTACATCATCAGCTTCGTCGTGATCGCCGCCCTGTTTGGCGTGATCTACAAGATGCTGCCGCGTATCCGTCTGTCATGGCGCGACGTGGTGATCGGCGCGCTGGGCACCGCGGCCTTATTCTCATTGGGTAAATACGCGATCGGCCTGTACATCGGCAACAGCGGCGTCACCGACAGCTTCGGCGCCGCCGGCTCACTGATCGCGCTGCTGCTATGGGTCTACTACTCGGCACAAATCTTTTTCCTCGGCGCCGAATTCGCCCGCCAATACGCGCTGCAGCTAGGCAGCCTGCGCCACTACAAGCCGCCTCAATAGAAGTGGATGCCCGGTCTCAGTACAATCTGAAATACCAGCAGCAGCGCCACCAGCGCGCCTAGCGGCCAGGCGATCGAGGCAGCGCCCGCGCCGCCATTGCTCTCCGCACCGGACGCGCGCCAGGCGCCCGCCTGAATCCACACCAGCCCGGCCATTGTCACCACGACCGGCACGATCAGCACCTCAATCCACTCGCGCGGAATGCGGAACAGCACAATCAAGGGCAGCGCCAGCAAAGCCGGCAGCGTCGCGGACCGGAACACGAAGCGCTTGCGCCCGCGCGCGCCGGCAATGTGATCCGGCCCCGCCACGCGCCTGAGCAATAAAGTACCCAGCCAGCACGCGGCCACGGGGATGATCGCCAGCGCAATCAGCGCAATGGCCGTTTTGGTCGCCGCACCGAGGGCGAAATAGCCCATGGCCATGCCGAGATCGCTTTGCTCGCTGATGGCGCCGACGACGACCTGCGGCAGCGCCATGAACATGCCGCAGTACGCCATCCAGAACAGGAACAGGCGCACCGCCGCGGACCTTCCCGCGCCTCGCCGCAACAACAGCGCGCAGGCGACGCCCACCGCCAGCGTCGCCAGCGCGCCGGTGCCCTGGAACAGGCTGGCCAGCGGGCTTTCGCCTTGCCAGCTGTGATTGTTGTGGAACAGCGTCGGCCGCAGCCCCGGCGTGAACGCCTTCGGCAAGACCAGAAAGAATTCCTGAATGAAGAAGATCAGGTTGAAAGCCAGCGCGTAAAGCAGTCCCGACATGATCGTGAGCCGCCAATCCCACGGCCCTGTGGCAGCATCACGCGGCGCGCGCAGTCCCGCCAGCCAAAGCGCCAGCGGCCCCGCGGTGATGATCAAGACAACGCCGATGCCGATAACGCTTCCACTGGTCATGAAGGCTCCTGTTGAGATTGGGTGACAGATTAATGTAAGCTTGCAAGGATTGCAAAAGTCGACCAATACTCGGGATTTCCATTTGACCGCCAGGAACATGACATCAGGCTTGTTCTGCATCGCGCTCGCCCTGCCCCTGCCCGGCCTGTGCGCACCCGCGCCCGGCGACTGCGTGCGCAGCGCGCCCGCCCCTGCTTTCAATGCAAAGCAGCCCGGCATTCGCTCCTACCGTTTTTCGCCCGTCTCGGACCATGAAGCGAGAGAGTATCTGGCGCTGACGACGGGAGAGTCGGTTGATATCCGCCACGGCGGTTGCGAATACCTTGTGACCACGCTGCGCATCAAGTCCAAAAGCATCCCGATCCGGCTGACGGCAGGGCGCGACGCTTTCCTCACAGCCGCCAATCTGTTGCGGCGGCTGCGGCAGCTGAAGGACACCTCGGGATTTGATCTGGCATTGGCCGCAAACACGCTAAGCGCCGCGGCAAAAGGCAATCCGGCATTTGAAGAACCGCTTGCGGTGGAAGGCGATGGTACCGACTTCCTGCAAGCGCAGGTGGCAAGTGGACGCTGCTGGCCAGGAATCAGGCGCCGGCTTTGTACAAATTACGCTTTTCAGAGGACCGCTGTAATCCCTTTCAACCACTGCAAAGGATGCCCGATGATCCGCCCTGCCCTACGCCTTGTTTTCTGCCTGGCTAGCCTGTTCCCCCTCTCCACCCTGGCGGCCGACGCCGCCCCCGCCAAGCCTGTTTATGGCAACTGGGGTTTCGATCTGGATGGGGCCGATCTCAGCACCAGTCCTGGCAAGGACTTCTTTCGCTACGCGAATGGGCGCTGGCTGGATCGTGCCCAGATCCCGGCCGACAAGCCTGGCATCTCGCTGCGGCTGGCGATCTCGGATTTGACCGAAAAGCGCCTGCACGAGCTGCTGGAACAAAGCGCCGCCCAGGTCAGCGGACAGCCGGCCACACTGGAAACCAAGGCCGGCGCATTTTACGCGTCCTTCATGAATGCCGGGCGCATCGAGCAACTGGGCATCCAGCCGGTCGCCGCCGACCTGGCCGCCGTGAAGCAAGCCACTTCGCGCGATGCGCTGGCAGCGCGCATGGGACATAGCCAGACCGGCTTCGAAACGCCGTTGTTCAATTTCCTCATCGACGTCGACCTCAAGGACGTCAATCATTACGCCCTGTACCTGACCCAGGCCGGCCTGGGTCTGCCGGACCGCGACTATTATCTGCAAGCCGCGTTCGCCAGGCAAAAGGCGGCATACCAGCGCTACGTCGCTGAAATCCTGCGGCGCCTGAACTGGCCGCAGCCGGAAGCGCGCGCCCGCGACGTGGTGACGTTCGAAACGGAGCTGGCCCGCGTCAGCTGGACCAAGGCGCAGCAGCGCGACACGGTCGCCACCTATAATGCGATGACGATCGAACAGCTACAGGCGCTGGCGCCGGGATTCAACTGGCGCGGCATGTTCGCTGCGGCCGGCATGCCGCAGCTGTCCAAAGTGATTGTGGCGGAAAAAAGCGCCTTCCCCCAAATGGCACGCCTCTACAGCCGGACGCCGCTCGCCACGCTGCAGGCATGGCAAGCCTTCCATATCGGCGATAACGCCGCACCCTATTTGCCGCAAGCCTTCGTTGACGCACACTTCCAGCTGCACGGCGTCACGCTGGCCGGCCTGCAACAGCAGCCTGTCCGCTGGAAGCGCGCCGTGACCGCGGTCAGTGGCGACGACTTCCTGGCAGGCGACCGCTTTGGCAGCGTTGGCACCATGGGCTTCGGCGTCGGCCAGCTGTACACGGCGCGCTATTTCCCGCCCGAAGTCAAAACGCAGATCGAGGCCATGGTGCTGAACCTGAAGGCCGCCTACCGCGCCCGCATCGAACGCCTGGACTGGATGAGCGAAGCCACGCGCAAGGAAGCGCTGCGCAAGCTCGATACTTACGTCATCAAGGTTGGCTATCCCGACCATCCACGCGACTACAGCGCGCTGGTGATCGCAGCCGACGACCTGATCGGCAACGTGCGCCGTTGCGCCGAAGCCGACTGGGCGTTCTACAGCGGCCGCTACGCCGGTCCGGTGGACCGCTCCGACTGGGCCATGACGCCGCAGACCAACGACGCCTACAACGGCAGCCTGCGCGACATCGTCTTCCCCGCCGCGATTCTGCAAGCGCCCATCTTCGATCCGAATGCCGATCCGGCCATTAACTATGGCGCTGCCGGCGGCGTCATCGGCCACGAGCTCACCCACGGTTTCGACGATGAAGGCCGCACCATCGATGCCGACGGCGCCTTGCGCGACTGGTGGACCGCCCAGGATGCAGCCGCCTTCAAGGCCCGTGCCCACATGTTGGGCCTGGAGTACGCCAAGCTGGAGCCGGTTCCCGGCGCCAAGGTCAATGCGGAGCTGACCATGGGCGAAAACATCGCCGACCTGGGCGGCGTCACCCTGGCGCTGGATGCCTACCATGCCTCGCTCAACGGCCAGCCGGCGCCCCTGCTGGACGGCTACACCGGTGACCAGCGTGTGTTCCTTGGCTGGGCGCAGGCCTGGCGCGGCAAGGTGCGCGAAGAAGCCGTGCGCAAGCAGTTGGCGACCGATCCACATTCGCCACGCCAGTACCGCGGCGGCATACCGCCGCGTAATGTGGATGCCTGGTACGAAGCCTTCCAAGTGCAGCCGGGCGACCCGATGTATCTGCCGCCGGAACAGCGGGCGCGCATCTGGTAAGCACGCGGCTCAGGACTGGAGTTTGTTGTCTTCAGCCTGGGCTTCCTGCATGGCCGCTGGCTCCAGCTCCTCCGCCGAGCGGTTGAGATGGACGAAAACACCCCACGCAGCCAGCAGCACGCCAACGCCGGCAATGAAGGCTGCCGCGTAAAGCAGTTCGCTGGCGTCTTCGTGCACCGCGCGGAAGGTGGCGACCAGGCCTTCGATGGCCAGTGCCACCACCACAACCACGAAAAAGCGCGACAGGAAGCGCCGCACGCGCGTGGGTGCACTGATGTCCGCATCGCGGATCACTTCTTCTTCGATAATGGTTTCGGCAATCTGCAGGGCGACCACCGCGGCGGCAAGGATGCCGATCGCTTCGATCACTTCCTGTGCCGATGCCAGGCCGATGTCGCCTGCCGCGGCGTGCCAGCCCAGACGGGCGCCAATCACCATCAGGAACAGTGCGCCGGCGGTAAACAGCAGCGCAATGACTGCATGGATGGCGCCAAAGGACAGCATCAGTTTTTTCATGTGCCTCAGTCACCCAGCAGTTCGGCCACGACTTCCATGCCTTCGAGTTTTTCCGCCACCGCTTTGATGATCACGGTCAGCGGCACCCCAAGCAGCAGTCCCCACACGCCCCACAGCCAGCCCCAGAACAGCAGGCTGACGAACACTGCGGCGGCATTCATGCGCGCGATGCGGCCGGTCATCAGGGTCGCGACCAGCAGGCCCATCAACGTGGCGATGGCGAGCGAGGCGCCCATCACCAGCAGCACAGGCGGCAGCGATTCAAACTGGAGATAAGCCACCAGCCCGGTGGCGAACGTAATCAGCAGCGGGCCGAAGTAAGGCATGACGTGCAGCAGGCCTGCCACGATGGCCCAGGCGCCGGCGTTCTCCAGGCCGATCCAGGTAAAGGCGCCCCAGCTAAGCAGCGCCAGCAAGGTGTTCGTCACCAGCAGCATGAACATATAGCCCTGGATGGAAGCGTTGATGTCTTCCATGATCTGCACGGTGATGCGCTTCTTGCTCAGCGAAGGCCCGGTCAGTTTGACCAGCTTGCGCTTGAAGGTGTCGCCGGACAGCAGCAGAAAGTATACGAGGAAGGCCACCATCGTGAACTGGCTGAGGAAGGCCGCCACGCCGCGCGAACCAGCCCATACCCAGTCGATGACCTTGATGTTGCCGCCTTCCGCCACCGCCGGCGCCGGCTTACGCGGCGCCTTGCGCGCTCCCGCTGCGCCACCTGTCGTGGCTTGTTCCAGTTCGTTGGCGACGGCCTGGATGCGCTGCAATGTGCTGCCCGTGCCGCCCGTGGTGGAAGCGACCAGGCGCGACAACTTGTGCCCCGCCTCGGGCAGCTCTTCCACGATATTGGTAAATTCGCCCTGCACCTTCTGCGCCACCACGCCCATCAGGGCCAGCATGGCAACCGTCACCAGCGTGGTGCCGATCGCGCGGCGTACATGCCAGCGCTCCAGCCAGCTCACGGCAGGGTTAAGGGTATAGGCGATCAGGAGGCCCAGCATGATAGGGACGAGAAAATCCCGTCCCCATTGCAGGGCATACAGAAAGGCGACCGTTGCGATGATGCCCAGCGCCAGCCCGCGTGCGTTGACATGCAACGGAATGCGCTGCGCGTCATTCAGCTCCTCGGGCAGATCCATGGCGCCGGGCCATCATCCGTGCGCTTACTTCACGCGGATATCGTTTTTCACCGACTTCACGCCGTTCACGCCGCGTGCGACTTCGCCTGCTTTGGTGATGTCAGCCGGCTGGGCCACAAAGCCGCTCAGCTGCACAACGCCTTTATAGGTTTCGACATTGATTTCGGTGGACTTCAGGGTCGGTTCATTGAAGATGCTGGCCTTCACTTTGGTGGTCAGGGCGGCATCGTCGATGTATTCGCCGGCGCTTTCTTTGGTTGGAGTCGAAGAACAGCCAACCACACTGAACACAGTAGCGGCAGCGAACACAGCCATAGCAATATTGCGGGCGATTTTCATTTTGCTTCTCCTTGGTTGATGGTAGGTGCAGTCGCCTTGCGACTTGCCTAGTGTCCAGCTAATTGCCTGCGCGTTCTGTTCGATGGCGAACATATAAGCCAGGGTGCGGCATCGCACAGACCCATGTGTGGTGGCTGACTATGCTGGCTACACATCATTCTGGAGGACATCAAATGAAATCGACTACCACCCTGGCAGCGATGATGATTGCGGTCGCTGCCCTCACGACCGGCTGCGCCAGCAGCAGCAACTACCCGGCCGACACGGACTACTCGACGCGGGCGGATGCAAGCACGTACGGCACCATCGACTCGATCCAGGTTGTGCGCGTCGATCAATCCACCAGTGGCGCAGGCGCTGTGGCAGGCGGCCTGATTGGCGCCCTGGCCGGTAACCAGATCGGTTCCGGTACCGGCCGCACCGCCGCTACCGCTGCCGGTGCCATCGGCGGCGCTGTCGTCGGCAACCAGATCGAAAAGAACCGCAACGCTCCGCACGATATGTACCAGATCAGCGTGCGTCTGGATAACGGCGACTACCGCACCGTGAACCAGGACAGCGCTTACGACCTGCGCGTGGGCAGCCGCGTGCGTATGGTCGACGGCCGCATCTACCGTTACTAAACAAGGAGAATATCCATGGGAACCATTCTGCTGATCGTGCTGGTGCTGCTGGTGGTTGGCGCACTTCCGACTTGGCCTTACAGCCGCAGCTGGGGCTTTGCCCCGAGCGGGCTGGTGGGCATTATCGTCGTGGTGCTGCTGATTATGCTGCTTACCGGCAGGCTGTAGACCCGGGGCGCTTCGGCGCCCTTTCTTTTTCCAGGAGAATGACGATGAAAAAGATCCTGATTGGCGCTGCACTGGCAGCAGGGCTATGCAGCGCATACGCCCAGACCACCCCACCTGAAGTCGCACGTCACCAGGCGCAGGAACTGAGACACGGTGACCCGGCCCGCTGGTACAAGCCCGACCGCGGCGCGAAGGCCGAACTGGCCACCCTGCGCAAGGAAAACCAGGCGGCACTGGCCGAAGCGCTGCAAGGCTGCAAACAGGCCGGCGCCGGCGCGCGCAGCGATTGCGTACGCGAAGCGCGTGCCACCTACAACGCGGACATGGCGAATATCCGCGAGCAGCGACTCGCCGCAAAAGAGATGCAAAAAACGTACGAAACCAGCGGACGCTGAGCCGTGGTTATACCTGTCCACTGATTTGGAATTAGCCAAAGGGGAGCGGCCTCGGCTAGCATGCTGGAATGGCAACTCCCTTTCTCACGCACCGCGCCGAATTGCGGGATACCGTCGCGCAGAAACTTGGCATCGCCGGCGATCTCTACGACTGCTACACCAGGCTGCTGCACGACGCGGCACAAACCCCATTCCGCAAAGGCGATTATCTGCAGCGCGCAGGCGAGCCGGCCCAGGACTTCTTCTGGCTCGGCAGCGGCATCGTGCGCCGCGGTTACTTCAGTGCGGAAGGCGAAGACATCACGCTCGGCTTCATGTGTGCCGGCGACAATTCCGGTTCCTACAGCGATTTGCAGGCCGGCCGCGATGGCTTGCCCGCGCGCGAATTCTTTATCGCCGAAACGGCGGTCGTGGGTTACCGCATCAGCTGGGCGCGCCTGCAGGAGCTGCTGGCCAAACACAGCTGCGCCCAGGGCTATCTGGAAAAAGTCATGGAGCGCGCCGTCGGCCGCTACGCCCAGAACCTGCGCATTCTCGCCCTGCCTTCGGCCAGCGAGCGCCTGGACGCCTTCCGCGAAGTCTATCCCGGCCTGGAGCCGCTGATTTCGCAGCGCGCGCTGGCGTCCTTCCTGGGTGTCACCACCCAGTACATGTCTCAGCTCAAACGCACGGTCTGATCAGGGATTCGGATTGGCTTTGCGGTGCATCAGCCAGCCCACGCCGGCTGCTACGAGCGCCACCACCGCCAGCGCCGGCTTGACCAGTTTCTTGCGCATGATGAAGGAGCCCACCGTCAGCGCATACGGCGCCAGCGATTTGATGGAGCGGTAATTGAGCTTGCTGGCCAGCCCTTCCGCGCTGCCGATGCCGCCCAGCAGATTGCCCAGACGGTTCTGCAGCGCGCCCACTGCATGGTCCACCGCCCCATGCAGCAACGCATCCGGATGCAGGGCGTTCGCCACCTGATACTTGGCCTGCATCACGCTCAGGCGATACAGCTCGCCTTCGCGGATCAGGCGCTCCTTGTTGGCGGCAAGCGCCGCCTGTTTTTCTTTCTTGCTCATGAAAACCCTTTACAAGAGCGCGTCGCGGTCTGCCTTCAGCTCGGCCATCGTGGCCGGCAGCGAAAGCTTGCCTTGCTTGATCAGGCTGGTGGCGTACCAGATCAGGCCAATCGCGATCACGGCAAAGGCCACGGCCAGGATCAGCAGAATCTTCCAGCCCAGTGCGGCCCAGGCCAGATAGATCAGCGTCGCGGTGCCGAAAGCGATGGCGAACCAGGCAGCCAGCATCGCCAGCGCAAACACCACCGACAACTGCATCAGGTGATTGCGTAGCTCAGACAGCTCCAGGGCCGCCAGCTCCAGCCGCGACAGCAGCAGGCGCATGGTGTTGCGAACGACCGCCGACAGGGACCCGATCAGGCCCGGCTGCGGCGGGGCGGCTTGTTCCTCGTCCATGTGTTCGCCTGCCATGGCGGCTTACTTGCGGCCCAGGATGACGCCCACCAGCAAACCCACGCCGGCGGCCACTGCGATCGAGCGCCAAGGGTTTTCTTTGACATAGGCGTCCGTCGAGCTGGCCATCTCTTTGGTGGCTGCCACCGCGCTGGCCTGGGCTTCCTGTGCTTTTGCCAGGGCGCTGTCCAGGGCGCGCATGCCGCGGCCACGCAGTTCTTCAGCCTTTTCGCCGGTCAGCGCGGTGGCTGCGGTAAACAGGGCTTGGGCGTCCTTGACCAGGGTCTTGACGTCGTTGTTGACGGTACTGATGTTATTTTCCAGCATGATAGGACTCCTCTTCGGCTTCGGTTATATCAACAAATCCCGCATATCGTCGGCGTGTTCCTCTTCGACCGCCATGATTTTGATCAAAAGCTGTTTAGTCGTCGGGTCGCTGTCGCCAATCTGTTCGATCATCTGGCGATAGGACTCGATCGCCACACGCTCTGCAACCAGGTTGGCGCGGACCATGGCCTGCACCTCCCTGGAATCATCATACTCGGCATGGCTACGGTCGAGCAACGTTGCAGGATTGTAATCCGGATCACCGTTGAGCTGCACGATGCGTTCCGCGATCCAGTCCGCATGCTCCTGTTCCTGGGTGGCGTGCTCCAGGAACTCAGCCTTGATGGCGGCGTTCTGCAGGCCGGTTACGGTGTAGTAGTGACGCTTGTAGCGGTTGATGCAGACCAGTTCAGTGGCCAGCGCTTCGTTCAGCATTTTCAGTACGGCAGTACGGTCGCCTTTATAGCCGACGGTCACGGGACCGTCGGCCAGATTGGCGGCTGCCGCGCGCACGGCAGCCTTATCGATGCCGCGCGGGGTTTGATTCATATCAGCCATGGGGTTCTTCCTTCAGATCAGGTTAGCGGCGCGTGATGGGAGGACGGCCGGCCTCGGAAAGCACGATCTCCACACGGCGGTTCAGCTGGCGATCGCTGGCCGTTGCATTGCTGGCCACCGGATACGCTTCGCCATAGCCGCGCGTGTCGATGCGCGAACGGTCCACGCCCATCTGCGACAGGGCCATACGCACGGACTCGGCGCGGCGCTGCGACAATTCGAGGTTGTGGGATGCGGTACCGGTGCTGTCGGTGAAGCCTTCAATCAGCACCGAGCGGTCCGGGTTATTTCGCAACACATCGGCCAGGCGCTGCGCGGTCTGCATGCCTTGCGCGGTCAGCATGGCCTGGTCGGTGTTGAACAGCACGTCGCCAAAGGTGATGACGATGCCACGCTCAGTCTGCTTGGCCTGCAAGTCGGCCAGCTGCTGCGCCAGATTATTGGCACGCTGTTCGGCATTGGCCGCCTGGCTCTGCGCCGCATTGGCCGCAGCGGCAGCTTCGTCAGCCTGGCGCTTGGCCGCGTCGGCTTCGGCGGTACGGGCTTCCAGGCGCAGCTGGTCACGCTGCTGGGCCGCATTGGCGACCTGCGCTTCCGCAGCCTTGGCGCGCGCGATTTCCTGCGCGCTGGCGACCTTCTGCTTGGCGACATAGGCCAGCTTGTCGATTTCCTCCAGGCTCTTGTTCTGCGCCGCGGCAGTGTTGGCCTGGTCCAGCGAACGGGTGGCGGAAGCCATTTCCATCGAAGCGTATTTCGCCACATTCGGATTGGCCTGCGCCATCGCATAGTCGCTGCGGGCCTGCTCGAGCGTGCTGGTGGTGGTTGGCGCGGTGCTGCAGGCGGACAGCGCAAAGGCCAGCGCCAGCAGCATGGGCTTGATGATGTGCTTGCTCATGATGATCTCCTTTCGCTTATCGGTTCACGCTGTTGGCGCGGTCCAGTTCTTCGCGCAGCACGCGAATGTCTTCCTGCAGCGCATTGGCGGCCTCGGTGGCCTTGGCGCTATTGGCCTTGCTTTGTGCCAGCTTGGCGTCGGCCTGAGCCTGCTGGGCCAGATCCTGCGCCGTGCGGTAGTCCTTGGCCGCCAGCGCCTGGTTGGCGCGCAACATCTTGTCGCGCGCGGCCGCCATTTCCGCCGGAGCCAGTTCGGGAGCGCCTGCCGAGGCGGCATTTGCCACAGCCTCTTTCGACACAGCCACATCGGCCGTTGCAGGCGCCTTCATGCTGCTGCAGGCGCTCAGCGCGACCACGCACAATGCGCACAGCAGGAATTGCACTCGATACAAAGAATCCATGATGGTCACTCCTTGTTGATTTTGCTGTAAGGGAGGTTATATAAGCTGCCGCGCTAGGCTTCAGTACGTTCCCGCACATAGACCCGGCATGTGCGCGAGCGAACAGTCAGCCGCGCCGGCGCCGTGCTAGGGTTGCCTTATCCCGTGCTGCCCAACAGAAAGGCCGATGTATGCCCATGCCACGCCGCACCAAGATCGCGCTCGCCGTCGGCGGGACCGTGGTCGCCATCCCCCTTATCGCCGTGGTGGTTCTGCTCAACTACGACTGGAACCATGCCCGTCCCTGGCTGAATGCAAAGGCCACCGAAGCCTTGCACCGTCCCGTCGCGATTCGCGGCGACCTCACGCTGAGCTGGCAGAAGCAGCCGGTGGCCCCGTCCGAGCGCACCTGGCGCGACTGGATTCCCTGGCCGCATTTACAGGCGCGCGATGTTCATATGGGCAATCCGCCCAATATGACGCAGGGCGATATGGCGGCGGCCAAGTCGCTGTCCTTCTCGCTCAATCCCTTCTCCCTGCTGCACAAGGAGATTGCCATTCCCGAGCTGCGCTTCGAATCGCCCCACGTCGAGCTGCTGCGCACGGACGCCACCACCAACAACTGGACCTTCGTCAAGAATCCGCCATCGAAATGGAAGATGGATCTCGACCGCGTGGTCTTCACGCAAGGCGTGGTGCACCTGGCGGACGAAGTCGAAAAAATCGATGCCACGGCCGAACTCGACACGCTGGCCAACGATCCCAAGTACAGCATCGGCTGGAAGCTGAGCGGCAACTGGAACAAGCAGACCATCACCGGCCACGGCAAGACCGGCGCCGTGCTGGCCTTGCAGGACTCCAGCCTGCCCTTCCCCGTGCAAGGCGACATCAAGGCCGGGCTGATCAACGTGGCGGCGGAAGGCACGCTGAAGAATCCCGTGCACCTGGCGGCCGTCGATATGCATCTGAAGGTGGGCGGCGCTTCGATGGCGCGGCTGTATCCCTTCACCGGCCTGGTGCTGCCCGAAACGCCGGCCTTTACCACCCAGGGCCACCTGCTCGGCAACCTGGCCAAGGGCGAAGCCAAATGGTCGTATGAAGACTTCACCGGCCGCGTCGGCGATAGCGACATCTCCGGCAAGCTGGCTTACCAGCAAGACAAGCCGCGCGGCCTGATGACGGGCAATGTGCGCTCCAGGCTGCTGCAGTTCAAAGACCTGGGACCGCTGATTGGCGCCGACTCCAACGCCAGCAAGGAAGCGCGCGGCGTGGCGCCGAACCAGCCGAGCGACAAGCTGCTGCCGGTGGAAAAATTCAAGACCGAGCGCTGGACTGCGCTCGATGCCAACGTCACCTTCCGCGCCGAGCACATCGTGCGCACCAAGCAGCTGCCGGTCAGCAATTTGTACACCGAGTTCCACCTCAAGGATGGCGTCCTCAAACTGACGCCGCTGAACTTCGACTTCGCCGGCGGCAATCTGGCGTCCACCGTCAAACTGGACGGCAGCGGCAACAAGGTCAAGGATGCCATTGCCGCCGAATTGTCTGCCACAGGCAAGCACATCAAGCTGAAGGAACTCTTCCCGAATATGCCGCAGATCCAGGCCACGGTGGGCGAAATCAATGCAGAAGCCAAGCTCAGCGCAACGGGCAATTCGGTGGCGACCCTGATGGCCTCGTCCAATGGCGAACTGAAGGCACTCATCAATGACGGCACCATCAGCAAACTGTTGCTGGAGCAAATGGGCCTGAACATCGGCAACGTTGTGCTGGCCAAACTATTCGGCGACAAGCCGGTGCATCTCAACTGCCTGGCCGGCGATTTCGCAGTCGAGAAAGGCGTGGCGCAGACCCGTACCCTGATCATGGACACGGAAGACGCCGTGGTCCACGTGAACGGCAACGTCAACCTCGCCAGCGAAGATATCGACCTGACGCTGAAGCCGGACTCCAAAGGCTTGCGCATCGTGTCGCTGCGCTCGCCCATCTACGTCAAGGGCACGCTCAAGCATCCCGACGTATCAATCGACAAGGGCGTGCTGGCCATGCGGGCCGGCGGCGCCATCGCCCTGGCCACGCTGGCGGCGCCGGTGGCCGCTCTGGCGCCTCTGATCAGCGGCGGCAGCGAGAAGGACAATAATTGTGCCGCCCTGCTGGCCGAAGCGAAAGAAAAGCCGGTCGCCCCGCCGCCCGGCAAACCGCTGAGCTCAAAGAAGGCGATAAAGTAACAAACCGTTACAGGGTGCGATGGCGAACAGATCGTTGCACCCCGGCTCCGTAATCTGACCCCATCGACGCGACAGCGCCGTTTCAGACAAGGAGCGTGTTATGAAGACCTTGACTTCTCCAACCACTGTGTTGTCCGGCCTCGTGCTGGCAGCGCTGGTGTCTTGTGCCAGCACTGAAGTCACCCCGCCAGCTTATGTGGGCGACAACCAGCTGGTCGGCAATGTGCAAGCCGCCATGGCCCAGCAAACCGGACTGAATCCGACCGAAATCACGGTGCAGAGCATGGACGGTGAAGTAACCCTGAGCGGCTTCCTCGATAGCCCGGACCAGATCGACAAGGCCGTGGCTACCGCCCGTAGCGTCAATGGCGTCAAGGTCGTCAAGAACGAAATGCGCCTGAAGTAAAACCAACTTGCAAACAAGGAGATCATCATGAAGAAGCTTGCTATCACTCTCACTATGGCCGCCGCAGCAATGAGCCTGGGTGCCTGCTCCTCGATGTCGCAGCAGGATAAGAACACTGCCGTGGGCGCTGGTGTCGGCGCAGTGGCCGGTTCCGTGCTGTCCGGTGGTTCCGCTCTGGGTACAGTGGGTGGCGCTGCCGTGGGTGGCGTGATCGGTAACCAGGTCAACAAGCCTAGCCGTTAAAGAAATACGCTGCCCATCCCGATACTGCCGCTGTCTTTGACCAGTTCATAGCAGCGGCAGGACACCGCCTCCAGTCCCGCCGAATCCAGAATTTCAATATTGCCCCGGCTGTAGCTGATCAGTTTTTGCTGTTGCAGCGCGCTGGCCGCCTTGGTCACACCAACCCGGCGCACGCCCAGCGCATGGGCCAGAAACTCATGGGTCATGTGGAATTTTTCCGACTGCAAGCGATCGCGCGTAATCAGCAGCGAGCGCGCCAGACGGGCTTCCAGCACATGAAAGCGGCTGCAGACGGCAATCTGGATGGCCTGTGCCAGCAGCGTATCCGTATAACGGTGCAACAGATGCTGCAGCGACTCCATATGGGCAAACTCACCGCAAAAGTCGGACGCTTCCATGCGCAGGCAATGCCCGCTGCGCTGCACCAGCGCCCTCACCTGGGCTTGCTGGTGGCCGAGTGCCACCGAAGCGCCGATCATGCCTTCCCGCCCCACTGCGCCGACTTCCAAGGTCATGCGGCCGTCGGCCACGCCCAGCAAGGACACCAGAGCATCGATGGGAAAGTAAATGTGCTGAATTTGCTGGCCGGGCTCGAACAAGGCCTGGCCCACATCCACCTCGACCAGCTCGCACAAAGACTGGATATGGTCCAGATCTTCGTCCGGCAGGCTGGCCAGCAGGCGGTTGCCAGAGCGCTGCGGTGAAGGGTTGCTGCGGTGCGCAGTGTCGAGAGTCAAAGTCATCGCATAGGGCCTGATGGGTTTTAGCCGGAGCGTAGCGGCAATTATTTCCGATGTATGTACGCTGACGCACGGAAGCAGCTGGCCCAGCCGCCGACAATGAACATGTCAAAAAGAAAGGAACAGAATCATGGAACATCCCAATACTCCTGTTCGCTATACCACCCACCCGGTCCTGCTGATTGCGGCCATCGCTGTCGTGTTGTTCTGCACGGTCGGCCTGGCGGCACTCCTGGGCTGGCTGCCAAGCTCGAATGGCAGCAGCACCCCGTCCGGCCCGGCGCTGAGCGCCGTGCCGGCGGGCCAGTATTCCAACGCTCCGATGGGGCCGCCGGTCGCCGATACGCAGACCCAGATTGCCTTGCAAAAGGCGGCCCAGCCCGCGCCGCCGCGCTATGACACCAGCGGCACCACCTATGGCCAAAGCACCGGTTCCGGCTATGCTGAAGAAGAGCGCGTGGCGCAAGCCGCGCCAGCCGTCTGCCACAGCTGCGGCGTGGTGGAATCGGTAACCGGCGTAAGGCACCGTGCCCAGGGTAGCGGCCTCGGCGCCGGCGCCGGCGCCGTGGTCGGCGGCCTGCTGGGCAACCAGATCGGCGGCGGTACCGGCCGTACCCTGGCCACTGCCGCCGGCGCCGTTGGCGGCGCGGTGCTGGGCAATCAGGTGGAAGGCAATATGAAGGCCTACACCTCGTACGACGTCCGTGTGCGCATGGACGATGGCAAGTACCGCACCTTCCACACCAGCGCGGCTTCCTTCCAGGCTGGCGAACATGTGAAGGTCGTGAAGGGCGTTCTGCATCACCGATAAGTACGGCAACGTACAGATGGGATGCGTGGGCGCAGCGGAGAATGGCTTCGAACACATTCGAAAAGGAAAGGACACATCATGCTATACACTATCGCAGTCGTTCTGATCATCCTTTGGTTGCTGGGCATCGTCACCTCGTACACGGTCGGCGGCTTCATCCATATTCTGCTCGTAGTAGCCATCATCATGATCCTGCTGCGCCTGATCAGCGGACGCGGCATCTAGATGTCCCTTCGGGGACACACTAACGGGGCGGCCCTGCATGCCTATGCAGCGCCGCCCCGCTTTTTCGCGCTACACTTAAACTTCTGTGGAGGGATGCCATGAGAATGAAAAACCCCAGCAAACTCCTGGCCGCAATGACGGCCCTGGCCATCGCCCTGAGCGGCTGCGCCGACATGAACGCCACCGAGCGCGGCACCGCCACCGGCGCCGGCGTGGGCGCCGCACTGGGCGGCATACTGGGCGCCAGCACTGGCCACGGGGGCACCGGCCGCGCAGCAGGCGGTGCGGTACTGGGCGCGGCAGCAGGCGCGGTGGTCGGCAATATCTGGTCGAAACACATGGAACAGCAAAAGCAGGCCATGGAACAGGCCACGCGCGGCACCGGCGTCCAGGTCAGCCAGACCGGCGACAACCGCCTCAAACTGGAAATCCCCAGCGATATCTCGTTCGACACCAACCGCTCCGACATCAAGCCGGACTTCCGCCCCATCCTGGACCGCTTTGCCGGCACCCTGAACGACAATCCGGCCACCACCGTGACCATCATCGGCCATACGGACAGCACGGGCAGCGACGCGATCAACCAGCCGCTGTCGGTTGACAGGGCGGCCCATACCCGCGACTATCTGGCCTCGCGCGGCGTCTCGCCGACCCGCGTGGTGGTGGAAGGCCGCGGATCGCGCGAGCCGATCGCATCGAATGACGACAACGCGGGCCGCGCCCGCAACCGCCGCGTGGAAATCTTTGTGGCCGAACCGGCGCCACGCAGCTGATCCAAGGAGAAACCATGAAACGCCATCTGCCCCTGTTGTGCGCCTGCCTGACTGTCCTGGCCCTGCCCGCTTCCGCCCAGGCGCTGAAGCCTGGACTGTGGGAGCTGACCAACCGCGTTGCGTCCGGCAGTCCGGAAACCATGGCGGCCATGGCGGCGGCACAGCAGCAGATGGCGAACATGCCGCCCGATCAGCGCAAGATGATGGAACAGATGATGGCCAAGCATGGCGTGTCGATGAATCTGGCCGATGGCGGCGGCGTCAAGCTGACCTACTGCCTGACCAAGGAAATGGCCGAGAAGCAGGAGCTGCCATCCGGCCAGCCGGGCCAGTGCACGACCACCCGCACGCCCGTCCCCGGCGGTATGAACGTCACCTTCAACTGCACCAAGCCGCCGTCCAGCGGCAATGGCCAGGTCATCTTCAACGGCAACACCGGCTACACCATGAAGATGAACGTCAACAGCACCGCAGCCGGCAAGGCGCAGCAAATGACGGTGGAAGGATCGGGACGCTGGCTGTCCGCCGATTGCGGCAGCGCCGCCAAGGCAGCGCCGGCACAGCCGCCAGCGCCCGGCTACTAAAACGCGTGGCGGAAGCCCACGTTGATGGCCTTGTTGCCGCTACCGCGTTCGGTGGCGTTGCCCACCGTGTAGGGCGCGCCATTGCGGTTCTTGATGTGGGCAAAGGCCGCATACAAGGCACTGCGCTTGGATAGCGCATACGTCATGCCGACGGCGATCTGGTCGGCATCCATATTGGCCAGCGTGCGATCATCCTTGCGGATGTACGACACCATATACGTCGCCGCTCCATGCGGAATCGACAGGCCCACCAGCATGTCATTGCTCTTGTGCGAAGGCGAAGACATCACCAGTGCGCCATAAGGATTGTTCTGGTCCCAGGGCGAGCTGCCCACGCCGCGGTTCATGCCAAAGGCCGCGTACACCGTGGCAATGCCGAGATTCATATTGGCGGCAACCAGGGAATTGCGCGCGGACAGGTCTACCGGCTGAGTCGAACCTTCCGCCTGCAGCAGATTGTTCTTCTTCTGATAAGCGACCCGCACATTGAACAGGCTGTTGGTATAGCCGACCGTCGCGCCATACGCCTGGTTGCGCGAGGTGCTGAAGGCCGATTCGCCGAAGCTGTAAATCGCGCTGGCGTTCCAGCCGCGCATCAGCGGAGTCGAATACTTGATGGAATTGTCGTAGCGCTTGGTGGTATAGCCCATCAGATTAGTGGCGGCGCCCGCCAGCCCGGCGTGGAAGGGATCGGCGACATCGGCCAGCGTTTCGTACTGGAGGTTGTACTGGCGTCCCAGTGTCAATGCTCCCCAGCGGCCGTCGAGCCCGACAAATGCCTGGCGCCCGAACGTGCGGCCTTCTTCGGAGCGGCCGGTATCGTTCTCGACACCCGCCTCCAGCGTAAAGATCGCAGCCGTATCGCCCCCGAGCTGCTCGCGGCCCTTGACGCCGAGCCGCGAGCCCGATTCCACGCCGGGCGACAGCTTGACATTGGGACAGCCATCGCGACAACCGCGCTCAGCCACGATGCCGGCATCCAGCACGCCGTAAATCTGTACGGAGCTGGAGTTCTGGGCATACACTGCAATAGGCAGCAGACCGGCAAGCAAGGTGACAGCGGTTTTCATGATGATCCCTCAAGCTTGCTGTCAGCTTAGGGTAAGCACCATGGTGCAATCTGTGCGAACGCACACAAAAGAACACTGAGGAGACAACATGCAAGCCCAGAGCCTGTATGCCAGCAAGCGCATGTCCGCGGCGGACGCCGTACAACTGGTGCGCGACGGCGACACCATCATCGTTCCCACCGGCGCGGCTGAGCCGCCGGGCTTGCTGACTGAGCTATCGACCCAGCGCCGCCGCTTCCGTGGCGTGAAAGTGTCGCAGATTCTGGCCATGCGGAAATACGAATACTTCGATTGCGACACCGCCGAGCATGTACGCCACGTGGCGTTGTTCTTCGGTGGCGCTTCGCGTGGCTGCGGCCAGGGCGGCTGGGGCGACTTCATTCCGAATTACTTCTCCGAAATTCCGCTGATGATCGAGCGCGGGCTGATTCCGTCGGACGTAGTGTTTGCCCTGGCCTCCGACATGGATGAGCACGGCTATTTCGCGCTCAGCCTGGGCGCGGACTACACGATGGCGGCGATCCAGAAGGCGCGCGCTGTGGTGCTGGAAGTGAATCCGAATGTGCCGTTTGCGCATGGGCAATGCCATGTGCACGTGTCGCAGGTCAGCGCGATTGTCGAAAGCGACGAGCCGGTGATCGAAGTGGGGCTGCCCAAGATTGGTCCGGTGCAGGAATCGATTGGGCGCTATGTGGCCGAGATGATCGAAGACGGCTCGACCTTGCAGATCGGCTATGGCGGCATTCCCGATGCGGTGGTGCAGCAGCTGACCGGCAAGCACGATTTGGGGATTCACACCGAGATGATCGGCGACGGCATCTTGAAGCTGGTGAAATCGGGCGCAGTGACCAACCGCCGCAAGAGCTTCCTGCCTGGAAAGATGGTCGCCACCTTTGCGCTGGGATCGCAGAACCTGTACGAGTTCATGCACCACAACCCGATGCTGGAAATTCATCCGGTGAACTTTACCAACGACCCGTATATCGCTGGGCAGAACGACAAGCTCATCACCATTAACGCGACGCTGCAGGTGGACTTGCTGGGCCAATGCGGTTCCGAAAGCCTGGCCCATCTGCCCTACTCCGGCACCGGCGGACAAGTCGATTTCGTGCGTGCCGCCAACCGCTCGCGCGGCGGCAAATCGTTCATTGTGCTGCCTTCGACGGCGAAAGAAGGCGCCATCTCTCGGATCGTTCCAACACTCACGCCCGGCACGCACGTCACCACTGGCAAAAACGACGTCAATTACGTGGTGACCGAGTATGGCGTCGCCCAGCTCCGCGGCAAATCCGCCCGCCAGCGCGCTGAAGCGCTGATCGCCATCGCGCATCCCGACTTCCGCAGCGAGCTCCGCCAAGCCGCCTCCACCCTCCTCCTCGCCTAACACCGGGGGGTCAGATCCGACATTCGGACAATTTTGCGCGCCCACGCTATTCGCTGCGTCAAGGCCGAACATTGCTCTCAATTCGGCCACGTGGGCATGGTTAGACCAGCGCAAACCGCCGTTCGGAGCTGACGGCGCCATAGGAGCCGCGAAAAATGTCCGAATGTCGGATCTGACCCCATGGTGGGGGGGCGCTGTGTTCGGTGGCGAACAATCAAAACGGGGCCGTAAGCATAGACTGAGCCGTGGAGGCTGCTATGAGATACGGGAAGGCAAATCACTGGGTCGCGATATTTTTGACGAGCTGGTCACTGCTCGCCTGTGCCGGTCTGCCAGAGGTTGATCCGGATGAAGCCCGTCTTACAGCGACGACCCTGCCCGTCGTCGAAACGGCACACGGTAAGCTGCCCAAGCAGACCACCGAAGCGCTGCTGAAGAAGCACTGGGCCAAGTCCACCCTGGATTTGAAAGCCCAGGCGGCGCTGGAGGAGTCCGCAACCGGCGTGCCGCTGATCGCGGGCAATTCAGTGAAGCTGCTGTTCGACGGCCCGCAGACCATGGCCGAAATGATGAAGGCCATCTCCGCCGCCAAGAACAATATCAATTTCGAGACCTATATTTTCGACCAAGATGAGCTTGGCGAAAAATTCGCCGAGCTGCTGATCCAGAAGCAGCGCGAGGGCGTGACCGTCAATGTGATGGTGGACGCCGTCGGCACCATCGGCGTGCCGCAGACCTTTCTCGATCACATGCGCGAGGGCGGCATCGATTTGCTGGTGTTCAATCCCGTGAATCCCGCAAAAGCCCATGGCAATGGCTGGAAAGTGAATAACCGCGACCACCGCAAGATGCTGATCGTGGACGGCAAAGTCGGCTTCGCCGGCGGCATCAATATCAGCGACACGTACTCCAAGAGTTCGCCTTTCCGTTCCGGTAAGCGCGGCGGCTCAGCGCCCGGCGGTGGCAGCGCTCCATCCGGCAGCGGCCTGGGCTCGGGCGCGGGGGCGGATAAAGGCAAAGGCGAGAACGAAGTCGGCTGGCGTGATACCCATGTGCGCATCGAAGGCCCCGCTGTGCAGTCCATGCAATGGCTCTTCATCCACAATTGGATCAGCCAGGATGTCGATGATCTGCGCGATGCCAACTACTTCCCCACGCCCACCGTGGAAGGCGATAAGGTGGTGCGCGTCCTGGGCAGCGAGCCCGGCGGCAAGTTCGAAATCTACAAAGCACTCCTGCTGGCGATCCAGGAATCGAAGAAATCCATCCACATCACCTGCGCTTATTTCGTGCCGGACGATCAAACGCTTCAAGCCCTGATCGAGGCGGCGAAACGCGGCGTGGATGTGCAGCTGGTCCTGCCCAGCAAGTCCGACAGCGAACTGGTCTTCCACGCCGGCCGCGCCTTCTACTCGCGCCTGCTGAAGGCCGGGGTGCGCATTCACGAACTGAAACTGTCCGTGCTGCACGCAAAAACCGTGGTGATCGACGGCGTCTGGTCCACCGTCGGCTCCACCAACATCGATACCCGCAGCTTCCTGCACAACAGCGAAGTCAACGTGATCGTGATGGGTGACGTGTTCGGCACCGAGATGGAAAACGCCTTCAAGGAAGATCTGCGCAACTCCACCGAAGTTACGCGCGAAGCCTGGGAGCACCGTCCCTTCGCCGCCCGCGTTAAAGAATGGCTCGCCCGCTTCTGGGACTACTGGCTCTGAGCCTGCTGCCAGACATCGCCACTGCGGATAAAAGCGTCCGTGCCCGCCGCTTCAAAGGACTCGCCATTCCAGCTGCGCCGTTCGACTTCGATGCGGTCATGCTCGACGCGGATCACGTTGAATGAATTCGACTCGCCGCGTCCGCGCGTGGAGGTCGCTGTGCCCGCCTGCACGATCAGCGCCGCATAGCCGCTGATCTTGTAGCGTTCTGCGCTGGAGTGGGAGTGACTGGTGTGCAGGTGGCCGGCCAGCAGCAGGTCCACGCCGCAGCGGGCGAAAGCAGACATGGCCATCTCGGCGCGATCGACCAGCTCATCTTCATCGTAGTGCTCGGGCAGATCGAAGGGGTGGTGCGTCACCACCACCCGCGCGAGGCTGCGCGGCAAGCCGTCGAAGCGCTCGTGCAGGCGGATGATCTGCTCGCGGTTCACGCGGCCGTCCTTGAAGGTCAGCGAGCGCGCGGTGTTCAGGCCCAGCACCGCAATCTCATCGTCCACATACTCGGGCGACATGTCCGAGGTGATGTGGCGCTGGTACTTGTCCAGCGGCGTGAGAAAGCGCGCCACCACGTTATACAGCGGTATATCGTGATTGCCCGGCACCACGATTTGCGGGTCGGGCAGGCTCGCCAGAAAATCGCGCGCTTCGATGAACTGGGCGCTGCGCGCCCGCTGCGTGAGATCGCCGGAGATCACCACCACATGCGGCTGCACCGCACGCACCGTCTCGCGCAAAGGCGCCAGCAATTGCGCGTCCACGCGGCCAAAATGCAGATCGGACAAATGCACCAGCGTACGCATAGCGTCTCCTCAAGGCACCAGCACCGGCAAGGCTGCCGGACGGATGCGGTAGTGCAGCGGCGTGGTCATCACCGTCACTTCGCCATCCGTCGCGACACGCAAGCGCTTGTGATGGGTTTCCACCTGCAGCTCTTTCGCCAGCTCCGCGCTGAAATCGCGCGCCTGGGCCAGACTGCCGAGCAACGCGTGGAAAGCCAGCCGCACCAGACCCAGCCGCGTAGGACGCTGCGCCACATACAGACTCAGCGATCCGCCATCGATGCACGCCCGCTCGCCGATGTTGAAGCCCTGCATGGTGTATTCATTATTACCGACGAAAACAAAAGGTGTGCGGCAAGCGCGCCGGTTCTCGCCAAGCTGCAAGCGCACGCTCAGGAAAGGATAGCGCTTGAGCGCGGCAAGTGTCGCCCAACAGAACGCCAGCCACTTGCCGCGGCCAAGGCGGCGCTGCTGCTTTTCGCGGTCGCGCACAATATCCGGGTACAGGCCGAGGCTGGAATTGTTGAGGAAGATGTGTCCATTCACCTCGCCCACGTCGACCCGCCGGACGGCACCGCGCGCGATCACGTCAATTGCGCTGTCGAGCAGCAGCGGAATCCCCAGATCTCTGGCAAAGTGATTCAGCGTACCCATCGGCAGCACGCCAAACAGTGCCGGGCTATCCAGCACCACGGACGCCACCGCATTGATGGTGCCGTCGCCACCGCCTGCGACCACGGCTTTGACGCCGCGCGCCAGCGCCGAATGCGCGGCGGACTTCATTTCGTCGCCGCTGTGGGCCAGCACCACGTCAGGCTGCAGGCCATGGACGGCAAACTTGTCATGCAGGGTGCGCACCAGCGCCTCGTCATGCCCCAGGCCGGCGCCCGCGTTGACGATGACGGTGATGCCGCTCACAGCTGTTTTCCGTTTTCGCGGCGGCGGCGCCAGGTGGACACGCCGGTCAGACAGATGGCGAGCCAGGCAACGCCTTCCATCATCGCCGCCAACACATCGCTCAGATAATGCACGCCTAAATACATACGGCTGCATGCGACCAGCAGGACCATCGCCACGGCGCCCGGCACGGCCCACCAGCGCCTGCCTTTCATGACCAGATAGCTGGCCAGTACCCCATAAAACAACGTCGCCGCGGCGGTGTGCCCGCTGGGGAAGCTGTAGGTTGCCAGGGTCAGCAACGGCTCGTCGAAATAGGGACGCGCGCGCTGATAGCTGTACTTCAGTGCGACATTGAGCAACATCCCCGGCGGCACGACGATAAGCAAAGTCAGCAGCCAATAGCGCTCGCCGCGCCGCCATAAATACAGCGCCAGCAGCGATGTCAGCACCAGTATGCCTGCGACGCTATGCATTTGCGTCACCACGAGCATGAAACTCGTCAGTGGTTCGAAGGCATGCAGATGCAGCCACTGCGCCAGGCGCAAGTCCCAGGCGGCGATACCGGCATCGCGCCGCATATCCTCCGCCAGCTCATGAAAGGCGTAGACCGCCACAAACAACAGTACCAGGCCAACGGTCAGGTGCAGGCCCAGCTCCTCGCCGGGGGCCAGCCGGGCAGCCACGAAGCGCTTCAGCTTCTTATAGGCGACCTGGCTCATCGATGTACACAAAACGCAACGATTAATAAAAAAACCTGATTTTTCATACAGTCCTGTGTTTTTGTACAGTAGTTGTGTTATTCTAGTCTCACTGGTTCAACACTAACGCAAAAACAACTCTCGCAAAGGACTTGTCATGACTACTCTGCAAAGCACTTTCGACTCTCGTTTCGGTCTCGAATATGCCCCGATGTCTTTCCTGGTTCGCTTTGGCAAGCGCGAGATGCTGGTGTGCCGTGACTTCCGCAAGCGCTTCTATGCGGTGAACCCGATTATCGAATGCGACACCGGCGTGCAGCCGGGCCATGTTGAAGTTCTGCTGTTCGGCCGCTGGCTGCTGATTCTGTCGAAAGCCCGCTGATCCGGCGCCGATCCAGTTTACTCACATCTGCTCCACCTGCGCGCGCAAGAAGTCGCGCAACTGAATCACGATGGGCGTGACCTGCGAGCGGTGCTGACAAACCAGCTGTAGCGGCACCTCTTCACCCGCTATTTCTGGCAGCAGCACCTGCAAGCGCCCGGCCTTCAGGTCGGCGGTCATGTCCAGGCGTGATTTGTAGGCGATGCCCAAACCGGCCACGGCCCAGCGCCGTACCAGGTCGGAATCGTTGGTCCATCGATTGCCGCTCACCTGCACCACAGACGCTTCGCCGTTCTGTGGCGCGAAGGCCCAGCGGTCGTAAATCATGTCTTCCAGCGCAAAACGGAGGCAGTTATGCCGCCGCAAATCGTCTAAAGTATTCAGCCTGCCGTGCTGACGAACGTATTCCGGCGAGGCAACCAGCACCCGCCGGTTGTCCGCCGTAATGGGCATGGCTACCAGACTTGAGTCTTCCAGTTTGCCGTAGCGGATCGCCAGATCTACCGGCAGGCGGGTCATATCGGCCCGGCGGTCGCTCACATTGATCTGGTAGCTGACGCCGGGATACTGGGCCTGGAACTTATCCAGCCAGGGTAGGATCACATTGCGGCCCACATCAGACGGGAAAGATATTTTCAGCGTGCCGGAGAAGGCATCCTTGCCGATCAGGGTTTCGTGGCCCTCCTTCAGCAAGCGCAGCGCTTCCCGCGCGTGGCGCAGATAATGTTCCCCCTCATCGGTCAGGCGCAGCGAGCGCGTGGTGCGGGCGAACAGGCGCAGCTTCAGCTCACCTTCCAGCCGCTTCAGGGCTGCGCTGGCCATCGCCGGTGAAATATCCAGTATCCGGGCGGCGGCCGACAGGCTGCCATGATCGGCCGTGCTCACGAACACGGAGAGGTCGTCAAAACGCAGCATTTTCTTCGTTTCATTGAAAGTGTTTCGGTGATTCTAGTCTTTTTCTTCGCTCCGCGATAAATGAAGATAGCGCCATCGATAACTTTTTACGAGGAAAACAAAATGAAAGCAGTTGCCTATCACGCCTCCCTGCCCATCACCGACGCCAAGGCCCTGGTCGACGTCGAACTGCCGGCGCCGGTTGCCAGCGGCCGCGACTTGCTGGTCGAAGTCAAAGCCATCTCGGTTAATCCAGTCGACACCAAGATTCGCCGCAATGTGGCTCCGGCCGAAGGCGATCTGAAAGTGCTGGGCTGGGACGCTACGGGCATCGTGAAGGCCGTCGGTCCGGACGTCACCCTGTTCAAACCGGGTGATGAGGTCTGGTATGCAGGCGACCTCACCCGCCCCGGCACCAATAGCGAACTGCATCTGGTGGATGAGCGCATCGTGGGCCACAAGCCGCGCAATCTGTCCTTCGTTGATGCTGCCGCCCTGCCCCTGACCGCCATCACGGCCTGGGAAATGCTGTTCGACCGCCTGGAAGTCTCGCGCGACAAAGGCGTGAGCGGCAAATCGATCCTGGTCACCGGCGCAGCGGGTGGCGTGGGCTCCATCCTGGTCCAGCTGGCACGCCAGTTGACGGGCCTGACCGTGATCGCTACCGCATCGCGTCCCGAAACCGTGGAGTGGGTGAAGACTTTGGGTGCGCATCACGTACTCGACCATACCAAGCCGCTGAATGAGGAACTGAAGCGCGCGGGATTGCCGCCTGTCGATTATGTGGCCAGCTTGAATCAGACCGACAAGCACTTCACCGCGCTGGTCGAGCTGATCGCGCCGCAAGGCAAGCTGGCCCTGATCGACGATATCGAACACATCGACGTGCGTCTGCTGAAGCGCAAGAGCATTTCCCTGCACTGGGAACTGATGTTCACCCGCTCCATGTTCCAGACCGACGATATGCAAAAGCAGTACGCGCTGCTGAATGACGTGTCCCAGCTGGTGGACAGCGGCGTGCTGAAGACCACGGTAGGTGAACGCTTCGGCAAGATCAATGCCGAAAACCTGAAACGCGCGCATGCCCTCATCGAAAGCAATACCGCGCGCGGCAAGATCGTACTGGAAGGCTTCTAAAGCGCTTCCACAGCGCGCGCCGCATGAGCGGCCGCGCTGGCTTCTGCCGCCAGCTGCACCGCCTGCTGCTGGCGCAGAATCGACAAGGCGCGATCGTCATGCGCCTCCAGCGCGCCCTGCAGCGTGGTCGCCGTTTCGCAGGACAGATCAACCACCTTCAAGAAAGCCCGCTGAGTGCGGTCCAGGATCTTCGAGGTAAAGCCGATGTTGCCAAACAGCGTACCGATGTTCACGCACAGCTCGCGCAATTGCAGCAAGGTGCGCTTGGTCGCTTCGATATCGTCCCGCATGCCGCGGTCGATGTCGATCAGCTCCGTGCGTGCCTTCTCATGATTGGACAACTCGCGCACCGAGCCCAGCCAGCGTTGAATGCGGCGCGAGATGCGTGTAATGCGGGCCGTCTTCCCCTCCATCATCATGCAGTAGTTGAGGCATAAGACCCAGGTCGGCAACTGCGCAAGAAAAAGCGGCAGACCAAGCTGCCGCATGCGTGTCTCGAAGCGTTTGAATTTCTGCAGCAGTCCGCCAATGCTGGCGATCAAAGGATCGTTGCGCATGATTTGCCCTCCCCCCGGAAGTCTGCGACATTCCAAGTATAGGCAGCGAGGACGCATGGGGCCGCTCGTTACACTTGATGCAGATTAAAAGATGTGCAATCAGCGCAGCTTAGAGCGTGCCGTTCAGCCAGGCTTCCTCATGCTCGCGCTCGCGGCGGCGGCGTTCGGCGGGTGCGTCGAACGCGCTCAGGTAGTCGCGATGCTTGCGCTGCATCAGGGCGATTTCCTGCTCGATCGCCTTGATCTCGTCCGCGTCGGGTGAAAAATGCGTGAACTCGGCGCGTTCCCGTTTCAGCCGCGCCTGTTCATCTTCCAGCTCCAGGGTGCGCATTTCGCAGCGCTTCAGGTTGCGGCGCAGTTTTTCGGGCGTGATGCCCTGCTTGCGCAGATCGGCCAGCACGGCCATATCCGAGCGGACGGCGTTGATGCGGCGCTGCAGCTGCGCGATTTCACCATTGACCTGCTCGATCTCCGCGGCGTTCTTGGCAGCGTAAGCTTGGCGGCGGCGCTCGGACAACAGGCTCATCTCAGCTTCCAGCGTCAGGAACTCTTCCTTGAACGGCCGATCAAAGCTATCCAGCTGGGCGCGGAACGCCGCAGCCTGCTTTTCCAGGGACATTTCCTCCAGCTGCGCCTTGCTCATCAAGATGCCAAAGCGGCGATGGGCCTTCTCTTCCAGCGCCTTGGTGGCGGCCAACAGCTTCGCTTCCAGCCGCGTGGTGGAAAACTTCTGTTCGCCATAAGCCTCGTACTCGGCACGGCGTGCGCTTTCCCAGGAGCGGAACGCTGAGGGAAGACGCAAACGGCGGTAGTGATATCTAATCCAGTTCAGCATCGCCTTAATTTATCATCGCCGCTACGACAGGGGCAAGGGCGGGCAGCAGGTCGATCCGGTTGCTCGCATGGGTAATCGTGTTGCAGCTGACGATTTCGCCCACGCCCATATCGCGCAACTCGGCATGCGCATTGTCCGCAAAGACTGCATGCACCGCGATGCACACCGGTTTTGCCAGGCCGGCGTTCAGGATATGGCTTGCGGCGCTCATCATGGTGCGGGCGGTCGATGCGATATCGTCAACAAGCACGGGCGTGTGGTCGCGCCACTTGTCCGTGTCCGGCACCGAGACCGACACGTCGCGGTCGCCGCGCCGGATCTTTTCCAGCACTATGCAGGGGGCGCCCGCAAGTCTGGCCACCTCGCCCGCCCACTGTTCGCTTTCCGCATCCGGACCGATGATCAGCGGACGCTGGATATTTTGCTTCAGCCAGTCGGCAATCGCGGGCGCAGCACGCACGATCCTGGTTGGAATGCTGTAGCACTCGGCCAGATCGTGGTGGCGGTGCAAGTGGGGATCGACGGTAACGATCCAGTCGATAAAGGAGGACAGCAGCTTGCCGAACTGGACGGAAGTCTGTCCCTCGCCTTTGTTGAAGGCCGAATCCTGGCGCATGTACGCTAGATACGGCGCCACCAGGCCGATGCGCCTGGCGCCCTGTTCGCGCGCCAGGCTGGCCGCGATGTAGAGAGTCATGAACTTCTCGTCGGGACGGTCCAGGCTGCCGGCGAAGATCACTTCACGGCCCTGGACTTCGGACAGCAGGCGCACATACGATTCCCCGTCCGGAAAGCGGCGGATGGTTGCACTGCCCAGCTCCCAATCGAGCTCCTGCGCAAGGCGCTGCGCCAGCCGCTCATTGCCCGGCAGCGCAAACAGAATTGGCTTCATTCCCTGTTCTCCTGGAATTGCATCGGCCAATTCTACAGCACATCAATCCTTGCTTGAGTGTCAATTTCGAACGTGCCCTCGACGGCCAGCCTATCGCCTGCGTGGATGTAGAACCGGGCCTCGCGCCAATCCGCCTCCAGCCTGACCTCGCTACCCAGCGCAATTGGCGCCAGAAATCGGGCCGAGATCGACCTCACGCGCTGGCCCGCCGCAGCCTCCAGCAGCGCGCAAGCCTTGCCGATGGTCTGCATGCCATGAATGATCGGCCGCTCCAGTCCGAACAAGCGCGCCGACCATGCCCACAAATGAATCGGGTTCCAGTCGCCCGACACACGCGCATACCTGCGGCCGGCATCTGCGCTGAGCTCCCAGCGCCCGACTTCCGCATGGGCCTGCGCCACCGTCGCGGCCTTGGCGCTGCCGCGCTTCTCTCCACGTACCGCCAGATAGCGGCTCTCGCAACGAAACACCGGCACCCCGCGCTGCTCGGCCAGCGTATCGAACACACAAAACCGCGCACCAGCCGGCGTCGGCGGTTCAATGCGCAAGGTATTGTGAACGACAATCTCTAAGTCCATGTCCAACGGCGCGAGCTCGACGATCCTGTTCTCGACATGGATCATCCCCGCCAGCTTGAACGGAAACGTCCGCCCCACCATCGCCGCCAGATGAGCACGCTGCGCAATCAAATAATGGAAAGCGACCGGCGTACGTTCGTCAGACAATCCCAGCAACTCCCGACACGCCCGCATCTGTGCCGCATCAACGCTCGCGACGCGATAACTGGCGCTCATTGCCGCCTCATCGGCCTGCCCACTGCGCGCCCGTAATGCGCCGCGCAGCAAACCCAGTAAAGAAGTCGAAGGAAGCTGATTCGTAATTTCGGCCATCTATTTTGCCTTGGACACAAACGCGTCCACCTCTTCAATCAATTGCGCGCGGCCTCGCTCCGGGCGCTCCAGGTGGAGGAAGTGCGTTGCGCCGGGAATGCGCACCATGCGCACGGAGGCAGCATGCACAAGGTCCGCTTCGAGATTGCGCATGTCTTCCGGACGTGACCAGAAATCCTTCTCGCCGGCGATTGCCAGGACAGGCGCAGTAATCAGCGACGCGTCCCAAAGCTGCCTGCCGCTCGCCAAATAAAAGCTGTCTTCCATCGCGCCGCATGGCGACCGGAAGCTGCGTGGCTCGCGCGAGCTGCTGCCCGGATCACTCGACAACGCCGCCTCCACATAAGCTGCCGCGACTTTCGGGTCGCGCGCGGTATTCTTCGCATCGCCGAGCGTTGCATCCCATGGACGCAGTACCGACGCGCCGTCATTAAAGCGATAAGCGCCGCAGGCCGCTGTATCAAAGCGCCCAGGATGCGCCTTATCGTCAAGGCTTGAGCCAGGTCCGATCATCGCGTGTGGACTGCTGCCGCGATACAGGCTATTCAGCACGATGAGCGCGCTGAGCTTTGCGGAATGCAGGCTCGCATAATGCCCCGCCCATTGCCCGCCCGTCGCCCATCCAAACAAGGCCACCTTCGCACCGCCGCTGCGCTGACGAACAAAGTCCACCGCCGCATCGACATCCTCAACCGCCTCATTGGACCGCACCAGCGCAGCCTTGCCCTCCGGCGGCGCATCCATCGCAGCCGGCCTGCTGGACGCGCCATATCCACGCACATCCAGCAGATAAACATCGAAGCCCCGCGCAGCCAGATCCGCCGCCAGCGAGCCACCCGTCACCGGCAAATCAAACGACCCGATCGCGCCCACGCGCGCGCCATGCACCAGCAAGATCGGCCGCCGTCCATGATGCTGCCCAACTTCGGACACCGCCAGCGTAATGCCCGGCGCGGATTGAACACGGAACTGCTCGCCCGCCAAGGCAGGCTGGCATATCGCAAGGGTGACGCACAAGGTCAGATGAGCTCTCATGCGACCGCATACTATCAAAAAAGAAAAAGCCCGCGAATCGCGGGCTCAAATAAAACTGAAAGGTGACCCATTATGATCGCGCCGATAAGCGAACAGTCTCTCCGATTGTCACAGTGCAACAACTTGCATCAAGGAGGGCACTAAGCAGGTACAATCAGTACACATGAGCAACCACAAAAAGTTACTCTACTGCGCTCTCGCCGCTCTACTAGCCTGGTTGGCGTTGATTATCTATCTGCTGCTGAAGGCCAGCTTCTTCTATTTTGTCAGCGACACCGTTCACGCAAAAGTCATCAAGGTACGCATCGTCGAACGTCCCGACCTGGACGGCTACGCCAACCGGACAATTTACCTGACCCTTCGCTACGCGGTAGGACCCGAAGAATACGACTCCAGCGAAATTTCCGATCAGTTCATGCACTACGTCGGCGACATGGTGAAGGTGCGATACCGGCGCGGCGATCCCAGCGATATTCACTATCAATACTGGGGCCGGCTGTGGCTGATTTCTCTAATGATGGCCTGGACCATCGGTGGCATTTACATGACCCTGAATTAAATTCGGGGTCAGATCCGACATTCGGACAGTCGGAGGGATTTATTGAGATTTCTCAATATGCCGGCCCGACAAATGGTGTAAGCGGCGCGCAGGCGCTGTTCTGGCGGAAGCGGTGAGATTCGAACTCACGAACGGGATTAACCGTCGGCAGTTTTCAAGACTGCTGCCTTCAACCACTCGGCCACGCTTCCTTGGAGGCAGCATTATACCCAATTCAACTTGGCTTGCCAGTGTCCCCTGCGCAGCCGCGCGGTTTGGCCGCTAGAAATTGGCAGTCGAGAGGACGGAAGAACTCGCGGGTGGTGCCGTATTCACGGCGGTAGCGGTCGAAAATCTTGTCTACGGCGCCGGATTTGTACAGTGCAGCGATGCCGCGCTCGAAGACGTCGCGCTGCTCGGCGGTGCGGAACTGGAACCAGTAATCGACGCCCTTCCCCAGAATGTCGTGGAAGGCCAGCTCGTTGTCGTCCACGCGGCTGAATTTGGCCTGGCGCGTGAGGTAGTAGCGGAAGATGTCCGGCTGCGAGATCACCACGTCCACTTGCCCCAGCATCAGCAGCGCGGACGGCATGCTTGGCAATTCACGGTAGGAGGGATTGTCGGCAGTGGCTTCCTGGTAGGCGGCGCCCAGCACTTTCGACGCGCCACGGAAGGCGCTCACGCGGTAGCGCGACAAATCGTCCATGGCCAGGCGGGGAATGCGCACCTTCAGCGTGATCGCCACATTGTGGAAGTGTGTGACAGGCCAGTGGCCCGGCACTCCAGTCGCCGGCGGCGCAGTCTTGAGGGCACTCACAACGTCCACCCAGCCGGTGCGCAAGGCTTCGTCGGTGCGGTTCGATGGCAGGTAGACGAATTCCGCGCCCGCGCCCTGCGTGGCAAGGGCCTCCCGGAAGATGTCGACCAGCAGGCCGCTGTCGCGGCTGGGCAGAACAAATGGCGCGATCGCGTCCGGCACGCCGAATTTGATCGCATCGCCAGCCCAGGCAGCGCCGGCGCAGAGCGCGGCTGCCAACAGGATCGCGATGCGTTTCATGCCTGGCTCGCGGTGTAGTGCGGCAGCATGGCTTTGAGCAGGGCCTGCTCGAATTCGTCAGCAGGCAGGGGACGCGAGAACAGGTAGCCCTGCACCTCGTCGCAGCCGGAATCCTTGAGGAAGGCCAGCTGCTCGACGGTTTCCACGCCTTCGGCAATCACCTTGTGGCGCAGCTGCTGCGCGATACTGATGATGGTGCTGGCGATGGCGCAGTCGTTGGTGTCGCCCGGGATACCTGTGGTGAAGGAACGATCGATTTTCAGCGTATCGATTGGGAAGCGCTTCAGGTAGGACAGGCTCGAATAGCCCGTGCCGAAATCGTCCAGCGACAGCGTGATGCCTTGCGCGGTCAGGCGGTCCATGATGCCGATCACGCGATCGATATTGTGCATCAGCGTGCTCTCGGTGATTTCCAGCTCCAGCCACGACGGCTCAAGACCGTAGCGCTTCAGCGTTTCGCTCACGCGGCCCGGCAGCGCGGAGGTGAACTCGCGCGCGGACACGTTCACCGCCAGGCGTACCGGCGGCAGTCCCATTTGCTTCCAGCGCTGCGCCTGCGCGCACGCGGCTTCCAGCACCCATTCGCCGACCTGCACCACGAGGCCAGTCGCTTCGGCCAGCGGAATGAATTCGGCGGGCGGCACCAGGCCGCGCTCAGGATGCTTCCAGCGCACCAGCGCTTCGGCGCCGATGATCTGGCCGGAAGCGATGGAATACTTGGGCTGGTAGTGCAGCATCAGTTGTCCGTTGCCCAGCGCCTGGCGCAGGCCGGATTCGATGCGCATGCGTTCCTGCATACCCTGGTTCATATCGTGGCTGTAGAACGCGACGTTTTCGCCATCCGGATCGCCGCCCTGCTTGGCGCGGAACATGGCGATGTCGGCCAGGCGCAGCAAGGTTTCCGCATCCTGCCCGTCCTGCGGGAAGACGCTGATACCGATCGATGCGCCAACGCGCAGATCGTGGCCATCGATGATGAAGGGCGAGCTCAAAGTCTGCAGCAGCTTTTGCGCCACCATGCTGGCTTCGTAGTGCTGGCTGATGTCGAACAGGCCGACGGCAAATTCGTCGCCACCCAAACGCGCCACGATATCCTGGTCGCGCAGCGCCAGACGGAAGCGCTGCGCCACTTCGCACAGCAGCTCGTCGCCGATCTCGCGTCCCAGCGTGTCGTTGATCATCTTGAAGCGATTCAGATCGATGAACATCACGCAGCCGGTTTGCTTGCTGCGCTGGGCCACGGTCAGCGCCTGGTCCACCAGCTTGGTCAGCAGGGAGCGATTGGGCAGATTGGTCAGCGCGTCGTAATAGGCCAGGTGATGGATGCGTTCCTCGGCCTGTTTGCGCTCCGTGATATCGGTGATGTAGGCGATCAGACCGATCGAGCGGTCGTGTACATCGCACAGCGTGGACAGCGACAGGCTGGCCCAGAATACTTCACCGGACTTCTTCTTGCGGCGCACTTCCATCAAGCGGCCGCCCTGCTCCAGGAAATTGTCGTGGAAGCCGACGTCGCCTTCATCTTCGTACAGGAACAGGATGTTGCGGCCCACGGCTTCCACCGAGGTATAGCCGAACAGGCGCTCGGCGCCCTTGTTCCAGCTGGTGATGAAGCCATTCATGTCCATGGTCAGCACGGACTCGTGGATCTGATCCAGAATCTGCGACTGGTGCTGCAGCTTGGCTTCCACCTGCACATAAGCGTGGGTGGTGCGCTGGGCGATGGAATGCACCTGCAGCACGCTGCCCGCCAGCGCGGCCAGGCTGGCCAGGTGCTGGCGCACCTTGTCGTCGTAAGTACCGCCGGACACTTCGAAGCGGCCGAAGAACTGGTCGTCGAACATCACGTTCTGATGCAGCGCCTGGCCAGGCAGCGCATCGGATGGATTGGTGCCGGCCGGGACCCAGCGCCCGTGCGGGCTTTGCGTCACGTCGCGTGCAATGCGTCCCAGCTCCGCGGCGAGCGCAGGGCCGCGCAGACGCAGCACCGCGTCGCACAGGGCCGCGCTGCTGTCCAGGAAGTCGGAGACGGGATGGGACGCCATGGTCTTAGACGTTCTTGCTGACTTGCAGCGCCCACTGGTAAGCCTGCAGCAGACTGCGCCAGTAGGTTTCGTTATCGATGCCGACGTCGCGCAGCGCGCTGGCGTCGGGCGCGTGCTGCTCGACGAGGCGCAGCATTTCGCCCAGCGGACCGGAACGCTCGACCAGCGCGCGCACCACGTCCAGATCCAGGCTGAGGGCAGCCACGATCTCGGTCATTGGCATATTCAGCAGCACATCCAGCAGCGAGAACACGCCGACCAGGAAAGCCATATCCTGCGCATCGCGGTCGCCGCCGGCCAGTTTGCTCAGCGCCTCCATCTGCGCGGCGCGCAAGGCGGCCAGCGGCAGCAAGGCGTTCGGCGGACCGTCCACCTGGCGGCGTGCGTACAGTAGGAGTTGCAGCCAGCGTTGCAGCTGGCGGCGGCCCAGCACATTGATGGCCTGGCCGAAGTTATGAATGGTGGATGCCGGCGCAAATGCAGCCGAATTCACCAGTTTCAGCAAGTGATAGGACAATGCCGGGTCCTGCTTCAGCAGCGCTTCCAGCTCGCGCGAATCGGCATCGCGCGCCAGCAGGCCTAGCAGAGTAAGCAGGCGCTTGCGCGAAGTGCCGTCGTCTTTCGCATCGCCGGCAGCCGGCATGACGGCAGGCGTATCGCAGAACCAGGAGAAGCCGGCCCTGCGGCATTCTTCCAGGCGCTCGGCGCTGACCACATTGCGCGCCATATGCGGGCCGGGGAAGGTCAGCATCGCCAGCGCGGACGGCATCGTCTCGCCACAGTCGAAATTCAGCCCGCGCACGCCCGCACGCGCAGCCTGGATGTTGGCCTCGCCTTCCACCAGCAGGCGGCAGCCCGCGTCGGACAGCGTGGTGCAGCGCTTCAGCACTGCCTCATCGGCGCAGACCGCGGCCGGAATGGACAGCACAATGCGGCTGGTGGCCAGGCCCTCGAAGTGGGACGGCTCCAGTTGCAGCGGATCGGCGAGGGGAATAATGCAGTCGAGGGAAGCGAGAACTTCCGCATCGGAATCAGCCATCAGGGCGAGCAGCGCGGATGGCGCGGCGCCCTGAAGCGGCTGGAAGGCCAACGCCACCCACTGATTCTGGGTGTTGGAGACCGGCTTCAAGCCAACCAGCGGAAACGGGCTAGAGTCAGACGCAAACATCGGTATCTCGGCGTGGTTGTGCAGCAATGGTAGTTCAACTATTAACGGTAGGCAACCATTGGCGCGAAACGCAACACCGGAAGCTTTTACATAAATCCAATAAATCTTTCCTGATTTTCAGGACTTGTGGAATATAACAGAAATTGCCGAAAATACAGGTTCCGGTTGGTAGAGAGTGCTCTCCAAACCGGGTTGGCTGTTTCTATAACAATACACTTCCGGTCAATTAGGGCTAATTATTGCCACTTTGGAATTGCGCGTGCTGGACGGCGAACTTGATCAGCTCGGCCTGTCCTTCAATGCCGAGCTTGCGTTTGATATTGAGACGGTGGGTTTCCACGGTGCGCACGCTGAGGTCCAGTTCGCGCGCGATATGCTTATTGGATTCGCCGTTGGCGATGTGACGCAGGATTTCGTGCTCGCGCTGGGTGAGCTGATTGTCCTGGTTTTGCGGTTTGGCCAGCTGGGCCGCCAGTGCCGCGCTATAGTAAATCCCGCCCGACATCACGGTTTCGATGGCCACCACAATGTCCTTGCCCGGCGCATCCTTCAGCACATAGCCACGCGCGCCGGCCTGGATGGCCTGGGTCACGTATTCCAGCTTGTCGTGCATGGACAGGATCAGCACCCGGATCTGCGGATACTGCGCCTTGAACTGGGCAGTGGCTTCGATGCCGTTGGAGCCGCGCATATTGATGTCCATCAGGACCAAGTCCGGCGCACTGAGGCCCGCTTCCGCCAGCGCTTCAGCCGCGCTGCCCGCCTCACCCACCACCTGGAACTGCTCCATGGCTTCCAGCCGCGCGCGCAGTCCGTCGCGGACGAGTGGGTGGTCATCGACCAGCAAAATCCTGATTGCCATGGCATTCAACTCCGGTATTCAACGCGGGCCTCGACGACCGTGCCCGCGGGTGATGAGGTGATCGCAAAGTCGCCGCCGATCGCCTCCATACGTTCCATCATATTGCGCAAACCGATGCCGCGCTTGGGATGCACGGCGATGCCCTCGGCGTCGAAGCCGTGGCCATCGTCGCTGATGCGCAGCACCACCTGATGCCGGTCGCCGCGCAGGTCGATCACGATATGGCTGGCTGCGGCGTGGCGCTCGATATTGGTCAGCGCCTCCTGCGCGATGCGGAACAGCACCGTGTTCGCGACGTCCGGCAGGCGGTCGGTCCAGCCTTCGGCGTGGAAGGCGACGGGGTGGCCACTGTGCTGCTGGAATTCGCCTGCCAGGTGATCCAGCGCTGCGGCCAAGCCCAGATCGTCCAGAATGGCTGGACGCAGATTGTGCGAGATGCGGCGCACCTCGCCCAGCACATTGTTCAACTGTTCCGCCGTGTGCTCGAACACCGCCTGCGCCTTGTCCTGCTGCGATGGATTGGCCAGGCGGATGATGCCCGCCTCGATCTGCAGTTTGATCGACACCAGCCACTGGCTGATGCCGTCATGCAGATCGCGCGACAGGCGCGCCCTCTCCTCTTCCTGCGATTCGACCACGCGCTGGGCCAGCGCCTTCAGCTTGGCGTCCGCCACACGCGATTCGCGGATGTTCACCACCATGCCGGTCACGCCCACCACCAGCGCGCCCAGAATCGCGATGCCCGCGATCCACAGCATGGTGCTCTGGATATTGGCGCGCTGCTGCGCGTCGACCTTGGCCAGCGCCGCGTCCACGTCATCGAGATAGATCCCGGTGCCCATCATCCAGCCCCATTCCGGAATCGCGACCACGTACCCCAGCTTGGGCGCGGACTTGTGGGTGGACGGCTTGACCCAGTGATAGCGCACCAGACCTCCGCCCTTGCTGGCCGTGGCGAGCAAATTCTGGATGGTAGGGCTGCCCCGGTCGTCCCGCATATTGAACAGGTTCTGGCCCACAAGCTCCGGCTGGCGCGGGTGCATCAGCGAATTACCCTGCATATCGTAGACGAAGAAATAACCATCGTCGCCGAAGCTGAGGGTGGACAGCACACGCTTGGCCTCGTTCAGAGTGGCGTCGTCATTGCGGCCGGACTGCACCAGATAGGAAATCGAGTGGGAAGCCAGCGCCACGTAGTGCTTCAGCTCCGCTTCCTTGCTGGCCAGGTAGGCCTGCTGGATGGTGTCGCGCTGCTGCATGGCGAGCGTGTTCGCCTGATGCCGCACCGCGATCGCGATGGCGCACAGGGCGATGATCAGGGGCGCGATGGCCAGAAAAATGAACTTATGCCGCAGCTTCATCCCGCGATTGTACGTCCACCGCGGCTTGCGGGTCCTACGTAGTAGTACGGACCGATTCTGCGTAGTGCTGCGCTTGTGAGCAGATATGCACTTCCTGAATACTCTCCATAAGCTGCGCGAAGAGCAGCATCCCAATTCCCTGGAGGACTCAATGAACCCCGTTTTGAAGAAACTCGGCTGGGCGGCGCTATCGCTGGCTGGTGCTTCCGCGCTGGGCGTCGTCGCATTGAAGCGCGGCGAATCCATCAGCGCCATCTGGATCGTGATTGCAGCCGTGTGCTGCTACCTGATCGCCTACCGCTTCTACTCCAAGTTCATCGCCGAAAAAGTGATGGGCCTGGACGCCAAGCGCATGACCCCGGCCTACAAATTCAACGACGGGCTGGACCACGTCCCCACCAACAAGAACGTTTTGTTCGGCCACCACTTCGCGGCGATTGCCGGCGCCGGTCCGCTGGTCGGCCCCGTGCTGGCGGCGCAAATGGGCTACCTGCCCGGCATGCTGTGGATTCTGGCCGGCGTGGTATTCGCAGGCGCGGTGCAGGACTTCATGGTGTTGTTCATCTCCATGCGCCGCGACGGCCGCTCGCTCGGTGACCTGATCAAATCCGAACTGGGTCCGATCCCCGGCAATATCGCCCTGCTGGGTACTTTCATGATCATGGTGATCATCCTGGCCGTGCTGGCCCTGATCGTGGTGAAGGCGCTGACTGGCTCACCGTGGGGTTCCTTCACCGTGATGGCCACCATCCCGATTGCACTGTTCATGGGCGTGTACACCCGTTACTTCCGCGTCGGCCGTATTGGCGAAGTGTCGCTGATCGGCTTCGTGCTGCTGATGGCGGCCATCTTCGGCGGCCAGTATGTGCAGGAAAATCCGGCCCTGGCGCCCCTGTTCACCTTTACCGGCACTGAGCTGACCTGGATGCTGATCGGCTACGGCTTCATCGCCTCCGTGCTGCCGGTATGGCTGCTGCTGGCGCCGCGCGATTATCTGTCCACCTTCCTGAAGATCGGCACCATCGTCGGACTGGCGCTGGGCATCGTGTTTGTAGCGCCTTACCTGCAGATGCCTGCCATGACCAAGTTCATCGACGGCACCGGCCCGGTATGGGCGGGTAATCTGTTCCCCTTCCTGTTCATCACCATCGCTTGCGGTGCGGTGTCCGGCTTCCACGCGCTGATTTCCTCCGGCACCACGCCGAAGATGATCGAGAACGAAACCCATGCCCGCTTCATCGGCTACGGTGCGATGCTGATGGAATCCTTCGTCGCCATCATGGCGCTGGTGGCCGCGTCCACCATCGATCCTGGCGTGTACTTCGCGATGAACAGCCCGGCCGCGCTGATCGGCAGCACGGCCGAATCGGCGGCGCAGGCGGTGTCGCAGTGGGGTTTCCACATCACACCTGAGATGCTGACTCAGACCGCAAAAGACGTGGGCGAACACACCATCATCTCGCGTGCCGGCGGCGCCCCAACGCTGGCAGTGGGCATGGCGCACATCCTGTCCAACGCCATCGGCGGCAAGGTGATGATGGCCTTCTGGTACCACTTCGCGATTCTGTTCGAAGCCCTGTTCATTCTGACCGCCGTCGACGCGGGCACGCGCGCCGGCCGCTACATGCTGCAGGACCTGCTGGGCGCCTTCGCTCCATCGCTGAAGCGTCCTGAAAACACTGTGGCAGGTCTGCTCGCGACCGGCTTGTGCGTGGCGGCCTGGGGTTACTTCCTCTACCAGGGCGTAGTCGATCCGCTGGGCGGCATCAACACCCTGTGGCCGCTGTTCGGCATCGCCAACCAGATGCTGGCCGGTATCGCGCTGGTGCTGGGTACCTGCGTGCTGTTCAAGATGAAGCGCGCCAAGTACGCGTGGGTGACCGTGGTTCCGACCATCTGGCTGCTGATCTGCACCCTGACCGCAGGCTGGCAAAAGATTTTCGACGCCAATCCGAAGGTCGGTTTCCTGGCGCACGCCAACAAATATGCCGCTGCGCTGGCCGAGGGCAAGATCGTGGCGCCAGCCAAGTCGCTGGAGCAGATGCAGCAGGTGATCTTCAACGATTACCTGGACGCCTCGCTGGCCGGCTTCTTCATGGTCGTGGTGCTGGCCGTGACGGTATTCGGTCTGCGTACCGCCATGAGGGCTTACGCGAATTCGAAGCCGAGCCACCAGGAAAGCCCGATCCAGCTGATGCCTGCGGTGCAGTGATGCTGGGCGAAATCGTCAAGGCTGGCCGCTATCTCGGACAAAGCGTCCGGCTGATGGTCGGCCTGCCGGAATACGACACCTACGTGGCGCATCGCGAGACCACCCATCCCGGCGAACCGGTGATGAGCTACGAGGAGTTCTTCCGCGAACGCCAGGAAGCCCGCTACGGTGGCGCGGGCAAACGCGGCGGCTGTTGCTAAGCGCCTTTGTCCCAACAAAGTTAGAGGCAGATCAAAGCGTCGGAAATTTGAGCATTTATATTTTGCCTGATGGAATGTTCCACGGCGGTGGAAAATGCTCAATTTCGAACGCTCCAGCCTTAGCCGCAAACTCGCCGTCATTTCGGTGCTGACCACCGGCAGCGCATTGCTGCTGGTGTTCTTTTCGTTTGCCATCGCCTCGGTGCTCACGCACGCCAGCGAGGAGCGCGAACAGCTGGTATCGCTGGCCGACATCATCGGCGCCAACAGCATCTCTCCCCTGCTCTACGCCGACCACGCCACCGCCACCCAGGCACTCGCCGCGCTGGATGTGATGGATGATATCGGCCAGGCCGTCCTGTTCGACCGCGATGGCAAGGCCTATGCATCTTTTCCCGACGAAGGCAGGTCTGCGGAGCCGCTGTCCGCGGCGCGCATGCAGCAGATTGCGCAAGGCAAGGCCGAGGAGCGTCTCGGACCGCTATGGGCGCCGCGCCTGCGCATCTATCGTGCCGTGTGGGTCAAGCCGCATCTGATCGGTGTGGTCATGATCGAAGCGGGACAAGGCCGCATGTGGCTGGGCATCCTGAAAAGCCTTATCGTGACGGGCGTGGCGACTGCGATCTCGTTTGTGCTGGCGCTGGTGCTGTCGGCCCGCTTCCGCAACAGCATTGCGCAGCCGATCGCGCAGCTGATTGCGGCCTCCGACAAAGTCTCGTCCAGCCAGACCTATGCCCAGGTGCAGCATGAGCGCCACGACGAACTGGGTACCCTGATCGACAGCTTCAACGCCATGATGGTCCAGATCGAAAGCCGCGACGGCAAGCTGGCGCAGTATCGCGATCAGCTGGAACGCCAGGTCGCAGTGCGCACCGAGCAGCTTGAGAAAGCCAAGGACGCCGCCGAAGCGGCCAGCCAGGCCAAGAGTGCCTTCCTGGCCAATATGAGCCACGAAATCCGTACGCCGATGAATGGTGTGCTGGGGATGACCGAGCTGCTGCTGGATACAGAGCTGGACGAGCGTCAGCACCACTACACGAATATGGTCAAGCGCTCGGGCGAACACCTGCTGGTCATCATCAACGATATCCTCGACTTCTCCAAAGTTGAAGCGGGCAAGATGACGGTGGAGTACATCAACTTCAATCTGCGCGAGCTGCTGGACGATATCGATTGCGTCTTCTCGCCGCAGGCAGCCGCCAAAGGCATCGAACTCGAATTCGCCATTGCGCACGATATTCCGGTGGCCATCTGCGGCGACCCCAATCGCCTGCGGCAGGTGGTCGTGAACTTGCTGGGGAATGCCATCAAGTTCACCGACAGCGGCAACATCACGGTCAAAGTGCAGGTCACCGCGGAAGATGCGCAATCCGCGCGCCTGCGCTTCGAAGTGCACGACACCGGCGTCGGCGTGTCGCGCGATGCCCGCACGCGCATTTTCGATTCCTTCTCGCAGGCCGATGGCTCCACCACCCGCAAGCATGGCGGCACGGGGCTGGGCCTGGCGATTTCCAAGCAGCTGGTGGAGCTGATGGGCGGCACCATCGGCGTCGACAACGCGCTCACGCGCGGGTCGGTATTCTGGTTCACCGTGCAGTTCGACAAGCGGCGCGTGGACGAGGAAACCGCGCCGGGCCTGCGCGTATTGGTCGCCGGCCCCGCCACCGCCAGTCGCAAAGTGCTGGAACAGCTGATGGTGCGCTGGCAGGTGCGCTGCGATTGCGCCAGTTCGCCGGATGAGACGCTGAATCTGCTGCATGCGGCGCGCGCTTCCGGCATGTGCTACGACGCCGCATTGCTGGACATGGACCAGTCCAGCGCCAGCGGCCTTACTTTGGCAGCGGAGATCAAATCGGACGCCCGCATCGCAGACGTACGCCTGCTGCTGCTTAGCTCCATGCGCGATGCCGCCGACTCGGTGCAGCGGCGCGAGGCCGGCGTGGCCTTCCAGCTCATCAAACCTGCACGCGAGTGTGATCTGTTCGACTGCATCGTTTCGCCGGGCCGTGCCAGCGAAGGCGTACGCACCGCCTCCCTTTCACCCACAGGCGCGCAGCGATCCAGGCGGCGTCTGAAGGTATTGCTGGCCGAAGACAATGCCGTCAATGTGGAGGTGGCGTCGGCCATGCTCGAAGGCCTGGGCCTCGACGTCGTCTGCGCCGCGAACGGCGACGAAGCGCTTCACTCCGCGCGCGCAGGCGAGTTCGATCTGGTGCTGATGGACTGCATGATGCCGGGGAAGGATGGCTTCGAAGCCACCGCTGAAATCCGCAAGCACGAACAATTGCAGGGACGCGCGCGCCAGCTGCCGATCGTGGCGATCACCGCCAATGCGCTGCAGGGCGACCGCGAGCGCTGCCTGGCGGCGGGCATGGACGATTACCTCAGCAAGCCGTTCAGCCAGCAGTCATTGGCCGCCACGCTGGGCCGCTGGGTCGCCCTGCCGCGCGCCGCAGCGGCGCAGCACGGCGATGCAACGCGACTGCGTCCTGTTCGCCCGCCCCGCGCGGCCACCGCGCCAGCGCCGATGCAGCATCCCCTGCGCCGCGCCGACGATCCCGCTCCACCGCCACTCGCTGTCGTGCCAGCGGCGCAGTATCCAGGCAACGCCGCGCCGGCGCTGGCTACCGCGACGGCGTCTGCGGGCGCTGAGACGCTGACCGCAGCGGATGGCGCCGAATGCGCCACCCTGCTCGCGCCGGACGGTATCAACCGCCAGGCGCTCGATGCGATCCGCGCCCTGAGCGCCGACCACGGCGAAATTCTGCTGCACCGTGTGCTGCACGCCTTCATCGACGACACGCCCACCCATCTGCACATGCTGCGTCAAGCCATCGACAGCGTGGACACAGGCGTCATGCGCAAAGCCGCGCACAGCCTGAAATCCAGCAGTGCCAATGTCGGCGCCGATGCCCTGGCAAAGCTGTGCCGCGAACTCGAACACCTCGGCCGCACCGACTCGACCGAAGGCGCCGCCAACCTGTTAATGGAAGCGGAGCAGGAATTCCAGTCGGTCCGCCGCTCGTTCAGCGCAATCCTCGTCAATGGAGGCTAGTCATGACTGCGCTTTATTCTCCCAAACGCGGCACAGTGCTGGTAGCCGACGATGATCCGGTAATGCGTTTGCTGATGCTGGAAATGCTGTCCCAGGTCGGCCTGGACGCCATCGAAGCCGCCGATGGCCACGCCGCCGTATCGAGTTTCCAGCAGAACGCGCCCGACCTCGTGCTGCTGGATGTCGACATGCCGCAAATGGACGGCTTCTCGGTCTGCCGCGCCATCCGCGCACTGGAGTCGCGCACCACGGTGCCGATCATCATGGTCACCGGCGGCGACGACATTGAAGCCGTCACGCAGGCCTACGAAGAAGGCGCCACCGACTTCGTCTCCAAGCCGATCAACTGGCCGATCCTGGGCCATCGCGTGCTGTATGTGCTGCGCGCCAGCGATGCCATCGCCCGCCTGCGCATTGCGGATGCGCAGAACCGCGCCGTGCTGGCCGCGATTCCCGACACCTTCTTCCGTCTCAGTTGCGACGGCTACTATCTCGACTACGAACAAGGCCATGATCCCGGCGCGGCCTTCAGTGAAGTAGATTGCGTCGGCCGCCACGTGCGCGACGTCTTGCCCGCCCCGATTGCCGAACGCTTGCTGGACCAGCTGAAAAGCGTGCTGTCCACGCAATCGATCCGTTCCGTGGACTACGAACTGCCACGGCGTGGCGATGTGCATCACTTTGAAGCGCGGCTTGTCAGTACCGGCGGCGGCGAAGTGCTGGGCCTTGTGCGCGATATCAGCGAACGCAAACGCACCGAAGAGCAGATCCGCCGCCTGGCCTATTGCGACAGCCTGACCGGCATCCCGAATCGCCAGGCATTCCTTGAAACGCTGGCACGCGAACTGGAACGTTCCGCGCGCGAGCAGCGTAAGTTCGCCATCCTGTTCATGGACCTGGACTCGTTCAAGCGCATCAACGACACCCTGGGCCACAATGTCGGCGACCAGCTGCTGCGCATCGTGTCGGAACGCCTGCACGAAACGATACGGCCCGGCGACCATGTTGCGCAGATCCAGTCCAGTCTTGCGCGGCTGGGCGGCGACGAATTCACCATCCTGATTCCGGATCTGGACCGCGCCGAAGATGCCCTGAACGTGGCGCATCGCGTGAAGGATGCCATGCGGCGGCCCTTCATGCTGGAGGGGCATGAGATCTTCGTCACCGCCAGCATTGGCATTTCGCTCTATCCGGAGGATGGCGAGGACTGCACTTCCCTGCTCAAGTACGCCGACACGGCCATGTATCACGCCAAGAACTGCGGCAAGAACAATGCGAAACTGTACAGTTCCTCACTGACCATGCAGATCATGAGCCACGTGAAGCTGGAAGTCGGCTTGCGCAAGGCACTACAGAACGACGAGCTGTACCTGCTCTACCAGCCGCAGGTCGACGTGCCCTCAACGCAAATCGTCGGCGTGGAAGCACTGGTGCGCTGGCGCCATCCCGAGCACGGCATCATTCCGCCCAACGAGTTTATTCCTCTGGCTGAGGAAACGGGACTGATCGTGCCGATTGGAGAATGGGTGCTGCGCACAGCCTGCCTGCAGGCGCGCGCCTGGCAGCAGCAGTGCGAGCGCTCGATCCGCATGGCAGTCAATTTGTCCGCCCGCCAGTTCAAGGACGAGAATCTGGCACAGATCGTGTTGGCGGTATTGCACGACACTGGCCTCGAACCGCGCCTGCTGGAGTTGGAACTGACCGAGGGCACGCTGATGGACGACGCCCTCGCCACGCTGGCCACGCTGGAACAACTGCGGGGCATCGGCGTGTTCCTCTCCATCGACGATTTCGGCACCGGCTATTCGTCCATGAACTACCTGAAACGCTTCGACGTGCGTGCGCTGAAGATCGACAAGACCTTCATCTCCGGTCTGCCGCAGGATTCCGAAAACGCGGCCATCACGCGCGCCATCATCGCCATGGCGCATGGTCTGAAGATGATCGTTGTCGCCGAGGGCGTGGAAACCGGCGAGCAGCTATCCCTGCTGCGCCAGTTCGGCTGCGACATGGCCCAGGGCTTCTTCCTCGGCCGTCCTTCGCACCACGATTCGATTACCAGGATGCTGAGCCGCGCCGGCTCAGGTACTGCGGCGGTCTAGCATGGCGCGGGCGATGGTGCCGGCGTCCACGTATTCGAGTTCGCCGCCGACCGGCACACCGCGCGCGAGGCGGCTGACCGACAGGCCACGGGCTTTCAGCATTTCGCTGATGTAGTGGGCGGTGGCTTCGCCTTCGTTGGTGAAGTTCGTGGCCAGCACGACTTCCTGCACCACGCCGTCGGCGGCACGGTGCAGCAGTTTCTCAAGGTGAATGTCCTTCGGGCCAATGCCGTCCAGCGGCGACAGGCGCCCCATCAGCACGAAGTACAACCCTTTGTAAGTCAGCGTGGACTCGATCATGGCCTGATCGGCGGGCGTCTCGACCACGCACAACAGCTTGCGGTCGCGCTCCTCGTCCGAGCAGGTAACGCAGATCTCTTCCTCGGTGAAGGTATTGCACAGCGCGCAGTGATGCACCTGCTCTACCGCCTGATACAGGGCGCGCGACAGCATGGCTGCGCCTTCACGGTCGTGCTGCAGCAGGTGGAAAGCCATGCGCTGCGCCGACTTCGGGCCGACGCCGGGCAGGCGGCGCAATGCCTCCGTGAGGAATTCGAGTGACTTCGCCATAAATCAGGCTTGCTTGAAGGCGCTCAGGATATCGGCCGTCATGGTCGGCACGAATTCGGTGATGGTGTAGCTGGCCGCACCGGCTTCGTTGAAGGGATCGAGCTCGATCACCGCTTCAACATCGGCGCGGCTGTCGGCCGTGGCGAGGATGATGCCGCCAGTGCGTGGCACCAGTCGGCCGGACATCAGGAACATGCCATTATCATACTGCTCACGCAGATACTCGCGATGCGCTGCGAGGAGCTTGTCGATCTCCTCGGCCGGTTTGAGATAGGTGAGCGTGATGATAAACATGATGGTGTTTAGAACGGCATCTTGAAGCCGGCTGGCAGATTCATGCCGGCGGTCAGGCCACTCATCTTCTCGGCGGCGGTGGCTTCGGCCTTGCGCACGGCGTCGTTGAAGGCGGCGGCAACCAGGTCTTCCAGCATGTCTTTGTCGTCAGCCAGCAAGGATGGGTCGATCGACACGCGCTTCACGTCGTTCTTGCAGGTCATGACAACCTTCACCAGGCCGGCGCCGGACTGGCCTTCGACCTCGATATTGGCCAGCGAATCCTGGGCCTTCTTCATGTTTTCCTGCATAGCCTGCGCTTGTTTCATCAGGCCTGCCAGTTGGTTTTTCATCATGATGTGTTTCTCCGTATTTGGGTAAGTATAGCGTTAATGCGCGGGCGTCATCGGGGCTACGATCGAGCCGGGCACGATGAAGGCGCCAAAGTCGCGCACCATGGATTTCACGAATGGATCGTTGGCCACCGTCTCTTCCGCGGCACGCTGGCAGACCTCGCGGTGTGCCTGCGCTTCGGCGCTGGTGGTGTAGAAGGCTTTGCCCAGTTCTACTTCCACGCGCATTTGATGGTTGAAGCGTTCGGTCAGGGCCACGGTCAGTTTTTCGACGTTGGCCGGCGTGCTCCAGGTGTCGATTGGGCAGCGGATTCGGAACACGGCCATATTGCCGTCAAAGCTGACTTTGACCAGTTCGGCCTGGGTGGCCAACTGCTGCGACACACCGCGCAGCGGCAGGTGTGCGGCCAGCAGCGGCCAGTTGCCGTCCCAGTTCAGTTCCGGAATTGGCGTGATCACATACTCATATGGCGGCTTGACAGTTGCTGCTGCAGCGGCGCGTGGGGCTTGCGGCGCAGGCGCGGCATGTGCGCCCGGCGTTGCGGGCTGGCCTGCATCCATGCCGCCAATGTGACCAGCGCCAGCCGGCACTGCGGAGTCGTCGGAGAATTCGGTCACCCACGGCGGCAGATCGTCATCGGCGGCCGGCTGGGCGGCGCGCGCTTGTGGCGCGGACTGCTGGGCCGGCGCGGCCGGCTGTGCGGCGGCGGCGGGACGCTGCTGCACTTGTACCTGAGGCGGGGCTTCGAGCACGGCGGCGTCGCCCCTGCCCGGTACGGCATCTTCCCACGGTGCGGGACCACGAGCGGTCGTTTGTGGCGACGACGCTTGCGCGACGGGGCTGCCGGCATGCGCGGCAGATGGCGCCTGCGCAGGGCGATGCATCGCGGCGGCTTGCACATTTGCCTGTCCCGATGCGGCAGCAGCTGGTGCAGATCCGGCGGCCATCGGTGCGGCTGATGCGGCCGATGCAGCAGCTTGCGCACTTGCCCCGCCATCCGGCGCCGGGCGCGCGGCAGCGGCTGGACGCTGACCGGTACGTGCGGCAGCAGCGGCGCGGGCGGCTTCCAGCGCGGCATTGATCGCAGCGCGCGCCGGGCTCAATGGTTTGCCATCATTACCACCAGCAGCCGGAGCACTCGGCGCGGCCGCCGGCGCAGCGGCAGGCATCGGCGCCGGAGCATGCGCCGCGGGCGCGGACGTTGCCGCAGGCATTGCAGCCGTATGCGCGCCGGGCGCAGGTGCGGACGTGGCAACAGGCATTGCCGGCGCATGTGCCGCGGGTGCAGGCGCGGACGTTGCCGGCGCAGCGGCGGCGGGTGGTACGGCGACACTGGCGCGGTCGGCGACGGCAGCGGAAGCAGCTTGCGACGCAGCGGAAGCCGCCGCTGCCGCAGCAGCTGCCGCGCGAGCCGGATTCGGTCCCGCCGGACGTGCCGCTACCGGGGCGCTGGCCGGTTGGCCTTCTGCCCCGCCGACGCCGGGCCGAAAGGCCAGCATGCGTAGCAGGGTCATTGAGAACCCGGCGTATTCATCGGGCGCCAGTCCCAGTTCGTTGCGTCCGTGGACAGCGATCTGATAATACAGCTGCACTTCTTCCGCATCGAACAGCGACGCCAGACGCACGATATCGTTATATTCAGGCAGGTCGGCCGGCACCGCGGACGGCACGGTCTGCGCCAGCGCGATCCGGTGAATCAAGGTGCCCAGGTCCTGCAGCGCGCCGTTATAAGACAGCGAACGGGTCGCCATCTCGTCAGCGACCGCCATCAGGTCAGCGCCATCGCGATTGGCCAGCGCATCCAGCAGGCGCACCAGATAAGACTGGTCCAGCGCACCGAGCATGCCCTGCACCGCATCCAGCGTCACAGCACCGGCGGCGTAAGCGATCGCCTGGTCGGTCAGGGACAAGGCATCGCGCATCGAACCATGCGCGCCCTGCGCCAGCAGGCGCAAAGCGGGTTGTTCAAATTGAACGCCTTCCTGGCCCAGGATATTTTCAAGGTGGCCGACGATATGACCCGGTGGCATCTGCTTCAGATTGAACTGCAGGCAGCGGGACAACACGGTCACGGGAATCTTTTGCGGGTCCGTCGTCGCGAGGATGAACTTCACATGCTCCGGCGGCTCCTCCAGCGTCTTCAGCATCGCGTTGAAGGCGTGGTTGGTGAGCATGTGCACCTCGTCGATCATATAGACCTTATAACGTGCATTGGACGGTGCATACACCGCCTGCTCCAGCAACTGCGCCATTTCATCGACACCGCGGTTGGACGCCGCGTCCATCTCGATATAGTCCACGAAGCGGCCGCCGTCGATGGCGGTACAGGCTTCGCACACGCCGCAAGGCGTAGCAGTTATGCCACCCTGGCCGTCCGGCCCAACGCAATTCAGCGATTTCGCTAGAATACGCGACAGCGTGGTTTTGCCGACACCACGCGTCCCCGTGAACAGGTAAGCGTGATGCAGCCTGCCCGTGTGCAGCGCATGCGTGAGCGCGCGCACGACGTGCTCCTGGCCGACGAGCGTTTCAAAGTTCCGGGGACGGTATTTGCGAGCGAGGACTTGATAGGACATGTGCGCGATTTTACCGTAGTTGGCGAGCGCTGCGGACAACATTAGCCAAAGAGCAGCGCATCAATTATCATTTAATTTTTTGACAATGAAAAAGCTGCTGCTGATTTCCCTGCTGGCGCTCGCCAGTGCAGCCCACGCGGAAGAACGCGAATGGGCGCCGTATAAGAAACTGGTCGAGTCCATGCGGCTCGATAAATACTATTCCCTCCCCGCCGCCGAACGCGACAAGCTGGACTTCTACCTGCTGGTGAAGCCCGCCAACAAGGCGCTGAAAGGCTCGGATTTCAACTTCACCATCGTGCACGCGGGCGGACGCACACCGCTGCCGGTCAGCGCCGATGGCCGCATGCACCTGGTGCCTAATATGAAGTGGCTGGACGAGGATGCCAAGATCGTCACCACCCAGCCCGCCGGTGAAAAGGTCAGCCTGGCGCATGGCATGGATGCCGTGATCCCCGATGGCCTGCAATGGCAGTACAACACGTTGATGGACAGCGTGCCGCAATCGAACAATGCGATCGGCAAGCTGGCTGGTCTGGCGCGCATGTTCTTCCCGACGCTGAAAGGCGTGACGCTGAAGTTCGACAAGCCGGCGCAGCTGACTATTCAGTCGAAGGCCGGCGCGAAACAGCTGTCCAGCGATGCAAAAAATGAAATTCACTTGCTGCTGGACCAGGCGCTGCAAAAAGAGAATCCGACTGTCGCGCTGTCGGCGCGGCCGCATGAGGCCGAGCTGGACGACTAATTCAGAACCTGAGGCGTAACCCTGGTGTCTGCCACGGCGTGGCAGACACCTGCTTTGCGCCGTGGGTTTTAAGGGGGGCCTGCGGCCCGCTTACCATGGGAATAAGAATGAGGAGGCGAGCCTGATCTGCGGYACTTGCGGTGAACAGCTTTGGCTGCTTCGTTCCCGACCTGACCAGGTTAACCGTGCCACAATGCGCAGGGGCCCGCCCGGCCGCAATTATAGGTCATAAACCAAGCTGCTGCCAAATATCGTCCACGCGTGCTTTCACGTCGGGCGTCATCACAATTGTCGTGCCCCACTCACGGCTGGTTTCGCCCGGCCATTTATTGGTGGCGTCGATGCCCATCTTGCTGCCGAGGCCACTCACCGGCGATGCAAAGTCCAGGTAATCAATCGGCGTGTTATCGACCAGCGTGGTGTCGCGCGTCGGATCGACGCGAGTGGTTATCGCCCAGATCACTTCCTTCCAGTCGCGGATATTCACGTCCTCATCCACCACCACGATGAACTTGGTATACATGAACTGGCGCAGGAAGCTCCACACGCCGAACATCACGCGCTTGGCGTGGCCAGCGTACTGTTTGCGGATCTGGACCACGGCCATGCGGTAGCTGCAGCCTTCCGGCGGCAGGTAGAAGTCGGTGATCTCGCTGAACTGCTTTTGCAGCAGCGGCACGAAGACTTCGTTCAGCGCCAGTCCCAGCACGGCCGGCTCATCGGGCGGCTTGCCTGTATAAGTAGAGTGATAGATCGGATCGCGGCGCATCGTGATGCGGTCGATCGTGAAGACAGGGAACCAGTCCTGCTCATTGTAATAACCGGTATGGTCGCCGTATGGACCTTCCAGCGCATGCTCGTATTTCGATGGGTGGCTTTCGTCCGGATAGATATGCCCTTCCAGCACAATCTCCGCCGATGCCGGCACGCGCAGCTCGCTGCCGATGGCTTTGACTAATTCAGTACGGCTGCCGCGCAGCAGGCCTGCAAACTGATATTCAGACAAGGTATCCGGTACCGGCGTCACTGCACCAAGGATAGTCGCCGGGTCCGCCCCCAAAGCGACACAGACAGGATAAGGCTTCCCTGGATTCTTGATGCAATGCTCGCGGAAGTCCAGCGCGCCGCCGCGATGGGCCAGCCAGCGCATGATTACTTTATTAGGCCCCAGCACCTGCTGTCGATAGATGCCCAGATTCTGGCGCTTCTTATTAGGACCTTTAGTAATCACAAGGCCCCAAGTAATGAGAGGAGCCACATCGCCAGGCCAGCAATGCTGAATTGGCAAGCGGCCCAGGTCCACATCCTGCCCTTCCCAAACGATCTCCTGGCAGGGTGCGCCGCGCATCTCTTTTGGCGACATATCCCACACGGCTTTAACCAGGGAACCCATGCCCAGCAAGTCTTTAAAGCCTTTTGGCGGCTCCGGTTCCTTCAGCTGCGCCAGCACGTGGCCGATCTTGCGCAGTTCGGTCATGTCCTCCGCGCCCATGCCCAGCGCCACGCGGCGCGTGGTGCCGAACAAGTTACCCAGCACCGGCATGTCGAAACCGGCCGGTTTTTCAAACAGAATGGCCGGTCCGCCGGCGCGCAAAGTGCGGTCGCAGATCTCCGTCATCTCCAAATGTGGCGAAACAGATACGGAAGTGCGTTTTAGTTCACCAATCGCTTGCAATTGGGAAAGAAAATCTCGTAGATCGGTGTACTTCATACTTTTTTACGATTTTTTTGCAGCCGACAGGCTGGCTGAGCTCTTTTGAACAAGTGGTTGATTTTATTGGCTTTTGCCAACATGGTCACGAAAAAGTCATACTCAAAAGTAATAAAGAATCGAAGTGTTAGTATTGACGGCGTATATATCGCCACCTACAATTTGACCTACTTGATGAGGGAATAGCTAATTCGACAACGAAGTTACCCTCATTACATTTCACGGAGTCCGGGCTCCACATGACATTTTAAGGAGTGTTTTTCGTAAGGCGTCTGCCTTCCCCCCGGAAAAAAGTTGTATTGCAACCGGTCCCCACAGATTGACCGGATCAGGCAAACAATGATGGCGTCAGCTGTGGAGCGCACTACGTGCGGCGGCTGGCGAAGATAACACTGATGTAACGACATGGCACGTCAAAGACCGCGACACGACGCGGCGGGTACGCTTTTGACTTACATTTCAGGGGAGTTCTATGAACAATCGACTGACTGGGTTGGCCACTGCCGCCCGCACCCTGGCCAGCCAGCCAGCGGCGCTTCTGTCTGCGTCGCGTATTTCGGCTCGTGGTCTGCTGACCACCGCTCATCACACCATGAGCATCTTTGGTATCACCGCGCTGATCATGATCGGCGTACTGTTTGTCCGCCCGGATCTGGCGGCGTCCCTGAGCAAAGCTCTGGCCGGCGAACCAGCTGCGGAACCGGCACCGGTTATCACCGTGCCGCCGCTGTCCGAACTGATGGAAGCGCCGAGCGTGAAGCCCGCCATGGCGGCCGTTCCTGCCGAAGCCCCGCCGTCGCCTGAAGAAAAGGCGCTGATGGGCAGCAAAAAGCAGCAGGAATGGGTCACCAGCTGGCTGTCCAAGCGTTACCGCGTGGCGGGCGATGCCACCAATATGCTGGTGTCCACCGCTTACCTGACGGCACGCGAGATCAAACTGGACCCGCTGCTGATCCTGGCCGTGATGGCCATAGAATCGGGCCTGAACCCGTTTGCCGAGTCGCCAATGGGCGCACAGGGCCTGATGCAGGTGATGTCCAAGGTCCACACTGAAAAGTTCCAGGACATGGGCGGCGTGCAGGCAGCGCTGAACCCGGTGGCCAATATCCGCGTCGGCGCGCTGATCCTGAAGGATTACGTTGCTAAAGGCGGTTCCGTGGAAGCCGGTCTGAAGTCCTACGTGGGCGCAGGCGCCTTCGACACGGACGATGGCTACGGTTCCCGCGTCATGGCTGAATACAACCGCCTGAAGCAGGTATCCGCCGGCAAGAAGGTCCCGACCATCACCCCGATGCTCGCGGCCGCGCCAGTGGCGAAACAGCAGCCGACTGCGGTTGCCAGCAACGACAAGGTCAAAGTCACTCCGGAACAGCTGGCCGGCCTGTAATCAGCAAGCTCCAGACATAAAAAAAAGCCACCGCATGCGGTGGCTTTTTTATTTGGGTCAGCTTATTTCTTTTTGTCGGCGGCGACTTCGTCGGCGCGCAGCTGGGCTGCCAGCTTGTCGAGAACGCCGTTTACATACTTGTGGCCGTCGATACCGCCGAAGGACTTGGTCAGCTCCACCGCTTCGTTGATCACGACGCGGTACGGAATCTCCAGCTGGTTCTTCAGCTCATACGCGCCCAGCAGCAGCACGGCGTGTTCGATCGGCGACAATTCGGCCACGCCGCGATCCACCAGCGGCGCAAAGGACTCGCGCAGCTCGACGGATTGCGCGATGGTGCCGCGCAGCAGGTCGGAGAAGTATTCGCCGTCGGCCTTGTCGAAACCATGCGCGGCACGGATGTTCTGCACGACCTTGGTCGACTCTTCGTTATTCAGCAGCCACTGGTACAGGCCCTGCAGCGCGAACTCGCGCGCGCGGTGACGCGGCGTGCGGTTCTTGCTCGGGTTGGCGTGCACGGATTTATCAGTCATTGAAAACTCTCTACAGTAATTATTCGTCGTCGCCTGCATCCTGGTGCAGTTCTTCCAGTGCGATCGACAGGTTAGCCATTTCGACGGCCACGCGTGCCGCATCGGCGCCTTTAACGGCCATGCGCACTTCGGCTTGTTCGTCGTTCTCGGTGGTCAGCACGGCGTTGGCGATCGGAATGGAATAGTCCAGCCCCACGCGGGTGATGGCCGCGCCGGATTCGTTCGACACCAGCTCGAAGTGGTAAGTCTCGCCGCGGATCACGGCGCCCAGTGCGATCAGCGCGTCGAACTGGTTGGACTCGGCCATCTTCTGCAGCACCAGCGCGATTTCCAGTGCGCCCGGCACCGTCACGTGCAGCACGTCTTCATCGGCAACGCCCAGGTGCTTCAGCTCGGCCAGGCAAGCCGACAGCAGGCCGTGGCAAACGTCTTCGTTGAAACGGGCCTGCACGATGCCGATACGCAGGCCTTCGCCGGACAGATTGGTTTCGTAGCTACCTACGGTCATGGTGGTCCTCTTTTTCAGATTGGTGGGTTAAGCCGCGCTCAGGCGGCAGGCTTGGCCATGTAGCCGGTTACTTCCAGGTTGAAGCCCATCATCGATGGCATCTTGCGCGGGCTCGCCATCAGCTGCATCTTGCAGACGCCAACGGCGCGCAGGATCTGGGCGCCGATACCGTAGCTGCGCAGGTCCATGCTGGCCGCGCGGCCGCTTGGACGCTGGTCCTTCTGCAGCGCTTCCAGCTGGCCGAACAGCTGCTCCGCCGTCTCGCCGCAATTCAGCAGCACCATCACGCCCTGCTCCGCCTGCTTGATCGCCTTCAGCGACGCAGCCACGTTCCAGGAGTGGGTGGTGGTTTCGGTTTCCAGCAGGTCCAGGATCGATACCGGCTGGTGCACGCGCACCAGCGATTCGCGGCCCGGCTTCACGTCGCCGTGCACCAGCGCCAGGTGGGCGGAGCCGCTTGGCGTATCGCGGAACGCGATCATCTTGAAGTCGCCATAAGCGGTGCGCAGGGTGCGCTCGGCCACGCGCTCCACCATGCACTCGTTCTGGCTGCGGTAGTGGATCAGGTCGGAGATGGTGCCGATCTTCAGGTTGTGTTCTTGCGCGAATTCCAGCAAGTCCGGCAGACGCGCCATGGTGCCGTCGTCCTTCACGATCTCGCAGATCACGGAGGCCGGCGTCAGGCCCGCCATCGCGGTCAGGTCGCAACCGGCTTCGGTATGGCCGGCACGCATCAGCACGCCGCCCTTCACTGCGCGCAGCGGGAAGATGTGGCCCGGCTGCACGATGTCGGACGGTTTGGCGTTCTTGGCTGCGGCAACCTGGATGGTCTTGGCGCGGTCAGCAGCGGAAATACCGGTGGTCACGCCTTCGGCCGCTTCAATCGACACGGTGAAATTGGTGCCGAACGAAGTGCCGTTACGGCTGGTCATCATGGACAGCTCAAGCTGGTCGCAGCGCTCTTCGGTCAGGGTCAGGCAGACCAGGCCACGGGCGTGCTTGATCATGAAATTGATGGCTTCCGGCGTCACGAAATCCGCGGCAAGCACCAGATCGCCTTCGTTCTCGCGATCCTCTTCATCGACCAGGATCACCATCCGGCCGGCGCGCAATTCGGCGACGATTTCTTCGGTGCTGGAAATAGACATGTTCTTTATCCCTAGGTTTCTTTGTTAACCCGCTATTTTAAAGGATTTGGGAGCGCTCAGCCGAACCTCTACCCTTTGATGCAATAAAGATTGTCAAAATAAATAGGTCACCAAGAAACAAATAGGTGTGCAAAGCAAGAGGTCTTATCATGGGACAGCCGTGCGCCTGCGGTCATGGCGGCGGAGTAGCATCAATCAACAGGGATCATTACCTTAGCGCACTATGGCAACCATCCTGATCGTCGATGACCGCCCCAGCAACCGGGATTATCTGCTGACTCTGCTCAGTTTCACCCCGCACAACCTGTTGCAGGCCACAGATGGCGCCCAGGCTCTGCAATCGGCCCTGGAGCACCGGCCCGACCTGGTCATTACCGACATCCTGATGCCGACCATGGACGGCTACGAATTCGTGCAGCGCCTGCGCGCCACGCCCGAATTGAAGGACACCCCGGTGATTTTCTTCAGCGCCACCTATTCGATGGCCGAGATGCGCGCCATGGCCACCAGCTGCGGCGTACGCACCGTGCTGCCCAAGCCCTCAGACCCGCAAGCCATCCTTGATGCGGTGGCGCTCGAACTCGGCGACTGGAAGTCCACCGCGGCGCCGCCACCTGCCGTGCTGGCGCCGGACCCCGGCCGCACCGGCGCACGCAGTGCACTGGAACGCATGGCGGCTCTGTTGCAACTCAGCCTGCGCCTGCAGGACGAACGCGACGTGACCGAAATGGCGCGCCTGTTCTGCGAGGCCGCGGCCGATATCATGGAGGCCGAAATCGCGGCGCTGTGCCTGCTCGATCCCGTCAGCGAAAACGCCTGCATCGTCCAGGCGCATGGCGTTCCTTCGGTGGTGCTGCAAACGGCGATGCTGAACGAATCCGCCTTCCCCAACACCCTGCTGGCGGCGCGCACCCCGCTGAGCCTGGGCGGCGAAAACAGCGCGCCGCCACCTGCCCTGCCCGGCCATCCGCACACGCGCAGCATGCTGGGCGTGGCGGTACATGACAACGTCCATCTCTTCGGCTGGCTGTACGTGGCCAATCGGCGCGACGCCGAACGCTTCTTCACCGAAGACGGCCAGATCATCCAGATGATGGCGGCGCAGCTTGCCGTGGCCTACGAAAACAGCACGCTGTACGCCACCGTGCAGCGCCATGCCGCGCAGCTGCAGCTGGAAGCGAACGCGCGCAAGCTGGCCGACGCCGCCCTGAAAAGCAGCGAAGCGCGCTACCGCGCCATGACGGAATCGGCGCCGGACGCCATCATCGGCCTCGACGTCGAACAGCGCGTGCTGCAGTTTAATGCTGCGGCGGAAGCCATGTTCGGCTACACGGAAGAAGAAATGCTCGGCAAGGAAGTCACCGTACTGATCTCCGAACGCTCCAAGGCCGAACATATGCACCGCGTGCAGCGCTATCGCCAGACCCAGGAACGTTTGTACAGCGGGCGCATTGTGGAGCTGTTCTGCCGCAAGCGCAGCGGCGAGGAGTTCTGCGCCGAGCTGGCGCTGTCCATGGTGGACCTGGAAGGCGCGCAGCTGTTCACCGCCATCCTGCGCGACACCACCGTGCGCCGCGCGCTGGAAGAGCGCCTGCGGCTGTCGGCCCAGGTGTTCGACAACACGCAAGAGTGCATCATGATCACGGATGCGCAGGCCAATATCATCGCCGTCAATCCGGCCTTCGAAAAAATCACGGGCTACAGCGAGCAGGAAGTGCAAGGCAAGAACCCGCGCCTGCTGCGTTCGGGCCGGCATGATGCTGATTTCTACCGCGATATCTGGGACTGCCTGCTGCGCCAGGGCCAATGGAACGGCGAAATCTGGAACCGTCGCAAGAATGGCCAGGTTTACCCCAAGCGCATGAGCATTACCGCCGTGCGCGGCGAGAATGGGCAGATCAACGCCTACGTATCGGTGTCGACCGACATCAGCGATTTGAAGGAAGCCCACCACCAGCTGGACTTCCTCAGCACGCACGATGCACTGACCCTGCTCCCCAACCGCAATCTGCTGAACGACCGCCTGCAACTGGCCATGAGCACGGCCGGCCACAATGGCGACATGGTGGCGCTGCTGCTGTTCAATGTGGACCGTCTGCAGCGCATCAACGACGCCTTTGGACGCCAGGCGGGCGATGCCCTGCTGAAGAAACTGGCCCAGCGCGTCAACCTGATCGTGGCGCCGGGCGATACGCTGGCCCATCTGGGCTCCGACGAATTCGCGCTGGTACTCACGCGCTGCCAGGACATCGACGATGTGATCGTGGCCGCGCGGCGCCTGCTGGAGCAACTGTCGCAGCCCACGCAGGTGGATGGGCACGACGTGATCGTCACCGCCAGCATCGGCATCAGCCTCTATCCGCGCGACGGCAATACGCCGGGCGCCTTGCTGGTAGGCGCGGATGTGGCGCTGTCCCACGTCAAGGACAGTGGCCGCAACAGCTTCCACTTCTTCACCACTGAGATGAACACCCATGCCGTGCGCTGGGTCGCGCTGGAAAATCAACTGCGGCGGGCGATCGAGCGCAACGAACTGGCGCTGCACTATCAGCCGCAAGTGTCGCTGGTCGATGGGCGCGTGAATGGTATGGAAGCCCTGCTGCGCTGGAATAGCGCGGAACTGGGGCCGGTATCGCCTGCCGACTTCATTCCACTGGCCGAGGACACTGGCCTGATTCTCAGCATCGGCAGCTGGGTGATCGAGCAGGCCTGTCTGCAGAACAGAGTCTGGCATGACGCCGGCTTGTCGCCGCATCCGGTTGCCGTGAACGTGTCAGCGCGCCAGTTTGCAGCGGGCGATCTGCCGCAAGTAGTGCGCCATGCGCTGGAACGCAGCGGCCTGGAAGCGCGCTACCTGGAGCTGGAGCTGACCGAAAGCGTGATGATGCAGGACAGCGAATACACCCAGCTGCAGCTGAATGAACTGGCCAAGATCGGCGTGACGATTGCACTCGACGATTTCGGCACCGGCTATTCCTCGCTGGGCTACCTGTCCCGCTTCGCGCTGGACAAGCTGAAGATCGACCAGGGCTTCATCCGCAACATCACCAGCGAACCGCGCAGCGCAGCCATCGCCCAGGCCACCATCGCGCTGGCGCACGGCCTGAAACTGACCGTGGTGGCGGAAGGCGTGGAAACCATGGGCCAACTGAACTTCCTGCGCAATATCGGCTGCGACAAGATCCAGGGCTTCCTGTTCAGTCCCGCCCTCCCCGCCGAGGGTCTGGCCGGCCTGCTGCGCGAACAGCGCACCTTGCAGCATGACGTCGTGCCGCTACTGCCCAACCGCACCCTGCTGCTGCTGGACGACGAGCAGAACGTGCTGTACTCGCTGGTGCGCCTGTTCCGGCGCGAAGGCTACCGCATCCTGATCGCCACCAATGCGCGGGAGGCGCTCGAACTGCTGGCTGCGAACGATGTGCAAGTCGTGATCGCCGACCAGCGCATGCCGGAAATCAGCGGCACGGAATTCCTGGCGCGGGCGCGGGAGCTGTATCCGCAGACGGTGCGGATGGTACTGTCCGGCTATGCAGACCTGGATGCGATCAAGGACGCCATCAATCGCGGCGCCGTCTGGAAATTCCTGAGCAAGCCCTGGGACGACGAAGACCTGAAAGCCGTCGTCCGCGCCGCCTTCGCCGAAGCCGACCACCAGCGCGAATCCCCCACCACCCGCCGCACCGGCTAACCCGCCGCCCCACACGGGTCAGATCTGCCCCCTAAATTTTTTCTTGACTTATTAATTGCGATCGCTATCATTAAGGTCAATGGATGACGCCCGTCATTTAAACAAACCTCTGGGAGCCTTAAATGAATATCAAGAATTCCGTCGTACTGATCACTGGTGCTAACCGCGGCCTGGGCCTGGCGCTTGCCAAACAAGCAATTGCAGCGGGTGCAAGCAAAGTCTATGGCGCCGCACGCGACCCTAAATCCGTCACCTTGGCCGGCGTGAACCCGGTTCAGCTGGATGTGACCGATCCGGCCAGCGTGGCAGCCCTGGCCCGCGATCTGGGCGACGTGACCGTGGTGATCAACAACGCCGGCATTTCGCGCGGCAGCCCGGTGACTGCTGAAGACAGCGTCGAGCAGCTGCGCGCCGAATTCGAGACCAATGCCGTCGGCCCCCTGCTGGTCAGCAAAGCCTTCGCACCAACCCTGAAGAAGAACGGCGGCGGCGCGATCATCAATATTCTGTCCGCCCTGAGCTGGGTGAGCCTGCCGACCACCGGCACCTACAGCACCTCGAAAGCGGCTGCCTGGGCCATCACCAACGGCCTGCGCGGCGAACTGGCGGCGCAGAACACGCAAGTGCTGGGCGCCCACATGGGTTATATGGATACCGACATGACCGCAGGCATCGAGGCTGCTAAAGCCAAGCCGGAAGATGTCGCCGACGCCATCTACGCCGCGCTGGCAGCGGGTGAGGATGAGGTGCTGGCCGATGAAACGGCCCGCCAGGTCCGCATGGGCTTGCGCGCTGAGCGCGGGGTATACTTGGGCGCTCCGCGCGCCTGATCGCGGTTACTTCTGGAGGTCTCGATGCCCTATCTGCAACTCGATGTGAATGGCCATTATCCGGTCGAAGCCAAAAAGCTGCTGGCCGCGAAAATGAGCGAGACCTACGCGAAGATGATGTCGGTCGATATCCGCCGCATCAGCGTCGCCATCCGTGAACTGGGCGATGGCGGCGTGTGGCGGATTACCGAGGAAGGCGGAGAGCCGGAACCGGTGTCCGTGATGATGCTGGACATCCGCAAAGGCCGCCCGCCAGAGTTGCGCATGGAAGTGGCGAAAGCCTTATGCGCACTCTGTATCGACATCCTCGGCCTGCGCGAGGATCGCCTCAACGTGGAGTTCACCCAGCACACCGGCGACGAAATGTATCACCCCACGCTGGGCGGTTACAGCCCCGATTGGACGCCAGGCGAAGCAGGCACATAACGCCGCTGGCGCATCCATTTCGTGACGATCCACTTTTCGCCGGCCAGTACGGGCAGCGCCGCGTGCAGCGACTGCGGGTCAAGCTGCCCGGCGCTGTTGCAGTATTCAAAATACAGTGCACAGCCCTGACGCGGCGTGACCGCCAACCCTGTTTCAGGGAACACGGTCTGGCCGCCCTCCTTCACATCATTGAGGTAGACAATCAGTGTGCTGACGCGCTGCCCGCTACGTGCCAGCGAAGCCACGTTGGCGGGATTGTTCGCCATCAGGAAGTCGTAATGCGGAACACTCTGTTCGCCGCCGCGATAACGCAGCACCTGCAAGCCTTCGCCGTTTTCCATCGGCAGATTCATCAAACTGGATAAGCGGGCATCGAGACGCTTGATCAGTGGCGATTCGGCCAGCCTGAAAAACATGCCTTCGCTGGAGCGCGCCGCGCTGACCGTATCCTTGCCGGTCAGCGGATCGACAATGGTTGACGGCCGCAAACGCGGCTGCGCCAGCGCCATCAGCTCCTCGCATTCAGCGGCACTGAAGACATCATCGAGCAGCGTCACCTGCGGCTGTTCCAGCTGCAGCGCCAGACGGATGCGCTGGCCGTCGATCGTCATATCATTGCCGCTTCTGATGCGCTGCGGCTCGTAGCGATAGCGCGCCGCAGCCACTTGCTCCGGTTCGATGCAATCGGCCGGCGGCGCAATGCCCATCGCGCGCGACCACCAGAACACAAGCACCAGATCGCCGGCGGTGGCCGCGTCGAAACCCTGCTCGCACATGATGCGTACCAGCGGCGCCGGCGGAATGCCGCGGTCAAGATTGTGCAGGAGCCAGTCGCGCAGCTCCGGCTTGAATTGGATGCGGTTGGCCATCAGAGATCCCTGGCCTCCCAGCCAGCCTCCGTCAGCACCAGCGATTCTTTCAGCTGCATGGTGCCGGCGCCGCGGATAATATTGTCCACCATCGGAAATACGCGGCGTACATCTTCATTCATGGCCCAGGCTGCGGGCTTGACCTGATAGGTGTACGTCACCACCGCTTCGCCGCCGCTGCTGCCGTCCGGGCGCTTCGGCATCTCCCAGCCCACTACGTGGTCCAGCGTCAGCTTGACGGCACAGAAGTCGTGCGGCGCAGTGGCATAGCGGCTTTCGACTTCATGTTTATGCGGGGCGCGGGCCAGATAGTATTTCTTGCCCTCCTCGGTCAATGCATAACGCCGCACCGGCACTTGTGTCACGTTGCCGTCGTCGTCCTTGCGCTCGCCCATGGCGCCGCTGCTGCTCACCAGCCCAATTTTTTCCAGCACCGGCATTTGCACGCCGTTGCGCGAGCCGGTGCCGCTTTCGGCCTCGGTGACGTCGATCGGCCAGCTGCTCTTGGCCAGGCACAGATCGCCGCGCTGGGCCAGATAGGTTTGCATGGCCTTGTCGATATTGACCTGGTTCAGTGCCTTGTCGTTGCTGCAGCCGGCCAAGGTGGCCAGCGCGGCAATGGTTGCGACGATGGTGATGTTTTTCATGGTGGTTCTCAAAAATTAATTGGTGCAAGGGCCGCTGGCCGGCTGGCTGGATGCCTGATAGCCGTCCGTCAGCGTCTTGAGGAAGCAGACCAGGTCGGCGATGTCGCCCTCGGTCAGCGGCGGCGTGCTGCCGGGTTTGCGGCCGTCGAGCGGCATCTGGGTGTCGATGTTGACGCGGTACGCGGCCGGCAGATCATCGAACTTCTGCACGGCGCCGCCTGCGTATTGCGTGGTGATCAGGCCATACATAGGGAAGTCCGCATCCGGCCCGGCTTTTGGCGTGCCACCCACGGTCGGATACCAGATCTCCGGATTGGTGTCGCGCGTGTTGTAGAAGCGGATCGCCTGCTCCAGCGAATGGATCACGCCATTGTGGAAGAAGGCGCCGCGCGTCGCGACGTTGCGCAAGGTCGGCGTCTTGAACATGCCGCAGAACTGGTTGTCCGCATTGGGCTTGACTGGCAGATGATCGCCGCGCAAGGGACCGCACACGCCCATGTCGATGAAGGCCGCGTTGGCATTGGCGGGAATGCCCGCGTTGCGCGGCACGCCAATCGCCTCGTAGGAAAAATCGGTGAACAGTGCCGAGCTGCCGTTCAGGCCCGCGCCCTGGTAGTGGCATGAGGCGCAGTTGCCCTTGTTGGGATCGGAGAACAGCTTCAGGCCGCGTGTTTCGGCAGGCGTCAGGCTGCCGCCAATCTTGTTGCCGGCATACAGATCAAATTTGCTGCTGAAGGGATGGAAGCTGACGTCTTCCAGCTGGAAGGCTTGCAGCGCGGCCGCGACGTTCTTGAAGGCTGCCGCCGGATCATCAAAGGCGTTGGCGCCGTAGGCCTGCAGGAATAAGGGCGCATACGAAGCGGCCTTCACCTTGGCGACCACGTCGGCGCCGCTGGCATTGGCCATTTCGTGTGGATCGAGCAATGGGATGACCGCTTGTTCGGCCAGCGTGCCGGCCCGGCCATCCCAGGTAAAGCCGCCGCCGGGACCGGGCGCGCTGATGCCGTCCGGATTATCGAGCAGGTCGGCGTATGGCGGCGTGTATTCCTTGTAGCGCAGCGACGGCACTGCGCGGCTGCCGGAGTCCGTCATATTGGGGCCGCCCAATTGCACCGCCAGATTGTTGGGCGGGCCATAGGCGTAGGCAGGATCGTGGCAGCTGGCGCAGGATTGCTTGCCGGAGCCGGACAGGCTGGTGTCGAAGAACAGCTTCTGCCCCACTTGCGCGGCCAGACTCAGCGACGAGCTGGCGGATGTAACCGGGGCGGTCGGCGCAGCCGGGCCGGTGCCGGTGCTGGAAGTGACATTCGCAGCAGGCTCGCTGCCGCCGCAGGAGTACAGCACGGCCAATACTGCGCAGGCACACAGGGCCAGGACGGCACGGCCAATCATGATTCTCTTGTTCAAAATAGCTCTCGCTGGTCTTGCGCTAAATACGGAACAAGGGCGCGATCGCCGATCGGCCCTTGTCGAGACTACGTGCGACTGATGCGCTTACTTGTGCAAGGCCCAGACATTGGTCTGGCTCGCATCCGGACCCACCTGTGCCGTGGTGCTCACGTCTGCCGACTGCTTCTGGGTGTACGATGCCGGCGCCACGAAAGCGTGGTTGGTCGGACGTACGGAGTCAAAGTGCGTATCGGCGCTGCCTGCGTATTCCGGCAGGTTCAGGATGTTGGCCGCGATGAACTTCTCGGTGTACTTGGAGCGGTTCATGTAGGAGCTGTCGACCGCCGGGTCGGCCAGCTGGAACATATCCTGCAGCGTACGGTTGAAGGAGAAGTGGCTGTAGGCGTCGCTATCCTTGATGCCGGTCGGTGCGTTCGGCTGGTTGCTCAGGATGCCGAATACACTCTGACCGTGGCCACGGTTACCCGAAGTGTAGCCGTGCACCGTGGTGTCGACTGCCCAGGTGCCGTCGGCGTTCTTCTTGAGCGGGTTGGCGACCGTGCTGTTGCCCGGATTCCAGCCGCAGCAGGAATTGAAGCCCGCGGTGGCATTGCCTTCGTCGAACATCAGGACGATGGCGACGTTCTTCTGGCGGTTCTTCCACAGCGGCGATGCCTGGATCTGCTTGACGATCTTGTCGACGTAGTTGTCGCCGCGGGTGATGATGGCGCCACCGGTGGCGTTCGGCACGTTGTTGGCAACCGAGCTGCAATCGCTGGCCTTGATTGCGGTCGCGCTGCCCGGCAGGGTGCCGGTAACGGTCACGCCGTGCATGTCATCGCACTGGTCCGGCACCAGGAAGTTGATCGCGCCGACGTGGCCGCTGGCCAGGTCGGTGCCCAGCTGGTCATAGTCGTAGTTGGCAGGGATCGCATAGTCGGTGCTGTTCTTCAGGTTGGCGTCCCACTGGCCGCCGCCCATGGTGCGGTTGCTGAACTTGAACTCAGGCGCGCTGCGCACGTTCTGGTAAGCCATGCCCGGATGGTGCTTGGTGCGGTACAGCTGGCCCGGCAGCGGCAGCACCAGGCCTGGCGTGCCGATGGCGGCAGCGTTGCCACCGACGGTGCCCGGTGCGTACACATTGTCGGTCGCGGTGACGGCGGCATCACCCACACTGTCGATGCGCGCGTCCTGGCCTGGGTTCATGGACTCGCTATAGGTGCGCCAGTTCAGGCCCATCGAGCTCAGCGCGGTAAACAGATTAGGCTTGCCGACGATATTGTGGTTCACGCCGGAAGCCTGGGTGCAGTTGGCGGCGAATGGCGACTTGGCCAGGCCAGGCTGGGTGTTGTCCGGCAGCGGCAAGTCCTGCGGAGCGTTGGCGCCGGTGGCGTCGCAGTTCCACTGGCTGTCGTCGGTGATGCCGAAGTCGTCGGCGCCGCCAATGGCAGTGTAGTTCGGCTCGCTCGGATTGCCGGTCGCGAAGTAGCTGGTCAGCTGGTTGCCGGCCTGCAGATAGCCGTTGATCTTCGGCGCGAACGGCGAATTCAGGATCGACGACGTGGCCTTGTTTTCCAGCATGATGATGAACACGTGGTCGTAGCGCGGAATGCCTTCGATGTTGAAGGCGGCCTGCTGCGACTGCAGGAAGGTGATCGGCGCGCGGGTGTCGGCAGCCGTGGTGGCCGTCGCAGCGGTCACGCCTGCCAGTCCCTTCAGGCCGGGATCGCCGCCCGCTACAGCCAGTGCGTCCGGATACAGATCGCCGCGGTCGAGCTTAGTGATCGCATAGGTAAAGCGGTTGGTCAGCGCGTTCGACTCGAACAGCATGGCGCTTTGCGCAGCTGCATCGCTGACGGTGCTCGCATCGCCCAGCACGTTCGCGGCGGGCACGCCCAGGCGCGCGGCCAGGTTGGCTTTTTCGGTCGGGTAGTCGCTGCTATTCGCTTCCATGGCGCGCGCCACGTCGCTCGACAGCGGGCTGATGACAACAGCGGCGCCCTGCTCCGTCACCTGTGCAGCGACAGCGCGCAACACCAGCCGGCTGGCGACCTTGTTGCCAGTGGCGGTGTTGGTGGCGCTGGTGCCGATGTCCGCCAGCAGTGGGCCGACGGCGGCGGCCGACAGCGAGAAAGCGCCTTTGGCGTCGGTGGTGACCGGGTTTTCGGAGGCGTCGCACTTGCCGTTGTTATTGGCATCGATACAGACCATGGCGCCCGCATAGTAGCCGGCCTTGATGGTCGGGTCAGTGGCGCTGCCAGGGACAAAGCCGGAGGCGGCAACCACACCGGCCATGGTGACGGAAGGCGGCGTGGTGGAAGTCTGTGGAGGTGCGCTGTCGTCGTTACTGCTGCCGCAAGCGGCGATCATCGCTGTGGCGGCCGCGATCGCGGTCAGGCTTAGGTTCTTTTTGGTTGCAACAGTCCGAAGGCTCGGCATGATAGTCCCTTATTGGATTGCATGAATGCTGAAGGATGAATTCCAACGGCCTCATGCCGGAGGAACGCTGGGCATTCTTGCAATCCAATATGACAATCAGGTGACCGTATCGGGACTGAAATATATTGTTATGAAACCGATTGTGTAGCTATGTATCAAGGTGTTACTTAGTGCCTGCCGACAGCATTCGTTCCACATAGCGGGCGATCAGGTCGATCTCCAGATTGACCTTGCCGCCAGCCTTCATGTGCTTCAGCGTGGTGACCTGCACGGTGTGCGGAATCAGGTTGATCGAGAACTCGCAGCCGCTCGCCGTGTCGTTCACGCGGTTGACGGTCAGCGACACGCCATTCACCACCACCGAGCCTTTGTAAGCAAGGTATTTGGCCAGCTCGCGCGGCGCTTCAATCACCAGTTCGTGCGATTCGCCGACCGGTTCAAACTTGCGCACCACGCCCAGACCGTCGACGTGGCCGGAAACCAGGTGGCCACCCAGGCGCTCGGCCAGGGTCAGCGCTTTTTCCAGGTTCACTTCCGTGGTGGTGTCCAGTCCCACGGTCTTGTTCAGGCTTTCGCGCGACACGTCGACGGTGAAGCCGGTATCGGTCTTCTCCACCACCGTCATGCAGGCACCGTTCAGGGCGATCGAATCACCCAGGCCCACGTCGGCCATTGGCAGGCCGCCTGCATCCACGTCCAGGCGCACGCCTGCATCAGCGCCGCCAGCCAGCGGGGTGACGCTTTTGATTTTGCCGACAGCGGCTACGATTCCAGTAAACATAGTGATCTTTATTGAGAGTTGAATCGGGCAAGGATACGCAAATCGTCGCCGATCTGCTTCACCTCATGGAATTTCAAACGCCTGGCGCCGCTCAGGTCTTCCAGCGCGGCCAGCGAGAACATGCCTTGCGCGTCGCCGATCAGCATGGGCGCGAGATAGACCAGCAGCTCATCGACGCAGCCTTCGCGGATCAGCGAGCCATTCAATTTGGTGCCGGCTTCCACGTGCAGTTCGTTGATCTGGCGGCGGCCCAGCTCGCGCATCAGTTCCGGCAGTTCGACCTTGCCGTGCGCGTTCGGCAGCACGATGATCTCGGCGCCTTTGTCGCGCAGGGCGGCTTCCTTTTCCGCGTCATGCGCAGCTGCGACGATCAGCGTACCGCCGCCTTCAAGAATGCGGGCGGATGGGCTGATTTCAAGTTTACTGTCGATGACGATGCGGCGCGGCTGGCGCGGCGTCTGCACTTCGCGCACATTCAGCTGCGGGTCGTCGGCCTTGACGGTGCCGATGCCGGTCAGGATGGCGCAGGTACGGGCGCGCCATGCGTGGCCGTCGGCACGCGCCGCAGGGCCGGTGATCCACTGGCTTTTGCCGTTATGCAGGGCTGTCATGCCATCCAGGCTGGCGGCAACCTTCATGCGCACCCAGGGCAAGCCTGTCTTCATGCGCTTGAAGAAGCCGATATTCATCTCGTGGGCCTCATCGGCCAGCAGGCCGGTCGCGGTCTGGATGCCGGCAGCGGCCAGCCTGGCCATGCCCTGCCCTGCCACCAGCGGATTGGGATCTTCCATCGCCGCTACCACGCGGCCCAGTCCAGCGCGCACCAGCGCCTCCGAGCATGGCGGCGTGCGGCCATGGTGGTTGCAAGGTTCCAGCGTCACATAGGCGGTCGCGCCGCGTACGTCATGGCCGCGGCGCTGGGCATCTTTCATTGCCTGGATTTCAGCGTGGTCCTGGCCTGCGGGCTGGGTTACGCCCTCGCCGATCACTTCGCCGTCGCGCACGATCACGCAGCCGATGCGCGGGTTCGGAGAGGTCGTATACAGGCCTTTCTCCGCCCATTGGAGCGCGAGTTGCATGCCTTCCAGGTCACTATTGATTCGCATATGTTCAGCAGGACGATTCGCGGTCCGGATCGCACATGCGCACCCGGCCCAGCATATTGATCTTGATAGTGCGCTTCTGCTCTCCCAGCGCCAGCGACAGGGTGCCAAAATTGGCGGCCTTGCTGTGCCCGGAACGGCAGCTGCGTCCAGCAGAATTATAAGCAATGTAGGACGGGGCCGTTTGATCGGTGAAATGGAAGCTCACCAGCGTCTCTTTGGGCAGGGCGCGGTGCGACATCAGCGGCGGTTCATCAGCGTCAAGCTGGCGGTTGGCGTTGCGGTCGATGACGATGGTCCAGCCCTGCTGCCAGTCGCCGTTTTTGGGCAGCAGGCTGACGATCTGGCCACTGGCGATGGCCTGGGCACGCGTTTCCTGAATGGCGGCCATCAGGTCGGCGGCGGCCGCGCGCAGACGGTAGCCGTCGATGCTGCGGCGCATATCCGGCATTGCTGAGCTGGCCATGATGGAGACGATGACCAGCACCATCATCACTTCCAGCAGCGAGACGCCGCGGGACCGCTGGCGGTGCGCTGGCCGGTGCTGGTCAGGGTCAGTTGTTCGCATTGCGGGTCCTTGAAGTGGTTGTCGACCAGCGCGGTGCCGGGCTTGGCGATGAGCTGGATACAGTTGGCGATGTCGTCGTTGTCGCAGGCTTTGCCTTCCAGCTCGTAGCCGCTGCCGGGCGGCGAGCGCCCCGACCACCAGCGGAATTGCTTCGCTTCGCCGGTGGCGCTGCCGGCGTTGAAGGCGATGTAGGTGTTGGCTTGCGTGAAGTAGCGTTCTTGCTGCTGCATCAGCTCTTCCATGACGCCTTGCGCTTCGGCGCGGCGCGCGGCAATCATCGCGTCAGTGAAAACCGGCATGGCGACGGCGGCCAGCAGCGCGAAGATGGCCACCGCCACCAGGGTTTCCAGCAGCGACAGGCCGCGCTCGGCGGCGTTCACGGCTTGTCCTCGCCATGCGCGGCGGCGTGCAGTTCGCGCCAGTTGGCGATTTCGCGCCAGCTTTGGCGGCCGGCGCCACCGTCGGCGATGCGGCGATAGGTTGTCTGCAGCACGACTTCGCTGTCTGGACGCGTTCCAAAGCCCATCACCGTCACGCGGTAATAGAATCCGCCGCCAGCCCGTGCCAGCCGCTCAGCAAAATAGCGCGGACGCTTGAACGGCTGCATCCCCTGCCCCGTTTCCATCCCCGCCCCCGACAGCGCGCCAAACGGCACCGAGTCACCGCCCGCCAAATCCACCACCTGCCACGCCGGCGCCGCACCAGACGGCGCAGGCTCGCCGCCAGTCGCGGCGGGCGGTGCGCTGTATGGCGCGGCGTCTCCGGGCCCGGCGCCAAGCGCGCCGACTGGGGTGGCGCGTGGCTGCGCGGCAGGTGGCGTCTCAGTCGCCGCGGGCACTACGCTGACGCGGGCGGTTTCGATGTCGCGTTCTGCATCCATGAGTCCATCCTCCGCAGCTTGAAACGCAATCAGCCGGTCGCGCTCGGCGCGCGCGGACTTTTCGCTGAGCAGCGCCATGGTGGACGCTGATGCGCCCAGCAGCAGCACTGCGACCAGCAATAGCAAGGTCACCAGCAACGCCACGCCGCGCTCGCGCCGCCGCATCATGTCAGCCTCCCTGGCGGTTGCGCACGGCATACGTCGCCGTGAACACGCGCCGTGCGCGCCGTTGCAGCGGGGTTGGCAGCGAGGCCTCGTCCACCACAGGCCCGCCCTCAAACAACGCGTAATGCATCGGGGGACCGCCGGGACGCGAGCCGAATTCTCCGTGCAGCAGCAAGGCCACGCGCACAGAAGCCACGCGCCGCCAATTTGACTTCGGCGTGCCGGCAGCCGCAGTCGCAGCGTCCATCGCGTTGATGGCGTCGGCGGTGAGGTAACGATTGGGAATGCCATCCTGCGGCTCGTCCGTGTCGAGGCCATAGAGCAGCTGGAAGCTGTCCACGCCGCGCACGATGGCGTCGGCAGCCCAGTTGCTGGCGCCTTTGTATTTGCAGCGCAGCTCTGCCTCGCCATCGGCTGCCTTGCCGACATAGAAAATGCTCCAGGCGTGCGGGCCGGCTTCTTCAAAGCCCGCACAGTTGACCATGGCGCCGTCCGCGCTGCCGGCGAAGTGAACCAGCAGCACGTCGCTGCCGTTTATCGCTGGCTGCGGCTCGTCGATTGCGGAGGTGTTTTCTTTGATGCTTGCCGCGTCGAGGCCTGCAAATGCGGCGGTATCGCTGTCGCCATATCCGGCTTGCCGCACGGCTTGGCCGATGATGGCCAGCGCAAAGCGGCCACTGTCGTCAACGCGCGAAGCCGCGCCGGTGTTCAGATAGTTCGCGTTGGCGGCGATTAGCATGGTCGAGGCGACCAGTGTCAGGAACAGGCTGAGCGCGGCAGCGATCATGGCCTCGGCGAGGCCGAAGCCACACTGGCGCTGGCGAAGCACCGTCGCACGCATCGCGCGAGGCGTTGCGCGGGTCATGGCGCGGCTCCTGGCATGGCGGCGACCGAGATCGCGACGCCCGGCGAGAACTCGCCTGCGCCATACTGATGCGGCGTGCCATCCGGATTCTTTGCGCGCCAGCCGATCTTGATAACGAGCGGCGCGCCCGCGCCACCGGAGCAATCCCAGCGCAGGCGCTTGCCCTGCCAGATCTGCGCATCGCGGCAAATGCGCGCGCGGCCATTGCCGAACTGGTGCGCAACGTCACGCCTCAGGCCATCAAGCTCCGCATCGGCCAGCTCAGCGCTGCTGCAAGCCTCATCGGCACACGCGCTGTGCGCAACAGGATGCGGCTCGGTGGCGGAATCGAAATCAAAGCCCGTGTACGCCGACACCTGCGCCGCATTGGCGCGGATGCGGTCCGCCATCGCCGCCGCCATCTGCACCGCGCGCGACAGCTGCGCCGACTCGTAACGCGTGCGCATGGCATGCAGCTGCATCGCCACGCCACCAATCATCCCCAGCGCCAGCACCAATACGGCCACCAGCACCTCGACCAGCGTAAATCCAGCGGCAGCTTTGCGCATGACGAAGCCCTCCCCTGCTGTTCAAGTTAGCCAGCAGTGGCGGGACCCGGTTGAGCCAGATCAAATCAAATGGAGTTTGCCGAAAATTTCCGGCCAGAATTTGTCAACGCGGCTTGCGTTCGACTTTTTCAATTGCGTCCTGGAATTCAGCCAGGTCTTCGAAATTCTTGTAGACGGATGCGAAGCGGATATAGGCCACTTTATCCAGGCGCTGCAGCTCCTGCATCACCAGCTCGCCGATGTAACCCGAATCGACTTCACGCTGGCCGGAGGTGAGCAGCTTTTCTTCGATCGACGCAATCGCCTTATCGACCGACTCCGCAGCCACGGGACGCTTGCGCAATGCGAGCATCAGGCTGTCACGCAGTTTGGAGTTGGCGAACTCGGTGCGGCTGCCGTTCTTTTTGACCACGTAAGGCATGGTCAGTTCGATGCGTTCCCAGGTCGTGAAGCGCTTGTCGCAATTCACGCAACGCCGCCTGCGCTTGATGGCATCCCCCTCCTCCGATACGCGCGTATCGAGGACCTGGATATCGTCATGCTGGCAGAACGGGCATTTCATGTTTAAGGGTGTCTTCGTTTAATTATTCTAATGAAAAGGCGCCAGGCCTTTCGACCCGGCGCCCTGATAGTACCAACCGGCAGCTTAGGCGTAAACCGGGAACTTATCGACCAGCACTTGCACGGCGGCCTTCACGCGCTCGATGGTAGCAGCGTCGTTCGGGTTATCCAGCACGTCGGCGATCAGGTTGCCCACTTGCTCCGCTTCCGCTTCCTTGAAGCCGCGGGTGGTCATCGCCGGCGAGCCCAGACGAATGCCCGAAGTCACGAATGGCTTCTGCGGATCGTTCGGGATGCCGTTCTTGTTGCAGGTGATGTGCGCCTGGCCCAGGATCGCTTCGGCTTCCTTGCCGGTCAGGTTCTTCGGACGCAGGTCCACCAGGAACACGTGCGACTCGGTGCCGCCGGACACGATGCGCAGGCCGCGCTTGATCAGGGTCTTGGCCAGCACGTCGGCGTTCTTCACCACTTGCTGCTGGTATTCCTTGAATGCAGGCTGCAGCGCTTCCTGGAAGGCCACGGCCTTACCAGCGATCACGTGCATTAGCGGGCCGCCCTGAATGCCAGGGAAGATCGCGGAGTTGATGGCCTTCTCGTGCTCGGCCTTCATCAGGATGATGCCGCCGCGTGGACCGCGCAGGGACTTGTGGGTGGTCGAAGTCACGAAGTCGGCGTGCGGCACTGGGTTCGGGTACAGGCCAGCGGCGATCAGGCCGGCGTAGTGGGCCATGTCGACCATGAAGTAGGCGCCAACAGCCTTGGCGACTTTAGCGAAGCGCTCGAAGTCGATCTTCTTGGAGAAGGCCGATGCGCCGGCGATGATCAGCTTAGGCTTGTGCTCTTTCGCCAGGGCTTCCATGGCGTCGTAGTCGATGTCTTCTTCAGCGGTCAGGCCGTAGGAAACCACGTTGAACCATTTGCCGGACATGTTCAGTGCCATGCCGTGGGTCAAGTGGCCGCCTTCCGCCAGCGACATGCCCATGATGGTGTCGCCCGGCTTCAGCACGGCGAAGAACACGCCCTGGTTAGCTTGCGAGCCGGAGTTCGGCTGCACGTTGGCAGCTTCCGCGCCGAACAGCTTCTTCACGCGGTCGATAGCCAGCTGCTCGACGACGTCCACGTACTCGCAGCCACCGTAGTAGCGCTTGCCTGGATAGCCTTCGGCGTATTTGTTGGTCAGCTGCGAGCCCTGGGCTTGCATCACCGCTGGGGAGGTGTAGTTTTCGGAAGCGATCAGCTCGATGTGGTCGTGCTGACGCTTGTTTTCGTTCTGAATGGCGCCGAACAGTTCCGGGTCAACATTGGCGAGGGTGTGATCTTTAGCGAACATGAAAAAACTCCAGGTTTTGTCTAAGGCAGATAGGATCGAATGCGGGCGCCGAAATGAGTCAGAGCAGCCGTCTTCGCACGACTCCATCATTGGCTGCCCAGGCGAACGGCTTTAATTGAGATCTCACGTTCCCCGGTGGTTACCCACCTCTCGCCGGCCATTGCCGGCTTTTCGCCAGTTACGTGAGACAGTAAATGGAGCCAAGATTGTATTTCATGCTCAGCATCAGAGCAACGGCAATTCCGATATATCGGATACAATTTCCGGGTTGTGCAATTCTGACCTTTGTGTTGAAGGAAACCCATGATTGTCCTCGTCACCGGCGCGACAGCCGGATTTGGCGCCGCCATGGCGCGTGTTTTCGTACAAAACGGCCATAAGGTCATCGCTGCCGGCCGCCGTACCGAGCGCCTGCAAGCGCTGGCCACCGAACTGGGCGCGAATCTGATGCCGCTGACCTTGGACGTGTCCGATAAAGCCGCCATCCACGCGGCCTTCGACGGCCTGCCGGAAGGCTGGCGCGATATCGACGTGCTGATCAACAATGCCGGTCTGGCGCTGGGCATCAAAGGCGCCCACGAAGCCAGCCTGGAAGACTGGGAAACCATGATCGCCACCAACTGCACCGGCCTGGTCACCGTCACCCGCGCCCTGCTGCCGGGCATGGTGGCACGCGGCCGCGGCACCGTCATCAATCTGGGCTCGGTGGCGGGCCACTACCCTTACCCGGGCGGCAATGTGTATGGCGCCACCAAGGCTTTCGTCGAGCAGTTCACCCTGAACCTGCGCGCGGACCTGGTCGGCACCGGCGTGCGCGCGACCAACCTGGCGCCCGGCCTGTGCGGGGGCACCGAGTTCTCGAACGTACGCCTGAAGGACGATGCGGCAGCCGCCAAAGTGTACGAAGGCACCCAGCCGCTGACGGCCGAAGATATCGCTAACACCGCGTATTGGGTCGCCACCCTGCCGGCCCACATCAACATCAACCTGATCGAGCTGATGCCGACCTGCCAAGGTTTCTCCCCTTTCAATATAAAACGGGCTACAATGGCAGGTTAATAAGGGAAAAACGTAAGAGAATGTTACATAACCCGCATTTACGCCTTGCGATCCGTAAATTGGCGTAAAATGTTGCTCAATCACATTTAGTAGTCAAAACAAACACATGTCGTCAGAGTTCAACTGGGAGGTCCGTGTCTATTACGAAGACACAGATGCCGGCGGAATTGTCTATTATGCAAATTACCTGAAGTTCTTCGAACGGGCGCGCACCGAATGGCTGCGTGCTATCGGCGTTGGACAACAGGTCTTGCTTGCTGAGCACGACGCAATGTTTGTGGTCAAGAGCGTGAGTGCCGACTATCATGCGCCGGCAAAGTTGGACGATGTACTAAAATTAACGCTAAGAATCGAAAAGCTGGGCCGCGCCTCGATCCAATTTGTGCAGGAAGCATGGTGCGGCGACTGCCTGCTGAACACGGCCCATGTAAAGGTTGGATGCGTGGACTCCGCATTGCGTCCGCGCGCCGTACCGGACGCCGTAGCCGCCCGCATGCGCACATAACCAGATTAGTAAAATAATGAACGTCACCGAAGATCTCTCCTTCATCGCCCTTATCGCCCACGCGCACCTGATCGTGCAATTGATCATGGCGCTGCTGCTTGGCATTTCCCTCGTCAGCTGGACCTACATCTTCAAGAAGATGTTCGACGTGCGCGCCGCGCGCAAGCAGACCATCGAATTCGAAAAGACTTTCTGGGCCGGCGGCAACCTGCACGCCCTGCACCAGAGCGCGGGCAGCAACCGCGCCAACAGCGGCGCCCTGGCCCGCATTTTCGAAGCCGGCATGGGTGAATTCATCAAGGGCAAACAGGCTTACGCCACCAGCCGTGAAGTGCTGGACATCGGCGCCATCCTGGACGGCGCCCGCCGCGCCATGCGCGCTGCCTTCCAGCGCGAGATGGATGCATTGGAAGCCCACCTGGCCTTCCTGGCTTCGGTCGGTTCCGTATCCCCTTACATCGGCCTGCTCGGTACCGTGTGGGGCATCATGAATGCATTCCGCGGCCTGGCCAATGTGCAGCAGGCGACCCTGTCGGCTGTGGCGCCCGGCATTGCCGAAGCGCTGATCGCAACCGCCATCGGCCTGTTCGCGGCGATTCCTGCGGTGGTGGCGTACAACCGCTTCTCGCACGACATCGACCGCCTGGCAATCCGCTTCGAGAGCTTCGTCGAAGAATTCTCGAACATCCTGCAGCGCCAGTCGCGATAAGGCGGAAACCTGGCCATGGCTACTTCCTTCTCCAGCAGCATGCGCGGCACCAAGCGCCGCAAGTTCAAGTCGGAGATCAACGTCGTCCCGTATATCGACGTGATGCTCTGCCTGCTGATCATTTTCATGGTGATCCCGAGCTCGAACAATCCGAGCACGATCGACCTGCCGCATGCCGAGAAGTCGGTGCGCCCGCCCGACAGCTATATCCAGGTGACGGTGAAGCCGAATGGCGCGCTGTCCATCGGCCTGGCCGGCAAGAATTCGGAAGCGCCGGAGACGGAGCCTAACCGCGACGCACTGGTGCGCAAGCTGAAACAGATCCATGAGGCCAATCCCGACTATCCGGTGCTGATCGCCGGCGACAAGGAAAGCAAGTACGACGATGTGATCCAGCTGATTTCGGAAGCGAAAAAGATGGGCATCAATCGCGTTGGGCTGGCAACGAAGTAAGGCATGACGAAATGAGTAGTGCAGCGAGCGTAGGTTCCCCATACCGCGTGCCCAAGCGGCACGACGGCACGCGCTCGTTCGTGCTGGCCGTGGTGATGCACGTGCTGCTGTTCGTGTTCCTGTGGGGCGGCATTCGCTGGCAAAGCTCGCAGCCGGTCGGCGTGGAAGCGGAAGTGTGGGATATGACGACCCAGCAGGCCGCGCCAAAGCCGCCGCCAGAGCCGGAGCCCGAGCCGCAACCGACGCCGAAAGTGGAAGAGCCGCCTCCGCCCCCACCTCCTCCACCGCAGGAAGTGGCGCAGCCGAAGCCGCAGGAACCGGACATCGCGCTGGAGCGCAAGAAGGAAAAGGAACGCCAGGAGAAGCTGGCGGAAGAGAAGCGCAAGGAACAGGAAAAGCTGGCGAAGCTCGAAAAGCAGCGCGAGCTGGAAGAACAGAAGAAGCTCGAAGAGAAGAAACTCGCCGAGCAGAAGAAGAAAGACGATGAAAAGGCCAAGAAGCTGGCCGAGAAGAAGGAAGCCGACAAGCTGGCCAAGGCGCGCGATGCCGAGATGAAGCGCATCCTGGGCAACGCCGCCAGCACGTCGACCGGCACGGCGGCCAAGTCGACTGCACCGCGTATCGATAGCGGCTATGCGGCGGCGATCAAGGCCAAGGTGACCAGCAATGTCGTGTACACGGGCGGCAAGCAGGATGGTGAAGGCGTGTTCCACGTCCGCCAGTTGCCGACCGGTGAAGTGATTTCGGTACGAAAAGTTAAGAGCAGCGGTGTGCCAGCATATGACACTGCGGTGGAAAATGCGATTCAGAAGTCTTCTCCCCTGCCTAAAAAGAAGGACGGCACGGTGGAGCCCGAGCTTGATATCGTATTCAACCTGAAGGATTTGCCCTGATGAATAAAATTAAGTACCTGTTCGTAGTGGCTGGGGCGGCGCTGAGCGTATCCGCCCAGGCCCAGCTGCGCGTCGAAATTACCGGCGTTGGCAGCAACCAGATCCCGGTCGCGGTGGCGACCTTTGTCAACGAAGGCCAGGCGCCGGCGCAGATCTCCGAGATCATCAAGGCCGACCTGCAGCGCAGCGGCGTCTTCAAGATCATCGACGCCGGCACCGTCACCGATATGAACAATATCGACTACGGCGCATGGAAGTCGCGCGGCGCGGACGCCGTGGTGATCGGCACCGTGGCGCCAGCGGGCAACGGCTCGTTCGACGTGCGCTACAAGCTGATGTCCACCATTCAGTCGACCAAAGTGTCGCAGCTGGATCAGCAGGCCCCGCCGCAATACGGCCGCCTGGCAGCGCACCGCATTTCCGACGACATCTACGAGAAGCTGACCGGCATCAAGGGCGCCTTCTCCACCCGTATCGCTTACGTGACCCAGCAAGGCCGCAGCTACCGCCTGGAAGTGGCGGATGCCGACGGCGAAGGCGTGCAGTTGGCCCTGAGCTCCAACGAGCCGATCATCTCCCCATCCTGGTCGCCGGACGGCACCAAGGTCGCCTACGTCTCCTTCGAGCAGAAGAAGCCGGTGGTCTATGTGCAAAATCTGATGACCCGTCAGCGTACCGTGATCGCCAACGAAAAGGGCAGCAACTCCGCGCCAGCCTGGTCGCCTGATGGCAGCAAGGTCGCCGTGGCCCTGTCCAAGACCGGCAACACCCAGATCTACCTGGCGAATGCCGACGGTTCCGGCCTGCGCCGCATCTCCAACAGCAACGGCATCGACACCGAGCCGCAGTTCTCGGCCGACGGCCAGTACATCTACTTCACCAGCGACCGCAGCGGTGGTCCGCAGATCTACCGCATGAGCGTGAACGGCGGCGACGCCCAGCGCGTGACCTTTGGCGGTCCATACAACATCAGCCCGCGCATCTCCTCCGATGGCAAGACGCTGGCTTACATTTCCCGGCGCGATGGCAATTTCCAGCTCTATGTTCTTGATCTGGAAAGCCGCCAAGAGCAACGTCTGTCCGACACCACCAGCGACGAGTCGCCGAGCTTCGCCCCGAACGGCAAGTACATCCTGTACGCCACCGAATCGGGTCGCCGCAAATCGCTGGCTGTCGTGTCGGTAGACGGCCGAGTAAAGCAGCGCTTGACCATTCAAGCGGGCAATATCAAGGAGCCCACCTGGGGTCCTTTCATGAAGTGAAGAAGTAACCTTATCAACGACCAGGAGAAGCAAAATGCAAAACGTAAAAAGTGTAGCCTTCCTCATCGCCAGTGCGGCCCTGCTGTCCGCTTGCTCGACCCCAGTTAAAGTGGCTGAGCCAGCACCAGTAGTTGAGTCCAAGCCAGCTACCCCACCAGCAGCTGACACCCGCGCAGTGGCTCCAGTAGAAACCAAGTCGATCGACCCACTGGACGATCCAAAAGGCGTGCTGGCTAACCGTTCCGTGTACTTCGATTTCGACAGCTACGTTGTTCGTGAAGATGGCAAGCCAGTGGTGCAGAACCACTCCGCTTACCTGGCCAAGAACCAGCGCCAGATCCTGATCCAAGGTAACACCGACGAACGCGGCGGCGCTGAATACAACCTGGCTCTGGGCCAGAAGCGTGCTGAAGCCGTGCGCAAGTCGATGGCTGCCCTGGGCGTGCCAGAGTCCCGCATGGAAGCCGTGTCCCTGGGCAAAGAGAAGCCAAAGGCTGAAGGCCACAACGAAGAAGCATGGGCACAGAACCGCCGTGCTGACATCGTGTACAAGTAATCATTCTTGTAATACACGCACACGGGGCGGCGCGCAGTTTATACTGCGCCCTGCCCCGTTTTTTTATTTGAGCATTGAAAGCGCCTGACCATGATCAAATTCACCAAGACAGCCCTCGTGCTGGCCGCCTTCACTACCCTGCCCCTGACCGCCTCCGCCGGCCTGTTTGACGACGATGAAGCGCGCCGCGCCATCCTCGACATGCGCACCAAGGTGGCCAAGCTGGAAGGCGACCTGAAGAACCTGATCGACACCAAGACTGACAAGAGCGCTACCCTGGACATCATCGCCCAGCAGGAACGCATGGCGGAGGACATCTCGCGCCTGCGCGGCCAGGTGGAACTGCTGCAGAATTCGATCGACGTCGCCGCCAAGCGCGAAAAAGACTTCTACGCCGACCTCGACGCCCGCCTGCGCAAGCTGGAACCGCGCGAAGTGACCATCGACGGCAAGACCGCTGAAGTGGATCTGTCCGAGCAGAAGGCTTATGACACCGGCATGCAGCAATTCAAGGAAGGCGACTACAAAGGCGCCGCCGTGTCGCTGGACGCCTTCGTGAAGCGCTATCCAGTCTCCAGCTACGCCCCAAGCGCCCAATACTTCCTGGGCAGCTCCTACTACGCCCAAGGCGATTGCAAGGCCGCCATTCTGGCGCAGCAGTCCCTGGTGAAGAATTATCCTGACAGCCCCAAGGCCGCCGACGCCATGCTGAACATCGCCAGCTGCCAAACCCAGCTGAAGGCCGTCAACAACGCCAAGAAGACGCTGCAAGAGCTGATCAAGAACTATCCAGACTCCCAAGCCGCCGCCGCCGCCAAGCAGCAGCTGAAAGGCAAGTGATCGCCTCAGGGGCCGGCCCTCTGGGTCCGGCCCTGAAGTCAGGGTTTAAATGCCGCAAGGCATTTGACAAGACCCGATGAGCAGCCTATAATCCTGCTTCTTCTTTCGACGGGTCGTTAGCTCAGCTGGTAGAGCAGCGGACTTTTAATCCGTTGGTCGCAGGTTCGAATCCCGCACGGCCTACCATTCGAAAGATGAACGTTTTACCTTGGGTCGTTAGCTCAGCTGGTAGAGCAGCGGACTTTTAATCCGTTGGTCGCAGGTTCGAATCCCGCACGGCCTACCAAGATTCATCAAAAAAGCCACCTTCGGGTGGCTTTTTTGTTATGTCAGCTACGGCCAAGGCGGCCCCAGACTTCAGGCGGCAAATCGAACGTCGCGCGAAGCCACTCCATGTTGTTGTGCACGAGTCCCACAAACTCGCGCTGGAGCAGCAGCGCATAAGCCTTGCCGGCGACATCGTCCAGCAATTGTTCGGTGCGTACCTGGCCCCCAACTCCACCGCCTTGAATATGGCTCCAATAAGCAGCCAGCGCATCACATAGCTGCCTGCCGGCGACGCCCAGTGCACCCGCCTGCTCGCGAAAAAGCTCGTAGCGAAGGGCGTCGTATTGCGTGTGGCTGCTCATCCGCTTATTTCGCTTTCGGCTTGACCGGCGGCTTCCTGCTGGCGCCCTGCGCGGCTTCAAAGATGATTTTGGCGTCCTTGTGGGCCTGGTCGATGTTGCGCAGAGCCTTGTCATCGTCGTGTTTGACGAAGAACTCCTTGTCTTGGGCTGCGATCACCATCTTGATGGCCGCGGCTTCGGTCACGCCGTATTTCTCGAAGATCAATGTGGTGACTTCGTCCAGATACTCTTCGTAGGTCATGCAAAACTTCCTTAATTTAACGGAAGTGACATCCTACGCCAAAGTAAGAGACTGCATCCCAATAACAGCATCAAAAACATCGGCGGCTCGGGCACGGGTGCGGGCGCGATGTTGAATTGGGTCTGACTGGTCCACAGCAGATCCTCGGACGACCCACCGCCCTCGCCTACGTAGCCATAAACGTGTATCCGGTCGCCGGACATGGTGCTACCGGTGCTGTAGGCCATATCATCCCTGTATGACCAGTCGGACGCAAAACTGAGCTGCCCGGTATGCAGGTTAAAGCTAAAGCTCGACAATTCGCATTGCATGAGCGGACAGCCATACGGTTTGACGTACTCGATCTGCTGCCACGAGAAGCGCGTCAGCTCCTGCCGTTCCAGCAGACCATTGCCATTGCTGTCTGTACCCGCGAACAGCCCGCTCTCGATCCAATTCGGTTCGAACCGGCTGCTTGGCGTGTAGAAAAACCCTCTGTAGCTGAAGTCCCACAGCGCCTGCGCTGAGGCCGACGCTGCCAATGTCCCGAGAACAAGAATGCACATCAATTTCTTTAGCATGCCGGACTCCTTTCGGCGAAGAAGAAATCCAGCCTACCAGAGCACCCCCGTCCGCACGATTGCCGACGTGGCGAAAATGATGCGCCATTAAGCCGCGCGCCCGGCCGCCGTGACCAGAACCACCTTGCCAACGTGCCCGCCAGATTCCAGCAATGCATGGGCGCCACGCGCATCTTCGAGATCGAAAGTCCTGAAGATCAGAGGCTTCACGGCGCCGCGGCTAATGTGCGGACCGACAGCATGTGTGAGATCCGCGATGAGCGCCGCCTTTTCTTCATGCGTGCGCGAGCGCAGTGTCGAACCAATGTGAGTCAGGCGCTTCGCCAGCATCGGGAACAGGTCCAGTGACGGCGCCGCGCCTTTGATCACGCCGATCTGCACGATGCGCCCGTTCATTGCGGCCGCTGCGTAGTTCCGTGCAACGTAGTCGCCCGCGACGATATCAACAATCACATCGACGCCTCGCCCGCCGGTGGCATGCATGACTGCCTCAACGAAGTCCTCACAGCGATAGTCAACCGCTACATCGGCGCCCAGCGCGACGCTTGCCGCCTGCTGGGCCGGGGAGCCAACAGTGGTGATGATCTTCGATGCACCAAAGGCCCTGGCCAGCATGGTCGCCGTGGTGCCGATGCCGGACGCGCCGCCATGAATCAGCACACTCTCGCCAGCCGCGAGCCGGCCGCGCTGGAACATGTTCAGCCACACAGTCAGGAAAGTCTCGGGCATCGCCGCCGCTTCGACCATGCTCAGACCTTCCGGAATTGCAAACACATTGCTTGCGTGAGCGACCGCATACTCTGCGTAACCGCCGCCCGCAATCAGTGCGGCGACACGGTCACCAGCCGCGAACTGCGTTACGCTTCCGCCCACGGCGACAACCTCGCCCGCTACTTCGAGGCCGGGAATATCCGGCGCCCCAGGCGGAGGATCGTACAGGCCCTTTCGCTGCAACAGGTCCGGGCCATTTACGCCGGCTGCATGAATGCGGATAAGCACCTCATCGGCTGCGGGCTCGGGGACGGGATGCTGCGCTGGCGTCAGCACTTCGGGGCCGCCCGGTTGTGCGATGTCGATCGCGATCATCTGAGCTGGAACGGATTGGTTTGCGTTTGACACGAAATCACCTCTTTAAAAAGCGCGTTGCTTTGGTGAGGAAAGTGTAGAAACCGCGACATTGCTTGACAAGCAGCGTATTGCCGGTCTTATGATGCAAATTTGCATCAGCTAGGAGACCACCGTGAACTGGGACGATGCGCGCATTTTCGTTGCGCTCCAGCGGGAAAGGACTTTGCGCGGCGCCGCACGTGCTCTCGATATCGACCAGGCGACTGTTGGACGCAGAATTGCATCACTGGAGCATACGCTGGGCGCCACACTATTCCTGCGCACATCCACTGGTTACGAGCTCACGCCGGTCGGCCGCATCGCCTTGCGCGCAGCCGAAGCCATGGAGCAGTCGGCGCACGATCTCGTGCGCCACACGCAAGGCGTCGACAAGCGGCTTGCCGGCGAAGTGAAACTCTCCACTACCGACGCCCTGGCGCAGGAATTCATCATGCCCGCGATCGCCCGGCTGCACGCAAAGCACCCGGACGTATCGGTCATGCTCGACACGTCAACGCAGGTGCTCAATCTGGCCAAACGTGAGGCCGACATCGCGATCCGCACTATCAAGCCGCGCAATCCGGACCTGCTGGCGCGCCAGCTAGCGCGCTGGGAGGTTGGCTTGTGTGCCTCGCCGGACTATGTGCGCAGCCGCGGCCTGCCCTTGCCGGGCGAGCGCTTTGCGGGACACGATCTGGTGGTCTATCAGCCGCATTTCATTCGCGAGAGCGAACCGGCATTCGTCGGCGAGCCACTGACAGGCGGCCGCATTGTCGCGCGGCTGAACGCCAACCTGACGCTGCGCGCGGCGATCAAAGCGGGATTGGGAATTGGCGAGCTGCCGGTGCCGATGGGCGAACGCGATGGCCTGGTGCGGATCTGGCCTGAGCGTTCAAAAGAAGTGCAATATGAGATCTGGCTGGTCACGCATCAGGACTTGCGCCACACTGCGCGCATACGCGTGACCATCGACGAAATCGTGCAAGCCTTCGCTACACGGACGACGCCTGCATAGCGCGGCGGCCCACCGTGGATTCGAACACGCGGCCCAGCGGCAGCTCGATCCAGTTGTGGAAGGCAGCGCCTGCGATCAGGCTGGCGGCCCAGGCGGTCAGCATGCCGACGCCCTGCAGTTCCGGTTCGGCAGGAACGAAATGGGTGAAGGCCGCGTTCACCAGCAGGCAAACCGGGAAGTGAATCAAAAACACGCCGTAGGACGTCCGCGCCAGGCCGTTGATGGCAGACCAGGCGCGGCCATTCGAATAGGTTTTGACGCGGCCAAACAGCAGCAATGCGCCTGCAACGGCCAGCGCCAGCGCGATGCGGCTGCGGAAGTTGATGGCCAGGCCGACCAGGACCGGCAGCAGCGTCATCACCAGCAAGAGCAGCACCGCGCCCGGCTTGCGGCTTGGATCGCTCGCCCACCACGCCATCAGTCCCAGGCCATAGCTGCCGAAGAAGTACGGCGCCCAGTTGTCCCAGTCGGGGTCCAGATTGAAGTGCAGCAGCGACAGCGCGATACCGACCGCAACCCAGAACGGTACCAGCCAGCGCAGTTGACTCGTACCGGCCACCCGCCCCGCCAGCCAAAGCATCAGCACCACCAGCGCATACAGCTGGAAGTCGATGGCGACGTACCAGGCGCCGGCGGACACGGACGGGTAACCCAGCACGCCATGCAGCAGCAGCGCGTGTGCGCTCAGTTGGCCGACGGTTGCGGGCTCCGAAATAGAGTGATGATCCATCCACTGGCTCGCCAGGACCGATGCGGCGGCGGCGGCCAGCGTGGCAACGATGAACGGCGGCGCCAGCTTGGCATAGCGCTTCCAGATCGCGCGCAGCGGGTAGTCGTGGCCGGGCTGGCCTTGCGGCGAAAGCGATTTGGCAGCCAGGAAGCCGCCGATAACGAGGAAGACCTGAACGGCAATACGCGCGTGCGAAGACAGCCAGTCGATCACGTCCGGCAGCAGCTGGCGCACGTGATCGGACATTGGACCGTAAAAAGCCAGGTGGTGCAGCACGATCAATTGCGCAGCGCCCGCCTTGAGCAAATTAATCAAGCCGAATTGCGGCTGAACCTTCTCCTCCGCTCCCGATAACAGCATCTTGCCTTTCTTTGCAATACGAACAACATTGCCTCAACGCACAAGCATTCGTATTACTAGTTACTATTTGAAAGGGCGTCATCATAGCCGAGGATCACGGATGAGTGGCGCGCGGATGGTGAAACTTCGGCAAATAGCAGAGAAATTGTTAAGTATCACGCAACAAATTTACCAACTCCCGCTCAGCGGCCGGGCACCAGGCGTTCGAGCAGCGAGCGTGTGAGGCCGTCTTCGGCGGCTTTGACGGCGTCGCGCATGGTTTCGGTTCTTTTTTCTTCCATGGCCTCCGGCGCGGCGCTCGACAGTTCAACGCGGGAGAACGAAAGGATCAGCGTGTCCTTCGCCACATTGGTCCAGTTGATCAAGCTGCCCGACGAATCGGACGGTCCTTTGAAGTGGACCAGGTTCCAATCAGGTCCGCCCGACGCGCCTTTGGTGATGGTGAAGTCCACCGTGATCACAAAATTATTCTGAACCTTGGGATCGCCATCGCGGCGGAACAGGAAGTTCTCGTTTGATCCGAGCACGATGGCCTCGGTCAGTCCCAGATCGCCGCCGATGCCGCGGCCCGCAACCGCCTTGCAAGCCTCGCTGACCGCATCGGCGCGCTCGCGGTTCAGGAAAATCGAAAAATTCTTGGTGAGGTTCTTGTGATTGGCGCGGGAGTACTGTCCGCTGGCGCCCAGCGAACGTTCGGTTGCGGCCGACAGCGGGTTGATGTAAGTCAGGCTTGGCGACACGCCTGACGTCGACGTCACTTCGGCCGAAAGGCTGATGCTGGCCGCATATGAATTCGCACCAAACGCCCCTGCCCTGGCCGAACTGGCGATCTCGCATTCGATGTGAGCAATGAGGTCGTCGAAACTGAGTAAACCATTTACCGCGCTTGGCTGCGCCGAGAATTCGGGAATGGAGGTACAGCCTGCAAGCAGGGACAGCACAGAACAGGAGATCAGGAAGCGCATCGCGAATATGGGGCGGATATGAGGCGAATAAGGACGCTCTATATTAAGCGCATCAATGCTTCATGCTGAAACCTGCAAGCGTAACTTTTTTACAACAAGCAACATCTCGGGCACACAAATTCGTGAGACAGTTATTGCTTCGCACACAGGAGCCCATATGCCCGACCACTGCCGCCACGAGGCGCTCGATCACGCTCATGCCCTGCACGCCAGCTTCTACCGCGAGCCGCGCTGGCTGGACGTGGAGCAGCGCGGCGTGTTCGGAGAGAGCTGGCAACTGGCCGCGCATCAGGGCGACCTGGGCGAACCTGGCGATCACGTGGCGTGTGAAATAGCGGGCAAGCCCGTGCTGATCGTGCGTCAGCCAGACAAAACGCTGAAAGCCTTCTACAACGTGTGCCGCCACCGTGCCGGTCCGTTGGCCGTCTGCAATGGCAAAGGCGCGCGTGCGCTGCACTGCAAATATCACGGCTGGACATATGAACTGGACGGCCGTCTGCGCGCAGCCACCGAAATGCAGGACGCCAAAGACTTCGATATCAGCGGCATTCACCTGCCGCAAATCCGGGTGCGCGAATGGCAAGGCCTGGTCTTCGTCACGCTAAGCGACGATACGCCGGCGTTTGACGATGTGTTCAAGGATATCAGCGCGCGCATCGCGCCCATCGACCTGAGCGCCATGCAGTTCGCCAAACGCGACACCTACCGCATCGCCTGCAACTGGAAGATCTACGTCGACAACTTCCTGGAAGGCTATCACCTGCCCTTCGTCCATCCAGGCCTGTCGAAAGTGCTGGACTACCGCGTGTACGACACGGAATTGCACGACTGGTACTCGCTCCAGCATTCTCCGCTGCGCAATAACGACGGCATCTACGGCGACGGCGACGCGTTCTACTACTTCGTCTATCCGAACATCATGCTCAACATCACGCCGGGACGCCTGCAGACCAACCGCGTGCTGCCGGATGGGCGCGATCACTGCATCGTCGAATTCGATTACTACTACACGCAGGAACCGGACGTGCTGCAGCGCGTGCAGGCCGAGCAGGAATTCAGCCACGCCATCCAGGAAGAAGACATCTTCATCTGCGAGCACGTGCAGAAAGGCCTGAGTTCCGGCTCGTATGAAGCGGGCCGCCTGAATCCTCGCCGAGAAAGCGGCGTATGGCATTTCCAGAACCTGCTGCGCGCCGCCTACATCCGCCATGCTTAAACAGGACAAGCCCCTCGGCTTCTGGATGAGCACTGCGCTCATCGTCGGCAATGTCATCGGCATGGGCATCTTCCTGCTGCCGGTTTCGCTGGCGCCTTACGGCATCAACGCCTTCGCGGGATGGGCAGCTACGGTCACGGGCTGTTTGTTTGTCGCCTACACCTTTGCCCAGCTGGCGCGCAGCCTGCCCGAAGAAGACGGTCCATACGGCTACACCCGCCGCGCCTTCGGCAATGGCGTCGCCTTTTTCGTCATGTGGAGCTACTGGGTGTCGATCTGGATCACCAATGCCGCGCTGGCGATTGGCCTAGTTGGCTATCTCGTTGCGCTGGTGCCGCCGCTGGCGCACGTGCCCTCCTCCATTCTGGCACTGGCCATGGTGTGGTTCTTCGTGCTGATCAATCTGCGCGGCGCGAAAACGTCGGGACGCGTGCAACTGATCTCGGTCGGCCTGAAGCTGCTGCCCATGATTGCCGTGGTCGTGCTGCGTTTGGTGGCCGTAATGAGCGCACAGCCGATTGCAGGACATCTGGCGCCGGCCCCACTCACGCTGGACGCGACCGCAGCGGCGGGCACGATTGCGCTGTTCACCGTGCTTGGTGTGGAATGCGCCACTATCCCGGCCGGGAAAATCGACCGTCCCGAAGTGACCATTCCACGCGCGACCATTGCCGGCACGGCCATCATCGCCGTGGTGTATGTGTGCGTGTCCGCCGCGCCCTTGCTGCTGTTGCCGCACACCGAACTGGCGAGGTCGGAAGCGCCGTTCGCCGCGCTGTTCGACCGCTACTGGGGCCAGGGCTGGGGGCAGTGGCTGTCCGCCTTCATTGTCATCAGCGGCCTGGGATGCCTGAACGGCTGGACCCTGGTCGCGGGCGAAGTCACCGCCTCGCTGGCGGCCAACGGCACATTCCCTGATGCGCTGCAGCTACAGAACCGGCGCGGCGCTCCGGCGCGCGCACTGGTATTGGTGGGCGTGCTGGCCAGCGTCATGGTTGGCATGAGCTACAGCCGCTCGCTGGCCGATGCCTTCACCTTCCTCACCGTGATGGTCACCGCCGCCAGCCTGCCTCTGTATCTGTTCGGCGGACTGGCCTTGTTCAAGCTGTGGCGGCGCGGTGTAGTGCGGCATGCAGCTGCGGGAGTTGTCGCCGGCGCTGCCGGGCTTTCGTGTTCTCGGTCTGGGGCTTTTACGGCGTGGGCCAGGAATCCTTCCTGTGGGCGATTGCGCTGGGTGCGCTCAGCCTGCCGCTGTTCTGGTATGCCCGCTACCGCGCCAAATCGCGTCTGGTCACGACATGAACAACGACTTCCTCGATGGCCTGCGTGCATTGAGCGAGGCCGCCTTCCCCAAGCGCTGCAAGAACTGCGGCAAAATTTACGACACCGCTGACGATTTTCTGCGGCAAACGCTTGCGACCCGCCCCGATCACAGTGGCCTGAAACAAAGCCACGATGACGATGAAATCGCCATCGTGGAGGTGTACCGCAATTGTATGTGCGGCTCCACCCTGATGGACTTCTTCTCCGACCGGCGCGACGTGTCCGACGCCGGCGAGCACCGGCGCAAGCTGTTCGGCGACCTGCAACGCCAGCTCGAACAGAAAGGCATGACCGCCGGCGAAGCACGTGCACATATACTCAACCTCCTGCGTGGCGCTGCCGGCGCAGGGCCAAACTAGAAAAAGGAAGAAGAACAATGCGAATCCTGGCAACCATGCTGCTTACTCTGGTATCGCTGACCGCGCACGCAGACGGACAAACGCCGCGCAAGATCGGTATCATGGCTTTATCCGGCAACAGCATGTCGACTTATAACTTCGTCACGCAGACCGGTACGCGCGTGGCGCAGCTGGCGCGCAACCTGGTCCCGCTGAAAAACACCGCATTTGACGAGGTGACCGTGCAGGCCGCCAACAAGGCGGTACTGAAGGCGGAACCGGCCACGCCTACCGCCATGATCCTGACGCTGGATGCAGAGTTGTATCAGGCGCAAAACGCCATGTTCGACAGTCCGGAAGCCAACAAGGCCAATCTCGACTACCTGCAAGGCTTGCTCAAGCAGCGCAATGTAACGCACCTGATCCTCGTCACCAAACTGAATGCGGACGCTGAAGTGAAGTTCAGCCGCAGCCACGAAAGCACGGGGCGCTTTGAAGGCCTGGGCTTCTACCTCGACAACGGTGTCGAGATTACCGAAGACGCCACGGGCCAGTTCGGCCGCGGCATCATCATGCCCTTTGCTTACGTGAAGCTGCGACTTATTGATGCCTCCACCATGAAGGTAGTGAAAGAGGTTTATCAGAAGCAGAGCTGCACCATCGGCAATATGAAAGGCGAGAACGGGCTGTATGCCTGGAACGCCATCACGTCCGATGAAAAAGTGCGCAATATGGAGAGCCTGCTGAACGCCGCGATGGAGAAAGGCGTGCCGCAGCTGCTGGCGAATTAAAGCCAGCGTGTACAATCGCGGCTTCGATTCATTCGCAAGCCCTCATGCCTCAGACCATCGCCGCGCCGGTTCATCATGAACTGGTGATCAAGAAAAGCCGTTTCATTGCCTGCGTCCAGCCCATGGCCGACCGCGCGGGCGCGCAGGCGGTGGTGGCTGAACTCAAAGCGCAGCATCCTGGCGCGGCCCACGTTTGCTGGGCCTTGCTGGCAGGCGGACAATCCGCCGCTGTCGATGACGGCGAGCCAAGCGGCACTGCAGGCCGTCCCATGCTGGATGTGCTGCGCCATCAGGATCTGGAAGGCGTGCTCGCCACCGTGGTGCGCTACTTCGGAGGCGTGAAGCTGGGTGCGGGCGGCCTGGTGCGCGCCTACACGGACAGCGTGGCGCAGGCCCTGCTCGCTGCGGAGAAAATCGCCATCATCAAGCAGCGCACGCTGTGCTGCATTCTTCCCTACGCGCTGGAAGGCACCGTACGCCGCGAGATTGAAGCAGCAGGCGGCGTGCTGGGCGAAGTGCAGCATGGCGACGATGTGGCGATTGAGTTCATCATTGCGGACAGTGCGGCGAGCGCGCTCACGGCGCAGCTGAACGAAGCCTGCCACGGCCGTCTCAGCTGGCGCAGCGAAGACTAGCTGTTAGCGGTACTTCTTCGGTTGCTTGCGGCGCGTTGCGACATTCTGTTCGCGCAAAATCGCGTCCACGCGTGCCGACGCTTCGCGCGACAATTCCTGCGCCACCGCGATATCCGGGAAGTATTCCGGCAAGCGGTAACCCAGCCAGGCATAGGCCGAGTACAGGCGGCAGGCATCTTCCACTTCCTGCAAACTCTGGTAGTACAGCTCATCGTGCTGCCGCTTCAAGTGCGTGACCTTCTTGCGCGACAGCGCCAGCGACCACTGTTCCCACGCATGCTGCAAGGTCAGCACCTTGGTCGACACAGGCACCAGCGACATCGTAAATTTTTCAGCCACTGACAGCGGAAGCGTGTCCAGCCACGCGGCGCGGCTGGATTGCTCTTCCGTGATGCGCGGGAAGAAGAAACCATCCGGCACATCGATATTGTGGACGAAGCGCTTCAGCAGTTTCGCCAGCGCGGTTTCGCCCGTCACAGCGGAGATGCGGTGCAAATGCTCCAGCGTCGGCGCCACCGAAAAACCACTGGATGGAATTGGCGCCAGCTTCTCCTTCAGCAGCGAGCGCATGACCTCATGCGACTCATGATCGAAGCCCGCCACATGGCCTTCTTCGTGAATGCCGTAGCGCCCTGCCCGGCCGGCGATCTGCTTGGCCAGCGCGGCGGAAATCTCTTCCTCGTCATAGCCGTTGAACTTGACGGTGGTCGTCATCACCACGCGCTGGATCGGCAGATTCAGGCCCATCGCAATGGCATCCGTGCCGACCACGATATCGGCCTGCCCTTCGCGGAAGCGTGCCGCCTGTGCACGCCGCACTTCGGGCGACAGGTTGCCATACACGGTCGCCACGCTCATGCCCAGCTCAGTCACCAGGTCGCGCCACATCAGTACATCGCGGCGCGAGAAGGCAATCAGCGCATCGCCGCGCTTCAGATTGCGCAGATTACGCACGGAAGACGGTTCCATCGCCAGCGGCGCCTTGCGCTTCAGCACATGCACTTCCAGCGGACATTCCAGCCGCTCCGCCAGCGCCTCGATAGCCTTGCGCGCTTCCGGCGCTCCGACCAGATAGACGGTGCGCGCCGGTGCGCCGCACACGGCCGCCGTCCACGCTGCGCCGCGCTCCGAGTCGGCCAGCATCTGAATCTCATCGATCACTGCCACTTCCACCGGCGTACGCGCATCCATCATTTCAACCGTGCTGGCGACGTGGGTGGCGCCTTCAACGATGCGCCGCTCCTCGCCCGTAATCAGGCTCACTGCGGGCAGCTGCTCCGACAGACGCTCGTAATTTTCCAGTGCCAGCAACCGCAAAGGGGCAAGATAGATGCCGCTGGCTGCTTTCGCCAGCGCCTCTATCGCCTTGTGCGTCTTGCCTGAATTGGTCGGTCCCAGCACGGCGATAAATTTGCGCGGCAGACGCCGCGCGACCTCGAAGGAAGCCGGATATTCGGCCAGATTGATACTCTGCTTGGTGCGCTCGGCATGGCGCTCTTCGCGCTGACGCTCAACGGCATGCTCCATGCGCTGGCGCACGCGCTCGAACACAATACCGGCCGGCTCCGAGCTCTCGCCTTCCGCAAGCGTGCGCAGGAAGGGCGCTGGATTCAGGCCGTACTCCTCGCAAGCCTCATCCAGTTCAACCACGAAGGACGCCACCTCATCCCGCAGCTGGCGCACGGCGCGCTCATTGCCCCGTTCCCGCAGCAGCGCCGCGCGGCCCTCGTCATCCAATTTGCGCCACTTGGACGGCTTGGCCAGCACGCCCTGCTCCGGCACCAGCGCATAGGACACGCTTCGCCCGCCCGCCTCCACGCTGCCGGACATGCGCAGGAACACGCGCCCTTCCATCTTCACCAGACCAATACCGCGCTCCGCCAGGCCGGTTTCGCGCAGCAGTTGCTCATCCTGGTCCATATTCTCATTCGTCGTCATGGCGCGAGTATAGCGGCTGGCCACCCGACGCACGGCGAACACCAGTTTTTCTTTGTCTTTTGGAAATATTTCTGGTACTTTGTAATGGACAGTCGATTTAAATGGGCCTGGTTTGAGAGACGATTCCCCCTTCTCCGGCGTGCAGCTGGACGCGATTTTGGCGTCCCTGCCTGATCCGGCTTTCGTGATTACACGCAGCGGACGCTATATCGCCGTTTTCGGCGGGGCGGACGCGCGCTATTACCATCGCGGCGACAGCCTGATTGGCAAGTCGATTCACGAGGTGCTGGCGCAGGAAAAGGCGGATTGGTTTGTGCATGAAGTCAGCCTGGCGCTGGAGAAGCGCTGCCTGCATATCGTCGAATACAGCCTGGCCTCCAGCGACCTGAAAGGCTTGAACACGGACGGCCCTACCGACACCCTGTGGTTTGAAGGACGCGTGCAGGCGCTCGCCTTCCCTGTCCAGGGCGAAGACGCCGTGCTGTGGGTGGCCAGCAATATCACCGCCCGCAATGAACTGGAAACCAAGCTGCGCACGCAGAGCGAGATCGATCCTCTCTCAGGCCTGCTGAATCGCCGCAAGCTGATGCAGATGCTGGCCGAGCACTTCGAGATGTTCGCCCGCTATGGCACGCCCACTTCGCTGATGATCTTCGACATCGACCACTTCAAGCGCGTGAACGACCAGCACGGCCACCTGGTGGGCGACAAGGTAATCGCCGCCACGGCCGATGTTTGCCGCCACGAGCTGCGCGCCACCGACGCCGCGGCGCGTCTCGGTGGCGACGAATTCGTGGTGCTGATGCCGCATACGACCTGGGACCATGCCGAGCCGATCGCGGAACGTCTGCGCATCCGCATCGCCAACACTCTGTGCACCATGGGACTCGACTGCCTCGCCACCATCAGCGGCGGCTTGAGCGAGCTGGCCCAAGGCGACGCATCCGGCGAAGATGCGCTCAAGCGCGCCGACGACGCGCTGTATCAGGCCAAACGCCTGGGACGCAACCGCATCATCGTCAGGAACTGATTTGCTGTAGCAGGCCTAATCGGTCGGCCTGCATCCACGCCCGCCAGATCTTCCCATCCTTGAACTGATACAGCACATTGGCCGTCTGCGTCACGCGGCGGCCAGTAGCAGGATGTCCCTGGAACGGACCGTTGTGCGTTGCTTCGAAACGCCAGCGCACGGCCACACGGTCGCCTTCGCCGAACAGATCTTCGATTTCGAATCGCACGTCAGGGAAACCGGCCAGCACGGCGGCCACGCCGTCTGCAAACGCGGCCAGTCCCTTGTCGCCCGGACTGGCGAGGAAATCGGATGCGCACAAGCGGTCCAGCAGCGCCAGGCTGCCTTTGTTAAAGCCTTCTTCGAACAGTTGGCGGATAACGCTCTTGTGGTCGGACATGCTTGCTCCTTGCAGTGGTTGGTTTGTGATAGGCTAAAACCTCAACTTAACTTCAGGTCAAGGACTTTTATGCCCAGGCTCGATCCCGCCGACATCGGTCGCCAGCTTTCCGTCGGTGAAGTGGCCGAACGTGCCGGCGTTGCGGTGTCGGCGCTGCATTTCTATGAAGCGCGCGGCTTGATTCAGAGCGTGCGCAATGGCGGCAACCAGCGCCGCTATGTGCGCGAAGTGCTGCGCCGCGTCGCGGTCATCAAGGTGGCGCAGCGCATCGGCATCTCGCTGGAGGAAATCGGCGTGGCCCTCGCCTCTTTGCCGGAAGGCCGCACGCCTGACGCCCACGATTGGGCACGGCTGTCGAAAGGCTGGCAAAAGGAACTGGATGCCCGCATCGCCCGCCTGCAAGCCTTGCGCGACCAGCTGGACGATTGCATCGGCTGCGGTTGCCTGTCGCTGGGCGCCTGCAAGCTGCGCAATCCTTTGGATACGCTCTCCGAAGAAGGTCCGGGGCCGCGCCGCATTGTCGTGGAATAAATATTATTGGCCTGCCCACCTTGAAATATTGGTCAGGCCAATATAAGATGGTCTGACCAAACCAGAAGCCCAAACCTGGTGTCTGCCACGCCGTGGCAGACACCTGCCTCACGCCTTTGGTTCTCCCACGCGACCTCGGCCAATCCCCTCGGCCCTCGTCTCAATGGCAGTGGACACGCGAGGTGTCCACATCGCATTGCCGGTCATTCAAAACCATCGGAGCACACAATGAAAAAAACCATTATGGAGACTATGGTGGCCGCTGCTATTCTGGCCACCGGAGCAGCACATGCTTCACCCCTGCCCCTGCAGGATGCCGTCATCACCGCCAGCTACAACGGGGACGCCTCCGCCATGCTGGGCCTCGACCACCTGTTCGCCGCCGAACCCGGCTCGAACACCACCGCCCTTGATCCCACCAATACCGGTGTCGAATTCCTCAGCGCCGACAACCTGTTCGCCTTCGATTTCGATGCCAGCGGCCTGCTGACCATTTACAGCAACGGCAGCATCACGCCGGGCAGCTATCACTTCCACTTCGACTTCGGCAGCACGCTGGCGAATCCACTCACCGCCTTCACACTGGTGGACGACAGCGCCATCAGCGGCATGCCTTTGCTGCAGCTGGCCGCGGACGGCAAATCGATCGACGTCGATGTCAGCTCGGTTGGCTGGAGCAGCGACTTCGCGGCCTTCACCGCACAGCTGGATGCCGCTTCCGTACCGGAACCGGGCAGCACCACCCTGCTGCTGGGAGGCCTCGGCGCCATGACGCTGCTACGCCGCCGCCAGTCGCAACGCTAAGCTCCGCGCGCAAGCAGGCCTGCGGCTGCGTGCCGCGCCTGTCGCGCGCCTCGCAAACTGATACGGGAGAACACAATGGAACTCAGAGGTTTCAGGGCCGCTTGCCGCTTGGCGTCGGCCGCCCTGCTCATGCTGTCCTGCAGTGCGCACGCGGCAACCGACCCGGCGCGCCAGACCGCACCGGCCGATGGCTGGGCATCGCAAGCCGGGGGCACCGCCGGCGGCTCGGCGGCGGCCACGTCGCAGATCTACACCGTCGCCAACCGCGCGCAACTGGTCGCGGCCATCAACAACGCCGGCGCCAATCCGAAAATTATCAAGCTGTCCGGCACCATCGACATGACCGAAGGCGTGCCGTATGCGAACACGGGTGACCAGGCCATACGCGGTGCGGTACGCCTGCGCAGCAATACCACGCTGATTGGCGATGGCCCCGGCGCAGGCCTGATCAATGGCCACATCCTGCTGACCAACGTCTCGCAAATCATCATCCGCAATCTGAAGATCGTCAATCCCTGCGACGTCGGACCGGTCTGGGACCCGACCGATGGCGCCACCGGCAACTGGAACTCCGCCTATGACGGCATCGGCATCTCCGGCTCCGATCACATCTGGGTCGACCACGTGACCTTCACCGACGTACCAATGACGGACAATCTGTCGTCCATCGAGAACGGCGTGCTGAAACAGTGCCACGACGGCGCACTGGACGTCACCAATGGCTCCGACTACGTGACCGTGTCCTACAACGTCTTCGGCGAGCACCACAAGAACAATCTGATCGGCTCCAGCGACACCGCCACCGGCGACGAAGGCAAGCTGCGCGTCACTTTCAGCAATAACGTGTTCCGCGACGTCTCCAGCCGCGCGCCGCGTGTGCGCTTCGGCCAGGTCCACATGTTCAACAACTACTTCGTGGGCAGCACCACGGCGCCGGTGTACGACTACCTGTACAGCATTGGCGCAGGCTACAACGCGAAGATCATCTCGCAGTCGAATGTGTTTGAAGTCGGTGGCGCGCGCGGATGCGGCGATATCGTCATCAATCCCGGCGGCGCCGCAACAGGAGCCTTCAAGGACACCGGCTCGCTGCTGAATGGCACCCTGCTCGGCGGCTGCACCATTTCCAGCAACGTGACCTGGACGCCACCATATGCCTTCAGCGTGCGTCCCACGGCGCTGGTGAAAGCCAACGCGCTGGCGCAGGCAGGCGGCGGCAAGCTGACCACCACCATCACCGGCACCGGCGACACCAGCAGCACGCCAATCCTCACCCTCACCTGTCCAGCAACGGGCCTTTACTTCTGCGACGACTTCCAGAGCGGCAGCTCCGCCAATTGGGACTTGCTGCCCGTCGCTGGCCCCAACGGCAGCTTCAGCGTCAAGGCAGAAAGCGTCGGCGCCGTCAACCAGATCATACAGTACACCGCGGCAACCACCGGCGGCGTGCTCGCGCTGCTGAAGTCCACTTCGATGGCGAACGTGCCGTCCGGTGACTACTTCGTTGAAGCGCGCATCAAGCCGCAGACCAACAGCACTACCAGCAACAAGCTGCTCTACCTGGTCACGCGCTACGTCAACGCCAGCAACTGGTATGGCGCAGGGCTGAATGTGCAAAGCAGCACCAGCAGCACCCAGGTCGAAATCGCGAAAATGCTGAACGGTACGCTCACGCGTCCCAAGCAAGTGAAGAAGCCGATCAATATGGATGCGCAGTTCTACACCGTGCGCTTTGAAATGATCGGCAGCACGCTGACCGTCTATCTCGATGGCGAAGCGCTCGGCTCCGTCACCGACACCGCCTTCACCGCACGCGGACTGGTTGGCCTGTACACCGCCAACAAATCCTTCCAGATCGATGACGTGCGCATCGGCGATCCGCATCTGAAACCCTCGCAGCTCACGCTGAATCCGGCCACCACCAGCTATGTCGCCGAAGCGGGCGACACCCCGCTGCAGCTCGCCGTCACCGCCGTGAAGCCGGACGGTTCGGCCGACACCTTCAGCGCCAGCTCCAGCAATCCCGCTGCCGTGGCAGTCGCCATCGACAACAATACGCTGACGCTCACCCCGGTCGGCGCAGGCACTGCCAACATCGTGCTGACCAGCGACAGCGATCCAACCCTGATGCGCACCATCTCCGCCAACATCGGCGCGCAGTTCATTCAGCCGACGCAGACTTATCTGCTGAACGGCGTTGCCAGTCCTGCTGCGGCGCTTGGCAATGCCCAGGTGGATGCATCGCTGCGCCTCGTGTTCGACAGTCAGCCAGCACTGGGCGCAAGCGGCACGATCCGCATCTTCCGCAAGTCCGACGATGTGCTGGTGGATGTGATCAAGACCAGCGGCGAGACTGATGAACTGGGCTATCCAGGCCAGACCGCAATCCGCAAGGTGAACACCTCTCCGATCACGATCAGCGGCAACACCGTCACCATCAAACCGCACAGCGGCAAGCTGGCGTATGGCACCGATTATTACGTGGCAATCGCCAACGGCGTGTTCACCGGAACTTCGCTGGGCGGCACGCCATTCGTCGGCATCGGCAAGCTGGGCGACTGGTCCTTCACCACGCGCGCCACAGCGCCAGCGGGGCCGGATCTTGTGGTCGGCGCAGATGGCGATTTCAGCACCGTGCAAGGCGCGCTGAACTTCCTGATGCAGAACGTGGCCAAATCCACGCCCGCCACCGTCACCGTGAAGAACGGCGTGTACCAGGAGCTGCTCTATCTGCGCGGCAAAGACAACATTACGCTGCGCGGCGAAAGCCGCGACGGCGCCGTAATCCAGTACACCAACAACGACACACTGAACACCGGTTCCGGCGGCAGCCAGGCGCCCGGTGCCGGGGCCGCAGCGGCTGGCGGCCGTGCCGTGTTCCTCGTCGAATCCGCCGATATGCTGACGCTCGACACGCTCACAGTACGCAACACCACGCTGCGCTCGCCGTCCATCTCGGCGCAAGCCGAAACGCTGTACTTCAACAACGACGCCGGCCGCCTCATCGCGCGCGACGCCAGCTTCTTCAGCGAGCAGGACACGCTCAATCTCAAAGGCTGGTCCTGGTTCTATCACACGCTGGTGGCAGGCAACGTCGACTTCATCTGGGGCTCCAGCCGCGCCGCCCTGTTTGAAGAGAGTGAAATCCGCTCTGTGGGCGATACGTCCAACGCCAGCAGCGGCGGCTACGTCCTGCAAGCGCGCGTGCAGGCAGCGGCCGACAAAGGCTACGTCTTCCTCAACAGCAGCCTGACGCATGGCCCCGGTCCCGGCCCGCTGCATGGCGACGTGCCGGCTGGCGCGACCTACCTCGCGCGCAGCTCCGGCAGCAGCACGGTGTGGGACAACATCGCCTTCATCAACTGCAAAATGGATAGTCACATCGCAGCCGCCGGCTGGGCCGGACTAGGCGTGAACGGCCAGCCGGCGCCGAATCCCGCCGTACCGACTGCCGCCAGCGGCTGGCGCGAATACGGCAGCACGGACCTGCTGGGCAATCCGCTCAATCTGTCCACGCGCGTGGGTGGCTTCCAACTCAGCAGTTCGGATGTGGCAGCCGGCTTTGCCAACCGCGCCCAGATTTTCGCTGGCTTTAATAGCGGCGCTGGCTGGAATCCGTAAGTCAACTCAGCGGTTGAGCCGCCGTGCTTGCGGCGCTCAACCAATGAGCGCAAAATGCCCCGATGCATGCAGTCTCAATGGAGGATGCCATGGACGGGGTTTTGCCTGATTCAAACCACCATGTCGCACCAGGCGACATCCTGCTGCTGAGCAGCCGCGGCGCGCGCGGCCGGGGCAGCCTGCTGGCGCAAGCCATTGACCGGCGCAGCAGCCGCCGCTTCAGCCATGTTGCGGTGGTGCTGAACGACAAAATGGTGGCGGAGGCCATGCCGCATCACGGGGTCACCTTGCGCCACTGGCAGGATCTGCTTGACCATGTGGACCTTTCCACCAGCCGCGTTGCCCGCAATCAGAAACTCGCGCACGATCCCGAAGCGGGACCGCGCATCATGCAGCACGCCACCCTCTTCTACAAACAGCGCTTTGACGTGCAAAGCCTGGTGCGCTCGGAATCGCCGGAAGACGCGGCGCCCTGCTGCCAGTTTGTAGGCGATCTTTACGACGATCTGCAACTGCAAGCCAATGGCGACTGGCCGCAGGCAGTCGCCAGCCACACGCGCGAAGGGGCGTGGCGGCAGTTCAAACTGTCGGAATACGGCTTGGCACAGCCGCAGCATCCGCTCGGTGCAAGCCTCTACGCGAATCACCACGACGATGCGTTCAGCGCAAACGTGCCGCCTGCTTTGGTTGAGAACATGCGCACCCAGCGCGCCGCCTACCAGTTCGCGGCACGCCAGCGTGAACTGGCGCTGGCAATCGCATCCTGCTCGCGGCAACTCAAGCCGCTGGGCGATGCCTTCGGCGCAGTGTCCCCCGCCGGCGCGGAATCGCCGCTGAGTGGCGGCACGCTGGAAGCCCAGTGGCGCCATCTTTTCCTCGACTACCATCCCGGCATTCCCGGCTTCCTGCACATGCAGGGCGAAGCGGGCGACCACCTGCCGCAACTCAAGCGCTATGCACACGCAACCGGCGAGCTGCTCTCGCTCTCGCATCTGCTGCAGAATGCGGTGACGGTGTTCCGCGAACTGACCGCCACCGCGCATCAGCTTTCGCATCAGGGCAAGGCAGGCGTCTTGCAGATGGAAATGCTGTGCACTCACTGCGAACAGCTGCTGGAGTGCGGCGATGCTCTGTGCGATGACGAGCAGGTCGAAGAAGTGCTGATGCGTATCCAGAACTATCCCGTCCTGCACGACGAGCTAATGGAACTGGACGACGCCGATGCCGAAGTTGCGGCGCTGGCCTCATCCAGCCTGGTCGCCCTCAGCGAAGCGGACCTGGTCCGCCTGCACTGGCTCAGCGACCTGCGTCCCCATCTGTTGAAAGCTCAGCCCCGCTTGCGGGAGATTCTTGAGCTGGTGCGTTAATTCAGGCCGGCATAGACCATTCGCGTGAACTGATCGCCGTTGAAGACGAACTGGCCCCATTGGGCATCGAAGGCGGCGGTCGGTTTGGCGGCGACGATTTCTTCTAAGGACTTGCCCTGCTTTTTCAAGGCGGCCACATTGTTGCGCACGGCAACCAGCATGTCGCGGAATTCGATCAGCTTGGCGCGGTTTGCGACATCGCCGTGGCCGGGAATCACGATGGTGTGCTCCGTCGTGCGTTCGACCGCCTTGTTGGCCCACTTGATCGCGCCATCAATGCTGCCACCGTCTTCGTTGTCGATGTACGGGTATTTGTTGTTCCAGAAGGTGTCGCCCAGCGCCAGCACATCTGCATCCTTGAAGTAGACCCACAGGTCGCCATCGGTATGGCCATCGCCGACGTTCTTCACTTCGACCTTGGTTCCTGCAAACGCGATGATCTTTTCATGATCCACCAGCAGCGTGGGGCGCGCTGCTGCAGGCACCGGATCGAAAGTCCAGTTCCAGGCATTCACATGCGTGGTTTGAGTCAGATGCCTGAAGGTGTTTTTCTGCGCGACGATGGTGGCGCCCGCCTCATGCAGCCATGCGTTACCATTGGTGTGGTCCCAGTGCCAGTGCGTGTTCACAACGTATTTTGGCGATGCCGCGCCCATCTGCAGAAGCGCGGCCTGCAGTTTTTCTTTCGACTTGCTGATGCCTGCGTCGACCAGGAATTTGCCTTCCCTGCCGTTCAGGACCGTGACGTTGCCGCCTGAGCCCATCAGCACGGTGATATTGCCGCGCAAGGGCTGCGCGACGAGGTCGGTGTCCGCGCGCTTCAAGTAGCGTGCACCTGCTCCGGTATGAAAATAGTCGTCTTGTGCGAAAGCCGGGGCCGAGACAAACAAAGCCGCTACCAGCAGCGCCGGCAGTTTGAAGCGTGTGTTCATGTTTGGTTACCTATCCATATGCGAGCAACCATTATGGACGCAGCCATGGAGTGGCAAAGTCAGTCCGTTGCGGCAATTCCTGCCAAGTTGCAGCGCGTTTCCGCCATCGGTCTACAGAACAATTCCGTTCGCGGACGCGGGCTCTTCCGGGAGATCGCTCTTCTCGCCCAGCATGTCCATCAACTCGCGTTCGATTTTCCGGCATAGCTGCGCCATCGGCACGTCATTGGGATTCCCTTCGAACGGATTCTCCGTGCCCTCGCCAACCTGCTCCAGCGCGAGATACATCCACGACACCATCGCGCTGAACGGAATGACCAGCCAGATCAGCTTGTCGTGCATGACACCCGATATGGTGGCGTTCACCTTTTCGAACTCCGTCAACACGCCGAAAGGCAGCAGCAGGCAAAAGGTGCGGACAAAGAGCCGATGGGTGACCTCGTATTGCCGGGGATAGGGATAATCCTTGATGCGCTCGGCGCGTCCCTGCAGATTGAAGAAGCCTCTGATCGCTGCCAGCAGCTCCATGTAGCAGGAATTGCTGATCTCTCCGGCATCAAAGAGCCGCTTGATCACTGCCGCCTGCGTACCGAGCAAGCGGCTCGGCTTGCTCGCGGCTTGGTCGAGCGCGTCCAGTTCGGCCGGTGACAGATAGCGCGCCAGTACCTCGTTCAATGGCGTCTCCCACTCCGGCACCCGGTAATATTTACGGTATTCCGCGTTGGACGCTTTGCTCACCGTCTCCCAAACCTTCGGAGTTCTCAACTGATAGCGCAGCGCCGTCAGCCATGCGCAATGCCGGAGAATCAGTTCCCGTCCGCTCGTCACTGCTGACGGAAAGTCCCGGCTCATGACGCCCAGACTGCGGCTGCTGTTCAGGATGTCCGTCCAGATCTGCTGCGCCTCCAGCGCCCGGCTGTAAGTCTGCACATTCCTGAAGCCGACGATGAAAGATGTCGCCGTGCCCAGCAAGACCACCACCGAAACCGGAATTGCCAGCCATCTCACGTCCAGGAACTGATAAAGAAGAACAGGCACCGAAGCGCAGACGAGCGAGGCATAAAGCAGCCGTCTCGACCAGACCATAAACTCGAATACTCTGTACGATTTACCCAGGTGCATGGCACATCTCGCAATGACGAAGTGGTTCGCGGAGGCCTCGCTGTTGACAGGCCGTTAATGATCATATCGGAATTTCCGTCGGTCATCGCGATTATGCAGGTGGTATCCTATCGCCTTCAATTGAAAGGAATCGCATCATGGGGCTCGCTGATCAGTTATTAAAAGCCGGTTTGGTCGACAAAAACAAAGTCAAAGTCGCCAATCAGAACAAAAGCAAGCAGATAAAAGAAGAGCGCCGCACCGGCGTGCAAAGCGTCGACGAAACGCGCCTGGCAGCGCAGGAACAGCAGCGCCAGAACGCTGAGAAGGCACGCCAGGCGAATGCCGAGCGCAATGCGAGTGCACAGCAAAAGGCCATCGCCGCCCAGATCGCGCAGATGGTCCAGCAGAATAAGCAAAGCAAGGGCAACGGCGACATCGCCTATAACTTCACCTATGGCACGAAAATCGAGCGTATCTACGTGTCGGCAGCCGTGCGTGAACACCTGGTCGCCGGCCGTCTCATGATCGTCGGCTTCGGCGACGGCTACGAACTCGTCCCGCGCGTCATCGCCGATAAGATCGCCGAACGCAATCCGGAAATCGTTGTGCGCGTCAAAGCGGCCACGCCCGAGACTGACGAGGACGATCCGTACGCAGCCTACAAGATCCCTGATGATCTGATGTGGTGATCAATACGGGAGGGTTCATTTAATTTGCCACGCGATGTGACAATGTGTGAATCTTTCAGACAAGCAAGATGCTACGCTGCATAGCGGTGGGGGCAATTGAGCTTTCACCGCTAGTCAGATCCAAATATGAAGATCCTCACAAAAATTTTTGGCAGCAGTAAGCGTGTTGCTTGGCCGTTCCTGTCGCCAGAGAACGAGGCCACTGTCACGGTTGGCAAAATAGTGAATTGTGAGAAGGCTATTCTTTTGGTGCAGCACGACGAAGATGGTTGGCAATTTCTGACAGGCGAGCCATTCGATACGTCTGACGCCATGCTTGTCGGCCTGGGCGAAATCGTAAAGTTAGATCCATCCGTTCTGGAGTTGGCGGATCTACCCGTCGGCTGGGGTGCGAGGCGCCTCACGGCAAAGGCTTCCTGGCTCCGCGAAAAGGACGATCTCCTTGCATGAGTCCGATGGAATCGCCCCAATCGGTCGGAAACGGACCTGATCTGAATTAATACTGACATCCAAGCGTGTCCAGAGGCAAATGAAAACCCTGCTCTATCTGTTTGCCATGCTGACGTTCGTCGGCTGTTCCCGAGACGTACCTGCTCGCTGGAGTTCTTTGACGTATCCCAAGGAGCACCTTTCAGTCGTCGAAAGCGCAACGAATGAGCATGGGATTTATATTGAGTACCAAGGATTGACGCGGATGCAGCTCTTGCAGCGAGTCGAAGCCGGATTGAAAGGCGTCGGCTACGTCAAGGTTGGAGAAGCATTCGATGGAACGGTCTTCGGGTATTCCAAGGGCGAAGATAGACTTGCAGTCAAAGTGGACCAGTTTGGCGAGAAGTTGTTCCTGGCCGTGTTCGATGAACAAGGAAAGGAGCCGCTGCTACACGGCGTCGTTTTCGGCAAATACCAGGTTGGGGAGTCCGTCTCTGGCGAGAGGGCTAAAGAACAGTTGCGGAAGGAACTCGAGAAGTAGCCCGACTTCCAATCTTCAATCGCAGTATCGAGATGCAGCCGCCATGTCAGCGACCGGAGAATCGAACATGAGATTTGCCAATACGGGGCGTGTCGCTGAGGAATGGACACGGAGTCACAGTCTGTATGATGAATAAATAAGTGCTGTATCCTGCCAATACCGGCCCCGCTTGATTTACTCGATTATTATCGATTCAGGGAATTTTAGACTAACGCATGAATGGCATCGGAATTAGGCGATTTCTCTGGCTAACATGTCTGATTGTTTGCGTCGTTGTCTTTTGCTTTTCGCTTTCCCTTGAAAGTCTGTTTGACGGCGCCAGGGGAAATTCAATGCGGGGCTTTGACTTTTTAGTTATGGGTTGGATCGGGATTTTTTATGGAATGCCGGCATGGTATGCTAATCCATTGCTGCTGTGGTCCCTGCTTTTGTCGTGGAAATACCCATTTGAGTCAATGGCCTGTGAGCTTGTTGGGCTTTTGATTGGTGCCACCGCATTGCCCGTCCACCAAATGGTGCTTGATGAGAGCGGAAGTCCTGTACCAGTTCGATTGGAGCTGGGTTACTACCTCTGGCTGTGCTGCTTTATTTTGGCATTTGTCGCGTCATACATACGTGACTCAGAAGGAACCTAACGGCAAGGAACCCGGCAAAGAAATGAGACTTAAATGCCACTGAGTTCAGAAGAACGCGATGCTAATAGTCGGCTTGTTGATAAGCTTAAATCGCAGTTTCCGGCAGAGGCTGAAATAACCGACCATTGGCTATTAGAGAGAGGCTGGGACCCGAATGAAGAACTTGTAGCTCTTAATTGGGTAGAGGCATTTGCTGATCGAACTACTGAAGCAATTCGACTTAGAGATAGCGAAGCGGTAATCGCGCAGACGAACTTCATGGCTTTAGCTTATCGAGCTGAGAGAGAGGTATTACGCACAATTGTCGATGTCTCATATGCAGAGAACCTCATGTGGGATGCAAGTCCCGAAGAAAAGGTGTGGGCTTGGGAGTTTATTGCTTTGGAAATTCGGTTGCTTTACGCCGAGACGTGGGGCAGTCCAACGCAAGATACCAACTGATTCTAACGTTGTCGCGACTAAACCCGTCAGGAAACGGCCAAATGCGGTCGTTGGATTTACTTATCTCGTGGATGCCCTAGGTGAAAATTTGAAGTATTTCGTCATTTTATTGACATTCTTGTCGTTTCAAGTGCGAGCAGACGAACCGATTTTTTGGTCCAACACCGAATCAGAACTGACGTCAACAGTCCCTGCTCCGGCCGGATTGGTCCAGTTCATTCTCGCGAGTGAAGACGCAGATAGCAGACATCAATTTCGCGGATGTATGCAAGAGAGTGACTTAAAGAACGGTCAAGAAGGGGCCCTGTTCTCTGTTGCAGAAATCAATGCGGTCAGCAACACAGAGAAGGTCTTCTTCGTGCGACCGGCCTTAAAGCCATATTGCTTTGCGTTTTACGGCGCACATCTATTCCGCTATTGGTTCGTAGCTTCGTCTCAACTTGCAAAGAAACACAAGTACAAAATTCTTTTCAAAGGCGGAGGCGACGGTATCGGCGTCCTTCCGACTAGAACAAACGGCGTTGCCGATCTTGTCGCATATGGTCACACCTCAGTATCACAGTTCTGGACAACTCTGGCGTTCGATGGGCACGAATTCAAGGAGAAAGGCTGCGCGAGAAAAGACTTCCAGGAAGACGGCACTCTTAAGAGCCTGCCGTGTTACGAAAATTAGTGCGCTCGTCGAAAAACTAAGACGATGGAGTTGCTAATACCACTATCGCGGGCCCCGGACCCGACGTAAGAGTTCGTAATTTTTGCAGATCAGAAAGCTGTTATCCTAAGTGCAGTCGGCTGCGTTCGGCCAACAGCGGGCGGACATCTCTGTGCTTTCAAACTAAAGGCGAATGTGAGAATTCTCTTGATGCTAGTTCTATGGCTTGCTTTGTTCGAAGCTTCGGCCGGAACAAAAGACTTCCAAGCCGCTTCGTTGGAGAAGTACCCTGGAGCGAATGAGGACTTAAAGCTCAAGCTTGAGTGCTTGAGAATGAAGGTTTATCCAGACGATATAGAAGTCTGCGGCCTTTCCGGATTTGGGAGCGCAGCTTATCAAAGTAGGATAGAAGGGTGCCTGCACATGAAGCGTGGCAATACAGTCGCGCTTTCAAACGCCAAGCTGATGCTGGTCGTGCAGTGCTCGAGAATGAGGGTCGCTGTAGAGTTTGAGAAGAATGAGGGGAAGTATTCTGTTATAAGCATTAATGAGCTTTTAGACTAGCTGAGCTAATGGGCTACAGCAAACGGCCAGCAGCCGCCAGTCGAAAACTAAAGACGATAAATATATGCTGAGTCTGGAAGATGAAAAGTGGAAAGAGCTCCACGGCGGCTACAGAGTCCCATATGATGTGTCGGTTGCTTTGCTGTCGATGGATGGCGGAACCGATGTATGGGACGAGTTATGGAATGAGCTTCACCATCAAGGTGATGTCGATATCGCATCCTACGCGGCGGTTCCACAGTTGGTGAGGATCGCAAGCAATGGAACGGGACGCGATTGGAATTTCTACGGGTTGCTAGCGACAATCGAAGTTGCACGCCATCGCAAAGGTAATCCGGCAGTGCCTGTCTGGTTGAAAGCAGATTACACCAGCGCCTGGGCGCTGGCTTTCACTTTAGCTTTGACTGACATCGACTCAAAAACCGATCGCGCTACTACCGCTGCCATTCTCAGTGTACTCGCTCTGGCAAAAGGCCAACTGAAGCTCGGTGCCATGCTCTCCGGCTTGGATGAATCCGAACTCGATGAATGGCTGGAAGAACGATTCGCCTGGTCCGAGCAGTATGGATAATTCGCCTTCCGGCCAATGTCAAACAGAAAAATTAAGAGACAATGTCCAACGAATCATTGATTAAATGCGGGACTCATGGCAGTAGGTCGCCAGCGATCGTCTGCTGCCACCAGGTCAACATCCGCGACCGCATCGTTGGCTTCGTCGAAAACAGTTCAGACCCTGACGACTTGCAGGCTTGGTGTGACGACTGTGAGCGTCTTTTCATTCAAGAAGACGGGATGACTGAAGTGTTCAGGGAGTTCAATGATTTTAGGGTCGTTTGCGATTTCTGCTACGCTCAAATTAAGGAGCGCAATATGAAATTTGATGGTGCTCCGAGCTGAAGACTGTCTTCGGCCAAGAACGGACCGTCATTCATACCCACTACCTATGATCATAGAAGCCGTACAAACCGTTGAAGTTGTGTGCACTGATAGGATGCTGCGAGTGAGGCTCGTGAGCAGCGGCGAGCGTTGGTACCAGACTGTGAACTTCATTGCGACAGGAGTCGAATGGCACAACGATATAGGTGCTTTTGGGTTTGATATGAAAAACCGTAAGCGATGTGCCACTTGGTTCTTTGATATTCTCGAAGAGATTGAGAATGAAATAGATGTGCGATTAAAGTTGGAAAATGCCACGACTTGGATCAATGTTCCAAATGAAGTAAGACATGAAATTGAATTGGCCATCGGCTGACGAAAATCGGCAAAAAGCGGACCTGACTTAATAATTCTTAATATGAAAATATTAGCATCTCTTGCAGCTCTTCTTGGCTTAGGTACTTCGCAAGTTACCCCTGCCGCAGAAGTTCAGAAAAAAAAACGAGCATGCAGTTATCGTCCATTTTCAATACGGGTCTCGAGATCTGACGCGGCTTTTTGCGCTCGAAGACAAGATTGAAGATGTTGTCACTAAAGCTCATGTCGGCGAATATGACGGAAACGAGGTCGCAGTTGATGGTAACGATGGGTTCCTCTATTTATATGGCCCAGATGCTGATAAATTGTTGCAAGCGATTGAGCCTGTGCTTGCAGAAACCTCGTTCATGAAAGGCGCAGAAGTGAAGAAACGCTACGGTCCGGCCGGGACAGGTGCGGAGGAAGTCAATCTTCATATCGAAACTCGACAAAGTGCTGTTTTTGATTGAATTTCTTCGTTCTGCACCCGGCCAATAGCGGACCCGGTCGGCAGAACACAAAATGATTCGAACGAAACTGGCATTGTCATGAACTTCAACAGCATACGACATCAAATTCTAAATGCCGGAGGCATTCCGGGAGAGCCCGCGCAAGAGAATGATTTTCTTGAGTTTGA
>NZ_JBFREF010000007.1:0-340222 GCF_052114165.1 Pseudoduganella sp. RAF19 | reverse complement strand
GTGCTACGGCAGCCGGCGGCCCGGCCGGCGGTGCCGGAGGCGGCACGCTTGGCGGTGCAGAAGGCGGTGCGCTCGGTGGAGCCGGCGGCATCGGCGGCGCAGCAGGCGGCGCGGCCGGTGGGGCGGGAGCCGTCGGCGGTGCGGCGGGCGGCACTGTGACCGCTGGTGGCCCAGGCGCGGCCGACCTGGCCCCAACTGGTCCCGAAGCCGCGCGCGGACTTGCCACGAATGCCATGATCCCTGCCGCCCTGGCAGCCTATCGAACCGGCGACATCGCCGCCGCATCCGGCCGTCCACCCACTGCAGGACCGGCTGGCGAAGCCGTCCCGGCAGTGGAAGCGGTCACGCGCACCCACGCTGCCCTGCCCGTGCAAACCGGCGAGCAAACCCGCCGGCCGCTGGTCCCACCGCCGACGCTGCCGGAAAACGCCGCGAATACTGGACAATCCGGCAACGCACCCGCACGTCCGCCGAACACGCCGCCCGAAGCAACCTGAGCTTCTTGATAAGGTATCGCCGCCCGCGTTGCGCGGCGCGCCACACTTCGCTCAAAATCGCCGGCCCAACCGGCAATTCCCGCGGGAAACTCGGTAATATCGGGGCATGAATCCCGCCAAGCGCGCTTTCCTGTTGCAATCCGCATTACTTGTCGCGCCGCTGCTCGGCTTGCGGGACGCGCACGCGCAGCAGATGGTCAGCCTGATCATGGGCGAGGCTTTCGACGAAGCGGGCCGCCCCAAACTCATGCGTCCCTGGCAGCGTACCCTGCTTGATTACCTCGAAAAAGAACTGAACCTGCGCTTCGACGTGCGCACGTATCCCTGGCCGCGTGCCGAGCGCAATGCGCGCAATGGCGACGGCCTGATTTTCGGCCTGCCGAAAAACGCCGGCCGGGAACGCGCGCTGCGCTATTCCGAAGCAGCCGTCAGCAGCACCTTATGGCTGGTCACACGCAGCGACGCCACCTTCCCTTTTGAAAAACTGTCCGACCTGCGCGGCAAGACCATCGGCGCGGTGCGCGGTTATGGCTACGGCGAAGAATTCGAACGCGCCCGCATCGAAAAGCTGTTCAAGGTGGAGGACGACCTGCCTTCGCGCGCCACGCGCCTGCAGCGCCTTCTGCTCAAACGCGTGGACGCGGTGCTGCTATTCCAGACCGGCTGGCAAACCGCCGCCGACATGGAAGCCGAACTGCGCGCCTTCGCTGCGCCGCTCACCAAGGACATCCCCCTGCCACCCGGCGTCACCCTGAGCGTGCTGCCCACGCCCGTGCAAGTCGACACGCAGCAGTTCTTCGCCGTCGCCCGCAGCCGCGACGATGGCTTGATCGACCGCATCAACGCCGCCCTGCTCAAACAGCAAAAACAAGCCTCTCTGCGCCAGCGCCGCAGCTGATTGCTTACACCTTCCCGCTTGCCCCGCGTGCAGGATTGTGGATAATCACGCCATCAAAACAATTTGGAGACTTTTGATGAACTTGAAACACTCCGCCGGCGTGCTGGCTTTGATGGCGTTTGCCGCTTCGGCGTCCGCGCAGGAACTGGTTGTAAAGATTGGCCACAGCGGACCGCTGTCCGGCGCCCAGGCCTTCTCCGGCAAGGACAACGAAAAAGGCGCGCGTCTCGCGATCGAAGAACTGAACGCCAAGCCCATTACAGTCGGCGGCAAGAAGGTCAAGTTCGAACTGGTTTCCGAAGACGATCAGGGCGACCCGAAAGCCGGTGTGTCGGTGGCCCAGAAGCTGGCCGACAGCGGCGTGAAATACGTGGTCGGTCCATACAATTCCGGCGTGGCGATTCCGGCTTCGCGCGTGTACAACGACGCGGGCATGCTGATCGCGCCCGTGGCCACCAATCCCAAGTTGACGCAGCAAGGCTACAAAGGCATCTTCCGCATCAACGCCAGCGATACGCAGCTGGGCTCCAAGATGGCGCTGTACGCAGCCAATGAGCTGAAGGCGAAAAACGTCGCCGTGATCGATGACCGCACCGCGTTCGGCCAGGGCCTGGCGGAAGAATTCAAGAAGCAGGCGCGCGCTTCGGGCCTGACCGTGGCGGGACATGAGTACACCACCGACAAGGCAGTGGACTTCACGTCCATCCTGACCAAACTGAAGTCGAAGAATGTGCAGGCCATCTTCTTCGGCGGCTATGCGCCGCAAGGAGCGCCAATGGTGCGCCAGATGCGGCAGCTGGGCATCAATGCCAAGCTGCTGGGCGGCGATACCATCTGCACCGCGGAAATGGGCAAGCTGGGCGGCGACGCCGTCGGCGAGAACGTGCTGTGCGCACAAGGCGGCGCGCTGCTGGAGAAAGCGGCTGCCGGTCCGGCCTTCAAGGCCAAATTCAAGAAGCGCTTCAATTCGGAACCGGATGTGTATGCGTCGGCTTATTACGATGCGGTCCAGATGTACGCAGCATCGATGGCCAAGACCAATTCGATTGACCCGGCTAAGGTGGGCGCGGATATCGCGGCGGGCAGCTACAAGGGCGTGTCCGGCACCTATTCGTTTGACGCCAAGGGCGATATGAAGTCTTCGCCTGTGACCATCTACAACTTCAAGAACGGCCAGCCTGCGCCGATCGCCAGCTTTTAAGCATTCCCCGCCGCGCCGGGTTACTCCTCACCGAGGATGACCCGGTTGCGGTTCCTGATCGCTTCCATCGTCTTTTCCGTCGCACCGGGACCGGGCTCGACGCGCACATCGCGCAGGGCCAGCAGGCGGTCGCCCACGCGCGGCCCGACCGGCTCGATCGGCAGCCCGGTCTTGTTTTCGACCAGCTGCAGCGGCGCTTCGTGCCCCAGCCATTCATCGCCCCACTGCGACAGCGCCACGATCACCGGGAATAGCGCCTCGCCCTTGGGCGTGAGCTTGTAAGCCGAACGCTTCTCGCTGCCTTCCGCAATCACTTTCTCCAGCACGCCGTAGTCGATCAGGCTATTCAGCCGCGACGTCAGCACATTGCGGGCAATGCCCAGCCGCTGCTGGAAATCGTCGAAACGGCTGGTGCCGAGCAGGCATTCGCGCACGATGAGCAGGCTCCACCACTCGCCGACCTGGTCGAGCGAGCGGGCTACGGAGCAGTTCATTCCATCAAAAGTTTTCCGGTACATGCAGACCATCTTAGCATATAAGTTGCGTCACACAACTTTTGTGCTATATTAGTTTCATCACGAAACTTTTGCAGGACCAAATAATCATGGATAAACGTCTTCTCTTCCTTGCCTCAGGCATGTTCGCCATCGGCACCGACAGCTTTGTCGTCGCCGGCATCCTGGCGCCGGTGGCCGCTTCACTCAACGTCTCGGTCGCCCTGGCCGGGCAAATGGTGACCATTTATGCATTGAGCTATGCCCTGCTCTCGCCAGTGATCGCGGCGGCGGCAGCCAGTTGGCCACGCAAACAGCTGCTGCTGGCAGGCCTTGCCGTTTTTGTACTTGGCAATGTGATCACGGCTGTCGCCCCGAGTATTGAACTGGTGCTGGCGAGCCGCTTCCTGGCGGGGCTTGGCGCAGCCATGTTCAGCCCGACCGCTACCGCCACCGGCGCCTCGCTGGTGCCGGCGGAGCAGCGTGGACGCGCGCTGGCAATTGTGATTGCAGGCTTGTCCAGCGCAACGGCGCTGGGTGCGCCGATGGGCACCTTCATCGGCGGTCTGCTCGACTGGCGCGCAACGATGTGGTTTGTGTCCGCGATCGGGGCCGCGGCCTTTATCGGCCTGGCGTGGCGTCTGCCGTCCATTTCGGCTCCGCCAGCCGTCAGCCTGGCGCAGCGCCTGAAACCACTGGGCGATGCGCGGGTGCTGCTGACGCTGGCCACCACCTTGCTGGTGTATGGCGGCCTGTTCCTGGTTTATACCTACGTTGGCCTGGGCTTCGATCGTGCCACCGGCGGCGATGGCCGCGTGCTGGCTGGCTTGCTGCTGCTGTGGGGCGTGGCGTCGACCGTCGGCAATCTGCTGGCTGGCCGTTTGACTGACCGCTTCGGCAGCCGCCGCATCATCAATTTCGCGATCGCTGTTCTGGCTGTGGACTTCGCCCTGCTGCCGTGGACCTCCGCATCGCTGCTGACCGCAGTACCCGCGCTGATCGTGTGGGGGCTGGCCGGCTGGGGCATGCTGGTGCCGCAGCAGCACCGCCTGATCAGCATCACGCCTTCCGCCGCACCGCTGCTGCTTGGCTTGAATTCTGCCGCACTGTATGTGGGCGTTTCCATGTCCGGCCTGGTCGGCGGCGCCGCCATCACCCTGGTCAGCGCCCACTCCCTCGGACTGGTGAGCGCAGTCTTCATCATTATCGGTCTGCTTGCGGCGGAATCCGCTTATCGCCTGATCGCACGCCCAACCGTATCGGCAGCCGTCGCGGCAGCCGGCTAGCCGGCGCGGCTGCGAACCGCAGGCGTCGCTCGTTCCATCAGCGGCGCCAGCGCGGTGCGGTGCTTGTCGAGGTGCTGCCAGAGCAGCGTGGCGATGGGGCCGTGAGGGCGGTCGGCGCGGCGCGCGGCGACGAGATCTTCGGTACTGCCGGGCAGGTGGCGGCCAGCGATGGAAATCAGCGAGCCGTCGCGCAATTCGTCTTCGATCAGGAAGCGCGGCATGTGGCCCCAGGCCATGCCCTGAAGGATGATTTCCTTCTTCATCAACTGGTCCGCTACCGTGCACTGGTGAGCGCCTTCGATCATGAAGTAGTCGCGCGTGGCCATCGAATGTGCGGTATCGCGGATCACGCATTGCGTGTAATCCCGCAGCTGCTCGGGCTTTACCGAACGGCCCGGCGCGAAGCGCAGGAAGCCCGGCGCCACAACGGGCACGAAGGGAACGCTGGCCAGATCGATCCATTCAACGCGCGGATCGTTCTTGTCCACGCCATGCACGATGAGGTCCGCGTCGCCATCATGCAAGCGCTCCTCCGGCCCCGATACCGACTCGACATGCAGGTGCAGCCTGGTGCCGCAATGCTGCGCAAAGAACCCGCTCAGCACTGCCAGTACGGCGCGGCGCGGACAGAAGTCGCCCACCACCACGCGCAACTCGCTTTCTTCGCCCATCGCCAGCTGGCGTGCGTGCACTTCCAGCTGCGCCAGCTCGCGCAGCATGCCCTGCGCCTTATGGTGAAACGAGGCGCCCGCCTCGGTCAGCGCTACACGATAGCCGCTGCGGTCCAGCAGCGCGAGATCCAGTTGCCGCTCCAGCCTCGCCACCGCCGCATGCACGGCCGGATGCGTGCGATGCAGCGCATCCGCCGCCGACTGGAATCCGCCCGTGCGAGCCACCGCATCAAAGCACTGCAGGTCGTGCAAGGTGAAAGCGCTCATTGTCAGTATTCCTTACAAAGAATGACTGAACTTTATAATATTTTTCGGAACGCTGCGCGGCTACGATGGTTTCCGGAAAGGAGATCTACCATGGAATCATTCATCACTGCCAACGATGGCGTGCGCATCGCCTACCGCTTCGACGGGGCGCAGCAGCTGCCAACACTTATCCTGTCCAACTCCATCGCCACCGACTACGCGATGTGGGACGGCCAGATCGCGGAACTGTCGCAGCGCTTCCGCGTGCTGCGTTTCGACACGCGCGGCCACGGTAAATCGGACGTGCCGCTGGGACCTTACTCGATGGACCGTCTGGGCCACGACGTACTGGATTTGATGGACGCACTCGGCATCGCCAGGGCACACTTCCTCGGCCTGTCGCTGGGTGGCTTCATTGGCCAATGGCTGGCGATTCACCGGCCCGAGCGCATCGACAGACTTATCCTCAGCAACACCGCCGCCTCGCTCGGCACGGACGGATGGAGCGAGCGCATTGCCGGCGTGCTGGCCGATCACGGCATGCGCGAATCAGCCGAGATGTTCCTGAATAATTGGTTCCCCGCGAAGATGGTTGCGGAGAATGGTGCAGAAATCCAGCGCTTCCGCGCCATGCTGCATGCGATCGATCCGCGTGGCGTGGCGGGCGCCTTTGCCGCGGTGCGCGACGCCGATCAGCGCCGCACGGTGCGCTTGATTGAAGCGCCGACGCTGGTCATTGCCGGCATCGACGACACCGTGACCAGCGCAAAGCATGGTGAGGAACTCGCCGCGGCCATTCCTGGCGCGCGGCTGGTGATGCTGCCCGGCGTGCATCTATCGAACGTCGAGCAGCCGGCTGCCTATATGGATGCGGTGATGGGCTGGCTGGGCGGATAAAACCTTAGCCGGCCAGCTTGGCCATCGCAGCTGCCACGCCGGCGCCGTATTCAGGATCGGCCTGGTTACAGTGGTCGATATGGCGTGCACACACAGCTTGCGAAACGCCCTTCATCGCGCGCGCCGTATTGTCGAACAGGGCCTGGCGCTGTTCGCCGGTCATCAGGCGGAACAGCGCGCCGGCCTGCGAGAAGTTGTCGGTATCGACGCGGTGATCCCAGTAGCCTGCAGCGCCTTCCACGGCCAGCGGCGGCTCCTTGTACTCCGGCTGTTCGATCCATTCTTCCTTGCTGTTTGGCTGGTAGGCGATGGTGCCGCCCAGATTGCCGTCCACGCGCATGGCGCCGTCGCGATGGAAACTGTGGAAGGGGCACTTCGGCGCATTCACCGGAATCTGGTGGTGGTTCGAGCCGAGGCGGTAGCGCGCCGCATCGCCATACGAGAACAGGCGCGCCTGCAGCATGCGGTCCGGCGAGAAGCCGATGCCGGGCACCACGGCTGCCGGCGTAAAGGCCGACTGCTCGACTTCGGCAAAGTAGTTGTCCGGATTGCGGTTCAGCTCCAGCATGCCGACTTCAATCAGCGGATAGTCTTTCTTCGGCCAGACTTTGGTCAGGTCGAAGGGGTTGTACGGCACCTTATTGGCGTCCGCTTCCGGCATCACCTGGATCATCATCTTCCAGCGCGGGAAGTCGCCTTTTTCAATCGACCCGAACAAATCGCGCTGATGGCTTTCGCGGTCCTGGCCGATCAGGGCCACCGCTTCCGCATCGGTCAGATTCTCGATGCCCTGCTGCGTAATAAAGTGGAACTTGACCCAGAAACGCTCGTTGGCCGCGTTGATCAGGCTATAGGTATGGCTGCCGAAACCATGCATGTGACGGTAGGATTTCGGAATACCGCGATCGCTCATCACAATGGTGACCTGGTGCAGCGCTTCCGGCAGCAAGGTCCAGAAGTCCCAGTTGCTTTCGGCGTTGTGCATATTGGTGCGGGGGTCGCGCTTGACCACGTGGTTCAAGTCCGGGAAACGCAGGGGATCGCGGAAGAAGAACACTGGCGTGTTGTTACCGACGATGTCCCAGTTGCCTTGCTCGGTATAGAACTTCACGGCGAAGCCGCGGATATCGCGCTCGGCGTCCGCCGCGCCGCGCTCACCAGCGACCGTGGAAAAGCGCATGAACAAGTCGGTCTTTTTGCCCACTTGCGAGAACAGCGCCGCTTTGCTGTAGCGGCTGACGTCATTAGTGACGGTGAACGTGCCGTAGGCGCCCGAGCCTTTGGCGTGCATGCGGCGCTCGGGGATCACTTCGCGATTGAACTGGGCCTGCTTTTCCAGCAGCCAAACGTCCTGCAACAGCAGAGGGCCGCGCAGGCCGACAGACTGCGAATTCTGGTTATCTACAACGGGTGCACCGGCGGCGGTCGTCAACTTTTTCATCTTTACGCTCCCTAAGTCTTGAATAAAAAACTCCACTTTGGAACGTACGAGTGTAGACCTCCGGTTTCGCCGCCTCAATCACCCCTTCGGGTTAGTCGGCCGACAAAACAAAAGGGCTACATACCGGAGTATGTAACCCTTTGTTTTTACTGCTTATTCTGGTGCCGCTGACCGGAATCGAACTGGTGACCTTCGCATTACGAATGCGCTGCTCTACCGACTGAGCTACAGCGGCTAAAGAGCCCGGATTATAGCAAACAACTTTGCAAGTTTGCTAGTACCCGGCCCTGAAGCGTGTATTTATGCGTGGTGGTAGCCCGTTACGACGGCCACTTCATCGCGCGAACCCAGGACCACCGGCACGCGCTGGTGCAGTTTTTCCGGCTGGATGTCGAGGATGCGGTGCTTGCCGTCGGTCGCCATGCCGCCTGCCTGCTCGACGATGAAGGCCATCGGATTAGCTTCGTACATCAGGCGCAGTTTGCCCGGCTTGGACGGGTCGCGCACGTCGGCCGGATACATGAAGATGCCGCCGCGGTTCAGGATGCGGTGCACATCGGCCACCATGGACGCGATCCAGCGCATATTGAAGTCGGTGCCGCGCGGACCGGTGGAACCGGCCAGCAGTTCGGACACATAGCGCTGCACCGGCGGATACCAGTGGCGCTGGTTCGACATATTGATCGCGAATTCCTTGGTCTTGGCCGGGATCTGCATATTGCGCTGGGTGAGCACCCAGGAACCCATCTCGCGGTCCAGCGTGAAGCAGTTCACGCCATTGCCGGTGGTGAGCACCAGCATGGTCTGCGGGCCGTACACAGCGTAGCCGGCGGCGACCTGCTTGGTGCCCGGCTGCAGGAAGTCTTTTTCGGTCGGCGTGGTCATGCCGTCCGGCGCCTTCAGCACGGAGAAGATGGTGCCGATGGAGACGTTCACGTCGATGTTGGAGGAGCCGTCCAGCGGATCGAACACCAGCATGTATTCGCCCTTCGGATAGCGGTTCGGGATCAGGTGGATCGATTCCATCTCTTCCGACGCCATGGCTGCCAGATGGCCGCCCCATTCGTTCGCTTCCAGCAGGATTTCGTTGGAAATCACGTCCAGCTTCTTTTGGACTTCGCCCTGCACGTTCTCGGTTTCCAGCGCGCCCAGCACGTCGCCCAGTGCGCCCTTGCCCACGCTGTGCGAAATCGTCTTGCACGCGCGCGCGACCACTTCGATCAGCAGACGCAGCTCGGCAGGGATCGTGTTGTGCTGGCGTTGTTCTTCCACCAGATGTTGGGTAAGGCTGATGCGTTTCATGTTTTCCCTAGTTGTGTTGAATTAGTTTGCCAGCGCCTTGCTCACGACTTCCATCACGTCGTTGGACAGCTTCGGCGCAGCGGCGACTTTCTCCAGCGCGGTGCGCATGTGGATCTGTAGCTCCGGCGCGTAACGGCGCCAGCGGTCCATCGAGCGCGCCAGGCGCGCGGCGACCTGGGGATTTAGCGCATCCAGCTTGATCACGTGTTCGGCCCAGAACTCGTAAGCACTGCCGTCGGCCGCGTGGAACTGCGGCGGATTGGCATTGCAGAAGGCGAACAGCAGGCTGCGCGCGCGGTTCGGATTTTTCAGCGTGAAGGCCGGATGCTTCATCAGTTCGCGCACGCGCGCCACGTCGGTATGGGGTGCGGTGGCCTGCATGGTGAACCACTTGTCCACCACCAGTGCTTCGCCGGTGAACTCGGAATAGAAGGTGTCCAGGCGCTGGCTGACGTCGGCGCCGGTGTGGATCATGGACACCATGGCCGACGCGCGGTCCGTCATATTGGTGGCCTTGTCGAACTGCTCCTCCGCCAGCTTCATGGCGTCCTTGTTCGGCTGCACCAGCAGATAGGCCAGCGACAGATTCTTCAACCCGCGCTTGCCGGCCGATGCCGCATCCGGGCTGTATGGGCCGGGCGTGGCATTGTCGTGATATGCATCCAGCAGATCATCCTTCAGCGCGTTGCCGATGGCATGGCGCATGAACTGGCGCGCGGTGTGGATGGCTTGCGGATGCACCACTTCCATCGCTTCGGCAATGATGGTTTCCGACGGCAGGATCAGCGCCAGCTCGCGGAAGGCCGGATCGAGTTTATCGTCCGTCAGCAGCGCGCGCAGGGCTTCCAGATAGGTGTCGTCCAGTTCCAGCTTGCGGCCCGAAGACACGGCGCCCGTCAGCGACAGCAGGCGCTCCATCGCCAGGCGCTGGCCGGCTTCCCAGCGGTTCACCGGATCGCTGTCGTAGCGGAACAGATGCAGCAGCTCGTCATCAGTGTAGGCATATTCCAGCACCACCGGCGCCGAAAAATCGCGCAGGATCGACGGCACCGGGCGCTCCACCACATTGCTGAAGGTGAAGGTCTGCTCGGCCTTGGTCAGCTCCAGCACCACCGTCGTGCCGCGCTCGCGGCCATCGATAATCAGCGCCATATCCTTGCCGCTATTGCCCAGCAGACCCACGGCGACCGGAATGTGGAAAGGCTGCTTTTTATCCTGGCCCGGGGTTGGCGGGCAGTGCTGCGCCAGCGTCAAGGTGAAGCTGCGCGAAGCCGGATCGTAATGGCCCTTCGCCGACACCACCGGCGTACCGGCCTGGCTGTACCAGCGTTCGAACTGGGCCAGGTCGCGGTCATTGGCATCGGCCATCGCAGCGCGGAAATCGTCGCACTGCACGGCCTGGCCGTCGTGGCGCTCGAAGTACAGGTCCATGCCCTTGCGGAAGCCTTCGCGGCCCAGCAAGGTCTGGTACATGCGCACTACTTCCGCGCCTTTTTCATACACGGTGACCGTGTAGAAGTTGTTGATCTCGACGAAGGAGTCGGGACGCACCGGATGCGCCATCGGCCCTGCATCTTCCGGGAACTGCGCCTGGCGCAAGGTGCGCACCTGGTCGATGCGCGTGGTGGCGCGGCCGGTGTCGTTGCCGATCATGTCGGCGCTGAATTCCTGGTCGCGGAACACGGTCAGGCCTTCCTTCAGCGACAGCTGGAACCAGTCGCGGCAAGTCACGCGGTTGCCGGTCCAGTTGTGGAAGTATTCGTGGCCCACCACGGCTTCAATGCCGGCGTAATCGACGTCGGTCGCCACGCGCGGGTTGGCCAGCACGAACTTGGTATTGAAGATGTTGAGGCCCTTGTTTTCCATGGCGCCCATATTGAAGTCGCCCACCGCCACGATCATGAAGCGGTCCAGGTCCAGCTCCAGGCCCCAGCGCTCTTCGTCCCAGCGGATGGAATTCTTCAGCGATTGCATGGCGTAGTCGGTCTTATCGAGGTTGCCCTCTTCCACCCACACCTGTAGCAGCACTTCGCGGCCGGAGGCCAGCGTGAAGCTCTCTTCCTGGCACACCAGGCGCGCGGCGACCAGGGCGAACAGATAGGATGGCTTCTTGAACGGGTCTTCCCATTTGGCGTAGTGGCGGCCATCACCCAGATCGCCCTCTTCGATCAGGTTACCGTTCGACAGCAGTACCGGATACTTGTCCTTGTCGGCGCGCAGCATCACGGTGTACCTGGCCATCACGTCCGGACGGTCGGGGAAGAAGGTGATGCGGCGGAAGCCCTCCGCCTCGCATTGCGTGTAGAAGCTGCCGTTCGAGGTGTACAGGCCGGACAGCGTGGTGTTCTGCTCCGGCGCGCAAATAGTCTCGATCTCCAGCAGGACTTCCGTCGGCGCCTTGCGGATGGTCAGGGTGTTATTCCCGAGGATGTACTGGTCCGCTTTCAATGCAACGCCGTTCATGCGGATGGCCACCAGTTCGATGTCCTCGCCGTGCAGCACCAGCTCGCGGCTCTTACTGTCCGGGTTGTGGCGCAGTTTCACACGGTTGGCGACCACGGTCTGGGCCGGGTCTAGGTCGAAGCCCAGTTCGACGGTGTCAACGAGGTAGCTGGGCGGGGTGTAGTCTTTACGGTAGATCGTCTGGGGGCTGTCGGTACGCATGGGATTCGGCTAGCAAAGACAAAGAAAGGTTATTTTACCAACTGCGGGCCAAGGTCCGTTTCTTTTCTGTTCTCCCGTGCCCGGTAACATTCTGTAATAATTAAGCGAAACGCTTGTTGCAGTAATAAACTGACAAATAAGTAGAAAACCATGAATTTTGGGAGCAAGACCATGAAAGCGCTAGCCACACTTCTCGTAGCGGCCGCCGGTCTGCTGCTGAGCGGATGCGCCACGACCCTGCATAACGACGTGACGGTATTCCACCAGTGGCCTGCCGACCTGCAGGACAAAAGCTACGTCTTCGAAACGCCGCCACCGGCCGAGGATACGCTGGAACACCGTACTTATCTGGGCATGGTCAGCAATGAACTCGCCAAGCTGGGCTTCACCCAGGCCGCCAATCCTGCCGACGCCAAGCTGAAAGTGGCAATGCACTTCTCGACCATCGATCGCCCGACCCGCGAGTTGCAGGCCGACCCGTTCATGTCGCCGTACTATGGCGGCTACGGTCCCTGGGGGCCGCGCTTTGGCTGGCCGTATCGTTATCGCTACTACGGCTTCTACCGCGGCTATTACGACCCGTGGTTCTGGGGCGGCCCGATGGAATACCGCGAAGTGATCCGGCATAACTACGAGCGCCAGCTGAACGTGAGCATCAACAGCCTGGCCGGCAAAAAGCTGTTTGAAGTGACGGTGCAGAACACCAGCCGCAAACAGTCCACGCCCGCCGTAATGCCTGCCCTGGTGCAGAGCGCCTTCACCGGCTTCCCAGGTGAGAACGGCAAGGCCCGCCGCGTTGATCTCGAAATCCAGTAAAATAAACGTCCACCATTGCCGTCCAGCTCCCGCTGGGCGGCTTTTTTATTGCGCCAATGACTGACGCTCCCGCCCTCCTTCGTCTGGTCGCATGGCTGCGCGCCGGCGCCCGCACTGCTGTCGGCATGCATCCGCGCTGGACCGGCCTGTCGACCGGGCCGGGCATGATGGCCGCCCTCTTCTTGCTGAATCTCGGCGTGGATGTGCTGCTCCAGCGTCTCTACATCGAAGGTCCCGCCAGCTTTTATTGGCAAGCCCTGGCCGGCGGTTGGCTGATGCTGGCCCTGCTGCCGTGGTGCGCCTGGCTGGTGCGCGGCAGCACGGGCAGCGTGCTCACGGCCACCGCACCGGACACGGCCCGCCTGTTCACCATGCTGCAGGCGCAAAATCTGGCGCTGTCCCTGCTCGTGGGCCTGGTCTACCTGGCCATGATCCACGCCCGCGTCGAAGCCCCGGCGCGCTATGGCGCCCTGGCCGGCTGGGCGCTGTGGAGTGCGCCGCCCGTGCTGGCAATGCTGCCGCAGCTGATGCTGTTGTGGCGAGGCGGCAACCATGAGGTACTGCCGTCGACAACTGCGATCATGGCGCTGATTGCGGGACAGGCGCTGGTGATGGCAGCCCGTCCGGCGGATTTCTGGTATCCGGTGCAAAGCGGCGAAGAAGTCCGCCGTTTCGAGCTGACGCAGGAAGCGATCGAGGCCCAGTCGCGCCGTCTGGCCGATCAACTGTCCGCACTCAAACCGCAACGGCCTGGCCATGTCGATATGTATGTGCTGACCTTTGCCCCCTACAACCAGGACGTGTTCAAGCGTGAAAGCGGCGTCGTCGCGCAAGTGATGGCGCAGCGCTTCGATGCGGAAGGCCGTGTACTGCAGCTGGTGAATCACCCTGAAACGGCCAGCACCCTGCCCTGGGCCACGCCGCTCAACCTGCACCGCGCCATCGCGCGCGTGGCGCAGCTGATGGACCCGGACGAGGATGTGCTCTTCATCCATTTGACGTCGCACGGCGCCGCCAACGGCGAGATGGCGGCACGCTTCTACCCGCTCACCGTGCAGGAACTGACGCCGGCACTGCTCAAGGATTGGCTGGACGAGGCGGGGGTACGCAATCGCGTGATTTCCGTGTCCGCCTGCTATTCCGGCAGCTGGATCAAGCCGCTGTCCGGCGACAGCACGCTGGTGATGACGGCGGCCGATGCCGACCACACGTCCTATGGCTGCGGCAGCAAATCCGAACTTACCTTCTTTGGACAAGCCATGTACGACGAACAGCTACGCAATGTCACCCTGGACTTTGAACAGGCCCACGCCGCAGCGCGCAAAGTGATCCTCAAGCGCGAGCAGGAAGCCGGCAAGTCGGACGGCTACTCCAACCCGCAAATTTCCTTCGGCCCCGCCATCCGCGCGCCCCTCGCCGCCCTGGCGGTCGCCGCGCAGCCATCCAACGCCGCGACGCCGTCCGCACTGGCGCAACCGCGCCCGCCCGCCCGCGTGGCGACGTCCGGGAGCGCGCGATGAACGCGGGGCTGCGCATTCGTCCCGCCGTGCCGGACGATTTCGCGCGATGGCACCCGCTCTGGCTCGGCTACAACGCCTTCTACGGACGCGCCGGCGCCACCGCGCTATCCGACGACATTACACGCACGACCTGGTCGCGCTTTCACGACGCGCACGAGCCCGTGCACGCGCTGGTGGCGGAATTGAACGGCCAACTGGTCGGCCTTGCCCACTACCTCTATCACCGCAGTACGACGGCAATTGGCCAAAGCTGCTACATGCAAGACCTCTTCACAGCCGAAGCCGCGCGCGGACAAGGCGTGGCGCGGCAATTGATCGAAGCGGTGTATGCGGCAGCGCAGGCGGACGGCGCAGCGCGCGTCTACTGGCAGACGCACGAAAGCAACCACACCGCCCAGGCCCTGTATGACAAGGTCGCCGAGCGGTCCGGCTTTATCGTGTATCGAAAGATGCTGACGCCGCGGCTTGCGGCGGATCGATGATCCGCCCCACGATGGCGCGGCTGAGGCGTAGGGCGGATCATCGATCCGCCGCTCAGGTGTAGTACGCCTCAGTGGCAAAAGTCAGCACGCCGATCAGCGCCACAACCAGCAGCAGAATCACCAGCAGGCGTCCAAACTTGGGCGACTGGCCTTCATCATCATCTTGGTCTACGTGGTCCTGATCGGTCATGGCAATTAAGGAAGAATAATGGTGGAACCGGTGGTCTTGCGCGCTTCGAGATCGATATGCGCCTGCGCCACATCGGCGAGATTATAGCGCTGGTTGATATCGATCTTCACCTTGCCGCTGCCCACCACATCGAACAGCGACGCCGCGCAGGATTCCAGATCCTCCCGTTTGGCCACATAGGTGAACAGCGTCGGACGCGTCACGAACAGCGAACCGCGCGAAGCCAGTTCTGACAGCGCAAACGGCGCCACCGGCCCGGAAGCATTACCGAAGCTGACCATCATGCCCATCGGCTGCAAACAGTCCAGCGAACCGGTAAACGTGTCCTTGCCGATCGAGTCATAGACCACGGACACGCCCTGCCCGCCCGTAATCTCTTTCACGCGCTCGGTGAAGTTCTCGGTGTTGTAGTTGATGACATGCGACGCGCCGTGTTTCAGCGCCAGCGCCGCTTTCTCGTCCGACCCCACGGTGCCGATCACGTTCACACCCAGAGCCTTCGCCCACTGGCAGGCGATCAGGCCCACGCCGCCAGCGGCCGCATGGAACAGAATCGTGTCGCCCGTCTTCAGCTGCCTGGTGCGATGGAACAGATACTCCACCGTCATCCCCTGCAGCATCATGGCGGCAGCGGTGTCGAAGCCGATATTGTCCGGCAGCTTGAGCAGGATGGCCGCAGGCATATTGCGCTTCTGCGAATACGCCCCGTTGGGACGGCCCGCATACGCCACGCGGTCGCCCGGCTTCACATGGGTTACGCCCTCGCCCACTGCTTCCACCACGCCCGCGCCTTCCTGGCCCAGACCCGAAGGCAGCGGCTGAGGATACAGGCCGGTGCGGAAATACACGTCAATGAAATTCAGGCCAATCGCTTCGTGGCGGACGGTCGCTTCGCCCGGACCGGGCGCGCCAACATCGACGTCGACGTATTCCATCACTTCAGGTCCGCCGGTGCGGAACATGCGGATTGCTTTGCTCATTTGCCCTCTCCCATCTGTTGCGCCAGTTGGGACAGCACCAGATGGGCCGTCGCCAGATTGGTCGCGCAGGACACATTGTGCACGTCGCAGGCGCGCACCAGCGCGTTGATGTCCGGTTCGTGCGGCTGCGGCGTCATCGGATCGCGCAGGAAGATGATGGCGTCGATCAGGCCATCGACCAGCAGGGAACCGATTTGCAGATCGCCGCCCAGCGGACCGGAATGCTTGCGCTCCACCGACAGTCCCAGCTCATTAATCAGCCGGCCGCCGGTGGTGCCAGTGGCGCACAGCTCGCACTGGCGCAGGAAATCGACGTATTCGCGCGCCAGCGCAATCATGTCGTCCTTTTTCTTATCGTGGGCAATCAGGGCAATGCGCGGCTTCATTTCTTCTCACCTTTCACTTTGGACAGCGTATAAATCCCGGCCAGCACCAGCGTCGTCCCCGCCAGCTGCCAGGCTGTAATGGGTTCGGCCAGGATCACCGCGCCGAGGAAGAGCGTGGACACCGGTCCGATCATACCCGCTTGCGACGCCACGCCCGCGCCGACGCGCTGCACGGCAATCATGGTCATGAACACCGGCATCACGGTGCACAGGATACCGTTCACCAGCGACAGCCAATATACCGGCGCCGGCTGGATCAGCAGGGCAACGGGACGCAGCACGAAGAACTGGCCAATGCAGGCCACGCTGGACACGCACATCGCATACGCCACCAGACGCAGTGAACCAAGCCGCTTCACCATCTCGCCGGAAGCCAGCAGATAAATGCCATACGCGATCGCAGAACCCAGCACCAGCGTCGACCCCAGCGCCACATTGCCGCCGCCCTGCAGGTCATGCACGAACACCAGCACGATGCCCGCATAGGACAGCAGCAGCGCCGCCCACTGCCGGCGGCTGATGTGCTGCTTCAGCATGGTCGAGGAAATCAGCAGCACGAAAGTCGGCGTCAGGAACAGGATCAGCCGCTCCAGGCCCACGCTGATGTACTGCAGGCCGAGAAAGTCGAGAAAACTGGAGAGGTAATAGCCGACCAGGCCCAGTCCGATCAGCCGCCAGCGGTCCGCCCTGGTCAGCGGCGGCTCGCTGCGCATCTTCCACAGCGCCACTGCCGCAAAAACAGGCAGCGAAAACAGCATGCGGAAGGCGATCAGGGTGACCGCGTCGATGTGGTAACGGTAGAGCAGCTTGGCAACCACCGCCTTGGTGGAAAACAGGACTGCCCCGCCAACGGCAATCGCCAGCCCGCCCAGATAGGCGGCGCGCGGCGCGGGTTGTGTAGCGGTATCCATTGCAACATTGTATTAGGAAAATTGGTGCATTGCAGAAACGCCCCGAATCCGTTATGGTTGCAAAATAACTAACTTACATTTGATTACATGAACTTGCAGAATGGAACCCTCGAGCGTCCGATCATGGGCACCAGCGGCGACGACACCATGACCGGTACCGCAGCCGATGACTTTTTCTATGGCGCCGGGGGCAAAGACTATCTCGACGGCGGGGATGGCAACGATTACCTGCGTGCCGGCGAAGTCTGGAGCAATGGCGCCTGGCACCCTGACACAGTGGGCGACTACCTGTTTGGAGGCCGCGGCAACGATACGCTGGAAGGTGGCGCAGGCGACGACGTGCTGACTGGCGGTGCCGGCTACGACGAACTGTACGGTCTGGACGGTGACGATGTTCTCCAGGGCGGCGAAGATGGCGGTTACCTGTCGGGCGGCAACGGCAACGATTTTTATCTTATCAATAATCGCCACACCGCCATTTCATCGACCAATCAAGCGGGTGACCACGGCTACATCCAGGTCGACTGGTATAAGACCAACCAGAGCATTACCGATTGGACTTGGGCCCCAAACGTGCAAAAGCTGCCCTACTGGATTGACGCCCTGACCTTCGACAATATCCAGAATCTCGCCGAGAGCGCCAATCATGTGGTCAAGTACAACTTCGTCACGACGCCGCCCGCCGGCTTCGACGCGACGGACAAGGCTGGCTTCACACCCTTCACCGAGGCTGAAAAGGCGCAAGCGCGCCAGATCTTCGCCTACATCAGCAGCGTGCTCGACGTGCAGTTTGTGGAAACCACAGAGACTGACTCGCCCTACACCATTTCCCTGGCTAACAATAAGCAGCCCGCAAATTCCGGCGGATATGCCAACGAGATCTGGAGCGGCGGCTCCCGCATCCTCCTCAACGCCGACCCGCGCGTGCTGAATCCGTCGCGTGACGGCGGTTCGGAACTTAACTATGTCCTGATCCACGAACTGGGCCACGCCCTGGGCTTGAAGCATCCGTTCAGCCATGAAGACACGGTTGGCAACTCCGGCGACGGCCCCTATCTGCCTGATAGCGAAGACATGCGCACGCTCACCATGATGAGCTACAACGACAATTTTTCCGGCAAGGTGCCAATGTCGTATAGCCCGTACGACCTGGCGGCGCTGCAGTACATCTGGGGAGTTTCGAGCAAGGCCAACGCGGGCGACACGACTTATAGCCTCGACACCACGAAAGCCACCATGGTGTATGACGGCGCCGGCTTCGACACCATCGACTGGAGCGACGCGACCCAGAACGTCATGCTGGACCTGCGCTCCGGCTACCAAAGCTATGTCGGCCATAAGACCGAGCTGTTTAACTCGCCTGGACAACTAACCATCAACTTCGGCACCGATATCGAGGTAGCCAAGGGCGGATACGGCAACGACTCCATTATCGGCAACGGTCTGGCAAACAGCCTGATGGGGTATGAAGGCAATGACACCATCATAGGCGGCTACGGCGACGACACGCTGCAAGGCGGCGACGGCGACGACCAGTTGTTTGGCGATGGCGGTTTCGATGAAATTTACGGTTCGGCTGGCAACGACACCCTGCACAGCGGTGCCGACGGCGCCTACCTGGACGGCGGCGGCGGCGACGATACCTACATCATCGAAGACCGTTATACCGTCATTGCCCACAAGAATTCGGACGGCGACCGCGCCATCGTGCAGGCCGACTGGTTCAAGACGAACAGCGATCTGGCACATTGGGAGTTCGCACCCGGCGTACAAAAGCTGCCCTACTGGATCGACGCCCTGACCTATTCGAACATCACGGCACTCGAAGTCACGGCACCCCAGGACCATGTGATCAAGTACAGCTTTGTGACCACCGCGCCGGGCTACTTCGACGATACGGACAAGAAGGGCTTCCAGGCTTTCTCTGATGAGGAAAAAGCCTACGCTCGCAAGATCATGGACTATTTCAGCAGCGTGATCGGCGTGACCTTCGTGGAAACGAGCGATCCGGCCGAGCCCTTTACCATTGCCTTGGCCAACAATGCCCAGACAGACTCGGGCGGCTACGCAACCGAATTGAGCTGGGCCGGCGGCTCCAAGGTCATGCTGAACGCCACTTCAGACGTGATCCCCCCCCGCCTCGACGACTACTCCGAGATCAACCGTGTGTTGATTCATGAACTGTCCCATGCGCTAGGCCTGAAGCATCCTTTCTCCGATCCGGACTCGCGGGGCAATGTGGGCGATGGGCCTTACCTGCCAAAGGCGGAAGACGTGCACTCGCACACCGTGATGAGCTATACCGCAGACGAGCGCATCTTCTCGCTGTCGCTGTCTGGCCTGGATATCGCCGCGCTGCAGTATATCTGGGGCGCCTCATCGGCAGCCAATGCCGGCGATACCAGCTATCGCCTCGACGCGGGCCAGCCCAGCATGATTTACGATGGCGCCGGCAACGACACGCTTGACGGCAGCCTGGTCGGACAGGACATGGTCGTCGACCTGCGTCCCGGCTACTGGAGTTATATCGGCAAGAAGGCCGAGCTGATCACGGACAAGGGCCAGATCACGATCAACTTCGGCACCACCATCGAAAACCTGCTGGGCGGGGGCGGCAACGACAACCTCACCGGCAACGACGCCGATAATCTCATCGAAGGCGGCAACGGCAATGACCACCTGCGCGGCCTGGGAGGCTATAACTCACTAAACGGCGGAGCCGGCATCGACACCGCCGTCTACAGCGGCAAACATGCCGATTACGATATCCGCATCACCGCCGGCGTGGCGCAGATATTCAATTATTACTCTGAAGGCAGTGACATACTGACCGGCGTGGAGCGCCTGCAATTCAGCGACACCATGGTGGCGCTGGACTTCGACGGTACTGCAGGCCAAGCTTACCGCCTCTACCGTGCATCCTTCGACCGTGCGCCGGACTTGCCGGGCCTGGGCTATTGGATCAGCAAATTGGACAACGGCATGAAGCTGGAGCAGGTGGCATCCGGCTTCCTGTATTCAGACGAATTCCAGCGCCTGTATGGCAAGAACGTCAGCAATGCGGACCTGGTGACCAGCCTGTACAAGAATGTGCTGCACCGTGCGCCCGACGCTGCCGGCTTTGCCGACTGGACCAGCCGCCTTGAGCATGGTTTCTCGCGTGAAGCGCTGCTGTTGGGCTTTAGCGAGAGTGATGAAAACCACGCCGCACTGGTCGGCGTGGTCAAGGACGGCTTCGAGTACCAGCTTTACACTGGCACCTGATCAGCTGACTGCGACGGCGGGATTGCCTGCCGCGACGGTCGCGGTGGTGGTGCGCGCGATCACCGTGGCCGGTGCATTGCCGCCCACCAGCTTGTTCACCTGTTTGAACTGTGCCGTCAGCTTGGACGGCGTTACCGTCACCACCATATAACCTTGGGCGTCCGTGTTCAGGTGCTTGATCCATGGATTGCTGTTCAGGCCGGACAGCTGCTGCGCCAGGCCAAACAGGGTCGCGCTGAAATCGCTGCTGGCTTTCAGGCCGGTCAGCACTTGCGCCACGGTCGCATCCAGCGCCGCTTCCGGCACGCCCTTCGATGCCAGCGCGCCGCGCAGTTGCACGGAGATTTGCGCAGCCAGCGTTTCGACGGTCGGCGCGGCCTTGCCCATCGTGTAGTCCAGCAGATTGAATTCCAGCGTCACGGTGCCCAGGTTCGGCACCGGGATGGACAGCGGGTAGGACACCAGCGCGCCCAGACTGCCCAGCGACGCCGCGGCCTGCTTCAGATAAGTAAAGAAGGAGTCCGAGCTGACGCCTGCGGTCACCAGGTCGGTCATCACCGGCGTGCCGCCGTTGGCCGCATCGTAATCGTCGCTCACGGTGCCGGCGAAGAAGGAGTGGATATCGCCTGTCACCGCCACCACGTTACCGATATTGTTGGTCTTCAGGTGCGACATCAGCGCCTTGCGTTCGGCGTTGTAGCCGTCCCACTGGTCGCAGTTGATCAGGAAGCGGCGGAAGTACGGCGTCAACGCAGCCTGCTGGCCGGACGCCACCACGAAGGCGGAGTTGGCCTTGTTGGCTTGCACGTCCGGTTTGATGAAGCCGATCGCGATGGCTTGGGCCGCGGCCGTCGCTTGCGCCGTCGCGCCGCCCGCTGCCACGCTGGCCGCCTGGGTGAAGGCCAGCACCGCTACCGACGCCTGCGCCGAAGTCAGGCCTGCACCGGCAGCGGCCTGAAGACGTGCGCTGGTATCGCCACCGGCTGCCGCCGATGCCGCGATGGCGCCCGCTGCCGCCTGCGCGCTGGCTTGCGAGGCACCGGCAGTGACGGCAGCCACGATGGCGCCGGCCACCGGCACATTGCCGCCCGCTGCTGCTGCCGTGGTGCCAACCGACGTTGCCACGGTCGGAATGGCTTGCAGCGCCAGCAGGGTTGCGATGGCGTCGGTGCCGTTCAGACCCATGCGCAGCAGCGACACTTCATTGCCCCACAGCTTCCACGTTGCGGTGGATGCCTTCATGGTGCTCTTCCAGTAATCGCGCTGGGTGGCGCCCAGCATGCTGACGGCGTCCGGACTGGCGGCCAGCTTCTGCGCTTCGACAGCGTTGTACAGATCTTGCGGCACCAGGTAACGTGCGCCAATGCTGCCGATGGCGGTGCCGGTGGCCGGATTCGGCGAGGACTCCGGAATCACGTGATCGGTGCGGTACAGGCGCTCGTCGGTCATCACGATCTGGGCCAGTTTGCCGAAGCTGAAATCGCGGTAGATCTTGATGTTCTGGAAGCTGGTGGCGGTGCTGTCGAACGTCACGTCCGCCGGCATGTATTCGAACCAGGCCTGGTTGGCATTGCGGCGGCGCTGCGGCTGATGCAGATTCACGCCGTCGGCCGATTCATACGTTTCGGCATCCTGCCATGCATCGTCAGTGAATTCGTGGTCGTCCCAGATGGCGATGAAGGCGAAGCGCTCGTGCACGGCCTGCAGGCGGGTATCGGTGCGGTATTTTTTGTAGAGGTAGCGGTAGTCGGCCAGCGAGTTCGCATACTTGGCGCCGCTGCTGCCGTTCTTGAACACGCCGTCCGGCAGGGACAGCGCGGTGTGGCGGCTTTCCACGGAACCGCTCTGGAAGCCTTCACCTACCGTCTCGTAGATGTAGTCGCCCAGATGGACGATGAAGTCGAGCTGCTCGCTGGCGGCGATATTCGACAGCGCGCCCCAGTGATTGATGCTCCAGTCCTGGCAGGTCAGACAGGCAAACTGCAGCTGCGACACATCGGTGCCGGCCGCCGGCGCGGTCTTGAAGCGGCCCACATTGGAGCGCACATCGCCTGCGACGAACTGGTAATAGTAAGTGGTGCTCGGCGACAGTCCGGTGACCTTGTTGCGGATGGTGTTGTCGAACGCGGGATCGAGCGGCACCAGGGTGTTCAGCACCAGCGTGCCATCCAGCGCGGCATTGCTGCCGAGGCGCGCGCTGTTGTCGCTCGCCGTCACCATGATCTGCACCGCCACTTCGGCCTTGCCGGAAGGCTGGGCAGTATCGTCCACCGAGCTTGGTACGACACGGGTCCACAGCATGATGCTGTCCGGACGCGGATCGCCGGAAGCCACGCTCTGCGGGAACTTCCAGCCGCTGYCGGTCGCCGGCGACAGGCCATTGACCGTGCCCGCCGTGCCGCTGCCGCCGCCGCAACCGGCCAGGCCGGCGCTGGCTACCGATACCGTAACAAAGCCACCCAGTTTCAGAAACTGACGACGATCCATCTCCGCTCCCAATTAATAAAAAAATAATCGAATGAGTGTAGATGAACTTTGTTTCCAAACGATGAAGAAAATCCGAGGGAGATGTCTAATTTCAAGAGTGCGTGCCTCGCACAATTGAAATCAACGACGCGACAACTCAACCGATTCGGCGTAGCCTTTCGTTACAAAAAAGACATTCTTTCTTAATGTGAAGGAGGGTACGGATCATGAGTGACGGAATAATCCTAGGAGGTACGACCGCTGACGACGTGCTGCGCGGGACCAATGGCAACGACAACATCTACGGCAATGGTGGGCACGACCAATTGATCGGTCTGGATGGCGACGACAACCTGTCCAGCGGTCAGATATACGACGCGGCATCGGGCACCTACAAGCCCGACACGGTGGGCGACATTCTCGACGGCGGCAACGGCAACGATACTTTGACCGGTGGCGATGGTAACGACATCTTGATTGGCGGGGCCGGCAACGACCATCTGATTGGCGGCAATGGCCTGGACACTGCCCAATACAGCGGCAACCTGAACGCCTACGCCGTACAGGAGAACAACGGCACGCTGACAGTCACCGGCCCGGAAGGAACCGATACCTTGAATGGCGTCGAACGCCTGCAGTTCGCAGACCACAACATGGCCTTCGATCTCGACGGCACGGCAGGTATCATCTACCGCTTCTACCAGGCGGCACTGGACCGCCAGCCCGACCTGCCCGGCCTCGGTTACTGGATTCACTTCGCCGACACCGGCCGATCTTTCACGGACATCGCCTCCGGCTTTACCAATAGCGTGGAATTCCAGCGCCTGTACGGTGTCAACTCGGACAATGCCACCTTCGTCACCGCCCTCTATCACAACGCCCTGCACCGAGAACCGGAGGCAGCGGGCTTCAACGACTGGATGAACCGCCTGGCTACAGGCACGTCGCGCGAGCAAGTGATGTTCGGTTTTTCGGAAAGCACCGAGAACCGTGCCCAGGTGATTGGCAGCATCCAGCACGGCATCGAATACATTCCCTACAGTGGCAGCTGATGGCCTTGGGCGGCGGCAATTCACAGGGGGCGGTATGCTAGAATATCGCCCTCGATTGCACACCGTCTAAGGAAGATTGAACATGGCTGGACACAGCAAATGGGCCAACATCAAGCATAAAAAGGCTGCAACGGACGCGAAACGCGGCAAAATCTGGACGCGCCTGATCAAGGAAATTACCGTGGCTGCCCGTATGGGCGGCGGCGACGTCGCCTCCAACCCGCGCCTGCGTCTGGCCATGGACAAAGCGGCCGACGCCAATATGCCGAAGGATAACGTCCAGCGTGCAATCACCCGCGGTACCGGCGGCGGCGACGGCGCCAACTACGAAGAAGTACGCTACGAAGGCTATGGCATTGGCGGCGCGGCCATCATCGTCGACTGCATGACGGACAACCGCGTGCGTACCGTGGCTGAAGTACGCCACGCCTTCAACAAATACGGCGGCAATATGGGCACCGAAGGTTCTGTGGCCTTCATGTTCAAGCACTGCGGCCAGTTCCTGTTCGCTCCCGGCACCGACGAAGCCACGCTGATGGACGCGGCCCTGGAAGCGGGCGCCGAAGACGTGGTCGCCGACGACGAAGGCGGCTTCGAAGTGCTGTGCGCCCCGAACGATTTCCCGGCCGTGAAAGACGCGCTGGAAGCGGCGGGCTTCAAGGCCGAAGTCGCGGAAGTCATCATGAAGCCGGCCACCGAAACCGTCTTCACCGGCGAAGATGCGGCCAAAATGCAGAAAATTCTGGACGCGCTGGAAAACCTGGATGATGTCCAGGAAGTCTATACCAACGCAGTCATCGAGGAATAATCCCCAATGAAGATCCTGGTAGTCGGCTCGGGCGGCCGTGAACACGCTTTAGCATGGAAACTGGCGCAATCCGAACGCGTGCAGATGGTGTATGTAGCACCTGGCAACGGCGGCACCGCGCGCGATGCGCGCCTGCAGAACGTGGCCATCACGGACCTGAACGCACTGGCGGATTTCGTTGAGCAGAACCACATCGGCCTGACGGTAGTCGGCCCTGAGGTGCCGCTGGCAGCGGGCATCGTCAACCTGTTCCGCGCGCGCGGCCTGAAAGTCTTTGGCCCGACCAGGGAAGCGGCGCAGCTGGAGTCCTCCAAGGATTTCGCCAAGGCCTTCATGAAGCGCCACGGCATTCCGACCGCCGACTACGAGACCTTCGCCGATGCCAAGGCCGCCCACGCCTTGGTGGACGCGAAAGGCGCGCCGATCGTGATCAAGGCCGATGGCCTGGCTGCGGGCAAAGGCGTAGTGGTGGCCATGACGCTGGAAGAAGCGCATGCCGCCGTGGACCACATGCTGTCCGATAACGCCTTTGGCGACGCCGGCGCGCGCATCGTGATCGAAGAATTCCTGTCCGGCGAAGAAGCTTCCTTCATCGTCATGTGCGACGGCAAGAACGTGCTGCCGCTGGCCACCAGCCAGGACCACAAGCGCCTGCAGGACAATGACCAGGGCCCGAACACGGGCGGCATGGGCGCTTACTCCCCTGCGCCGATCGTGACCCCGGCCATGCATGCGCGCGTGATGCGCGAGATCATCATGCCTACGATTCAGGGCATGGCGAAGGACGGCATCCAGTTCACCGGCTTCCTGTACGCGGGCCTGATGATCGACGCCGCCGGCAATCCGAAGACGCTGGAATTCAACTGCCGCATGGGCGACCCGGAAACCCAGCCGATCATGGCGCGCCTGAAGACCGATCTGCTGGGCGTGATGGAACATGCCGTCAACGGCACGCTGGACCAGGTGGAACTGGAATGGGACCGCCGCACCGCCGTTGGCGTGGTGATGGCCGCTGCCGGATATCCGGACAGCCCGCGCAAGGGCGACGCCATCCACGGCATCCCGGCTGAAACGCCGGAATCCGTCACCTTCCACGCCGGCACCACCGACGTCGACGGCAAGCTGCTCACCTCCGGTGGCCGCGTGCTGTGCGTGGTCGGTCTGGGCGACAGCGTGAAGATGGCGCAGAAGCAGGCTTACGAAGCTGTCGACAAGATCGCCTTCGACGGCATGCAGTTCCGCCGCGACATCGGCTGGCGCGGCCTGAAGCACTGAAACCGTCAACTGGTGGCTGCCACGATGTGGCAGCCACCAGTTGACGCCGCTGGCTCCTGACAAGGTGGCTGCCACGGCGTGGCAGCCACCAGCTTTATGCAGTTGGTTTTAACGAATATAACGGCACAATATGTCCGCACCTGATCCACAAGACGTCAAAGCCTGGCTGCTAAGCCTGCAGGACCGCATCGTCACCGCGCTGGAAGGCGTGGACGGCAAGCCTTTCCTGCGCGACGGCTGGGAGCGTCCTGAAGGCGGTGGCGGCATCTCGCGCCTGATCGAAGAAGGCAATGTGATCGAGCGCGGCGGCTGCAACTTCAGCCACGTGATGGGCGCCAAGCTGCCGCCATCGGCATCGGCGCACCGTCCGGAGCTGGGCGGACAGGCGTGGGAAGCGATGGGCGTGTCCCTCGTGATCCACCCGCGCAATCCGTATGCGCCGACCGTGCATATGAACGTGCGCTTCTTCAGCACCAGCACAGCCGACGGCACGTCGGTGTGGTGGTTCGGCGGCGGTATGGACCTGACGCCGTACTACGGCAACAAAGCAGACGCGCAGCACTTCCACCAGACCTGCCACGACGCGCTGGCGCCGTTTGGCTCCGAGCTGCATGCGAAGTTCAAGTCCTGGTGCGACGACTACTTCTACCTGAAGCACCGCAAGGAAGCGCGCGGCGTTGGCGGCATCTTCTTCGATGACTTCAATGCGCTCGGTTTCGAGCAAAGCTATGCAATGACCCGCAGCGTGGGCGACTCCTTCCTGAGCGCCTACCTGCCCATCCTGGAAGGCCGCAAGGACACCCCATACGGTGAGCGCGAGCGCGATTTCCAGGCTTATCGCCGCGGACGCTACGTCGAGTTCAATCTCGTGTTCGACCGCGGCACTCTGTTCGGCCTGCAGTCCGGCGGCCGCACGGAGGCGATCCTGATGTCGATGCCGCCGATCGTGAAATGGCGCTACGACTGGCATCCGGCACCGGGCAGCCCGGAAGCGGCGCTGTACACCGACTTCCTTCCGCACCGCGACTGGCTGGCCACGTGACCCGCTGTATCGCACTGCTGGGAGGCAGTTTCGATCCTGTACACAACGGCCACGTCGCGCTTGGCGCTCATTTCGCAGCACTGCTGCAGGCGGACGAGCTGCGTGTGATCCCGGCCCTGCCGTGGCAAAAGACATCCCTGGTGGCCACGCCCGAACAGCGCGTGGACATGCTGAAGCTGGCCTTCGCGGGCCTGCCCTGCCCGGTCACGGTCGACCGCCAGGAACTGGAGCGCGGCACGCGCACCTTTACGATCGAAACGCTGCGCGCGATCCGCGCCGAGGTAGGCCCGGATGTATCGCTGGCCTTCCTGATGGGCGCGGACCAGCTGCAGCGGCTGGACACCTGGCATAACTGGCGTTCCCTGTTCGACCTGGCCCACTTCTGTGTGGCGGCCAGGCCCGGCTTCGAACTGGAAGCGTCGCAACTGCCGGACGCGGTGGCGCAGGAGTTTACGCGCCGCCTCGCCGGCCCGGCCGAGCTGCATGCGCAGCCGTCCGGCCTGACCTGCATCGCCGCCGATCTGGACGTCGATGTATCGGCCACAGGCATTCGTGCTGCATTACAACGGGGCCAGAGCGCTGGCTCGCTTATCCCCGGCGTAGTGCTAGACTATATTGAACAACATAATCTGTATAAGAATTAAATGGATATCAAAAAACTGCAAACCCTCGTCGTGGACGCCCTGGAAGATGTTAAGGGCCAGGAAATCGTCCTGTTCGACACCACTGGGCTCACCAGCCTGTTCGACCGCATCTGCATCGCTTCCGGTACTTCCAACCGCCAGACCAAGGCACTGGCCGCATCCGTGCGCGACAAGGTCAAGGCAGCAGGCGGCGACGTGGTCGGCATCGAAGGCGAAGACACCGGCGAATGGGTGCTGGTCGACCTGGGCGATATGATCGTCCACATCATGCAGGCGCCGATCCGCGCTTACTACCGCCTGGAAGAGATCTGGGGCGAGAAGCCGGTCAAGCTGGGCGCCGCCAAGCGCAAGTCCACCGCCGAAGGCAAGGCCGCCGCCGACGCAGAAGCCAAGCCGAAGAAGTCCGGCCACCTGGCTGCGACCAAGAAGGCCAAGGAAGCCGAAGCTGTGGTCGAGAAAAAACCTGCCGCACGCAAGCCAGGCACCGTGAAGGCTGCCGCCGCTGCGGGCGCCGTCGCCAAGAAAGCTGCTGCCAAGAAGGCCGCACCGAAGATCGAAGCGCCGGAAGGCAAGAAGGTGAAGGTTGCCGCCACCAAGACCGCCGAGGCATCCGCCAAAGCCGCCAAGGCCAAGAAAGCCGCCGACGCCGCCGCCACCCCGGTCAAGACCGTCATCAAGCGCCTGAAGAAGGCTGCGGCCGAGTAAGTGCAGCTGCTCATCGTTGCGGTCGGCCACAAAATGCCGGCCTGGATCGAAAACGGCTTCGCGGAATACGTCAAGCGCATGCCGCCCGAGCTGCGCATCGTTCTCAAGGAAGTGAAGCCGGTCGAGCGCTCCGGCAGCAAGACCGCTGCCACCGCCATGGCGCTGGAACGGGAGCGCATCGAAGCGGTTCTGCCCAAATCGGTGCGCATCATTGCTCTCGATGAGCGGGGCAAGGACCTCACCAGCGTCGGTTTATCCCAGCAACTGGAAGCCTGGCAGCAGGATGGCCGCGATACGGCCTTCCTGATCGGCGGCGCCGACGGGCTCGATCCCGGCCTGAAAGCCAGGGCGGAAGGCATGCTCCGGCTGTCCAGCCTGACCCTCCCGCATGGCATGGTGCGCGTGATGCTGGCCGAACAGTTATATCGGGCGTGGACAATTACACAGAACCACCCTTATCATCGTGTATAAAACACAGGGTGGGGACAATGAAACTGGTCGAAAAGAAGATTTACCTCGCTTCAAAGAGCCCGCGGCGGCGTGAGCTGCTGCGGCAAATCGGCGTCGACTTCGAACTGCTGATGCTGCGCAGCGACGGCCCGCGCGGCGCGGATGTCACCGAAGACGTCAACGCCGGCGAGGAGCCGATGGCCTATGTCGGCCGCGTAGCACAGGAAAAAGCGGACTTCGCCTGGGACATGATCCAGAAGCGCCGCCTGATTCTGCGCCCCGTGCTGGCGGCCGATACCACCGTCACCATCGACGGCGAAATCCTCGGAAAACCGGCCAACATCAACGAAGCGTCGGCCATGCTGCGCAAGCTGTCGGGCCGCACCCACCAGGTCCTGACCTCCGTGGCCGTGCACTCCGCCGACTTTTCCGGCCATATCACGCAAGTCTCCGATGTCCGCTTCGGCAAGCTGACCGACGCCGAGATCAAGGCCTATTGCGCCACCACCGAACCATACGACAAAGCCGGCGGCTACGGCATCCAGGGCCTGGCCGCGCTGTTCGTCGAGCACATTGACGGCAGCCACTCGGGCATCATGGGCCTGCCACTGTTTGAAACGGCGCAGCTGCTGCGCCAGGCCGGCCTCAAGCTGCCATAAGCTGCCCTAATGAACGAAGATATCCTCATCAACATCACCCCGCAGGAAACCCGCGTCGCCCTGGTGGTACAAGGCGCCGTGCAGGAACTGCACATCGAGCGCACGCTGACGCGCGGCCTGGCGGGCAATGTCTATTCCGGCAAAGTGGTACGTGTGCTGCCCGGCATGCAGTCGGCCTTCATCGACATCGGCCTGGAACGTGCAGCCTTCCTGCACGTGGCCGACATCTGGGAAGCCCGTCCCCACGACGGCCAGAACGCCACGCCGACGCCGATCGAGAAGCTGCTGTTCGACGGCCAGGTGCTGACCGTGCAGGTCATCAAGGACCCGATCGGCACCAAGGGCGCGCGCCTGTCGACCCAGATTTCCATCGCCGGCCGCATGCTGGTCTATCTGCCGCAGGATGCCCACATCGGCATCTCGCAGAAGATCGAAAAAGAGACTGACCGCGAAGCCCTGCGCACAAGGATGCAAAGCCTGCTGCCGCCGGAGGAAAAAGGCGGCTACATCGTGCGCACCCAGGCCGAGGATGCCTCCGACTCCGACCTGCAGGCCGATATCGAATACCTGCGCAAGACCTGGGGCGCCATCTGCCACGGCGCACGCACCCGTCCACCGACCTCGCTGCTGCATCAGGACTTGAGCCTGGCCCAGCGCGTACTGCGCGACTTCGTGCACGACGAGACGGCAACTATCCAGGTCGATTCCCGCGAAAACTTCCTGTCGCTGACGGAGTTTGGCCGCATCTACACGCCGTCCGTGCTGCCACGGCTGGCGCACTACACGGGCGAGCGGCCGCTGTTTGACCTGTACGGCGTGGAAGAAGAAATCCAGCGCGCGCTGGGCCGCCGCGTGGATCTGAAATCCGGCGGCTACCTGATCGTGGACCAGACCGAGGCCATGACGACCATCGACGTCAACACCGGCGGCTTCGTCGGCGGCCGCAATTTCGCGGACACCATCTTCAAGACCAATCTGGAAGCGGCCCACGCCATCGCGCGCCAGCTGCGCCTGCGTAATCTGGGCGGCATCATCATCCTGGACTTCATCGACATGGAGAACACGGAACACCGCAATGCCGTGCTGGCGGAACTGAAGAAGGCATTGTCGCGCGACCGCACCAAGGTGTCGGTATCCGGCTTCTCGGCGCTGGGCCTGGTGGAGATGACGCGCAAACGTACCCGCGAATCGCTGGCCCACATCCTGTGCGAGCCCTGCCCCGCTTGCGGCGGCAAAGGCCAGGTCAAAACGTCGCGCACCATCTGCTACGAAATCCTGCGCGAACTGCTGCGCGAAGCCAAGCAGTTCAACCCGCGCGAATTCCGCATCCTCGCCTCGCAGGAGGTGGTGGACATGTTCCTCGAAGAAGAATCCCAGCATCTGGCGATGCTCGGCGACTTTATCGGCAAGAAGATCTCGCTACAGGTCGAAAACACCTATCACCAGGAACAGTACGACGTTATCCTGATGTAGCAAAATCCGGGGTCAGGTCTGTCATGCGCGTGCCAGCATCGGCTGGAGGGTTTGCCACACTTGCCCGCCGCTGATGCCGCGCATGCAGTTGTGGTGGCCGAGCGGGCATTCGCGCTGGCGGCATGGAGAACAATCCAGGCGCAGAGAGATCGAGGCGGCGATGTCGGAAAACGGCGGCGCGTGATCCGGATCGGTCGGACCGTAGATCGCGATCACCGGACGATTCAGCGCCGATGCCACGTGCAGCAGGCCGGAATCGTTGCTGACTACGGCATCCGCGCGGCCAATCAGGGCCACCGCCTCGCCCAGAGAGGTTTTGCCCGCCAGGTTGACGCAGGCGGGCGCCGCTGCGCAAACGGCCTCGCACACGGCAGCATCCTTCGGCCCGCCCAGCAAAGCGATCTGGGCGCCCGGCACATGCGCCTCGATCTCGCGCGCCAGGTCGCCGAAGTGTTCGGCAGGCCAGCGTTTGGCGGAGCCGAATTCGGCGCCAGGGGCGAATACGACCAGCGGACGCGCGACATCCAGTCCGGCCTTGGCGCAAGCCGCGGCAATCTGCTCGTCGCGTACAACAAGCTTCGGTTTGGGCACATCGGAACGCAGCGGCGCGGCAGGCGCCGACGCCAGCGCGGCGTAGAACGGCACCATCGGCCGCGGCGGAGTCGAATCGTGGTGCATCACATTGATCAGGCCATAACGGCTCTCGCCCTTGTAGCCCACGCGGCGCGGAATCCCGGCCAGCAGCGGAATCAGCGCATATTTCAGGGTATTTGGCAGCACATACGCAGCAAAATAGCCGCGCTTTGCCAGCACGCGCGAATACTTCCAGCGCTCCTTCAACTGCAGGGGACCGTGGCGGAACGGCGTTTCCAGCACTTCGTCCACTTCCACCATCTGGCGCCAGACCGGCGACACGGCCGGCGGCGCCAGCACGTCGATCGGCGCATCCGGGTACTGCGCGCGCAGCAGCTGCAGCAAGGGCTGCGCCATCACGGCGTCGCCGATCCAGTTGGGAGAGATGACAAGAATGCGATTATCCGGTGACACGTTGTTCCTCAGGGCGGGCTGGTGGCCGCATTATATACGTGCCGGACGCCGCGCCAGCGCTGCTATAATGGGGCTTTTCTGCACGCGTCATATGGATATGGCCAGCCACGCCCCGCTACCGAAGACTGGCGGCGGTCTGTTTTCCTCCATCCTGATTTTTGCCTTGCCGGCGCTTGCGCTGAGCACCAGCCATGGACTAGGCGCGACGCTTGGCGTGCTGCTGCTGCTGTTCTTCTGGAACGCCCGGCGCGGCGCCCTTGCCCCCTATCGCGAACATTGGCCGCTGGTCGGTCCCGTGGTATTCGCGTTCTTCGCCTACTTCCTCGTTTCGCTGGCACGCATGCTCGTGTTCCATCAGGGACTGTACACCCTGGACGGCCCCTCGCGCCTGATGCTTGGCCTGAGCTGCATTGGCGCGGTCTATTATCTGCGTCCCAAAGCACGCTGGTTCTGGCTGGGCCTGTGCGTTGGCGCCATCGCCTCCGCCGTCATTGCCGCCCTGCAGTTTGGCGTGGAAGGGCTGGATCGCGCCGTCGGCTTCACGCATCACGCCATTACTTTCGGCGACCTCGCCATGGCGCTGGGCGTGATGGCCTTATGCGGCCTTTCCGAATTCCGCCACACCCGCTACTCCTTCCTGCCAGTCGTTGCACTACTGGCGGGCATGGTGGCCTCCATCTTGTCCGCTTCGCGCGGCGGCTGGCTCGCATTGCTGCTGGTGCTGGCGCCGCTGATGCGCTTTGGCTACGACATATACGGCAAGCGCGTTCTGGTGGCAGGCGGTGTGGCTGTGGCCCTGTTCCTGCTCGCGCTCGCGCTTCCCCACACCGGCGTGGCCATGCGCATCGAAATCGCCGCCACGGAAGTGCACCGCTACTTCACGCTGAACGATGCCACGACCTCGGTCGGCATCCGCCTGGAATTGTGGAAGGCCGCCTGGATGATGTTCAGCGAGCATCCATGGATCGGCGTGGGACGCGATGAATTCGATGTCGTACTGCGTGCGCTGGCCGCCCAGGGCCGCCTGCAGCAATCGCCTGCGCTGGAATACGCCAGCGCCCACAACGACGTGCTGCACTGCCTGGCTACCGGCGGCCTGCTGGATTTCGGTCTGCTGCTGGCGATGTATGGCGCCCCGCTCGCGCTGTTCGCCCGCCAGCTGCGGGCGCCGGACCGTGGCCAGCGTCCGCTCGCGCTGGCAGGCCTGGTGCTGGTTCTGAGCTTCATCGGCTTCGGTCTGACGGACGTGATGTTCTGGCTGATGGCGCCGAAGATTTTCTACATCACCATGATCGGCGCCATCGCCGCCCTCTGCCTGCGCGCGCAGGAACAGGAGCCGCCGCTGCGCAAGGTGCTGATCACCCGCACCGACAATATTGGCGACGTGGTGCTGACGTTGCCCATGATCGGCTACCTGAAGCAACAGTATCCGGGCGCCGAAATCAGCTTGCTGTGCCGGTCCTACGCCTCCGCCATCGTCAACCAGTGCGAGCATGTAGACAAAGTCGTCACCGTGGAAGCTGCGGGCGATCTCACCAGCCATATGCGCGCAAACGAATACGACACCGTCATCTTCGCCTTCCCGACCCGCAAGCTGGCTGGTACGGCGGCGCGCGCCCGCGTGTGGCGCCGGGTCGGCACCAGCGGCCGCCACTACAACTGGATCTTCTGCAACCTGCTGGCCCACTTCAGCCGCGTGAAGTCGAATCTGCATGAGGCGCAGCTGAACTTCAAGCTGCTCAAGCCATTGGGCATGGACTATGTGCCGCCGCTCGGCCAGGCCTGGCGCTACTACGGCCTGAGCGTCCCGCACCACCCCGATGCCGACGCCCTGCTGGACAAGAACAAATTCAACCTGATCCTGCACCCCAAGTCGAACGGCAACGGCCGCGAATGGCCGCTGGGGCATTTCACCACCCTGGCGCGCCTGCTGCGCACCGTGCCGGACGTGCGGGTGCTGGTGACCGGCAGCGCTGCCGAAGGCAAGCTGCTGGCCGAACAGGCACCCGAGCTGCTGGCCCTGCCGAATGTGGTGAATGTGTGTGGAAAGCTTGATCTGACAGGGTTCACGTCCCTGATCGGCGGCTGCGATGGCTTGATCGCCAGCGGCACCGGTCCGCTGCATATGGCGGCGGCGCTGGGCCGACCGACCGCGGGCCTGTTCCCGCCGGTGAAGCCGATCGATCCGGCGCGCTGGGGCGCCCTCGGCGAGCGCGCCATCAGCCTGGTGATGCCCAAGCCCTGCGAAGGCTGCGCTGATGCGGCCACCTGCAGCTGCATGGCCGCGCTGAAGCCGGAATGGCTATTTGAAGTGGTAATGAAATGGCGCAGCGAGAAGGTCAGCGCGCCATTGCAATCCGCACCAGGTCAGCCACATTATCAACCCCTAGCTTAGCCATCAGGCGCGCCTTGTGGACTTCCACGGTGCGCACGCTGATGCCCAGCTGCGGTGCGATCTCGCGATTGTGCCGCCCCATCACCACCAGCTCCATCACTTCGCGTTCGCGCGGGGTCAGCTCATCGACCAGCTGGCGCGATTGCGATTTGCGGTCCAGCGCCTGGCGCGAGCTGCGCTCCAGCGAGAAGGCTTCTTCGATGGCTGTAATCAGCTTGGCGTCGTCGAACGGCTTTTCCAGGAAATCGACGGCACGCGCCTTGAAGGCTTCCCGCGCCAGGCTCACGTCACCGTGGCCCGTTACGATAATCACCGGCAGGGTGCAGCCCTTGTCGATCAGGGTACGCTGCAGCGACAGCCCGTCCATGCCGGACATGCGGATATCGGCCACCAGGCAGCCGGTCCATTCAGGTTGCCACGCTTTGAGGAAGGCTTCACCACTGGCGAAAACAGCGGTGCGATAGCCGCGCACGCCCAGCAGCAGGCCAAGCGCGTCACGCACCGACGGGTCATCGTCCACGATAAAGACGGTCAGGTTATTTGACAATTGGTTCTCCAGTCTCCAGCGCCGGAAGTATAAAACGGAATACCCCGTGATCGCCAACTTCTGCCCACAAAGTACCGCCATGGGCTTCCACGATGGCCCGGCTCAGCACCAGCCCCAGTCCCATGCCGCTGGCCTTGGACGAGACGAATGGCTCGAACAGGCGCGCCGCCACGTCGCGGCTGACGCCTGTGCCGCTATCTTCCACGGTCAGGCGCAGCTTGCCGTCCAGGGCTTCGGCGCGCACCTGGATGCGGCGCACACCGGCCGGCTGGGCGCGCACGGCATCCAGCGCATTGGCCAGCAAATTACGCAGCACCAGCTCCATTTGCAGCCGGTCCACCAACACCGATTGCGGCGGACCTTCGGCCAGCTCCAGCACTACCCCATGTTCGTGGAATAGCACCCGGAACTGTTGCACGATACTGCCCAGCAGCGCGCCCACGCTGACCGTTTCCAGCTGCATGGCGCCGGTGCGGAAGAAGTCGCGCAGGCGGCGCACAACCTCGGCCGCACGCGCCGACTCGGCAATCATCTGGCCGATGGCATTCTTCAGCATATCGCCCGTCTCGCCCCGCTCCAGCAAGTGCTCGCAGGCCTTGCCGTAAGCGCCCAGCGCCGTCATCGGCTGATTCAGTTCATGCGCCAGCGCGGCCGCCATTTCGCCGGCGGCGGCCAGGCGCAAGGTCTGCTGCAATTCCGCTTCGGTTTTGCGGTGCTCATCGACCACGATGCCGATAAAGAAGCCGACCAGCGCCAGCGCCGCATCCAGCATCTGCAGCTCGTGCACCGTGATGTCCGGTGCGCGGTTGCCCTTCACCAGCGTAACGATGGCCAGCTGCAGCACGAACACGATCAGCGCTGCGCCGTACACGCCCTGGCGTGTCGCAGCCCAGATCACGGGCAGGAAGAGGAAATAGAAGTGCTTGAATTCGGCCGTCAGGATATAGCCGAACACCCCCCACAGCACGAAGATGGCCAGCGCCAGATAGCCGATGGTCTCAACCTGCCATACCGCCGCGCGCAGGCGTGCGCGCGGGCCCGGGGCCGCCAGCATCCATAGCAGGGGCATGGTCACCAGCACACCGACCATATCGCCAATGGCAAAGCGCAGTGTGGCGGTGGGCCAGTTACCGGAGGGGATCAGACCGGCGATCTTCAGCAAACCGATATACACCGCGCCATTCAGGGCGGTGCCCAGCACGATGATGGTCAGCCAGCGGAACAGGTCCTCGCGGTCCTCAAACAGCTCGGTGGTACTGAAGCGCCGGCGCAGCATTTCACCGATCAGGCCATAGCCCGCCGTCAGCCAGGCCGACGTGATCACAGTGACCACCGGACCGGCCGGCATGCCGCGCACGAACAACTCGCCCGCAATCAGCGCAATAAACCACGGCAGCGCCGCACGGCGCCCGTAGTGCATCCAGAACAGCAGGCCCAGGGCCGGATCGGGATTCCAGGGCGTGATGTTCAGGCCGAATAGCGGCTCGACATAGCTGAGCCAGTCGAACATCACATAAACGGCCACATAAACGCTTGCCGGAAGCAGGAACGAAAAACGCATAAGGAAAAAAGCGCAACTAAGTGTATTACGTATCGTATTGTAACAATCCACATCGGCTACAGCAGAAACAGGGGTTGCCGCAGAGCACGTTATAAGGGAAGACCCTAAGTTCGTTCACCAATTGCAACGAGAAATGCCTATAGATACTATCGCCAGAATTGTAACGTATTGTTTCCATATGTTTCTGCCAATGGAAACAAAATAGGAGACATCGCAACATGCAGTCCATCACCCTCCGATCCGGGCTGGAACGGAAGTCTCACCTCTCGCGAACCTTTGCCGCGTTGAAACTGCAGTTGCGTGCCCTCGCCTGTCCCCGCATGACGAGCAGCTGGCTGCACCTTCTCAATTCGCACAGCGTGCTGCGCGACCTGGCCATCGCCCAGCCGCGCCTGATCCACAAGATTTACCGTCCCTGGCTGAGCCATCGCATGTGCCAGCGCCAGCGCTTGTCGGCGCTGATGTCGCACTACCACTTCATCCTGCAGCAGGGCCTGGGCGAGCTGGTGGCCGACGCGGCGCGGCGCCCGGTCGAACTGGCGCGCTTTGCCGGCAAGTCCGGCGCACTATACAACATCGCGCTGTGCGCCATCGTGCCCATGGAGCGCGAAGGCGAACTGGTGCTGCAGCTGCGCTGCGGCGAGGCCCTGGTGTATTCGGTGGCGTTTTCCTTCCTTGGCGCCGGCCGCGAAGTCGGCATCGGCTGCATCCAGGGTCCGCAGCATGGCGCCGGCCTGGAACTGGCGCGCGAAGCGACGCGCGACCTGTTCGGCCTGCGTCCCAAGAACCTGCTGGTGCGCCTGGTACGCCAGCTCGGCCATGCCTACGGCTGCAACAGCCTGGTGCTGGTCGGTAACGGCAACCGCACGGTGGCTCGCAAGTCGATCCGTCTGGGCAAGGTCAAGGCCGACTACGACGGCTTGTGGCAGGAAATGGGCGCCCGCCAGCGCCAGGACGGCGACTACGAACTCGATTGCGAACCGCTGCTGCCGCCATCGATGGAAGATGTGCCGTCCAAAAAGCGCTCCGAGGTGCGCAAGCGCCATGAATTGTTGGAAGCCGTCAACGCCGCCGTGCTGGCGCGCCTGGCGCCGGATTGCGCGATCGTATCAATCCCGGCCACCGATGCTCCACAGCCGCGCGAGCGGAGTAGAATCGAACTAGTTACGGCGGCGTGTGCGGTAGCGAACTGACGCAATAGTCCGGTACTGCCAGGCTGGCGACTTTGAGCGGATCAACCCTTTGTGGAGGAAGCGAAATGCGCCTGGATATCTACCGACGAGCCGAGCACGACGGCATCTTCTCCTACCTTGCCGTCCCCGAAGGCAAGCCTATCCCGCAGGAAGCCATCAACACCGACTGGACGCCCGCCGCCCAAGCCCTGGAAGTGGATGACGATACCCAATCCCTACCCGACTTCCACATCGAAGCCCTGGTCCAGCAAATGGGCTCCAAGGGCTACGCCATCACTGGCCTGAGGCATATGTAATTACCTGCGCCGTTGCGGCGCCCTTGCGTTGCTGGCCCTTGCTGGCCAGCGCGCCGGCTTTGGCGCGCGCCTGCGCCACCAGTTGCCCGACACTGCTGAAAGTGTCGGGATTCCTTTCCGCGCATGCCTTGCGTTCGTTCGCGATGCGCAGGCGATTCGCTGCGAGCGTGCGCGTTGTCAGCGGCTGGCCGAAATCGCGCCAGGCCGTCTGCTCCTCCGCATCCAGTCCGGATGGCATCTGCGCCGGCGCCAGCATGCGCTGCACCACCAGCTCGCCCAATGCCTGCTTGAAGTGTCCCGCCTCCCAATACCAGCGCGTGGCATCGTGGGTGCCTGCCGCCGGAATCGCTTCGCAATTGAAGAAGCCGTAGCCACTGAAGTCGTACAGCGCGATATGCGTATCGAGATGGCGTTTGGCGGCGAGCGCCACTTCATCGGCCACGATGTCCTTCCACGCTTCGAAGTGCGGGCCCAGGCCCGTTTCTTCGATCAGCGCCATCAGTTGCGCGTGGTACGGGTAGACCAGCAGGTAAATATCGACGCCGGGATTGCGGCGCGTGGCCGTATCCAGCATGCCGGCAATCTCGGCGCGCGTTCCAGCCACGTCCAGGTCACCGGGCGCCTTGCGCAGCGCTATGAGGACGTTTTCCTCCGCACGCTGGCGAAAGATCTTGTGGTAACCATCCACGCGCGCAAAGCGCTCGTATTCGTGCAGAGGATTGAAACCGCGCTCGGTCTGGGTGCCGGCTTCGCCGTCATGCTGGATGAACAGGGTCAGCAAGGCATCCTTAAGTGAGGTCAGGGAGAACAGCGTATCGAAGCGCCAGGTCAGTCCCAGTTTCTCCCGCGGCAGCTGGAGCGGCACGCCGGGCGCTTCACCTGGAAGCAGCAAGGCGTCCATGAATTCCAGGCCAATGATGACGCGCTTCGGCTTGATGCCCTGCAGGCTCAAGGCATTCAGCTGCGAGATCGCTGTTGTGGCCCCCGTCCCGGCCAGGCCCAGGTTATAAGCGTTGCCGCCCAGCGCCGCATTCTCGGGATTCATGCCCACTTCGACGCGCGAGTTGCCGACCAGGAGAACGGATGGCGCCAAGCGGCGCGCATTCACCAGCTTGAGTTCGTACTGGTAACGCTCAGGCGCTGGCTTGACGGCATTGATGCCTTCACGCTGCAGCAGGTGGTACTGGCCATATGGGTCGACCAGCAGCACGAAGCCGCCCGCCAGCGCGAAGCCGCATAGTGCCGTACACAGCAGCCAGAACAGGAATTGTTTGTGCGAGGCGGCGGGCATGATCTCAGAACTGGAAGTAAAGGAAGTCGCTGGGGCGGTGCAGCGACAGCACGCCCAGCACCGCCAGCACGCCAATCACCACTGCGCGCGATGGCAAGGGACGCCATTCGACCGCGCGTGCAATGGCAGTCTTCGGCGCTTCGTCTTCATAATCCAGGGCCGGTTCGAAACCGCGCACGATCTGCTGCGTATTCGGCATCAGGAAGGCGATGGCAGCCGCTATGGTGACCCATCCCCAGGTCAGGACAAAGCGCGTCGCTCCGCCCAGTTCCCAGCGAATGGACAAGCCATCCAGCACAGTTTTCAGTGCGCCGATGCGCACGCCAATCGCATCCGGCAGCGACACGCCCTGCAACCCCGCCATGCCGGACACAATGCGCAGCGCACCATTCAGGTCCGGCGCGCGGAAGAACACCCATGCCACGCACACGGCGGCAAAGGTCAGCACGCCCGCGCTGTAGCGCCACCAGGTACTGCGCAGCGGCCAGCCTATGCGCGTGGCCAGCGCCAGCCAGGCGTGATTGATGACGAGGTAGACGCCATGCAGTGCGCCCCACAGCACAAAGGTCCAGCCGGCGCCGTGCCATAAGCCGCCCAGCAGCATGGTGATCATCAGATTGGCGAAACGGCGAATCGGCCCTCGGCGGTTACCGCCCAGCGGCAGATAGAGATAATCGCGCAGGAAGCGCGACAGCGTCATATGCCAGCGGCGCCAGAAGTCGATGATGTTCGTGGCCTTGTATGGCGAATTGAAATTCAGCGGCAGCCGCACGCCGAACAGACGGGAAAGTCCAATCGCCATATCCGAATAACCGGAGAAATCGAAGTAGAGCTGGAAGGCGTAGGCCAGTACGCCGCCCCAGGCGACCAGGAAAGTCGGCGCATCCAACTGGGTGAACAGCGCATTGGCGTGCGGCGCCAGGCTGTCGGCGATCAGCACCTTCTTGGCGAGGCCGATGAAGAAAATACTCAGGCCCACAGAGAAATTTGCCGCGCAGGGAATACCGTTCCGCGCGTCGGCAAACTGCGGCATCATTTCCTTGTGATGCAGCACCGGTCCTGCAATCAGATGCGGGAAATAAGTCACGAACAGCAGGAAGTGCAGGAAGCGGCTCTCGCTCACCAGCCCGCGCGCGGTATCGACCAGGAAGGCAATCTGGGTAAAGGTGAAGAAGGAAATCCCGATCGGCAGCACGACGTGCAGGGCGGCCAGCGGCTGGCCAGTCAGACCGGCATAGGAGGATAGGAAAAAGTCCGCGTACTTGTAATAGCCAAGCAGCAGCAGATTGAAGGTCACCGCCGCCGTCAGCCAAAGCTGGCGCGCCCTACCCTGCCGGTGGCGTATGCACAGCGAACTGCCATAGTTCACCAGCACCGACGCCAGCAGCAGCGGAACGTAGCGCACGTCCCACCAGCCATAAAAGAACAGGGAGGCCAGCGCCAGCCAGGCGATAGCCAGATCAGGTGCCCGCCGCGCCGCCAGAAAATAAACGATCAGCGTCACCGGCAAGAAGCACAGCAGGAAGCTGAACGAATTGAACAGCATGGCAAGCCGCCGCAGTTGTTGTTGGTGAAAATATCTTACCTAAACACCTCGGCAACTTGGTTGCTTTTATGTCACTTGCGACCGTAGAAAACCCGGTTCTAACCGCAGAGTCTAGCCCTGCATAAAGGTTTAATATTCGACAGCAACTTCCTGTGCGCCAAGGCCCTGCTCCAGTGCAATTTTCAGTGCATCGGAAGGCGCCACGCGCCATTCATCACCCAGTTGCAGCACGCAATCGATGCCCTGCGGTTTGATGCGCATGGCGATCGGCAGACCATACTCGTCGCGATGCGCCGCCAGCACTTCCTGCAGCTTGGCAGACGGCACGGCATTCGGCAGCGACCAGCCCATCTGGCGGCCGAACTGCACGCGCGCGGCGGTGATGTCGTAGACCTTTTCCGCCGTGATGCGCAGGCCGCCCGAGAAGCGGTCTTCGGAAACCTTGCCCGTCACGCACAGGAATTCGTCTTCCTTGAACATATGCTTGTTCGGTTCGAACAGCTCGTTGTACACGGTGACTTCCACCACGGCAGTCTTGTCGTCCAGGGTGATGATCAGCAGCTTGCCGCGCTGGGTCATCTGGGTACGCACGCCGGTGATCACGCCCGCCATCATGCGCGGCTCGCGCGACGGTTCGAGTTCGGACAGCTTGGTGCGCGCGAAGCGGCGCGCTTCGCCGGAATACGAGTCGAACATGTGACCGGACAGGTAGAAGCCCAGCGCGATTTTTTCTTCCGCCAGTTTCTCGCGGTCGGTCCAGGCCGTGGCCTGCACATAATCCGGAGGCGCCACCAGATCGGAATCGTCGCCGCCGAACAGGCTGACCTGGTTGGCCGACTTGGCTTCCTGGTCCGCATACTCCATCGCGAATCCGACGGAGGCAAACTGCACCGCGCGGTCCACGCCGAAGGAATCGAAGGCGCCGGAGCGGATCAGCGCTTCGATGGTGCGGCGATTGATCTGCTTCTTGTCGACGCGCTTGCAGAAGTCGAACAGGCTGGTGAACGGACCGCCGGACTGGCGTGCCGCAATGATCGCCATGATCGCATTCTCGCCCGCGCCCTTCACGCCGCCCAGGCCGTAACGGATGTTCTTGACCGGCTTGCCGGTGACCGAAGGCGCTTCGCCGTCAGGGCGGAAGCGGTAGTCGGACTTGTTGATATCCGGCGGCAGCATGGTCAGGCCGCAGACCTCGATGGAGTCCTCGACCAGGATCTTCACCTTGTCCGTATCGTCCATGGCCAGCGACATATTGGCTGCCATGAACGCGGCGGTGTGGTGATGCTTCAGATAGGCGGTGTGATACGACAGCAGCGCATACGCCGCCGCGTGCGACTTGTTGAAGCCGTAGCCAGCGAACTTCTCCATCAAGTCGAAGATCTCGTCGGCCTTTTCTTCGGTCAGGCCACGCTCGCCCGCGCCCTTGCGGAAGATCTCGCGGTGCTCGGCCATCTCTTCGGCCTTCTTCTTACCCATTGCACGGCGCAGCATGTCCGCGCCGCCCAGCGAGTAGCCGCCGATGATCTGGGCCATCTGCATAACCTGTTCCTGATAAACCATGATGCCGTAGGTTTCGGACAGGATGCCCTCGGTACGCGGATCGGGATAGTCGAACTTCTCGCCGTGCTTACGCTTACAGAAGTCCGGAATCAGGTCCATCGGGCCGGGACGGTACAGCGCCACCAGCGCGATAATGTCTTCGAAGCGGTCGGGACGCGCGTCTTTCAGCATGCCCTGCATGCCGCGCGACTCAAGCTGGAACACGGCGACGGTTTTCGCCTTGGTCAGCAGCTCATACGATGGGCGGTCATTCAGCGGCAGCTTGGCGAGATCGAAGTCCGCCATCGCCGGATCGAGATCCTTGATGTAGTTGACGGCGCGGTCGAGGATGGTCAGCGTGGTCAGCCCCAGGAAGTCGAACTTCACCAGGCCGACGGCTTCCACGTCGTCCTTATCGTACTGCGACACCACGCCGGTATCGCCGGACTGGGTGTACAGCGGGCAGAAGTCGGTCAGCTTGCCCGGCGCGATCAGAACGCCACCGGCGTGCATGCCGATGTTACGGGTGATGCCTTCCACCTGCTGCGCCAGATCGAGCAGCTGGCTCACTTCCTCTTCATTCTGCTGGCGTTCCTTCAGCAGCGGTTCTTCTTCGATCGCCTCGGCAATCGATACCGGCTTGCCCGGCTTGAACGGAATCAGCTTGGACACGCCATCGCAGAAGTTGTAGCCGAAGTCCATCACGCGGCCCACGTCGCGGATCGCGCCTTTCGCGGCCATGGTACCGAAGGTGGCGATCTGCGACACCGCATCGCGGCCATACAGATCCTTCACGTGCTGGATCACCAGTTCGCGCTTTTCCTGGCAGAAGTCGATGTCGAAGTCGGGCATCGAGACACGTTCCGGGTTCAGGAAACGTTCGAACAGCAGGTTGTATTTCAGCGGGTCCAGATCGGTAATCTTCAGCGCGTACGCCACCAGCGAGCCTGCACCGGAACCACGGCCCGGACCAATCGGCACGCCATTGTTCTTGCCCCACTGGATAAACTCCGCAACGATCAGGAAGTAGCCCGGGAACTTCATCTTGATGATGGTGTCGTTCTCGAACTTCAGGCGGTCTTCGTAGCGCGGACGTTCCTGCTCGCGCTTGACCGGATCGGGGAACAGCTGCTCCAGGCGCTCTTCCAGGCCCTTCTTGGTTTCGGCCACCAGGAATTCGTCGATGGTCATGCCCGGCGTCGGGAAGTTCGGCAGCTGCGGCTTGCCCAGCGTGAGCGTAAGGTTGCAGCGCTTGGCGATTTCGACGGAGTTCTGCAGCGCGGCCGGCAGATCGTGGAACAGCTCCGCCATCTCGGCTTGCGTCAGGAAGCGCATCTGCTCGTTGAAGCGCTTCACGCGCTTGGCGTTGGCCAGCATCTCGCCTTCCGCGATACACACGCGCGCTTCGTGGGCGATGAATTCTTCCTGGGTCATGAACTGCACCGGATGCGTCGCCACTACCGGCAGACCCAGTTTGGATGCCAGCGCCACCGAATGGCGCACTTGCTGTTCCTGGTTCGGCTGGCCGGCGCGCTGGATCTCGATGTAGAAATGGCCGGGGAAAATCCTGGCCCACTTCTCGGCATTTTGCTCGGCCAGTTCCAGGTTGCCGTTTTCAATTGCCTGGCCGATGTCGCCGTGATGGGCGCCGGACAAGGCGATCAGGCCATTGGCGCCGGACTCACCGGGCAGCAGCGCATATTCCTGCGTAGCCAGCGCTTCCAGCCACTCGGTGCGGATTTCGGCGCGTCCCTTGTAGGTGTTGGTCAGCCAGGCTTGCGACAGCAGCTCGCACAGCTGAAGATAGCCCATGCGGTTCTTCGCGTACAGCATGATGCGGCTTGGCTTGTCGCGGTTTTCGTCATTGGTGATCCAGGCGTCGACGCCGACGACGGGCTTGATGCCCTTGCCGCGCGCGGCCTTGTAGAAGCGCACCATGCAGAACAGGTTGGCCAGATCGGTGACCGCCAGCGCGCCCTGCTTGTCCTTGACGGCTTGTTTGACCAGGTCGTCGATACGGACCAGGCCATCCACAATCGAATATTCCGTGTGCACGCGCAGGTGCACGAATCCCGGTCCAGCCGGCGCTGCCGCGGCTTCCACGCCGCCTGCCTGTTCGATGGTGTCAATGCTCATTCGCGGTGCTCAATCCTTGTGCAGAAGAGCCGCTATTTTAACAGTCCGGACGCCCCTGAAGTACGCTGGCGTGGCGACATCGCCAACGCTCGATCTCATTTGAAATACAATGCGACCTGGCCGGCAACAATCGAAATGATTCCGCCATATACCCAAAAGAATTTCCTGTCCATCTCAGCCCGCAGCGCATCAATTTTCCGGTCCAACTGGTCGCGTACTGATTCAATTTTCCTGTCCAACTGATCGCGCACTGACTCAATCTTCCTGTCCAGTTAGTCTCGTACGGCATCGATCTTCTTATCCAGTTGGTCACGCACGGTATCGACCTTCTTGTCGAGTTGATCACGTACTACGTCAATCTTATTGTCCACATGCTCGACCTTTGTGCCGAGCGTGGCCAAGCCCTTGTTGATCTCAGATTGAGTATCCACAGCTCTCTCCAGTTTGCTTATGCGCGTATCATGTTTTGAGCTGGTTGGATCATCGCCCGAATGCCAAGGTTCCATAAGAGACATCAAATGTGCCGCTAACCCCTCTGCAACTTTACATAGCGTGTTAAAGAATCTACTAGAATAAGGTTTTTACACGCCCACCCAGGAGGAGAACGCAATGAAATATTACGCAGCTGCAGCGCTCATGATGCTGGCCGTATCCGCCCAGGCAGCCAGCCCGGAAGATCTGGCCAAGTCCAAGAACTGCCTGGCTTGCCACGCCGTCGCCACCAAGCTGGTTGGTCCAGCCTACAAGGACGTCGCCGCCAAGTACAAAGGCCAGAAAGATGCCGAGGACAAGCTGGTGCAAAAAGTGATGAAAGGCGGCTCCGGCGTATGGGGCTCCGTGCCGATGCCTCCTAACCAGGTAACCGACGCCGAAGCGCACACCCTGGTGAAATGGGTCCTGTCGCAGAAATGATTTTCCCGGCCGCCGGCAACAAGCCCGGCGGCCATTTCACCACCACTGCATCGCCTTCCCGAAAATTCCCGCCACGAGCGCGACAAATACGCTGGTAAAAACTCGCCCGTAGAAATCCAATCTCCGCTCAATCGCACCTAGGCGCTCTCCGAAATCAGACCTGAGTTCGGAAATTCTCGCATCCAGTCCAGTCTTCACCTCAGTAATCCGCTCTTCCAGATGCTGGTTGGCCTCGCTGCATTCCGCGAATCCTGCCACCACCCGCTGCGACAACAGCTTCACTTCGCATGACAAATCGGCAATCGCTTTTGCCTGCCTTTCCTGCGACGACAATCCATCTTCTGGCGGCTGTTCCATGGCGCACTCCCCAATCGAGTCTCCTCTTCACCAGAATGAGACAAAGCCGCCTCCGATAAGTTCCTGCCCACTTTTTAAGCAATGGCCGAAGAAGGTATAATGTTGGCTGTTCCGGTTTCTAATTCCCAACGCAACATGCAAGCATCGACTCTGAGCGCGCCCGCGAGCGCCGGCGCGGCACTGCCCGTTTACGTCAACATTGCCGCCTACAAATTCATCACCCTCGACAATCTCGAGGACCTGCGTCCGCAATATCAGGACATCACCGCCCGCCTGGGCCTGAAAGGCACCATTCTGCTGACCCCGGAAGGCATCAATATGTTCCTGTCCGGCACGCGCGAGCACATCGATGAATACCTGGCCTGGGTGCGCAGCGACGCCCGCCTGGCGGATCTTGAAACGAAAGAAAGCTTGTCGGAGGAGCAATCGCACCGCCGTATGCTGGTGAGAATCAAGAAAGAGATCATCACCATGCGTATGCCGCTGATCAAGCCGGAAGAAGGCCGCGCCCCGTTCGTCGAAGCGAAAACCCTGAAGCGCTGGCTCGACCAGGGCCACGACGACAACGGCAAGCCGGTCGTCATGGTCGAAACCCGCAACGACTACGAAGTGGACGTCGGCACCTTCAACAACACGGTCGACTACCGCCTGACCAAGTTCACCGAGTTCCCGGAAGTGATCGAGAAGCACAAGGCCGACTTCGACGGCAAGACCGTGGTCACCTTCTGCACCGGCGGCATCCGCTGTGAAAAAGCCGCGATCCACATGCAAAACATCGGCTACGACAACGTGTACCAGCTGGAAGGCGGCATCCTGAAGTATTTCGAGGAAGTCGGCGGCGCGCACTACACCGGCGACTGCTTCGTGTTCGACTACCGCACCGCGCTGAATCCGCAGCTGGAACCGACCGAAACCAAGCAATGCTTCGCTTGCCGCGCCGTGGTCACGCCACGCCAGCAGCTGGCGCCGGAATACGTACCGGGCAAATCTTGCCCGGCCTGTTACGGCAAAGAGTAAGACCTAATGAAGTGCGACCGTCGGTTCCAGCGCAAGCTTGTTCTCGCCGGTCAGCCAGGCCGGCCATTGCGGCAGATTCCACTCCGCCTGGCGGTCGGCGCGATAGAGAATGTGCAGCCACTGACGCAAGGCCTGGCTGCTAAGCGGCAGATGAAAACCATGAGCGTCATTGCGGATCGTCAGCAAGACGCCCTCATCGGTGCGCCCCACATCCACCTCTGTTGCCACGATCGCCAATCCTTGATCGCCAGTTACCACTGGCGCAGACGCCTCGAGCGAACTGCTTGCTGCCTGCTGCGCAAATTCCTGCAAGGCATCGCGGTGCGCAGGAATCATAGAACTGAACAGGTCATCCAGTCGCTGCAGTAAAACCGGCAGCAGGAAGCCCAGGAGCCGTCGCGTGAGCCAGATCGCAACTTGACCGTCCTCCATCTCGCCAGACAGCCGCACGCGATCCTCCGCCGGAATGAACTCAGTTGTCACGCGCTTTAATACCGGGGTCATTGGTCTGACAGAGGCAATTCTATTATTCCGCTTTAGCCTTTGGCTTACGTGGTGCGCGCGGCTTCTTCGGCTTCTCTACGGTAGCAGTGTCGACCTTGCCCTTCACGGCCTCTACCAACGCACTGACGTAGGCATTGCGTGCGGTTTGCGCGATTGCAGTTTGCTGCTGTAGGCGCGCCAATTCGGCGTCGACGACTTGAATGTTAGCGGCCTGCTGTTTGGCCACGTCGCTCAGTTTTTCAGATGCGTAAGAAGTACCGTTGATTGTGATGTATTGCGGAAGATTCATTTTTTCCCCGGTTGATTTTGGTTAGCCAGCGATTGTAAGTCCGGAGATGGCAAGCCCGCAATGCTCAGGCGAACTTGCGGCGAATCGCGTCCTGCGCTGGCAACTCAAACCACCGGTACACAAAATACGCTGCCACCAGCGTCAAGCCCATGAACATGCCGAAGAACTTGACGCTGTAGTAAGGAATAGGACGATTCAGCCAATCGCAAAAGATCGCAAGGCTGAGCTGGATTGGAAAATGCACCAGATAGCTGGAGTAGGTCATATTCCCCGCCGCCTCAACCAAACGCTGGATCTTCGTAGGCATCGGGAAATCACGCGCAGCGACAAACAGCAGCACTGGCAAGTAAGCCAGCAGGAATAAGGGGATAAATTGTTCCCGCGAGTAGTTGCCGGCGTAAGCGGCAACCGGTGTGAGCGCGACAAAGGCCAGCATCACGAGCTTTGCATGCGCCAGGTATTTTGATCCCTCAAGATATCGGAAGGCAATCGCCGCTAATCCCCCGGCATAAAAGTAGGCTGCAGCGTCCACTACCGGCGAAGTTGCCCCCGCCCATTTCGCAGCTGCGCAGATCAGCAGCACCGCGCCATTCACCCACGCGCTACGACCAACCGAGCGCAGCGTCAGGAAAAAGATCAGATAAACCAGTACTTCCACCGAGATCGACCAGATCGGTGCATTAAAGCTGTAGCCATCCTGCAGACCCCAATGACTTGCCAGGAACAGGTTCAGGATCAGATGCTTGAGGTCGTTATGCTGGTAGACGAAGTAATAACCTCTCTGCGCAAAATAGACCAGCTGCAGCAGACCGACCAGCACCATCGTCACGAAGTGCAGCGGATACAGGCGAGAAAAGCGCAGCACGAAGAATTTGCGTGCGCCGATCGCGCCGTCCGCCAACGCGGTACGGTACTTCCAAAAGAAGATGAAGCCGCTGATGCACCAAAACACCTGCACGCCGTAAAAGCCGTAGTTGTAGAACAGCGCAAACACGCCGTAGAGCGGTTGCTGATTCTGAGCAAAATCAACCGCCTTATCCGCAACAAACGAGAAATGCTGGTAATGCCAGAACAACACAGCCATCGCGGAAATGAAGCGCAAGACTTCAAGCCCTAATAATTTGCTATTGTTTCCTTGCAATGCAGACGACGCCATCGGACCGGTAGATTAAGACTAAAAGAAAACGGACATTTTACTACGCTTGCACGCAGCAAAATGTCCGCAGGAGAAGGCACTTATTATTCGAAGTGCGCCGCCAGCATACGCACGTCGTCGCCTGACAGAGTGCCGGCCGCAGCCCGCAAACGCAGAGCGGCAAGCATATAGGTATAACGCGACTGAGCCAGATCACGCTGCGCTGTGTACAACTGGCGCTGAGCGGTCAGCAAGTCCAGATTAATGCGCACGCCGCCTTTGATACTTTGCTCCGTTGCCGTAATCAGCAGCTTGGCCGATTCCACGGCTTTTTCCAACGCTTCGATATGCGGTACGCTGCTGGCGACCTGATTGTAATTGCGGCGCAATTCCACCAGAGTCTTGTCGGTTTGCGCCTCAACATCAGAACGTGCCTTTTCGCGATTGGCGGCAGCTTGACGCGTTGCCGCACTGACGGCGAACCCCTGGAAAATTGGCACACTCACCTGGAAACCAATGCTACGCACTTTGGTTTCCTGGCCGATCGTGCTCTGGCTTTCGGAGGCCGTCTTGCCATACGTGCCGGTAATATCCACGCGCGGCGTATGGCCTGCGCGCTGTTTGTTTACCTCCTGTGTGGCGACGTCGACCGCTTTGGTCAAAGAGAGGATATCCGGATTCTGTTCGAGCGCCGTCTTCTTCCATTCTTCGTAGGAACGCTTGTCGTCATTCGACACGTGGAAACCCGCGCGCAAATGATCCAGCGAATCGACATCGGTCCCAACCACTCCCGCCAGGGTATCCTTGGCGGTCAACAGCGCGTCCTGCGCTTCGATTAACTGCGCTTCAGCCAGATCCAGGCGCGAACGGGTTTCCAGCACATCGGTGCGCGTACCTTCACCTTTTTTGTACAGCAGCTCGTTGACCTTCATCTGCTCGGCATACATGTCGCGCTCAGAACGGGCTAACACCACCTGGTCTTCCTTCAGCAGCGTCTCCAGGTAGGCACTCACCACACGCACAATCACTTCCTGCGACTGCGACATGAACTGGGCTTCGGCCTGTTCACTTTGTGCTGCGCCCTGTTTGTAGCGCGCCCAAGCATCCAGACTGAACACGGTCTGGCGCACCTGCAGCGTAGTGTTTCGAGCCAGATAGTCTTGTGGGTCTGTTTGACCACGATATGTCAGCGTATCGCGGTTCTGGCTCAGGCTGTGGTTCCCGGAAACACTAGGCAACAAGCCGGAACGGCCCAGAATACGATTTTCTTTACCTGCCTCCGCCTGATAGTAGGCGGAGCGGTAAGTCGGATCATTCTTCAAGGCGGCCTCATACGCTTGCATCAGGCCCAGGGCAGAAGCGTCGGCTGCAGCCAGCAGTCCTGCCGTGACCATCGCCAACGGCAGCAGCTTGCGCTTGATCAGTTTATGCGGCAATTAATCCTCCGACATCGAAGTCTTGGCGCGGTCAAAGATCGGCTTCAGCAGATAGCTCATCATCGTGCGCTCGCCAGTCTTCACGAATAGTTCGACCGGCATACCAGGCACGACATTCAGCTTGTGCTGTGCGATCAATTTCGCACCTTCCGGGGTTACGCGGGCACGCACCTTGTAGTATGGTTGGCCGTTGCGTTCGTCCACAGTGCGGTCAGCTGCGACATTGATCACTTCGCCAGGGATATGCGGCGTCTTGTTGGTGTTGAATGCTGCGAAGATCAGTTCAGCTGGCAAGCCGTCATGCACACGGTCGATCAAGTTCACTGGCAACTGCCCCTCTACCACCAAAGCGTCCTGCGACGGCACAATCTCCATCAGCTTAGCGCCAGGCGCTACAACACCGCCTTTGGTAAACACGTTGCTGCCCACAACCACGCCATCTACTGGCGCCTTGACATCCACGCTCGCCACTTCATACTGCTGGCCCTGCAGTCGGCTTGCCAGCGATTCAGCTTCTTTGTGTACATCCGACAGCTGGGCGCGCGCGTCTTTTTGATACTCCTGCAGGCGCAGCGAACGACGCAGATTAGTCTCCGCTACCTGCCGGCGCGCACGCGCCAAATTGCCGACGTCTTCAGAAATCTGTCCATTGATTTGAGCATAAGTACGTTCTAGTTCAAGCAAGCGGGCACGAGGAATATAGCCTTCCTTCGCAAGGTCACGACTGTTGTCCAGTTGCTCTTTCAAGAAACTGAGCTGCGCTTTTTTACTTTCGCGCGACTCGTCCAACCCTTGGATCTGCGCCGTCAGACCGGCAGCATTTTCGGTAAATGCCGCCAACTCGCTTTCAAGCGCCATCTGACGCGAGGCCAGCAGTTGGCGCTGCAAATCCATATTTTCCTTAACGCGCGGATCTTCTTTGTACTGCTCTAACTCTTTCGGGAATGGCACCGACTTCCCTCCCGTCAGTTCAGCAGTCAGTCGAGCCTCCACCGCACGTGCGATGATGTACTGTGCCAGCGTCGACTGCATCGCGGAGCTAGCTTGAACATCGTTCATTCGCACAACTACCTGCCCTGCTTTCACAACGTCACCATCGTGCACCAAGATATCTTGTACCGTACCGGCTTGCAGGTACTGCACAGTCTTCCGGTTAGTCTCCTTGGCAACGAAGCCTGACAGCGGAACCCCCTTGTCGAGTGGTGCAAAGCTAGCCCACAACAGGAATCCAACGAATCCCCCCAAGACTACGGTCCAGCCAATTTTGGAGTAGGCACCAGCATCGGTATTGACGGTCAGCGGGGTGACGTCATGCGAAATGACCTCGGTCGCCGGCTCGGCCGGCTTCTTGATGATATTGTTCGACATTGATTACTCCTGTTCCGTCGCGGCGCCAGCTTTCGCGTCGTTCGCGCCGGGATGCACAGCTTGCTGGGCCGCTTGCTGTGCGGCCTGCTGAGCTGCCATAGCTGCTTGCTGTGCTGCCGCTTGTTGAGCAGCTGCCTGTTGTGCCGCTTGCTGCGCTGCGATCTGCTTTTGTTGCTGCTCTTGCAGCGCGAGCAACACCTCGCGCGTCGGACCAAAGCTACCGACCGTGCCATCACGCAGCAACAGCAATTTAGTCGTGGCGCCAATAATGCTTGTGCGATGCGTAATCAGAACAATCGTCTTGCCGCGCTGACGCAGATCTTGCACAGCGGCCACCAGGGCCTGCTCACCCGCATCATCCAAGTTGGAGTTAGGCTCATCCAATACCAGCAGCGACGGATCGCCGTACATGGCACGAGCAAGGCCAAGACGTTGTTTCTGTCCACCAGACAAGCCCGCGCCGCCGTCGCCCAAAACCGTGTCGTAGCCCTTAGGAAAATGCAGGATCATGTCGTGCACGCCAGCGCGTTTGGCCGCTTCAACGACCTTTTCGGCATCAACTTCGCCGAAGCGCGCAATGTTTTCCGAAACGGTACCGCTGAAGAGCTCAATATCCTGCGGCAGATAGCCAATGTACGGACCAAGTTCAGCCTTATTCCACTGATACATATCAGCGCCGTCCAGACGCACCTTGCCCATCAGTGCCGGCCATACCCCGACCATTAGTCGTGCCAGCGTCGACTTACCGGAGCCACTCGGGCCAATCACGCCCAGCACATCGCCGGCCTGAATGGCAAAGGTGACGCCGCGTAAAATCGGTACAGTGATACCAGGCGGAGAGGCGCTTACCCCCTCTACCGACAGATGACCCTCCGGTTTAGGCAACTCCATGCCAGCGCTGCGGGCTGGGTTGCGTTCGAGGACCGCAGTCAGACGCTCATAGGCGCTGCGCGTCGTAGCCCAGCTCTTCCAAGTGGCGATCACTTGCTGCACCGGCGCTAAGGCTTTACCCACCAAGATGGACGCGGCAATCATCATGCCCGGGCTCAATTTACCTTCAAGTACCAGTAAAGCACCAAAGCCCAGCACCAGCGATTGTTGCGATGCCTGCACAAACTTGGTTATGGCATTGATAACGCCAGCCTTCTCGCTAGCCTTCGCCTGCAGGTGCAGGAAACGCGAGTGCAGTTTGAACCAGCGGTTCATCAGATTCGGCAGCATGCCCATCGATTCGATGACTTCCGCATTTCGCAGATTGTTCGTCGCCAACGTGTTGGCCGTAATGGCCATCGTGTTCGCCTCGGACAATGGTTCTTTTGTCGATCGCTCGTTAATGTAAGCCAGTGCGATCAGAACAAGCGTGCCGCATACCGAGAACACACCAAGGCTCGGCTCAAAAATAAAGATGACCCCTAGGTAAATCGGAAACCAAGGAGCATCGAAGAAAGCGAATAGCGCGTTACCCGTCAGGAATTGACGAATGTTGGTCAAGTCCGTCAGCGCCTGACCTGCATTGAATCCGGCAGTTTTCAGGTTTTGCTCGAACGCCGCCGTATACACACGCTTATTCAACTCCATGTCGAATTTGGCGCCCACGCGAACCAAGACGAAGCTTCGCACCATTTCAAGCGTGCCCATGAAGGCATAGCCGCCCAGCATGATCAGAGTCAGCATCAGCAATGTGATCTCGTTGCGGCTTTGCAGCACGCGATCGTAGACCTGCAGCATGTAGAGGGACGGCACCAGCGCCAGCATGTTGATGATGGCACTGAACACTCCTACTGTGTAGAAGGTCCGTTTAAAAGTAGACAAGATCGATTGGATCTCGCTCTTGGGGTTCAGGAGTTTTTTCATGATCTCGAAGGATTAAGCGTTTAGGCGGCAACGCATGGCTCTTCTTTTTTCAAAGACGAGACATTATCCATCAAAACCGCAAAGAAATGTGATCTGCATCACATATATTTACTTGCGTGCTGTTTTTTTGTGCAAACAAAAGAAAAACCCCCAGCACCGAGGCACCGGGGGTTTTTGTTCCAACCTCCCGCTTGTGCGGGAGGACAGGATACGATCTCGATTAAGAGACGAAGACCAGGGTCTGGTTCGCGGTGCTGAACGAGGAGTGGCTCAGGTCCACGGTGCCGGTGATCTTCACGATCACGTCGGTGCCGTTCACGAAGCTGGTCACGGCGCCAGAGACGTGTTCGATCACGTAGGTGTTGCCGCCGCTCTGGAACCAGGAGATGTCACCCTGGTTGGTTTGAGCGATTGCCGCGTTAGCGTAGTCCTGGAACACAGCGGTGTCAGCCAGGGTAACCTTCGATGCATTGAAGGTCTCGGTAGCAGCAGTGTTAGCAAACTTGATGATATCGCCGGCGGTCAGGTCGGTGATGGTCGCGTAGCTATTCACGTTGCTGGTTGCGTGGGCAACGTTGAAGGTGTCAGCACCAGCGCCACCGGTCAGGGTAGCCAGGTTGCCGGTCACGATCAGGGTGTCGTTACCTGCGCCGCCATTCAGAACGTCGTGATTGCCAGCTGCAGTCAGGGTGTCGTTGCCGGAACCACCTTTAATGGTTTCAGCAACAGTGCCGTTGGTCGAAGCAGTCAGCTTGCCGGTCAGCGCGGAAGCGTCCAGAGTGGTTACCTTGGTGCTTACATGGCCAGCGTCGTTCAGGACCAGGTTGGCGTTACCGGTCACCACGACATTGGTAGCCGAATCAGCTGCCAGGTCCAGGGTGAAGGTATCGATAGTCTTGGTCTTGGTGTCGGTCACGGTCAGGTTGACGGTTTCAACATCAGCAGCAACTACAGCACCGAAGTCAACAGCAGCAGCTGCAGCGGTCTTCAGAACAACGTTCAGCACGTCAGAAGAACCAGTAGCATCAGCCAGCACGGCTTCAACGGTACCACCAGCCTGGGCGCCGCTCAGTTCTACGGTGCTAGCAGCAGCCAGCTTGTCCAGGGTCAGGGTGAAGGTGTTAGCTGCACCAGCGGTTACCACGTAGTTGATGTTGTCCAGATTGGACAGGTCAACGGTGGTGTCAGCAGCGGCAGCAGCCAGTTGCAGTTTTTCGAAGCCGTCGATCTTGGCTGCGAAAGCGCTGCTGCCCGATGCAGATTCCGCGTCAGCTGCGGTCATCGACAGGGTGTCGGTGCCGTCGCCGCCGGAGATGTTAGCACCCAGGGAAGCGGTTGCCAGGGTTACGACGTCGTCGCCAGCGCCCAGGGTGATCGCTTTGGTCACGTTGCCTGCAACGGTGACTTTATCAACGCCTGCACCGCCCTTGTAGGTTGCAACGGTAGCATCGATGCCAACGGTGTTGGTGCCGGTGGTGCCGGTGGTGTCAACGGTGGTCAGGTTTGCGGAACCGCTCAGGTCCACAGCAACGCCAGCAGCGCCGGTCACGGTCAGAGTCTTCAGGCCGCTCAGGTCGGTAGCAGCGTCGGTCAGGTCGATCGCGTTAGTACCAGCAACGGTCATGGCGGTTGCGCCAGCAGCAATCAGAGCAGCCAGAGAGTCCGCGTTAGCGGTCGTGACGTTCAGAGTGGTGTAGCTAGCAGCGCTCAGATCGATCTTGGCAGCAGTTGGAGTGTCGGTATCACCCAGGCCGTCCACTTTCAGGTTCAGAGTGGCGTTGGCAGTGGCGTTGGTAACTGCAATGTCAGCAGCGCCGCTGTGAGCCAGATTCAGAGTGGTCAGAGCGCCGGAGTTGATGGTCGAACCAGCACCGTAGCCGTCAACGGTCACGGTAGCGATGGTCTTGGTGCCGCCGTCAGCGATGGTCACTTTACCTGCTGCTACAGCCAGCGAACCTACGGTTGCGTCGACGTTGGCCACGCCTGCGGTGGTTTCGCTTGCAGCCACGTTGCCAGCAGCAGCAGTGTCAGCAACAACGATAGTTGCGGTACCGTCAGCTTTAGCAGAAGTGAAGGTCACAGTCTGGCTGGTGCCGGAAGCCACCACACCTGCGGAGACAAAGTGAGTCGACAGAGCGCCGGAGTACACGCCGTTCGACGCAGGAGCGGAACCTTGGGTTGCGCCAGCGGACAGGTTAGCGAATGCAGCTGCAACTTCAGCAGCGGTCAGCGCCTTGTTGGCAGTGAAGACCAAGCCGTCAACGGTGACGGTTTCGCCTGCGGCCATCTTAACGAAGGTCACAACGTCAACAGTCTTGACGCCGGCGGTTGCTGCAGAAGCATCTTCGCCAGCGGAAGTAGCGGTCTGCTGAACAACAACTTCGGTGGTGGCTTTGCCGCCGGTAATGGCGATGTCACCTTGGGTGATAACGTTGGCGGTTGCAGCAGCGTCGTCAGCAGCAGCAGTGTCGTCCGCAGTAGCGGTTTGCACCACGGTTACTTTGGTGCCGCCCTTAACGGTGATAGCAGCCATGTCTGCTGGAGCGGTACCGTTTGCAGCAGCGCCGATGGAGGTCACAGCGATAGCGCCCGATGGCAGGTCAGTAGCAGCACCGCCATTGCCAACGGTGATGGTGCCAGCAGCACCAGCTGCTGCGGTCACGCCTTGTGCGGTTACGGTCACGGAAGTGCCGCCGTCTACAGCGATGTTTGCATCAGCCAGGTTGGTGTTGGTTACGGAAACAGCGCCCTTGGCAACAGTGGTTGCACCAATCACGGTGTCAACGCCGGTGCCGCCGTTCAGGGACACGGACACGTTGGAGCCACCGTCAACGGTTACGTCATCGGTTGCGCCAGCCACGTCAACAGCAGTGGTGCCGGCAGCTTTAACAGTTGCAGTGGTCGCTTGAGCAACGGAGATCTTGGTCACGCCGGTGATGCCGGTAGCAGCGGTCTGGTCAAAGTTCACTACACCAGCGCCACGGATCACGATATTTTCAACATTCTTGATCACGATGCCGGAAGGCAGAGTGCTACCAGTGGTCTTCTTGTCCAGCAGAACCAGGGTGTCGGAACCTGCGCCGCCGTCGACGGAGTCCAGAGCATTCAGGGAATCGTCGGTTGCGGTAGCGTTGCCGATAACAGCATTGTAGGTATCGTTGCCGTTGGTGCCGGTCAGGGTGTCAACGCCGGTGGTCAGGTTCGAGGTGGTGCTAGGGATCGAGCCACTCACCACGGTGTCCACAGCAGCCAGCACGTTAGCCTGGTAAGCGGCTACGTCGGTGGTTGCGGTTACGTCCTTCAGCAGGCCGGTTGCGGTTGCAACGGCAGCAGCGGTGGAGTAAGCGTTGATCTTTTCTGGAGTATCCAGAGCAGCGGTGAAAGCGGAAGCAACTTTCTGCTTGTTCAGCACAGCTTGTGCGTCCAGCAGACCTTGCGGGGTGGTGTTGCTCAGAGCACCTTCAGCGATAGCCAGAGCGGCGTCAGCGCGGCTCAGAGCACCCGAAGACAGGGCGTTGTACCAGAAGTCCCAGCCTGGGCCCAGGTCAGGGGTGCGGCCGATAACGTTCTGGAATACGGAAACCAGGAACTTGGAGATACCGATTGGGGAGTTGTCGGAGCCGTACAGGGCTTTGGACTCGTCCGAGGAAGCGAAGCTGTTAACCAGTTTGCTCAGGGCCGTGGTGCCAGCTTTGTCAGCTTGAACAGCAGCGTTCAGGGCGGTGATGTCCTTCGGTGCGCCGATGGAGTTCAGTTGAGCGGTGAAATTCTGCAGACCGAAGTAGTCAGCAGGACGGCCGAAATACGATACGTACAGTTGTTCAACAATTGCTACGTAGTCTTGTGCTGCCATGATATTTCCTTATAAAGGTGGTTTAAACCAAAGTTCTGCCGTCCTAGTACAAACAGCGCTGTCTGCAACTTGGACACTTTTTTGCAGAAGTGCGAAGTATATTGCCACACTAGGGATGTGATGTTGTGACGGCCATCACAAAACTCATCTTTTTGTGGCGGAAACCACGGTTTTTTACACAATGTTGCAGGAGGTTTGCTTAATAAGCGGGCAAACTCAGCCAATTTGATATTTTTGGTGAGAATTTGATACTGCCAAAAGACAAGCAATTCTTATAAAAAAACGCAGGCAATTTGCCTGCGTTTTTAATTCCGATTTAATCGGATTATCTCTTCCAGGTCGTCCCGCCGACCACAGTCACCCCTGGATAAGCGGTGTTTTTGAAGACATATCCGGCCTCTTCAGCGTTAGGTCCGGACAGATAGCCGCGGATCTGGGTAGCTGAGCTGGCGCTGTTGGTCATAAGACCCTGATAATCGACTACGCCCTTTCCTGAAATATCGTACTTATCTTTGCCGGACGAAACTGACAAACCCGTCGTAAATGTCCTATCAACAAAGTTAATATTCAACTGTCCCGAATCCACATTGGCGCGGGCCTCGCTGCCGTTTGATTTCTGGACATACGCCTCACTGTTAGCCAGCGCAAATCCAACGATACCTTCCGTAGGCATGACGAGCGTTGCCCCCTTCATGCGTGCCACGGCATAGTCACCGACAAACTGCGGCGTATCAGTATTGTTGTTCTTGATTGACGCGGGCATCACGCCTTGGCCAGCGACGATACTCCAGCGCCCCCAAAACACTTCCTGTGGCTTCGGCGGCGCCGGTGTTGGATCGGTAATGACCACAGGAGGAGGCGTCACGATCGGCGGTGGTGTAGGCGTTCCATTATCCGCCCCGGAAGAAGGCGGCGTTCCGGCACCCACAGGGCGCACTGCATTCAGCGACAGTGCGGTGCGCTCTGGATCAAGGTTTACTTGCGCCGGCCCTAGCGCGCTGCCTTGGGTCACTTTGCCAACCGGCTCGTCGGAACGAGGTTTCTCGTTCTGATCAGGCGACAAAGATGGATTATTCAGCAATTGCGGCGCCGTCTGGCCGCGGCGTACCTGCAACAGCATCCCCGCTTGGCCGGCAAACAATTCGCGGCTCGCATTGCCCTCGCAAGGACCGACGCCCTCACTGGAGCAGCCAGCGGCGAACGGGCTCATCACGACACCACCAGAAACCACCACCACACGCGAAGTCTGCTGGTCGGTGTATACAATAAAGTCGGTACCGCGCACGCCGATGGCGGCGACAGGTGTATTGAAGCGGAAGTTCTGACGTGCCTGCTTGACGGCCTTGCCGGAAATGGCACGGGCCACACCCTGGCTCAACTCCAGCTTCACATGCGTATTGGACGGGTTGGCCTTATCGACCCGATAAGTTACCACGCGCGCTTTGCTGTTCGGGCGCAGAATCAGGAAGCCCTCATCCGTGGTCTTCATATAAACATAACCATCGGCGCCGGTCGTGACCTCATCGCCCTCTTGCACAGCGGCATCAACCACGGCAGCGTGATTGGCAAGCTGGACTTGACCGGTCACGAATATGACGCGGCCGGCCTCGCCGCCCCAGGCCAGGGAAGCGGTCAGCAACAAGCCTGCGCCGATGATATGGTTGCGTAGCATAAATTTCTCCTTATGCTGTATTGTCCGCTCTAACGATGAAAAGTCTGTGACTGCCATCACATCTTACATCTGTTACAGATCGTTACTGACAAAGCCCTACATTTTACTGCATGGGGAGTCATGCGGTTATACTAGCAATTTATTCACTACTGTATTCCGCCTGCAACACTGCATACCGGCGCGCCGGCTGACACCTCCATGACGATTCCGGTTAATCTCCGCGCCACCCTTGCTCCCGCCGTACTATTGCGAAGTCTGATCGCCACCGCCGCTGTAGCGCTGTGCGTTTTGCCGCAGTGGCAGGCTGCGCCAAACTGGATGCACGTGGGCGACGAATGGCTGCGCGATCAATTTATCCGGATGCAGGCCCAGGAGAAAGACGAGGACCGCATCCTCGTTGTGGATATCGACGAATCAAGTCTGGCGGACCAGCCCTGGCCATGGCCACGGTCACACATAGCCGACTTGATCGAGCAATTGCTGGAGGACGGCGCCAAGGGTGTCGCGCTCGACATCATGATGGAGAAGCCCGTCGATGCCGGTGGCGACACACGCATTGAAATGCTCGCCAAGCACGGCCCCGTTGTGCTTGCCCAGATGTTCGATTATGCACCGCGCAGCACGCCATTGATGACCGGACAGCTTGGCGGCGGCGTGCCGACCACCACCCAGGCTGGCGCCGTACCCGCAAGCGGTTATATTGCCAACCATGCCGGACTGGCTGGGTCCCACCACTTCGGCAACATCGGCTTCATCCCTGACCCTGACGGCGTACTGCGCCGCGTGCCCATGGCTACCTGGTTCGGCGGCCAGCTCTACCCTACCCTGTCGCGTGCGCTGCTTGATTGCTGCAGCGGCCCCAAACCGCAAGAGCTGTCCGGAGGACTGGTGCGGGTCCCTTACTCGCGCACCTTGAATTCCTTTGTGGTCGCCAAGGCAGGCGATGTGCTGGCGGGCCGCGTACGGCCGGAGGATGTGGCGGGACGTCTGGTGCTGATCGGCTCCTCCTCGCTGAGCATTGGCGATCGTGTCGCAACGCCGTTGAATGAATCAACCGCCGGACTGCTGGTGCACGCCGCCATGCTCGAAGGCCAGTTGGACGAACAGGCGGGCTTAGCCCCCAAGCCCTGGCCAGGACGCCTGATGGCTATCCTGTTTACGTTAAGCGTGGTGCTGTTCGCCAGCTACACCTTGCCGCGCCTTTCTGCCGCCATCAATGCGCTGCTGCTGGCAGGTACATCGCTGGCCTGGCTGGCATTGGCCTACGTTTTGGCGCCGCATGATCCCATGTTTGCGCCCGCCGCGCCACTGCTGTCGAACCTATTCCTGCTGGCCGTAGCCGTGCCCTTCCACTGGCAGCAGGCCCAGCAGCGATCACGCCAGCTGCTCGGCACCTTGCGCCAATACGTGGCAAAAGCCGTGGTGGACGAACTGCTGCGCAGCGACATGAAAGACCCGTTGGCGCCACGCCTGCTGCAAGTCACTACCCTGATTGCGGACATGCAAGGCTACACCTCGCAAGTCGAATCGCTCTCGCTGGATGAAGCCGCGCGCCTAACCACCGATTTCCTCGATTGCCTGACTCGTCCCGTGCTGGAAAAACAAGGTACGCTGGACAAGTTCACCGGCGATGGCCTGGTGGCATTCTGGGGCGCGCCGCTGCCCAACGAAGAACACGCCGACCTGGCACTGGATGCAGCACACATGATCCTGAAGGAGGTAGCGGAATTTAGCCGCCGCCGCGGCGAGAAGGGCTTGCCGCCACTGCGTGTACGCATCGGCATCGAGAGCGGCGCCGCCATGGCGGGCGACTATGGCACCAGCTTCCGCAGCATCTATACTGCTGTGGGCGACAGTGTTAACACCGCTTCCCGTCTGGAACAGGCCGCGCGCGACTATCCCTATGATGTCATCATTGGCGAAGGAACGGTTGCGAACTCGCGCCGCCATCGCTTTCTGCCTCTGGGCGAACGCCATCTGCGCGGGAAGGAAAAAACGATTCGCGTCTATACATTGGAGCCGCAGGCATGATGAAGCGCCACTTGCCCTGGCTCACCGCGCTGCTGCTGGCAAGCTCGGTCCACGCGTCGCCACCCGACGCAGCGCTTGAAGCGGTTGCAGCCGACCCTGCCCCGGCAGCGCCCACATACGCCCCCGTTAAACAGGAGGAGCTGTATCGCGCTGGCCTGCAAGCCGTCGCCGAGGGACGCCTGGAAGATGCAGCCGTTTTGCTGGAGCGTTTTATCGAACAGGAGCCGCGCCACGCCGGCGCCTTCCTGGAACTCGCCATCACATACTGCGAGCTGGGCAACGCCACCGAAGCCGAGCGCCTGTTCAAGACCGTGGAGGAACGCTTCGATCCTCCACCAGGCATCACGGAGGTAATTGCCTCGCACCGCGCCGCGGGCTGCAAGGTGCGCACGATTCGCCCCGCGTCCTGGCTAGTGAGCGCAGGCCGCGGCCGCGACTCGAACGTCAATCAGGGCGCCAGCGATTCGAATTTCACGATCGGCACCGGCAGTAATCAGACCGACCTGGAACTGTCGCCGGAATTCCTGCCCAAGGCGGACAGCTACAGCGTGCTCACCGGCTCCTACGTGCGCCCATTGAATAGCTACGGCACGCTGGGCATTGTGCAAGGCTATGTGCGCCGTAACGATCACATACACGAGCAGGATACCGCCACCATGCTGATGGGTGTCGAGCATTCGATGAACATCGGCCGCTGGCGCACGCGCGCCACCGCCGCATTCGGCGCCGCCGAACTGGATAAGAAGCTATACCAGCGCCAGGAGCAGCTGCAGGTGCGCGCCTCGCCGCCGATGTCGATGCCGCCAGGCTGGGACTTCGCATTTGCCGGCAATATCAGCCACGTGACTTATCCAACGCGTACCGCCTACAACGCCACCACGCTGGAACTGAGCACCCTGTTCACCTACCGCGGGAAGCACGATCAGGTGCAAATTACCGGCAGCGGACTGCACGATCATGGCGCCGAAGAACGACCGGGTGGCGACCGCAAGGGCTGGTTCGGCAGCGTGCAATGGTATACTCTGCTTGGTTCCGGCTGGTATGCAGAGGCCGGACTGACGCACCAGCACTGGCAAAGCGACAATATCTACTCACCGGGCCTGATCGAAGTGGCGCGTCGTCAAAATACGACAAGCGCCCGCGCTGCCGTACAGTGGTATTTCCGTCCCAATGTGAGTCTTCATCTCGAAGGCCGTGTCGTGCGCGACCGCGAAAATATCTCGTTGTTCCAATACAATAGCCATGCGCTTCAGCTGAGTATGCGCTGGGACAATTTCTGACCTCGCGGTTCTGCATTATTTTTCGAAGTTGAGCATCATGGGTTGGGAACTGTTTGTCTTTTTATTGGCGCTGGCCGCTGTGTCTGTCGGCTGCCTGCTGCCGGCAGGCTGGCTGCCGCCCCTGCCGAACGACAAGCTGCTGCACTTCCTGGCTTTTGCCGGCCTGACCGTACTGGCAGCGCCCCTGGCGCCGACATGGGGACAATTGCAATATTGGCTGCTTGGTCTGGCGGCTGGCGGTTGGATGATCGAAGTCTTGCAAAAGCTGGTGCCTGGCCGCAATTTCAGCTGGCGCGATCTGGCGGCCAACGTGGCCGGTATTAGCGCAGCAACCTGCGTCATCCTGCTTTTACGAGCTATTTGAACAATGACAACTAGCAAGAGAAAACTTCAGGAAACGAACGAGCACGACCTGATTCCGCCGGAAGAGGCGGCACAGGTAGCGGCTGCTCCTGAGCCACAACAAGTCAATCTGCAGATCCACTTGCGCAAAATTCCGCTTCTCGCGGAACTGAGCGAGGACGACATGGCGCGCGTTAAGACCGAGCTGCGCGTGCGCCAGTACGCCAAGCGCGACATCGTGCTGCAAAAGGGAGCGCCTGGCGACAGCCTGCTGTTCCTGCTGACCGGCTCACTGCAAGTCATCGACATTACCGAAGACGGCCGCGCCATCGGCCTGCGCATGCTGCAGCCAGGCGACTTCTTCGGCGAAATTGCCGTCATCAACGGCTCGCTGCGTTCAGCGTCCGTGGTGGCACTGACGCCGGTGCTGGTGGCCCTGCTGCCGCGCAATACTGCCCTGCACCTGTTTGCCCACTCGCCGTCCGTGGCGAACCAGATGCTGCGTTTCCTGGCGGAGAAGGTGCAGCGCGATTCCGAATTCCGCGCCCTGCTCAGCATCCATAACACCTCGCGCCGCATCTACACCTTCCTCGACCTGATGAAGAAAAAAGAGGACGGGGATGTGCATGTGGTGGAGAACCTGCCGACCCATCAGGATATTGCCAATATGATCAACACCAGCCGCGAAACGGTGACGCGCACGCTACTGACCCTGGTCCAGCAAGGCATTATTCAGAAGGGTACTCATAAGATCATCATCATCAAGCCGGACGCGCTGCAAAAGCTGGTGCAAGGCTAAGCCTAAGGGCGCGCCGATGCTGCGCCAGTCTTACTTTTGGACACAAATTTGGGACCTTTTGAGGAAGGGTCAAATAGTTGCTGATGCTATAATTCCGCCTTTTGTCAGCACCTAAGTTTATGATCCAGCCGACCACGACCACCACACCGGGGGCCTCATGATTTCCCGCTCCATGATGGGTGGGATCTGGCGCTACCGTGGTTTCATCGGTGGCAGCGTCAAGCGCGAATTCCAGGCCAAATACCGCAACTCCCTACTCGGCGCCGCCTGGACCATCCTCAACCCGCTGGCCATGATCGTGGTCTACACCGTGGTCTTCTCGCAGGTCATGCACAACCGCCTGCAAGGCATGGATTCCGCCTTTGCCTACAGCATCTACCTGTGCGCCGGCGTGCTGACCTGGGGCCTGTTTGCCGAAATCACCGGCCGCAGCCAGGGTGTCTTCCTGGAAAACGCCAATCTGCTGAAGAAGCTGCAGTTCCCGCGGATTTGTCTGCCTATCATTGTGGTGCTGAATGCCCTGGTCAATTTCGGCATCATCTTCGGCCTGTTCACCGTCTTCCTGCTGGTTTCCGGCACCTTCCCCGGCTGGAGCTTCCTGGCCGTGTTCCCCGTGCTGGCAATCCAGATCCTGTTTGCGATCGGTCTCGGCATGATTCTCGGCGTGCTGAATGTGTTCTTCCGCGACGTGGGCCAGTTCTTCACTATCCTTCTACAGTTCTGGTTCTGGTTCACGCCCATCGTCTACCCCGTCACCACGCTGCCGGAAGCAGTGCGCGAGCTGCTGGTGTGGAATCCAATGGCGGCCGTGGTCGCGGCTTATCAGGACATCCTGGTGCGCGGCACGCTCCCGCACTGGCATACCCTGATCCCAGTTACCGTACTGGCGCTGCTGTTCTGCGCACTTGGCCTGCAACTGTTCCGCAAACGCGCGGGCGAAATGGTGGATGAACTGTAATGGGCAGCATTATCGTTAAAGGCCTGGGCAAGGCCTACAAGCAGTACCACAACCAATGGGGCCGCCTGGCCGAATGGGTTCTGCCGGGCAAGCGTGCACACCACAACCTGAAGTGGGTACTGCAGGACATCAATTTCCAGCTCGCCCCCGGCGAAGCGGTTGGCATTATCGGCATCAACGGTGCGGGCAAGAGCACCCTCCTTAAGATGATCACCGGCACCGCCCAGCCGACCACCGGCAGCGTGAACATCACCGGCCGCGTAGCCGCCCTGCTGGAGCTGGGCATGGGCTTCCATCCCGATTTCACGGGGCGCCAGAATGCCTACATGGCGGGGCAGCTGATCGGCTTGACCGTGGATGAAATCACGACCATGATGCCGCAGATCGAAGCCTTCGCGGAAATCGGCGATTACATCGACCAGCCGGTGCGCGTGTACTCCTCCGGCATGCAGATGCGCCTGGCCTTCAGCGTGGCAACCGTAGTGCGTCCGGACGTGCTGATCGTGGACGAAGCGCTATCCGTGGGCGATGCCTATTTCCAGCACAAGAGCTTCCAGCGCATCCGCGAATACCGCCAGCAAGGCACCACGCTGCTCATCGTCAGCCACGACCGCGCGGCGATGCAATCCATCTGCGACCGCGCCATCCTGCTTGATAGCGGACGCCTGGCCAAGCAAGGCTCGCCGGAAGAAGTGATGGACTACTACAACGCCCTGATTGCCGAACGGGAAAACTCTACCGTGCAGCAGACCGTGACGGAGGAAGGCCGCGTGCAGACCAGCTCCGGCACCGGCGAGGCGAGCGTCACGGCCATCACGATCGAGAACGAAGAGGGTGAAGCACAGGAAGTGTTGAATGTTGGCGTGCCCGTCACGCTGCGCGTCAAGGTACGCATCAACAAAGCCGTTCCACGCCTGGTGCTGGGCTATATGATCAAGGACCGCCTGGGCCAGCCGATCTACGGCACCAACACCCATCACATGGACAAGGCGCTAAGTGCCCTGCAGCCTGGCGAAGAAATCGAATACCGCTTCCGTTTTCCGCTCAATCTGGGCGCAGGCAGCTATTCCATCACGACTGCGCTGACCAGCAACGAAACCCATCTGGCCGACAACTACGAATGGCGCGATTTGGCCGCGCTATTCATCGTCATGAACATGAACCGGCGCGAGTTCGTGGGCAGCAGCTGGCTGGAACCTCAAGTGGAGATTGCAAGATGAGCCCCCCCTTCTATCGCGCTTTTGAGGACCGCTACCGCGGCGCGCGCGACACCATTAAGGAGCGCCTGCGCGCTTACACGCCTTTCCTGGAGGCCCTGCTGGCGCAAGACGCCAAACCTTCAGCGTTGGACCTGGGCTGCGGCCGCGGCGAGTGGCTTGAACTCCTGGGCGAAGAAGGCTTCAGCGCTCGCGGCATCGACCTCGATGAAGGAATGCTGGCCGCCTGCCACGAACGTGGCCTGAACGCAGAGCGCATGGATGCACTGGCCGCCCTGCGCGCCGTGCCTGCCGGCAGCCTGTCCATGGTGTCGTCCTTCCATTTGGTGGAGCACCTGCCTTTCGACCTGGTGCGCGAACTGATTGCAGAGGCCCTGCGTGCCCTGGCGCCGGGCGGCCTGCTGATCATGGAAACGCCAAACCCGGAAAACCTGACCGTCGGCGCGACCAGCTTCTACATGGACCCGACTCACCTGCATCCGTTGCCGCCAAATCTGCTGGCCTTCGCTGCGGAGCATGCGGGATTTGCGCGCGCCAAAATCGTGCGTCTGCAGGAAGATCCGCGTCTGCATGAAGATGTGCGCCTGGTTCTGATGAACGTACTGGAAGGCGTGAGCCAGGACTACGCCATCGTTGCGCAAAAGAGCGCCGCGCCGGAAGCGCTGGCCTCCTTCGACGCAGCCTTCAACAAAGAATTCGGTATTGGCCTCGGTATCCTGGCGCATCGCTACGAAGAGCAAGGTGCGACACGCCACGCGGAGATCCATCACGCGCTGGGACGCTTGACGCGTGAAGCCGGCCAGACCGGCGAGCAGCTCGGCCAGCTGCGCCAGCGCGCCGACGGCCAGGATCATCGTGCCGCCGCCATCGAACACCGCGCGGACGCGCTTGAACACGGCGCCGGTGTGCTTGAACAGCGCATCGCCGCCGCCGAGCAGCGTGCGGATATGTATGCGCAACAGGTGATTGCGCTGATGAACAGCAGCTCCTGGCGCATCACCGTGCCCTGGCGCTACGTAGGCGGTGTCATGCACCGCCTGAATGCAGCGCGCCGTGAGGGTCGCATTCTGCGCGCGGTGAAGAATCGCGCTCGCCGCGGCCTGCACCGCCTGGGCGGCTACGTGCTGGGCAATCGCCGCCTGAAAGCCATCGCGCTCTATCTGCTGCGCTTTACGCCGGGCCTGCGCACCCGCCTGTTCAATCTTATGCTGTCCCACAATGCCGCACCGTCGCAGCCCCTGCTGACCGAAGGCGGCTCCGGACTGTCACCACGCGCCAGCCGTGTGCTGCGCGAACTGCAAGCGCTACAAGCAAGGAAACAAGATGCGCATCGTCATTGATCTGCAAGGAACCCAATCGGAAAGCCGCTTCCGCGGCATCGGACGCTATTCGCTGGCACTGGCACTGGGCGTGGCCCGCAACGCCGGAGAGCATGAAATCTGGCTGGTGATGAACGGCGGTCTGCCTGCCGCGATCGAAGACCTGCGCGCCCAGTTCGCGGGCCTGGTGCCGCAGGAACGCATCCGCGTATTTGACATCCTGCAGCCATGCGCCGAGCGCGCCGAAGAGAACAGCCCGCGCGCGCGCGCAGGCGAACTGCTGCGCGAACATTTCATCGAACAATTACGGCCGGACGCCGTGCTGGTCACCAGCCTGTTTGAAGGCTATGTGGACGACTCTGTGGTATCGGTCGGCTGTTTAACTGGCGCCGCGCACACCGCGGTCGTGCTGTATGACCTAATTCCCTTCCTGAATCCGGAAGGCTATCTTGGCCACCCGACCCAGCGCGCCTACTACGAGCGCAAGATTGCATCGCTGCGCCGTGCCGGCCTGCTGCTGGCCATTTCCGACTACTCGCGCCAGGAAGCCATCGACGCGCTGAAGCTGGAGCCGGAAGACGTGGTGGCGATTTCCACTGCGGTGGACGACACCTTCCAGCCGGGTGAGCCGGATGCCGCCCAACTGGCTGCGCTGCGCAAACGTTTCGGCATCGAGCGCGAACTGGTGATGTATGCGCCCGGCGGCTTCGACACTCGCAAGAATATCGATGGCCTGATCACCGCCTTCAGCCTGCTGCCCGCACACCTGCGTGCACGCCACCAACTGCTGGTGGCCAGCAAAATGTCGGACAGTGAACGCATCAAGATGGAAACGCATGCGCGCTCTTGCGGCGTGACCGCCAATGAACTGATCTTCACCGGCTACGTCACCGATGAAGAACTGATTACGCTGTACCGCAGCACCGCCCTGTTCGTGTTCCCATCCAAGCACGAAGGCTTCGGCCTGCCAGCTCTGGAAGCCATGGCCTGCGGCGCCGTGGTGATCGGCTCCGACGCCACCAGCGTACCGGAAGTGATCGGCACGCCTGACGCCCTGTTCGACCCGCTGCAACCGTCCGCCATCGCCGCCAAGATCACGCAAATACTGGAAGACGAAGCACTGCAGCAGCGCCTGCGCGCCCACGGCCGAATGCAGCGCGAGAAATTCAGCTGGGATCGTTCGGCACGCAAAGCCATCGCCGCATTGGAGACTCACCATGCGCGTACGCTGGCGCAGCGGCAGGCGCAAGACGCCGCCTTGCGCGCCGCTGGCGCCATCCCGGCCGGCACGCCCAAGCGCCGCGTGGCCTTCATCTCGCCAATGCTGCCGGAACGCACCGGCGTCGCCGACTATTCGACCCGCCTGTTGCCGACGCTGCTGCCGTGGTTCGACATCGACATCGTGGTGCAACAGCCGGAAGTGAGCCTGCCGCCGGAGCTGCAGCACCTGCCGGTGCGCGATACCGCCTGGCTACGCGAGCACGCGCACGAAGTGGACCACATCGTCTACCAGATGGGCAACAGCCCCTTCCACAGCTATATGCTGGACCTGCTGCGTGACCATCCGGGCGTCGTGGTGCTGCACGACTTCTACCTGAGCGGCATGATTTCCTTCGAGCAGATGACCAACCGCTCGCCCGACGTGTGGACGCGCGCCCTGCTACATTCGCATGGCTACGCAGCGGTGCGCGACAGCGTGGGGCCGGATGGCTACGAACTGGGACGCAAACTCTATCCCTCGAATCTGGAAGTGCTGCGCGATGCCTCGCATGTGATCGTGCACTCGGACTTTGCACGCACCCTGGCGCAGCGCTGCTACGGTCCGGAAGCCGCACGCGACTGGAGCTACGCCCAGCTGCCGCGCGCTGTACCGGCCGAGCATGACCGCACCGCAGCGCGCTCCATCCTCGGTATCGGACAAGATGATTTCGTGGTTGCCAATTTCGGCTTTGTGGCGCCGACCAAGCGCTGCCTGGAACTGCTGAAGGCCTGGCTGGCTTCGTCGCTGCATGGCGACCGCCAATGCCACCTGGTGTTTGTCGGGGAAAACCACGGCGGCGACTATGGCGCGGAACTGACTTCCATCATCAAGGCGGCCGGCAGTGGCCGCATCAAGATCACCGGCTGGACTTCGGATGAAGACTACTTGCGCTACCTGCAGGCAGTCGACGTCGGTGTCCAGCTCCGCACCGATTCGCGCGGCGAAACCTCGGGCACAGTATTGGACTGCATGATCTACCGCCTGCCGACCGTCATCAACGCCAACGGCTCCATGGGCGAATTTCCGCATGACGCGGTATGGATGCTGCCGGACAGCTTCAACCAGGAGCAACTGGTGGAAGCACTCGACACCCTGCGCCACAATACGGAGCGCCGCGAGGCACTGGCCGCCGCCGGTTTTGCGCTCATGGGCACCCGCAACAGCCCTGAGCGCTGCGGCTGGCTGTACAAGCAAGCGCTGGACCGCGATCTGGCTGCACGTCCAGGCGGTCGCCGCGCCCTGCTGCAAGCGCTGCTGGACGTGCCGGGTCTGCCGCAGGACGAAGCCACGCTGGAACAGCTGGCACGCTGCGCCGCGCGCGCGCCGGACCCGCTGCAGCAGCGCCAGTTGCTGGTGGACGTGACCAATATCGCGCGCCACGATCTGAAGACCGGCATCGAGCGCGTGGTGCGTCATCAGTTGCTGGAACTGCTGCAGCTACCGCACACCAGTGGCTGGCGCGCGGAAGCAGTATATCTGAGCGAAGATGGCGGCGTGCCGCATTACCGCTATGCGCGCCGCTACGTCACCGAGCTGCTAGGCATCAGCAATGTGCTGCAAGGCGAGGACCCACCGCTGGATCTGCAAGCGGGCGACGCTTACTTCAATGCCGACCATACGCCGGTGAAGGTGATGGCCGCTGCGAAGGCCGGCGTCTATGCAGCATGGCGCGCGCGCGGCGTGTCGGTCAACTTCCTGGTGCATGATCTGCTACCCGTGTTGCGTCCCGAATTCTTCCCGTCCAATACCGACATCACGCACGGCGCCTGGCTGCGCTGCATCGCTGCGGAAGCGGACCGCCTGGTCTGCATTTCCAAGGCCGTCGCCGACGAACTGGATGGCTGGCTGCACGAGCAACAAGCCCCGCGCCGCGCGGGCCAGAAGCTCGAAGTGCTGCACCACGGCGCGGACATCGGCGGCCCGGTGCCGGAGGCGGTGCAGGATACCGAGCTGCTGAAGCAGATCGCGGCTCGCCCCAGCTTCCTGATGGTTGGCACCATCGAACCACGCAAAGGTCATTTACAGACGCTGGATGCCTTCGAAAAGCTGTGGGTCGAGGGGGTGGATGTGCAACTGGTCATCGTCGGCAACGAAGGCTGGAAACCACTGCCCGAACATGAGCGCCGCACCATTCCGCACATTGTGCAGCGCCTGTCCCAGCACCCTGAGCGCGGCCATCGCCTGCTCTGGCTGACTGGCATCGACGACTCCACGCTACAGCAGATTTACCTGGCCAGCGCCTGCCTGCTGTCGCCAAGCGAAGGCGAAGGCTTTGGCTTGCCGCTGATCGAAGCGGCGCGCTACGGCATTCCGTTGCTGGTGCGCGACATTCCAGTATTCCGCGAAGTGGCGGGCGAGCGGGCCGCCTATTTCAGCGGCATGACAGGTGGGGATCTGGCGCTGGCCGTGCGCGAATGGCTGGCGGCGCACGCCGAAGGCAACCATCCGCAATCAGAAGGTATGCCGTGGCAGACCTGGCGCGATAATGTGCTGGAGCTGCTGGATCAGCTGCAGCAAACGAGCTAAGAAAAACGCCGGCTGCAGCCGGCGTTTTTTCATCAGGACTTCGGAAGTCCACCCAGCAGGGCTGCGACCACCTTCTTCGGTTTGATCGCGGGCGATGCCGCTGTCGCAGCAGTCGTTGCGGCCTTGCTGCTGCTTGGCTCGTACGGCTTGAGGAACCAAGGGTCGACCTTTTCGCGGCGCGGCGCCGGCGATGCCGAACGTGGGGCGCTGCGGTCGGCATCGGTGCGGTTGCGGCGGCGGTCGCCGTGACGCTCATCGCCACGGAAAGATGCCGGCGCAAAGCCTTCCAGATCGCCGCGCTTGATGGTTTGCTTGATCAGCTTTTCGATATCGGCCAGCAGGCGCTCGTCCTTGTCCGAATAGATCGAGATGGCGTCGCCCGACGCGCCGGCACGGCCGGTACGGCCAATGCGGTGCACATAGTCTTCCGCGTTGTACGGCAGATCGTAATTGACCACGCAAGGCAGGTCCGAGATATCCAGGCCGCGGGCGGCCACGTCGGTCGCCACCAGCACATCGATCTCGCCCTTCTTGAAGGCTTCCAGCGCGGCCATGCGTTCCTGCTGCGACTTGTCGCCGTGGATGGCGGTGGCCTTCATGCCTTCCTGTTCCAGACCGCGGGCCAGGCGCGAAGCGCCGATCTTGGTGTTGGAGAACACGATCACCTGTTTCAGCTCGCGCTGGCGCAGGATGTGGGCGACGGCCTCGCGCTTGTGCTCTTCCGACACCTTGTACACCACCTGGGTCACCTTGTCGGCAGTCGCATTGCTGCGCGCGACTTCGATCGACACCGGCTTGTTCAGGAAGCTGGAGGCCAGCTTCTTGATTTCAGGCGAGAAGGTGGCCGAGAACATCAGGTTCTGGCGCGCCTTCGGCAGCATATTGATGATGCGCTGCAGATCGGGCAGGAAGCCCATGTCCAGCATGCGGTCCGCCTCGTCCATCACCAGCATCTGCACCTGGGCCAGGGAGATATTCTTCTGCTCCACGTGGTCCAGCAGGCGGCCAGGGGTGGCGATCACGATTTCCACGCCGCGGCGCAGGATCTCGGTCTGCGGCTTCATGTCCATGCCGCCGAAGACGACGGTGGAGCGCAGCGGCGTGTGCTTGGAGTATGCGGCCACGTTCTCGGCCACCTGCACGGCCAGTTCGCGGGTCGGCGTCAGCACCAGAGCGCGCACCGGGTGGCGTGCCGGGCTCATCGAGCTGTTCGCGGACGGCAGCAGATTCTGGATGATGGGCAGCGAGAAGCTGGCAGTTTTGCCGGTACCGGTCTGGGCAGCGCCCATGACGTCGCGGCCCTGCAACACAATCGGGATGGCCTGGGCCTGGATCGGCGTCGGATGGGTATAGCCCTGGTCGGTCAGCGCGCGCAGAATGTCCTGCGACAGGCCGAAGTCGCTGAAACGCACCTGCGCGGGCGCTTCGGCCGCAGGTTCGACGGAGTTGATCTCAGTGTCAGACATAAAATCTTTTTCAAAATGCAGAACGGCCGGAATCCCGGCCAACCACGGATGATACCTGTTTCGGCACGACAGCGCACGGAAACAGCGTGTTTTGGAGAGAAACTATTGCAGAAATGGAATGTATAATGTAACAGTATGTATCGTTCATGCCATCCATCCACTCCCCTGTCCCGCCTGTTCGCCCTGCTGCTTTTGCTGCTGGCGGTGACCGGCGCATGCCTGGCCGCCCCGCCCTCGCTACGCTTCAAAAAACTGGGGCCACTGGGTAATGACGAGCCTTCAATGTTGTCCCTGCTGCAAGACCGGCAAGGCTTCATCTGGATTGGCACGCATACCAACGGCTTATATCGCTACGACGGCTACCGCGCGATCCGCTACGTCAGCCGCACCGGACAGCCGGGCACGCTGCCGCATGACCGCGTCTCGGCCCTGTTCGAAGACCGCGCGGGCCGCATCTGGGCAGGCACGCAGGAAGGTCTGGCCCGCTTCAACCCAGCGACCGGCAACTTCACGGTATTCGCGCCCACGGGCTGGCCGACCAATGTCCGCGTCATCAAAAACATCATTTCTGACGGCCGCGATGGCATGTGGGTCGGCACCTGGGGCGGCCTGCAGCATTTCGACCCGGCCAGCGGCCAATTCACGCTCTACGTGCACGACGCCAATAAGCCTGGCAGCCTGGCCAGCAACGACCTGAATGCGCTGGAGCGCGACAACGAAGGCGGCGTGTGGACCGGCACCTGGCCCGGCGGCATCGACTATCTGGCGCCGGGCGCCAGCGAGTTCGTGCACTACCGCACTGGCCCAGATAACGATCCCACGGCCCGCAGCAATATCGTGCGCGCCCTGCAATTCGACCGGCAAGGCCGGCTGTGGATCGGCACCGAAGCAGGCGTGCTGCGCTGGGACCGCAAACAGCCATGGGAGAAGCGCCAGCATATCGCCTCGCCCAACAGCCGCGTGACCGGCTTCTTTATCGACCAGTCCGGCACATTGTGGGCCACAACCCTGACCGCCGGCCTGCTGCGCTGGGACGAAGCGGAAAACCGTTTCGACCAGTTCGTGCACCAGGCGGACGATCCCTATTCCCTCCCCGGCGACAATCTGCGCGCCATGATGCAGGACCGCGGCGGCAATCTGTGGCTGGCCTCGTTCACCGACGGCATCTCTCTGGTCAATCTGAACAGCAGCGGTTTCGCGCGCGCCGTGCCATACCGCATCGACGGCAAAGTCGCGCCGGCCAGCAATGCCCTGCTCAGCCTGGCGACCAGCCCGGATGGCAAACTCTGGTTGGGCGGCAATCTCGGCCTCGGCCTGTACGATCCCGCGACGGGACAAGTGCAGCGGCGCTATATCGGCGACGGCAAGCCTGGTGCACTCAGTCACAGCATCATCTACAGCCTGTACCAGGGCAGCAGCGGACCGCTGTGGGTCGGCACGTCCAGCGGACTGAACCGCCTGGATAAGCCGGACGGCAGCTTCAGCGTGACCCACTTCGGCAACACGGCCAGCGACTTCATCAACACCATCGCGCCAGGCAAGGATGGCGTGCTGTGGCTGGGCACGGGCAACAGCCTGATCCGCTTCGACATCGCCAGCGGCAAATTCAAGCTTTACCAGAACGATCCGAAAGACCCGGGCAGCCGCGCAGTCAACGGCACCACCGCCGTGCTGGAAGACCGCAAAGGCCGCCTGTGGGCGGGCTCGGAGTGGAATGGCGGCGGGCTGGACATGCTCGACCCCGCTACCGGCAAATTCCGCCACATCCGCGCGGAAGGCGGCGGCGCGGGCCATCTGCCGGACGACAACGTCACCAGCCTGTACGAAGACGCAGCGGGCCGCCTCTGGGTCGGCACCGCGCGCGGACTGGCGCAACTGCTTGAAGCGGCCGACGGCAGCATCAGCTTCCGCTCGCTGGCGGCGGCCACCAACAATCTGAAGACGCTGTCCATCGAGAGCGATGGCGAAGGGCGGCTGTGGGTCAGCACCATCGCGGGCCTGTTCCGCATCGATCCGGCGGACGGCAGCGCTGCCCTGTTCACGCCGTCCGACGGCCTGACGGACGGCTTTGCCGCCAATTCCTCCACCGCTGCGGGCGGGCTGCTGTACTTCGGCGGCGTGCACGGCATGACCACGGTCGATCCCAAGGCCGTGAAGCGCACTTCGGTCGCGCCGCAAGTGGCGATCACCGACATCAAGCTGATCAACCATTCCTTCACCGAAGGCCCGCTGCCGGAAGGCGTCAAGTTGGAAGGCTCGCCGACCGCACCGACTGCGCTGACGCTGTCGCCGCAAGTGCCGACGTTCTCGATTGAATTCTCCGCCCTGCACTACACCGAACCGCTGCTCAACCGCTACGCTTACCAGCTGGAAGGCTTCGACCGCGAATGGGTGGAAACCGATGCCGAGCACCGCGTGGCGACCTACACCAATCTGAATCCGGGACATTATGTGTTCCGGGTGAAGGCGTCGAACCACCGCGGCACCTGGAATCAGGATGCGGCCACGCTGCGCATCACGATCACGCCGCCGTTCTGGCAGACCTGGTGGTTCCGCATTTCCGCCTCGGCGGCCGTGCTGGGCTTGCTGTGGGCGCTGTACCACTGGCGCATTCGCCGTTTGACGCGGCAGCAGGCCGAGCTGGAAAAGCTGGTGGCGGCGCGGACGGTGGAACTGGAGGAGTCCAACCGCAAACTGGCGGCGCTAAGCACGACGGACGGGCTGACGGGCGTCTCCAACCGCCGCGGTTTCGACCTGGCATTGGAAACCGAATGGCGCCGCGCCTCGCGCACCGGGCAGGCGGTTGCGCTGTCGATGCTGGACGTGGACTACTTCAAGAAATACAACGACCACTACGGCCACCAGGCGGGCGACGCCACCTTGCGCGCCGTCGCCCAGCTGATCACTTCGCACGGCCGGCGCAGCTCGGATCTGGTGGCGCGTTACGGGGGCGAAGAATTCGCCTTGCTGTCGGCAGCTACCGATGCCTCGGACGCGTTCGGCGTGGCCCAGGCAATCTGCTCGGAACTGGAACGGCTGATCATGCCGCATGACGCCTCCCCGTTCGGCCACGTGACGATCAGCATTGGCGTTGCCGTGCTTGTGCCATTGGAAGACAGCAGCCCCGACAAGCTCGTCGAAATGGCCGACCAGGCCCTCTACCGCGCCAAACAACGCGGCCGCAACCAGGCCCTGCTCGCCGTCCCCGAGTAAAATTTACACCATGGGGTCAGATCCGACATTCGTACACGAGCTTAACCGTAGCAGGGGGAATGGATACTCCATGCCTTCTGCCGGGTCAGGTCCCGCATTCATACGCGGGCTGATCCCATTCAATGGCCGAGATCGTGTACGAATGTCGGATCTGACCCCAAGGTTGACCGACGCAGCGCCTCCTGCTGCGTGCAGTTGGAATTGTGTACGAATGTCGGATCTGACCCCAGGGTTGGGGCCGCGGCCGGTGGCGCCGACGCCGCCGGGGCCGGATGATTGCTGCCATAGCGGCTGTACCTGGTGCGTCATGGATCTGTACCAGGAGGAGCTCGAACGCTACCAGAAGGAGCTTGCAGAATGGGAAGCGCGCCAGCAGGCCGAAAAGCGCTAAGTTCGTCAGCGAACGGACGACACTCAGCCGCCGGCCTAGCATCGGCCCATGGAACAGCACAGCTCTCTGCAATCACCACCGTCCGTCGCCAACGACAAGCCCACCGCGCCTGCCGAGAAAAGCTGGCTGTCCAAGCTCGGCCCCGGCCTGATCACCGGCGCGGCGGACGATGACCCCAGCGGCATCGCGACCTATTCCCAAACCGGCGCGCAGTTCGGATTCAACCTGATGTGGATGACCCTCCTCACCTACCCGCTCATGGTCGGTATCCAGGAAGTCAGTGCGCGAATTGGACGTGTCAGCGGCCGCGGACTCGCCAGCAATATCAAGCGCCACTATCCCCCCTGGCTGCTGTACGCGATGGTCGTGCTGCTGCTGATCGCGAATACCGTCAACATCGCCGCCGATGTCGCAGCAATGGGCGATGCGCTGCACCTGATCATCGGCGGCAAGCCGCAGCTGCTGGCACTGGGCTTCGGCGTGCTGTCGATTCTGCTGCAAGTCTTCATTCCCTACACGCGCTATGTGCATGTGCTGAAGTGGCTGACCATCGCGCTGATGGCCTACGTCGCGACCGTGCTGGCCGTCCATGTGCCCTGGCTGACGGTGCTGAAGCACACCGTCGTGCCAACCATCGAATGGAAGCCGGCCTACCTGACCACCATGGTGGCGCTGTTCGGCACCACCATCAGTCCCTATCTGTTCTTTTGGCAGGCCTCGCAGGAAGTCGAGGAAATCCGCGCCGACCCCGACGCCGAGCCTTTGCGCAAGGCGCCGGAACAGGTAGGCCGGGAGCTGCGGCGCATCCGCATGGATACCACCATCGGCATGGCGGTCTCCAACATCGTCGCCTGGTTCATCATGCTGACCACCGCGGTGACCCTGCACGCGCACGGACTGCTCGAGATCCAGTCGTCCGCGCAGGCGGCATCCGCGCTGAAGCCAATTGCCGGCAACCTGGCCTTTGCCCTGTTCAGCCTCGGCATCATCGGCACCGGACTGCTGGCCATTCCCGTGCTCGCCGGATCTGCCGCCTATGCGATGGCGGGTGCGTTCAACTGGCGCAACAGCCTGGAATTGCAGCCGTCCGCCGCGCGCAAGTTCTACGGTATCATCGCCGCCGCGACGATGGGCGGTGTGCTGATCGGATTCCTGCCGGTCGATCCGATGAAGGCGCTGTACTGGAGCGCTGTCATCAACGGCGTCATCGCCGTGCCGATCATGGTGGTGACGATGCTGCTGTCCACCCGCAAGGGTGTGATGGGTGATGTCGGCATCTCGCGCCCCATTCATGTGCTGGGCTGGGCCTGCACAGCGGTGATGGCGCTGGCGGTGGTCGCGATGTTCGCCACAATGGCACACGGTGGGGTAAGCTAGCGGTTCGTACAACACTGGCCGATTTCACCATGATCAAACGTCGTTCCCTGCTTGCCCTGGCCGGACTGACGGCCGCAGTCCTGTCCCTGCCCGCTTTCGCCGATGCGCCGCCCGATGTGCCGCCGCGCGAGTTCCCGCGCCACACCAAACGCGGGAAGATAACGCCCGGTTATCACCCGGAGATTTATATCGACGGCAAGCTACGCCGCCTGTCGCCTTCCAGCCGCATCTTCAATGAGGAAAACCTGATCCAGATGCTCGGCACCATCCGCGGCGAAGATATCGTCGTCAATTACACGGAAGACCGCGACGGCGATATCGACCGCGTCTGGATTCTCACTCGCGAGGAGGCGAGCCAGCAGTTACCGTCAATGCGTTGAGGAAGTCTTGCACCTGCTGGGTGTAGGTGGCATCCGCACCCAGTTCCAGATTGATTTCGCGATGGCTCATGTCCTTGCGCAGCACGCTGGCATGCACGCCATTGCTGGACAGTTTGTGCAGATAGGCGTCGGCCTGGCTGCACGAATCATCGCGGCGCGTGGAGCACACCAGCAGGATCGGCTTGGCGCCCGGCTGCAGATTCCAATACGGCGACACGGTTCGCCAGAACACGGCATCGCGCCCGAAGGCTTCGTCATACAGGCGCAGGTGGCGATGACCCATGATGTCCACCACATCAAGCGCGCCGCTATCGAGCGATACCGTACCCAGCCAGGGCGTGGCGTTCGGCGCGAGCAACGGATTCGCATTCAGCAGCGCCACCAGATGCGCACCGGCCGAATGTCCCATCAATATAAAACGCTTGCGGTCGGCGCCCCATGACGCGGCCTTGTCCTGCGCGGCCGCCAGCGCCTGCGCCACATCGCGTGCCTGCTGCAGCGGATCGGCATCCGGCAGCATGCGGTAGTCCACCGACACGAACACATAACCGCGTCCCGTGAAATATGGCGCCTTGTTCGACACCACGGCCGATTCGCTCTTGCTGCCGATGCGCCAGCCGCCGCCGTGAACCATGAAGATCACGGGCGCGTGTTCGGGATGTGCGGGGAGATAAACGTCGAAACGCTGGCGCCGGTCGGCGCCGTAGGGAAGGTCGTGCAGCACTTCCGCATTGGCTTGCGCTGCGAGCGTCAAAACCAGTGCGGAAGCGAGATACTTCATCAGATGTAGTAGATCAGCGCAGCCACGCCGATGATCAGGCCAAACTTGGTGGCTTTGTACACGTTCTTGTTCCAGGCCTTGAAGGCGCGGCGGTATTTGCCGGCATAGAAGGACACGCGGAACAGCTTGGACACCATGCCCACCTGGTCGCCGGTTTCGTTCGGCGAAGCAGCGGCAGTCATCATGGTCTTGCCGAGGAAGCGGTTGATCGCCTGCGCCCAGCGGAAGCGCATCGGACGCTCCACGTCGCAGAACAGGATGATGCGGTCGCTCTCGCTGCCGTTGATCGCCCAGTGGATATAGGTTTCGTCGAACATGACGCCTTCGCCGTCACGCCAGCTGTGGCGGATGCCGTCCACGTCGATGAAGCAGCGGTCATCGTTCGGCGTGGCCAGGCCCAGGTGATAGCGCAGCGAACCGGCGAAAGGATCGCGGTGCGGATTCAGTTTGCCGCCCGGCGGCAGTTCGGCGAACATGGCAGCCTTCACGGACGGAATGGACTGCAGCAGCGCATAGGTTTGCGGGCACAGTTCCGCCGCGGACGGGTGGCTGGCGTTGTACCACTTCAGGTAGAAGCGCTTCCAGCCAGCCTTGAAGAAGGAGTTGAAGCCGGCGTCGTCATTCTTTTCGGATGCCTTGATCTTCTGCAGGCGAATCAAGTTCTCCGCTTCGGTGCGGATGACTTGCCAGTTCTGCTGCAGCGGTTCCAGTTCCTTGAAGTCCTTCACCTCCAGATACGGCGTGGACGGCACACGGGAGAACCAGTGCATGAAGATATTGATCGGCGCCATGAACGACGAGTGGTCGAACAACTGGCGTCCGATCGGCAGGCGCACCTTACCGCGGAAGTGGATGTGCAAAACGGACAAGATATAAAAACCGATAACAGCCCATTTCATTGCGCTACACCTATCAGAGATCCAAACCGGACATTTTAACCCAGTCCGAACCGCTGAGCTGTTACCGGGCAATTTTGACCGTCAGACGCCCCACAGGCCGCGCGCTTCCTCTGCAATGACGTCCGGACGCTCTTCGGGCCAGAACAATTTGCTGCCTTCCAGCCGGCGCACGCCGCGCGAGTTGCCGAAGGCGTGTTCCAGGTAGTCGGCGCCTTGCGGTAGGAAAATGCGGTCGGCCATGCCCCACACCACGCGCACCGGCACGCGGCTGGCTTTCAGTTTCGGGCTGATGCCGGCCAGGGCATTCTGTTCCAGCGCGATGGCGTAGCCGTTGGTCAGGACTTTGCGCTGCGGGCCGACCAGGGGCCGCAGATAGGCTTCCAGCGTGTCGTCGGTGGGATTGGTCGGATCGGCGTAGCACATGCCGCCGAAGCCATCCGGCGTGCGGGCCGAGTTTTTGTCGGCCAGCCAGGGCAGGAACCACTCGTCGGTGAACTTGCCGGCCTTGGCCAGCGAGATTACAGGCGCCATGGCCGGCGGCGGGCAGTCGATTTCGGTGTCGCAGTTGGTCAGCAGCAGGCTGCGCACGCGCTGCGGATAGGTCACCAGGAATAGCTGGGCGATGGCGCCGCCGCTGTCGTTGGCAATCAGGTCCACTTTGTCCACGCCCAGTTTGTCCAGCAGCTCCGCCAGCATCGCAGCTTGGGCGGCGGGGGCCAGGCTCTGGCCCGGCGCGACTTCGGTGTGGCCCAGACCGAGGAAATCGGGCGCCACGCAGCGGCGATATGCGGCCAGGCGTTCAACCGCGCCGCGCCACTGGTAGCTGTTCAGCGGGAAGCCATGCAGGAACAGGGCCACGGGTCCGCTGCCCTTTTCCACCACGGCGATATTGCCGGCGCTGGTGCGCACGAAGCGCTGCGATGCGCGCCAGGCGGCCGAAGTAGTGGCGTCCGCTGCGCCGGCTGCTGCGACTGAGGTGGCGCCTGCGGTAGCGCACAGGGTGATGGCGGCGTACTTCAGAAAGTCTCGGCGTTGCATGGCATTCTCCTTGGTTGAAAGTGCTGCCATCTTCGTGCGCCGCGCGTCCAGCCGCAATGACGCGGCAGGTCATGCTTTGATAACCTCCGAGGTCATGGCCGCGCCGCGCGAAAGCAGGCTAATATCGCTGCATGAACGCTAACCTCCGCCCCCAGCCTTCCACTCCCGTCGCCCACGTCGGCGTGCTGCTGCGCGAATGGCGCGCGGCGCGCCGTCTCAGCCAGCTCGATCTGGCGCTGGACGCCGGCGTCTCCGCCCGCCATCTGAGCTACATCGAAACGGGTAAATCCCAACCCAGCCGCGAGATGCTGGCCCGCCTGGCCGATACGCTGGATATGTCCCTGCGCGAACGCAATGCGCTGCTGGTGGCGGCGGGCTATGCGCCGCGCTACACGGAATCCTCCCTGGCCACGCCGGAAATGGCGCAGGTGCGGCGCGCGATCGAGCTGCTGTTGAAGCAGCAGGAGCCGTACCCCGCCTTCCTGATCAATCGCCACTGGGATGTGCTGGCGGTGAACGAGGGCGCCATCCGCATGAACCGCTACATCCTGGATGGCCGCGAGAGTCCGCACACCAATATGCTGCACAATATCTTCGACCCCAGCGATCTGCGCGCCCACCTGGCGAACTGGGAGGAGATTGCGGGCGACCTGCTGGGGCATTTGCACAATCTGGTGGCCTCGTCCCCCGGCGACGAGAAAGCGCGCAAGCTGCTGGATGACGTGCTGTCCTATCCCGGCGTGCCGGCCCGCTGGCGCCAGCGCGACCTGGCCAGCGCGCCCACGCCCCTGCTGACCACCGTGTTCCGCAAAGATGGTCGTGAACTGAGCTTTTTCTCCACCATCACTACCTTCGGCACCCCCCGCGATGTGACGCTGGATGAGCTCCATATTGAGTCATGTTTTCCAGTAGATGAAGAAACGATGAGTTTTTGCCATCAGTTACGCGAAAAAGGCGGTTGATTGTTACAATTTGTGAATGTTTTAATTAAGAAATAAATATATATTCACGGAAATAAGTCGCCTAAGGAAGGCTCATGTCCGTCGAATTGCAGTGCGAAGCCGAGGCCACGCAGGCCCTCAGCAAGGATTTTTATCTCGCTCGCCAACCTATCCTGGATCGCCAGCAGCAGCTGGTGGCCTATGAATTGCTGTTCCGCCGGGGCGACGTCAAGGCGGCCGATGTGAGCGAAGACCTGCATGCGACAGCGTCCGTGATTGCCCATCTGGCGGAGCTAGGCCTGGAACAGGTGGTCGGCACGTCGCGCGCCTTCATCAATATCGATGCGGCCGCGCTGGAAAGCGGCATCCTGCAATTCCTCCCGCAAGACAAAGTGATGTTCGAGCTGCTGGAATCGGTGCAAGCCACGCCGCAGCTGCTCGCAAGCGTACGCGCAATGCGCGCGCAAGGCTTTTCGTTTGCGCTGGACGATGTGGTGTCTGCCGATGACACGGTGGCGGCCCTGCTGCCGCTGGCCAGCCTGATCAAGATCGATATCCTCGGCATGCCTGAAGCTACGCTGCGCGCGCTTACGCAGCAACTGCGCAAGCCGGGCATGCAGCTGCTGGCGGAGAAGGTTGAGACGAAAGCCGAGTTCGAGCTATGCAAGGAGCTGGGCTTCGATTACTTCCAGGGCTATTACTTCGCCAAGCCTTCCATCATGAGCGGCAAAAAGCTGATGCCCTCCGAGCTGGGGCTGATCGAAATCCTGGGTCTGATCGAACAGGATGAAGAGAACAGCCGCATCGAAGGCGCCATCAAGCGCGACGCGGCCCTCAGCATCAATCTGCTGCGGCTGGTGAACACGCCCGCGTCGGGCAGCACGCGCCGCATCGATACGCTCAGCCAGGCTTTGCTCCTGCTGGGACAGAAGCAGCTGCGGCGCTGGCTACAGATCCTGCTCTACACGCGCGGCGAGGATACCGCTTTCGGTTCGCCGCTGCTGCAACTGGCGACGACCCGTGCGCGCCTGCTGGAGCTGATGGCGGAGCGCCGCCATGCGGGCCAGCGCGGTGCGGCGCAATCGGCTTTCACGGTCGGTATCCTGTCGCTGATGGACACGCTGTTCCGCGTGCCGATGCCGGAACTGCTGGAGCAATTCCATCTGGCCGACGACGTGCGCGCCGCCCTGCTGCATCGCCAGGGGCCATACGGCGACATGCTGGCCATGGCGGAAGCCATCGAGCACGCGAAGCCGCTGCCGGACGAATCGCAGGCCCGCCTGGGCCTGGATGCGGACGATCTGTACGAGCTTCTGCCCATGGCTTTCGAGTGGTCCAACCAGATCGCGCAGTCGGCATAAGAAATAGCTGTAACAACGCGCCGCCTGCGGCGACTTAATGGCAGATCCCAACCTTTTCAGGAGACTGCCATGTTGAACCAGCTTGCCATTTCTGCCACGCTCGCCCTGTCGGCCGCCACCACAGCGCAAGCCGCCCAGCCTTCGCCATCCGACCTGGTTGACGCCTTGAACAACACCTTCGGCAAGCACGCGCACAAGCGCGCTTCGCATGCCAAAGGATTCTGCGCCGTGGGCGAATTTACGCCGGACGCCAAAGCCGCTTCGTTCGCCGACAGCCCGCTGTTCCGCCAGAAGAACGCCAACGTGCAGCTGCGCTTTTCCATCGGCGGCGGCAATCCCGGCGTGTCGGACAAAAGCCGCAGCGTGCGCGGCATCGCGATGCGTATCAGCGGTGGCGGCGAAACCTATGATCTGCTGCTGATTTCCGAACCGGCCTTCTTTGCCGCCACACCGGAATCGTTTGTGAGCTTCCTGCAGGCGCGCGTTCCCGATCCTGCCACCAAAAAACCTGATCCAGCGAAGGTCGCCGCACATAACGAGGCTCACCCGGACGGCAAGATCCAGCCCGCCCTGCTGGCGGCGCATGCCGCGCCGCAGTCGTATGCCACCACGCCCTACTTCTCCAATAATGCCTTCGTCTTTACCGGCAGCGACAGAAAGCAGCAGCATGCGCGCATCGTGGTACAGCCGGAAGCCGGCACGCATTACCTGAGCGAGGAGCAGGAGAAATCCTTGCCCGACCAGTTCCTGCACGACGAGCTGGCGCAGCGCCTGGGCAGCGGCAAGCTGCGCTTCGCCATTGAGGCCCAGTTGCCTGCTGCAGGCGACTCCCTGGTCGATCCCAGCCAGGTATGGCAAGGTGCCAGCCGTGTTACGCTTGGCACGCTGACCGTCACGGCGCTGGCGGAAGAAGGCAGCTGCGACGGCATCGTCTTCATGCCTGTCACGCTCCCGGCCAGCATTGCGCCCAGCGACGATCCGATCCTGCAATCGCGCGCCGCGGCCTATGCCGTATCGCTGGCGCGCCGCAGCCAATAAGGAGAACCGATGAACAGTGAGCAGATCGCGGCATGGGATGAACTAGCCCGCGAGCGGGCCTTCCTCTTGCGGCTGGCGCGCCTGCAGCTGGGCGGCTCCAGCGAGGCGGAAGACGCCGTGCAGGAAACCCTGCTCGGCGCGCTCAAAGGCTGGGATGGCTTCGCGCGCCGTTCCAGCGTGCGCAGTTGGCTCACCGGCATCCTGCGCTTCAAGATCATCGACGTGATCAGGCAGCGCCGTATGGAGCCGCTGGAACATGCTGTGGCAGTGGACGAAGCAGACTTCAGCATCGATGCGCTATTCGATGCGCAGGACGCCTGGCATCCGGACGTATTCGTGGACGCGCAATGCCCCGCCACCCAGCTCGCCCAGCAGCAGTTGCTGGACATCGTGGAGCTGTGCATGCGCCGCCTGCCCGAATCCACTTCGCGCGTGTTCCTGATGCGAGAATATCTGGGCCTGGACCTGGCGGAGATTGAAGCGCAGTGCTCGCTCAGTAGCGGCAATCTGCGCGTTTTGCTGTACCGTGCCAGAATGCGCCTGCGCGAATGCACCGTGCGCGCCTGGGGCGAACCGGAGTGACCGATATGGAAAAGGGTGACGATGATCTGACTTGCCGCGAGACGACCGTGCTCGTTTGCGGCGCGCGCGATGAAGCGCTGACGGCGGAGCAGACGGCCAGCCTGCAGAAGCATCTGCAAGGCTGCGACTACTGCCGCGTAGCCTCGCGCCAGTTCGCAGACCTGTTCGCGCAGATGGACCAACTGTTCGCGCACGACGCGCCCACTCCCTGATGCGCTACGACGCCATCATCGTTGGCAGCGGGCCTGGCGGGGCCAGCGTGGCGCGCGAAGCGTCGCGCCGCGGCTTGCGGGTGCTGGTGCTGGAACGAGGCAGTTCCGCGCCGATCACCGGCACGCTGACGCAGATGGCGTCCATGGCAGCGGTTCCCGGCAAGGGCGCCTTCCTCCACCGCGATGCATCGCTGCTGGTGCGCGGGCTTACCGCCGGAGGCAGATCCACGCTGAACTTCGCCACGGCGTCCACGCCACCGCTGGCGCGCTTTGCAGTGCTGGGCATCGATCTTGGTCCTGCTCTGGCCGAATGGCGCGCCGAGCTGCCGATGTCGCCGCTGCCGGATGAACTTATCGGCCCGCTGGCGTCGCGCATCATGCAGGGCGCCCGCACCGCAGGTCTGCCCTGGCAAAAGCTGGACAAGATGATTCGTCCGCAGATCTGCCGCACCGGTTGCTGGCGTTGCGTCTACGGTTGTCCCTTCGGCGCCAAGTGGACTGCACGTGATCTGCTGGACGAAGCGCTGCGCCACGGCGCCCAGTTGCGCGATGAAGCGCGCGCCACGCGCGTGCTGGTTGAGAATGGCCGTACGGTTGGGGTCGAATTCGTCCGCGGCGGTACGCTGCATGAAGCCCATGCGGACGTTGTCGTGCTGGCAGGCGGCGGCATCGGCAGTCCGCGCCTGCTGCACGACTCCGGACTCGGTCCGCGCAGCATGCCCTTCTTCAGCGATCCCGTGGTCGCAGTGATGGGCAGCGTTGACGATATCGATGGCGGTGCTGAAGTGCCGATGGCCGCAGGCATGGCCATGCCGGAGCAAGGGCTGTCCTTCTCCGACCTTACCCTGCCCAAGCCGATGTACCAGGCCTTTGCCATACAGGTGGGGCGCCTCGACCGGCTGCTTGCACATGGCCGCACGCTGAGCATCATGGTCAAGATCCGCGATGAAACCAGCGGCCGTACCGGCCCACGCTGGGCCGATAAGACTTTGCAGCCATCCGACAAACGCAAATTCACCGAGGGCATCGTCATCGCCCGCCGCGTGCTTGATGCCGCCGGCGCGCGGCACGTATTCAAAAGCTGGCATTTCGCCGCCCATCCCGGCGGCACGATTCCCATCGGCGCCGGCGTTGATGCCAATTTGCAGACACCCACGCCCGGACTGTATGTCTGCGATGCTTCCGTTCTTCCTGCTCCATGGGGGCTGCCGCCGACGCTGACATTGCTCTGCCTCGGCAAGCGCCTCGGTCAAATGCTCTGATACACTTTGGCGCTTTGACGGACCACTAGGAAGGAACACATGAAGAAAGCATGGCTTTACGTGCTCGCCCTATCCCTGGCGAGTGTTGGCGCGCAGGCAGCCGAAAAGTGCAGCGAGTCACCCTCCTGCAAAGCGGCGCGCGCAGTGGTGCAGGACCTGGACAAGATCGTTACCCCGAACGGCGTGCAGGAAACCTACAAGACCCCGATCGGCGGCATTGACCAATGGATGAATGTGCGCGGCCAGGACCGTTCCAACCCGCTGATCCTGTTCGTGCACGGCGGCCCTGCATCGCCTGCGATGGCGACCATGTGGCAGTTCCAGCGCCCGATCGAGGAATACTTTACCGTCGCGCAGTGGGACCAGCGCGGCGCAGGCAAGACCTTCCGCGAAGTGAATCCCGATTCGATCAGCGACACCATCCACATCCCGCGTTACGTCGATGACGCCATCGAAGTTGCCGAGCATCTGCGCAAGAAGTACAAGAAGGATAAGGTGATCTTGCTGGGCCATAGCTGGGGCACCATCGTCGCCATGCAGGCCGCGCTGAAGCGTCCAGATTTGTTTTACGCCTACGTCGGCATTGGCCAGGTGATCAGCCCCCCCGAAAATGAGCGCATCAGCTTCGACTATGCGCTGAAGCAGGCCAAGGCCAATAACAACGAAGAAGCGCTGAAGGATCTGGAATCCATCGCGCCCTACCCTGGCGATCAGCCGATCACGCGCGAGCGCATCGTGAAAGCGCGCAAGTGGCCACAGTATTACGGCGGCATGACTGCCTATCGCAACTCGTCGCCCTATTTTTTCGATGGCCCGATGCTGTCGCCGGAATACAGCGAGGAAGATGCAGATGCCATCGACCAGGGCAGCCTGTTCACGCTGGGCCGCGTGCTGCCGGAGTTCGTGACCGTGGATATGAGCAAGGTCCGCAAATTCCCGATCCCGGTGGTGATGTTCCTTGGCCGCCACGACTACACCACGCCGGCGCAGCCCACCGCGGACTGGATGAAACAGGTGAAGGCGCCTTACAAGCAGGTGGTGTGGTTCGAGAATTCGGCCCACATGATGCCGTGGGAAGAGCCGGGCAAAACGCTGGTCAGCCTGCTGACTTACGTTCGTCCGCTGGCGCAAGCCCGCCGCAAATAATCAGGCCTCGACTTTCTTGACCCAGGTTTCGCCGGGACGGACCACATGGCCGTCCCGCGCCAGCGGCAGCATGCGCTGCAAAGGCTTGCCGCTGGCGTGTTCGATCAGCATGGAGTGCCGCTCGCCGCGCGCGAACAGATGCTCTTCTCCCCACTGCCGCAAGCTCACCAGCACCGGAAATAGCGACACCCCCCGCGCCGTCAGCCGGTACTCTTCGTAAGCACTTCCGTCCGACGCAGGAACCAGCTCCAGGATTTCCTGCTCCACCAGCCCGTGCAGGCGGTCCGCCAGGATATTTCTCGCAATGCCGAGATTGCGCTGGAATTCGCCGAAGCGGCTGCTGCCGTCGAAGGCGTCCCGCAAAATCATCAAGGTCCAGGCATCACCCAGCACGCTCAGCGCACGCGCTACTGGACAGGTGCTGTCCATCAGTTCTTCCCGCTTGCCCATGCATCCTCCGTAAACAAGTTGCATTTTAAAACTACATGACCTATGCTTCAACTGGTTTTTATTTGAAACCAGATTATGAACCCTACTCTCACCTTCATTTTTGCGGCGGTGGCTGGCGTGTGCGTGGCGAATGTCTATTACGCCCAGCCCCTGCTGGATATTCTGGCCAGCGAATTTCGGCTTCCTACCGCAGCGGCGGGCGGCGTTGTGACGGCAACGCAGCTGGGCAGTGTCCTGGCGCTGGTGTTTCTGCTCCCGCTGGGCGATATCTGGGACAAGCGCCGCCTGCTGCTGGTGCAACTGGGCGCGTTGGCTGTCGCGTGCGTCGCCATGGCCTCAGCGCAGGCGCTGGGCTGGCTGCTGTTCGCCGCTGCGCTGGTTGGTATGCTGGGCACCGCGATGACGCAAGGCCTGATCGCCTGCGCGGCCTCGCTGGCTAACGACACAAATCGCGGCAGCATAGTCGGCACCGTGCAGGGCGGCGTACTGCTTGGCTTGCTGCTGTCGCGCACTGTGTCCGGCCTGCTCGGAGAGTATTGGGGATGGCGCTCGGTGTATGCGACATCCGCTGTGCTGGCATTGGGGCTTCTGGCGCTGATGCGGCGGTGGCTGCCCACGCAGGCGCTGCCGCCTGGCAGGCCATCCTACCCGGCGCTGCTGGCCTCCCTGCCGCGCCTGATCCTGCGCGACCGCGTGCTGCAGCAGCGTGGTCTGCTCGCCATGCTGCTGTTTGCCGTGCTGAATGTGCTGTGGAGTGCACTGGCTCTGGCGCTAAGCGCGCCACCGTATGACCTGTCGCGCAGTGCGATCGGCATGTTCGGGCTGGCGGGTGCTGCCGGCGCATTGGGAGCGGTGAATGCCGGCCGTCTGGCCGATCGTGGCTATGCGCAGGCAGTGAGCGGTGGCGCCCTGTTGCTGCTGATCGCAAGCTGGGCGCCGCTTAACCAGGCCGATGGACGGCTGTGGCCAATTTTGCTGGGAATTGTGGTGCTCGATCTGGGTGCGCAGGCGCTGCACGTCAGTAATCAGAGCCTGATCTTCCGCCGGGGCAGCGAGGCGCATGCGCGGCTGGTCGCCTGCTACATGCTGTTTTACGCGACAGGCAGCGGACTGGGAGCGATCTCCGCCACCGCCGCATTTGCAGCGGGCGGCTGGACTGCGGTGTGTGCTCTGGGCGCAGCGCTCAGCATCGGTGCGCTGCTGTTCTGGATCGCCACCATCAAACGGCGCTAGAACGCAGCAGCTCCAGTTCCGCCAGGACTTGTTTGGCGACGCCGATCGGCGCACCCCAGTAATCGAAAATTCCGCCGCGCAGCGAGTTCTGGCCGCACACGACCATGACACCGCTGCCGGTTTTCGCCTTCAGATGCGAGGCCAGCCAGCCGACGAAGCCGGAGTTGTCCATCCCATGCGGGAAGTGGAAGCTGAACAGGACGAACTGCTCCTGTTCCGGCGCCCATGCGGGCACCAGAGCGCTCCACACATCCTCATCCCGCACAAAGGCTAGCGCGTCCGGAATCAGCTCCGCCGGAAAATGCGCTGCCGACGCTTCGACAAATGCATGCGGCTTATCATAGACCACCAACTGCGCCTCACGCATCACGCGCAGAAGACGCTCCTGCGTTTGCTGTGGCGTCTCCTGGCTGACGTACATGACGTACTTAGAACAGGCGATCCAGCCACTTGTGCTGGTCAGGGGCGCGGCCTTGCTGGATGTCGACCAGGGCAGCGCGCAGGCGCTGCGTGGTCGCGCCCGCGCCACCGTCGCCGATGGTGAAATCGCGGTCGCGGCCACGTACGCGGCCGATTGGTGCAACGACTGCAGCGGTGCCGCAGGCGAAGGACTCCACCAGATTGCCGCTCTTGGCATCCGCTTCCCACTGATCGATCGAATACGGCTCTTCGCGCACGGTCATGCCCAAATCGCGCGCCAATGTGATCAGGGAATCGCGGGTGATGCCCGGCAGGATGGTGCCGGTCAGCGGCGGCGTTTGCAGCGAACCGTCCTTGAACACGAAGAAGATGTTCATGCCGCCCAATTCTTCGATCCACTTGCGCTCCACCGCGTCCAGGAACACGGCCTGGTCGCAGCCATGCTGCTGCGCTTCGGCCAGCGCCGGCAGGCTGGCAGCATAGTTGCCGCCGCATTTCGCGTCGCCGGTGCCGCCTGGCGCTGCGCGGGTGTACATATCGGACACCCACAGGCTCACGCTCGCCGCGCCGGCCTTGAAGTAGCCGCCCACTGGCGAAGCCACCACGCAGTACAGGTATTCCGCCGACGGCTTCACGCCCAGCACCGCTTCGCTGGCGATCATGAAAGGACGCAGGTACAGCGAGCCTTTATCCGCAGCGGGAATCCAGTCACGGTCGATCTTCACCAGCTCGCGCACGGAATCAATGAACAGTTCTTCCGGCAGATCTGCCATCGCCAGGCGCTTGGCGGAATTGCGGAAGCGGCGTGCGTTGGCGTCCGGACGGAACAGGGTCGCGCCGCCATCCGGGAGGCGGTAGGCCTTCATGCCCTCGAAGATTTCCTGGGCATAGTGCAGGACCAGGGTGGCCGGGTCCAGGCTGAACGCAGTGCGCGCTTCGATCTTGGCGTCATGCCAGCCCTGGCCTTCGGTGTAGCGAATGGTCGCCATGTGGTCCGAGAAAATGCGTCCGAAGCCCGGATTCTCCATGAAGCTCGCGCGCTGGTCCGCGCTCACAGGATTCGGGTGCGGCTGATACGCCAGTTTGGATTTTTGTTCGCTGCTCATTGTTCGGCTACTCCTTGTCAACTTCCGGGATTTTTCCCGTCCTAAGCGAGTAGTCTAACACTTGGCTGCGCAATGCACTGCCAGCCACAAGGCGCCGTCGGAGACGCGCTGGACGGAGTGCGGGGTGCGGGCCGGCAGAAAAAGGTAGTCGCCGGACTTGAGCGGGACCTCGGCGCCATCGACGTCGAGCAGGGCTTCGCCTTGCAGCAGGATGACCCACTCGTCCTCTTCCTGCACGTAGAGCTGTGATTCGATTCTGCAGGTGCTGACGATGCGCTCGATGCGCAGGCCGCCGTGGGACAGCAGCGTGTCGAAGCGCTCGCCCTCTGCGGGCGGGGTGGCGCCGGCGAAGAAGTTGGCAACCGTCGTCATCTTAATTCACTCCCAGCAGAACCAGCGCCTGCTGGCGAGCGGCTGCGCGCAGGGAACCGCGCAGCGCTTCGTCGTCCGTGGTGCGCGCCAGCACCATGCCGCCCACGCACAGGGACACAATGGCCTGCGCGCGCTGTTCGGCATCCGGATAATCGGCCAGCGCATGACGATAGACGTGCGTCAGGTTGCGGATCAGGTCTGTGTAAGCCTTCTGCGGAGACAAGCCGGCACGCGCCACGTCGCCGGGCAAGGCGTATAGAGGGCAATGAGAGTCGATATCCGCCAGCACCGCATCGCTCAGGTAAAGATCGAGCAGCCGGCGCGCCAATGAATACGGATCGGGCGGCGGATTCTCCGCAATGCTGACCGCAAACGGATTGCAGCTCGTGAAGCTGGCCACTGCCGCCGCATACAGCTCGTCCTTGCTATCGAAGTGATTGTAAAAGCCACCGCGTGTGAGCCCGGCCTCGGACATGATGTTCTCGATCGACACCTGCTCGAAGCCGTAGCGGTTGAACAGCTTGCGCGCCGACTCGACAATTTTGGCGCGGGTGCGGGCCTTATGTTCGCTTGTGTAGGGCATCGTCATCCTCCTTGGGAGGCATTATCGCCCCGATTCAAATTATGTTCTTGAACATATTTTGGATCGCAGTATTCTCGTCTCCAACACCTCAACACAACCCAGGAGATACCAGATGTACACATTGACTACTTTCCGTTACGTCCCCGAATTCGCCATTGGCCATGTGCGCGAGCTGCGCGTGCGCTGGGCGCTGGAGGAAGCCGGACTGCCCTACGAGATACGCAATGTCGACGACCAGAACTCGCCCGAATTCCGCCAGCAGCAGCCTTTCGGACAAGTGCCGGTTCTGCACGATGGCGACTTCCCGATCTTCGAGTCCGGCGCCATCCTGCTGCACCTGGCGGAGAAAGAACCGAACCTGCTGCCCGCCGATCCGGCTGAGCGCGAACAAGCCAGGATGTGGATGTTCGCAGCGCTCAATACGGTCGAACCGCACACCGGCAATCTGGCCAATCTGCTGTTCTTCCACGCCAATGACGCATGGGCCAAGGAAGCGCGCCCGATGATGGAGGAGCTGGCGAAAAAACGCCTGGGCGCCATGGATACCTGGCTGGCCAACCGCGACTACCTGGCGGGCAGCTTCAGCGCGGCCGACATCCTGATGACGACTGTGCTGCGCCAGCTGGACGACAGCGGCGTGGTGGAGCAGTTCAAGAACCTGCTGGCTTACAAGCAGCGCTGCATGGCCCGTCCCGCCTTCAAGAAAGCGCTGGCCGACCATATGGAGCACTTCGCCGCAGGCAAGGCTGCTTAAAATCGCTTAGGCCGCCAGCGGACGATAGGCGCACTTGCCGGGCACCTCGACCGTCACGACGGTGCCTTTGCCGGCGTCGCTGACCAGCATGATTTGTCCGCCAAGCCGCTTGGCGCGCTCGCGCATGCCAACCAGGCCCCAGCGTCCCGCCGCCTGGCCTGCGGACTGCACGACGTCCGGCAGGCCGCGGCCATCGTCACGCACTGTCAGCGTGAGCATGTCCCTGCCATAGCTGACTTCGTAGCTAATACGCGAAGCCTGTGCGTGACGGGCGGCGTTACGCACGGCTTCCAGCGAGATGGCGCGCAATTCGTCATATACGCAGGGCGTAATCAGGGTCGCGTCGCCGTCCGACTTGCAGGCCAGCGCCAGCGTTGGATGTTCGGCCTGAATCGTTCGGCAAACGTCGTCCGCCAGATCGGTACCGGGTGCAGCCCGCAGATCGTGGACCTTGTCGCGGCCCTCCTCCAGCGCCGACTGGGCGAGATCCAGCGAGCGCTCGATGTCATGGCGCGCCTGCGAGTCGGACGGCAATCGATAGGTGGCCGTCTGCATCTGCAGCAGCGATGCCTGCACTGTTTGCAGCAGCGTGTCATGCAGGTCGCGCGCGATGCGTTCCCGCTCCTCCATGCGCGCTTCGATGCGCCCCGCTACCGCGCGCGAAACCTGGGCAACACGCAGCTTATAGATTGCCCACAGGCCCAGCGCCAGCAAGCCGGCGCACAGTACGCGGAACCAGATGGTCTGATAAAACGCCGGCTGCACGGTGAAGGCCATCACCGCGTCGGACTCGCTCCAGACGCCGTCGTTATTGGATGCCCGCACGCGGAAGCGGTAATCGCCCGGACCAAGGTCAGTGTAGGTTGCGGTACGCGTGACGCCGCCTTGCTGCCAGCCGCGATCCACGCCTTCCAGCAGATACTGGAACTGCATGCGTTCCGGCATGGTGTAGCTCAGCGCCGTGTAGTCGATCTGCACGCGTCCCGGATTTGCGGGCAATTGATTGCTGCCCTGATCAGACATCGGAAACGCGACACCGTCCACATTCGCGCCGCGCACATAGACCGGCGGCGGAGTCTTGTTCCGCATTTCCGCTTTCGTATCAAGCCAGAACAGGCCTGCGGTGGTGGAGAACCACAGCTTGCCATCTGTGCCTGCAACGGCTGACGGTAACGGGAAAGCAGTCGTCGCCACGCCGCTCAGGCCGTCCTTGTGATCGAGCCGGCGGAAGCTGAAACGATAGCGCGGATCAGCCAGGGCCTTTTCCAGCTCGCGCTTGCTGACAATGGTGACGCCAGCGGAGCCATTCAGCCACAGCGCTCCGCCATAGTCCACAATGCCGGACAAGCCAAGCAGCGCATCGTCCCCCTGCCCGATGACCTGCACGAACTTCTTGCCGTCAAAATGGAATAAGCCGTTCAGGCCACCGATCCAGACGCCATCGCCACTTTCCACGATCTGTTCAGCGGTGCCGACGTGCAGACCATCCTTGACGTCGTAGATTCTGACCTTGCCGTCTTCCAGCACGCGAATGCTGTTGTCCATATAGCCAAACCAGATACGTCCGGCGTGGTCCTGCATGATCCAGTCGGCACGGCGTTTCAGGTCTTTGTAGCCGCCGCCGCGCTGCCACTCGCCGTCTTTCAGCCTGATCACACCTGCGTCGCGTGCAGCGACCCACAAGCCACCGTCCTTGTCCTGCGCGATGGAATGGAACTGCATCGTGGTCGCGTAGTCGGGCAAGGCAATGTGTTCGCGTTTGCCGTCCCTGTAATGCCAGAGTCCATCGCGGCCGCCGGTCCAGACATCGCGGCCGTTTTTGTGGATCACGCTGACGGCGGTATTTTCATTTTGCGGCGGCAGAGCGGCGATCGTCTGATAGCTCGGTGTCTTGACCTCATTGCCGTCCACCCATAAGGCGCCGTTGTCGCCGGCAGCAATGGCCGGCGCGTCCCAATAAATCGGCGGCATGGCGACGCCGGACAAGACGGGAACGCGGAAGCGATCCAGCCCGTTCTCCGTACCGACCCAGATATTGCCTTCCACGTCCTGATACAGGCAGTTCGGCATATTGCCGCTCATGCCGTTGGGAATGCCGAATGGCTTGGGGTCTTCACCGGGGCCAATGCGCATGACGCCATCGGCGCGCGTCAGCCATGCGTGCTGGCCATCGCGTTCGAACAGCATGGTGCCGCCGCTTTCGCGTGGACGCGGCCAGTCAGGCAGCGGACGGTCCTTGCCAGGTCCGATCAGGGGAATCAGTTCGCCCGGCTTGCCGCCGGTGGCCCAGACTGTGCCATCCCTTGCGAGCGACAGGCGTCCAAAGCCCAGGTTCTCATACTTCTCGCCAAACGATTCGTCTCCTTTAGCCAGCTTGAAGACGCCCGGATCGCAGCGCGCCCAGATGGTTTTATCCGGATCGGTCTGCAGGAAGCATTGGCCGGTTTTACCGGAGCGGCTTTGATCCATTTTCTCCCAGCGCTTGCCGTCAAATACGCGGAAGCCCAGCGAAGTGGAGGCCCATATGCGGCCGCGCCAGTCCTCGGCGAAATCGAGCACGCTGGCCACGGGGAAGCCATCTGCTACTCCGTAATTGTGCAGCACGCCCTTGTGCCACACGCTCACGCCGCCGGAGCGGTAGCCGATCCACAGCGCGCCATTGCTCAGCACACGCATGCCCCAGATATCATTGCCCAGCTGCTGTCCGCCCGGTGGGTGGAAACGCTCGAAGCGTACGCCGTCGAAGCGATAGATCCCGTTCTGCGACGCCAGCCACATCCAGCGATCCGGCGTCTGCGCAATCGCGATGATCGACGGCGGCGCCCCGTCCTTTGCAGTCCAGCTGGTGTGGTGCAGGCTGATCGGACTGAACTGAATGGCCGCAGCCTGTCCTGCCAACGATAGGAGGAATGCGCTAAAAAGGAGCCGGAATAACTGCATTAAATTTATGTTCTTATTAAGGGAAACATAAATTGTAATGGTTTGTAGCGTTTATGACAGGCACGCACTCAATGATTGCGCGGATCGTCCTCGTCGTGGATGTATTTGATGCCGAGCGGGCCGATGCCGGACACCTGGGTCATGTAGTCGCCAGCGCGCGCCCAGTGGAAATGCGGCGTGTTCTTGGGCAGAATCACCACCGCGCCGGGCGGATAGGCCAGCAGCTTGGCGGGATCGAAGGTGGTGCCGATGCCGATATAGAACACGCCGGAAATCACCGTATAAATGCGATCCTCCGGATGGGTATGCGGCATCAGCTTCACGCCTGCAGGCAGCTTCACCCGCACCACATATGGCGCCGCCTCAGCAGGGTTGCCCGCCACCACGGACAGCCGGGCTTCCGGCGGAAATGCCGGGAAAGTCTGCCATTTCATGTCCTCGCTCAGGACCGAGCCGAACTGGTTGAGCGGCAGCGAATCGGCAGCATGGGCGGTGGAGGCGCCGGCGAAGGTCAGCGTTGCGGCCAGCAGGAATTTGTTCATGTCGATCTCCTTGATAAGGTAAGGACATGCTAGGCCAGCGCCGGGCCGTAATAAACAGTCATACATGTACATCACTTGTTACATGGCGTTAGAGGAATGAGCGTATAGTCAAAGTGAAAAACTGCTGCAATTTCACGAAGAGACTGCCATGAATACCCGCATTTTGAAGGCCGCCTGCGCCGCCGCGCTCGCGATTGCCTCGGCCAGTGCTTTTGCCACGGCCAAAGTCACCTATATCGACACCGACAAGATGAGCGACGTCCCGCGCCATCACAGTGATCTCGAAAATATGAAGTACGTCTTCAACGAACACCTCAACAAGCTGTCCGAGCAGCTGCCAGCGGGCCAGGTGCTGAACATCGAGTTCCTCGACATCGACCTCGCCGGCGAAGAATTCCCGCGCGTCGCCGTGCGCGACATTCGCGTCATGAAAGGCCAGGCCGACTGGCCGCGCATGCACTTCCGCTACAGCGTCGAGCAAGACGGCAAGGTGATCGAGAGCGGTGAGAAGAAAATTCAAAACCCCGCCTACCAGCAGAGCATCAATATGTACGACCGGGACCTCTACGGCTACGAAAAGCAGATGCTGGACGATTGGTTCCGCAAAGACCTGCTGCACAAACGCTAGGTCTTTTCCTCAAAGGATCGAACCTGGATATCGGCGTCAGGGAACGAAGCAACCAGCTTCAGCTCTCCGCCTAGTGCCCTGACATAGTCGCGAAGAGTGCTGATGTACATGTCCTCTCGCCGCTCAAGCTTGGACACAGCGGCTTGCTCGACACTCATCGCTTTCGCCACTTCAACTTGCGTGACGCTTCTTGATTTGCGCAGTTCCTGAAGCTTCATTTCCACCAGCAGCGCCTCGGCTCGCGCTGCTGCGCGCGTCCTCGACTCAGGTGACATCGCTGCCCGAAGTTCGCTAAATTTCTTTGCCATCGACCTGCCCTTCCTTTCTCAGAATCTCGAGATGCTCGTCGTACAGCCGGTCAGCAATAGGAACATGCACTAGATACCAACGGCTACTGCCAGTTTTTTCACCGCCAAGCAGAAGGATGGCGTGACGCAAAGGATCGAACGCATATAGCACGCGATATGGCCGGCCACGATGTTGGACTCGCAGTTCCCGCATGTGTGGGTGCCTTGAACCGTGTACCCCGGAGCTATGGGGAAAAGCCAAGCCGGGACCATACTGCTCAAGCAGGCGCACCGATACATCAACGGACTGCTGTTCGTCTTCAGCGAGAGATGCCCACCAAACGCCGAATTCGTCCGTATATTCGACGTCCCATTCACTGGCCATTATTCCCTCCAAGGACTATTCCGTCAAACGAATATCCCTGGAGTGTAAGAGTGTGTGTGCACAACCATGTTGACGCGCCTCAAGCAGGCGCGAAGGAAGGGTCAAATGGCCGGGAACATCTTCCGGTCGATATAGCACCAGCCCCACGTTTCCCCAGGCTCCGCAGACTTGATCAGCGGATGCTGCGTTTCGTGGAAATGCTTGGTCGCGTGCTTGTTCACAGAAGCATCGCAACAGCCCACGTGTCCGCAGGTCAGGCAAAGGCGCAGGTGCACCCATTTGTCGCCTGTCTTCAGGCACTCTTCGCAGCCGACCGTATTGCCGCTGTAAGTATGGATCTCAGAAAAGTGTTCGCAGCTGCTGGCCATCTCATCTCCCGTGGTTGGATCGAAAACATGTCAAAACTTGTGTCGGAAAACTTTACGCATAATTCACATTGCTCGCACAAGAAATTTTTCATTGCTCGCTAATATATTGAATTTAAATAATATTTAAGTGAACAATGCTCGCATGGCATGCATATTGCGAGTCGCGAAACGGCGGTTGCTCCTTAGCGTAACCGAATCACATCAACCAGGTGCGACCCCAATCTTCGATGTTAACCATAAGAGGGGACTATGTTCAATTCCAAATTCGGCTTCAGTGTTCTGTCGAAACTTCTTGCGGGTATGGTGTTGTTGGTCGCTACGAGTGCCTATGCGGGTCCGGTCACAGGAACCTACGCTACCGGCGATGGTTCGGACGGCAATCAGGCAACGCCGCTGGGTAGCACGCCGCCATATACACTGACCGCTACTGCCAGCACCTTCAGCTATGTCCTGTTTTATCCGAACCAGGCATTCACTTTCTCAGACCTCACCAGCTTCAGCGCCAACTTCGTCAGCAATGCCGGCGGTGCCGGCGGCGGTGCGCCGCGACTGAGAATTCAACTGGATACCAATCACGATACCTTTGCGGACGGGTCGATTTCGATCTATCTGGGCGACTCGCCGAATTTCGTCAATACGGACGCCGAGCTGAACGCCTACAGCGGATTTAATGTTATCGGCAATAACGACGCCGGCCGCTACGACACATCCGAATTCGGTGGCGGCAGCCCCTTCACCACTTATGCAATCGCCCTGGCCATGTTAGGCAGCGCCGACGTCTTGCGATTTGGACTGGTTCTGGACACCTTCGCCCCCTTCCCCGACCGGAACCTGACACTCAATTCCCTTGACGCAGAATTCTCAGCGGCCGCAGCAGTACCCGAACCGAGCTCGGTCCTGCTTGTCGCGCTTGGACTAGGCGCACTTTGCCTCCGCCGCCGCGCGGTCTGAACTCGCAACGCAAGCCGCAAAAAAAAGCCCTGACGATTTCCCGTCAGGGCTTTTTTACGGCATTGAGCGAATTGGTAGGCCTCCCCGGAGTCGAACCGGGTACCAACGGATTATGAGTCCGCTGCTCTAACCAAGCGTGAGCTAGAGGCCCTGAGAACCCGGCAGGATAGGGCCGGGGGCCCTATCCGTCAAGTTTTAGTTACCTTCGAGGAAGCTCTTCAGCTTGTCGGAGCGGGAAGGATGGCGCAGCTTGCGCAGGGCCTTGGCTTCGATCTGGCGGATACGCTCGCGGGTGACGTCGAACTGTTTGCCGACCTCTTCCAGCGTATGGTCGGTGGACATCTCGATACCGAAGCGCATGCGCAGCACCTTGGCTTCGCGTGGCGTCAGCGAATCCAGCACATCCTTGACCACACCGCGCATCGAGGCATGCAGGGCCGCGTCGGACGGCGCCAGTGTGTTGTTGTCCTCGATGAAGTCGCCCAGATGAGAATCGTCGTCGTCGCCGATCGGCGTTTCCATCGAGATCGGCTCCTTCGCGATCTTCATGATCTTGCGGATCTTATCCTCTGGCATTTCCATCTTGATCGCCAGAGTTGCCGGATCAGGCTCGGCACCGGTTTCCTGCAGGATCTGGCGCGAGATGCGGTTCATCTTGTTGATGGTCTCGATCATGTGCACCGGAATACGGATGGTGCGCGCCTGGTCGGCGATGGAACGGGTGATCGCCTGGCGAATCCACCACGTTGCATAGGTCGAGAACTTGTAGCCGCGGCGGTATTCGAACTTATCCACCGCCTTCATCAAACCGATATTGCCTTCCTGGATCAGGTCGAGGAATTGCAGGCCGCGGTTGGTGTACTTCTTCGCGATCGAGATCACCAGACGCAGGTTGGCCTCGGTCATTTCGCGCTTGGCCTTGCGCGCTTTCATTTCACCGGCCGCCATCTGGCGGTTGATGTTGCGCAGGTCCGGCAGCGGCAGCACGACGCGCGCTTGCAGGTCGATCAGGCGCTGCTGCAGTTCCTTGATGGTCGGGATGTTGCGGCCCAGGATCGCGCTGTAAGCGTGACCTGCGGCGACTTCACCGTCCACCCATTCCAGATTGGTTTCGTTGCCCGGGAAGACCTTGATGAAGTGGGCGCGCGGCATGCCGCACTTGTTCACGGCCACATCCAGAATCTGCTTCTCGATGTGACGCACTTCATCGACCTGGCCACGCAGGGTGTCGCACAGCTTCTCCACCACTTTGGCGGTGAAGCGGATGCCCAGCAGTTCGCCGGAAATGGATTCCTGCGCCTTGACGTAAGCCTTGGAGTTATAGCCATCCTTCTCGAACGCCTTGCGCATGCGGTCGAACTGGTTGGCAATATTGTCGAACTTTTCGAGGGAGGCGTTCTTCAGCGCTTCCAGCTGCTCGGCGGAATAGCCGGCGGCGGCACTTGGGCTGGCGCCCTCTTCCTCTTCCTCTTCTTCGTCCTCTTCCTCGTCGTCCTCTTCCTCTTCCTCGTCGGAGGCGGCGACCTGCTGGGTGCCGTCCTCTTCCTCATCGACCAGACCGTCGACGATTTCGTCGATCTTGATCTCGTCCATGCGGATGCGGTCGGAGGTGGCAATGATCTCGGCAATCGTCACCGGGCAGGCGGAGATGGCCTGGATCATGTCCTTCAGGCCGTCTTCGATACGCTTGGCGATTTCGATCTCGCCTTCGCGGGTCAGCAGTTCGACCGAGCCCATCTCGCGCATATACATACGCACAGGGTCGGTGGTACGGCCGAAATCGGAATCAACGGTGGACAGCGCGGCTTCAGCGGCCGCTTCCGCTTCATCGTCGCTGGTCACGGTGGCGACATTATCGGACAGCAGCAGCGTCTCGGCATCCGGCGCGTGTTCGTACACGGCGATGCCCATATCGTTGAACGTGCCGATAATGCCCTCGATCGCTTCCGGATCGACGATGTTCTCAGGCAGATGGTCGTTGATCTCGGCGTACGTCAGGAAGCCACGCTCCTTACCGAACTTGATCAGGGTCTTCAGTTTTTGCCGGCGGCGCTCGAGCTCTTCCTCGGTAGCCTCGGTGTCGGACGAGAAGGCGTCTTTCAGCAGCGCTTTTTCCTTGGCCTTGCGGTCCTTGGCTTTCGCCTTGTCCACGGCTTTGAGCTCAGCGCGCTCGACGGCATTCAGTGCCGCCACTTCATCGTTCTCCGGCTGAAATTCTTTTGGCTTGCGGCCACGGCGCCCCGGCACCTTCACGGTCGGCAAAACGTAGCCGGAGGTGTCGATCGCGGCCAATGCCGCCGCATCCGTTGTCTGACTAACCGCCGGTGGCGCCTTGCTGACGCGGGTTTCCGGTTTATCGGCCGTTTTGGCGGCTTTGGCGGTCACTTTGCGGGGCTTTTCAGCCGCTTTGATTTCAGGTTTCTTAGTTGGCACAGGCGCTTTCGATTTCACAACGACTTGCTTAACGGTTTAGATAGGTTCACGAACCTGCCGACAACCAGGTCCGGCACTGCAACTCTACTACTGCCCCATATGGGGCCTAACCTACTGAAAACAAACAAAAAAATCGCACCGCTAAATATTGCAATATTTAGCATTTTATTATAGCACGGCACTTTCCAATTACCAGACGGGCAGGGTTCCTTGCGCGCGGGCAATCGAAGAGTCAGCGCCCAGCTAATTCCGCCTCCGCTTCACGCCGCAGTTGATCTTGCTTGGCAGTAATTTCGCGGTAGCGTACACCAATTTGCTCAGAAGACAAACCCGTCGAAAACAGCTGATCCAATTCCTTCTTTAACGCATCACCTTTCAATTGGCGCACAGTGGCCGATAGCCAGATGCGCTCGCCTTCCAGCTCAGGCTCATGGGCGGCCGCAATCTCGCCGATGATGCCGTCGTAATCCGGCCCCAACTCCTTCAGTTGCTGGGCCAGGACGGCAAATGTGCCCTGCTCACCCAGCGATTGCGCCAGCTGAACCAACTGTACCAGCCGCTCGGCCGCCTCGGCGCCAAACTGGTTGAATGCGGTGAGGGCGTCGCCGTCCAATATCAGTGCCAGTGAGGGGTGGCAGATCAGGACGCGGATCAGCTTCAATTCCAGTCCTACCGGTTGCTCGCGGCGGCTCTTGGGCGGCGCGATCTTGGCCGTCGCGACCGGCTTGGCCAGCTCGAACAGACCTTCCACCTCGCCCGGCGTGCTCTGGGTCATGGTGGCCAGGCCGCGCACGATCTGAAGACGCAGCGAGGTAGGCGGCATGGCCTGGAGCATGGGTTTGGCGTCAAACTGCACGCGGGCGCGGCCTTCCGGCGAGCTCAGGTCGTGTTCGCCCTGCGCCTCGCGCAGCAGGAACTGGGACAGCGGCATCGCTTCCTGCACCTGCTGTTCGAACGCCGGCGCACCGTATTCGCGGATATAGCTGTCCGGGTCGTGCTCGGCCGGCAGGAACAGGAATTTGATGGTCTTGTCGTCCGACACATGGGGCAGACAGGCTTCCAGCGCGCGCCGGGCAGCGCGGCGGCCGGCCTTGTCGCCGTCAAAACTGAAGATCACGTTGTCTGTTTGGCGCAACAGTTTCTGCACGTGCGTGGTGGTACAGGCCGTACCGAGCGTCGCCACGGCTTGCGGGAAGCCCATCTGGGCCAGCGCCACCACGTCCATATAGCCTTCGGTCACCAGCACATAACCCGCATCGCGGATCGCCTGGCGCGCTTCGAACAGGCCGTACAGCTCCGAACCCTTCGAAAATAGCGGCGTTTCAGGGGAGTTCAGGTATTTTGGCTCACCATGCTCCATGATGCGACCACCAAAGGCGATCACCTGCCCCTTGGTATTGCGGATCGGGAACATCACTCGCTCGCGGAAGCGGTCATAGCGCTTGGTTTTGCGGCCATCCTCATCCACTTGCTGGATGATCAGACCCGCTTCCACCAGGGTGGCGGAGTCATAGTCGGGAAACACGGCTTTCAAGCCATCCCAGCCATTCGGCGCATAGCCGAGGCCGAATTTGGCCGCCACTTCCCCCGTCAGGCCGCGGCCCTTCAGATAATGGATGGCGTTGGGCGCCTTGCGCAGCTCGGCGCGGTAGAAATCGCAGGCCTTGGTCATGGCCTCGGACAAAGCCATCGACTGCTGTTGCTGGGCGGCGCGCTGGGCCGGAGGGATCTTGTCGTCCTGCTCGGGGACCACCATGCCCACATTCTGGGCCAGGTCCTTCACGGCATCGACAAAGCCCATGCCGGAATATTCGATCAGGAAGCCGATCGCCGTCCCGTGGGCGCCGCAGCCGAAGCAGTGATAGAACTGCTTGGTCGGGCTCACCGTAAAGCTGGGAGATTTTTCGTTGTGGAAGGGGCACAGGCCCTGATAATTGGCCCCGCCCTTCTTCAGTTGCACATAGCGGCCCACCACATCGACGATATCGACGCGGTTGAGCAGGTCGGAAATGAACGATTGTGGAATCACTTGGCTGACGGTCTTTTGTTGCAGATCAGACTATACCGCGGTGCAGGGCTATGGGTTGATGTAACTCAACACAGCGGCGGATCAATGATCCGCCCTACGGCGGCATTGCATCATACATGCCCGATAGCGACTCGTGTAGGGCGGGACATCGTCCCGCCGTGCCGTTACGCCGGGGACAGCGCTTTTTTCACCAGGCCGGACACCACGGTCATATCGGCACGGCCCGCGAGTTTTGGCTTCAGAATAGCCATTACCTTGCCCATGTCGCCAGGCGCAGCCGCGCCGGACTCGGCCACAGCAGCCTTCACTTCCGCCGCGATTTCCTCGTCGGACAGGCCGGCGGGCATGTAGGTGGTCAGAACAACCAGCTCAGCCTTTTCGATATCAGCCAGGTCGGCGCGGCCGCCGGCTTCGAACTGGGTGATGGAATCCTTGCGCTGCTTGATCATTTTTTCCACGATGGCCACGGTCTGGGCATCGTCGACTTCGATCTGCTCGTCCACTTCCTTGCGCTTGATCTCAGCCAGGATCAGGCGGATGGTGGCCAGCTTGCCCGACTCTTTGGCGCGCATGGCGGCTTTCATGTCTTCGGTGATCTGTGCTTTCAAACTCATGGCAACCTCAAAAAGTGTGCGGTAAAAAAGGAAAACCCGCTGCGGCCTAACCGGAGCGGGTGGAAACTCTGGGCACGTGGCGCATCCGTGGCGAACTGGCGCCGTGTGCGGACGTGCCGGCTAGAGCAATTAGTACAGCTTCTTCGGCAGCTGTTGGCTGCGGATACGCTTGTAGTGACGCTTAACAGCGGCAGCCAGCTTGCGCTTACGCTCAGCGGTTGGCTTCTCGTAGAACTCACGAGCGCGCAGTTCGGTCAGCAGACCCGTTTTTTCGATAGTGCGCTTGAAGCGGCGCATAGCGACTTCGAACGGCTCGTTTTCTTTAAGGCGAATAGTGGTCATGTAAAAATTCAAACCGTTAGGGTTTAAGGAAGACAGCGATATTAGCAGCTTTTGTCCAAAAATGGAAGAGCAAATGGACGCTAAACCGGCCCATCAGGCGGGTTCCAGGAGGAATACCACGTCTGTTAAAGGGCAATCTTTCCGCCCCGCTAACATCAATAGATCCGGCGAAAGTGCATTGCCGGGAGGTGAATGATATCAGATTGCCAGCCCGGCCGCCACCCCGGAAGCCCATGCCCACTGGAAGTTGTAGCCACCCAACCAGCCGGTTACATCCACCGTTTCGCCGATGAAATACAGGCCGGGAACCTTGTTCACCATCATCGATTGCTGGGACAGTTCTTTGGTGTCGACGCCACCTCTGGTGACCTCGGCCTTGCGGTAGCCTTCGGAACCATTGGGGGTGATGGTCCAGCGGTTGATGAGTTCGCCGAGCTTGCGCAATTTGGCGTCGGGCATGTCGGCAATGCGCGCATCGTGCGCATAACCGTGCGCCTGCAGCAGCCCCTCGGCCAGTCGCGATGGCAGGTATTGGGACAGCACATTACCCAGCTGCTTCTTGATGGTGGACTTGCCTTCGATGAGCGTCTGCGCCAGATCCAATTCCGGCAGCAGATTGATGACAATCGGCGTATTCGGCTGCCAGAAGCTCGAAATCTGCAGGATGGCGGGGCCGGACAGGCCACGGTGCGTGAATAGCAAGTCCTCGCGGAAGCGCGCGCCGGTGGCATTGCGGCCTTTCAGCGAGCCGGTTTCCACATCCACTTCCAGCGACACGCCGGCCAGGGGGACGAAAGGCTTCCACTCGTTCTCGTCGAAGGTGAGCGGGACCAGCGCGGGGCGTGGATCGACCAGCTTGAGGCCGAACTGCTTGGCGACGCGGTAGCCGAAATCGGTGGCGCCGATCTTGGGGATGGACAGGCCGCCGGTAGCGATCACGACGGCTGCGGCGTGGATGTCGCCATGCTCGGTCTGCAGATGGAAGCCCGCCGCGTTTTGCTGCACGGACTGCACCTTGCTCGGCATGCGCCACTGCACGCCACCGTTATCGCACTCGGCGCGCAGCATATTGATGATCTGTTCGGCGGAATCGTCGCAGAAGAGCTGGCCTTTGTGTTTTTCGTGGAAAGCGATGCGGTACTTCTTCACCAGCGCCAGGAAATCATGGGGCGTAAAGCGCGACAGAGCGCTCTTGGCAAAGTGCGGATTCTCCGACAAAAAATTAGCGGGACCCGCATTAATATTGGTGAAATTACAGCGGCCACCGCCGGAGATACGGATCTTCTCCGCCAGCTTCTCCGCATGGTCGATCAGCACGACGCGCTTCCCGCGCTGCGCCGCCGTCGCCGCGCACATCATCCCCGCCGCGCCCGCGCCAATCACCGCCACATCCACCTGCATCGCACCCTCACGCCAACCCAAACCCATTATTCTACTAAAACATGAACCTTGGGGTCAGATCCGACATTCGGACAATTTCGCGAAACTCCACCTCTCCGACACGCTGCGCCCCACCAGAAATGGCATCAAACGCGCCTAATGAGCTAACGCGAATAGAAATTCCCTAAGTTCGCCATAGGGAGAATTCAAAATGTCCGAATGTCGGATCTGACCCCATGGTGTTAGCGGGCCCACATGTGTTAGCGGAGGCGGCGGGAGACTTCTTTGCAGTGGGCGACTTGCTGCACGATCGAGTCGGGCACCGGAATTTCGCCGCGTAGGACCGATTCAATCCATGCGGCGGTTGATGCGGCGCTTTTGTCTTCAGGCAGCGCGGGCAGCGTTTCGACCAGGATCTGCTTTTCGACCAGCACCGTCCGCTCGCCGCCGTGGAACCAGTCGATCTTCTGCGCCTTGTTGGCATTGGCGACCGTCTCCCCTTCCGTCCCGCGCATCAGGAAGGCATCGCCACGTTCAGGCGGCGCGGCTTTCTGGAAGTATTCGCCCAGCGTTTCCAGATATTCAGGATGCGTGTACGACACCAGCCGCAAAGCCGCCCCCTCGAACGGCTGCATGATCTTTACCAGCGTGTGCGTCGAGTTGCGCACGCCAAGAATCCGGCGCAGCGACAGCATCCACGCCAGCCGCGGCGCCAGCGTGTCGATCGTAATGAATGACACATGCCCATCAGCCAGCGCAACTTCGGCCTCGGCAGGTGACGCCGCAGCGCGTACGCCCAAGGCCTCAAATACTTCCGCCGTCGCCACCCGCCCCACATCATGCGCCACGCCGTGCACCAGCACCGGCACGCCTTCGCGCGCCAGCAGCAGCGCCAGCAGGGCCGTCAGATTCGGCAGCTTGCGTGCACCGTTGTAGCTGGGGATGACCACCGGCGCATATTCTCCCGACGGCGCACGCAAGGCAGGGAACGACGCCTCGGACGCTTCAAGAAATCCTTCCAGCTCTTCCACCGACTCGCCTTTGATCCTCATCGATAGCAGAATGCCACCGAGCTCAAGGTCGGATACGCGGCCGTCGAGAATGGCCGTCCACAGCTCGCGCGCCTCGTCGCGGCTCATGCTACGGGCGCCGTGCGCGCCGCGGCCGATCTCTTTGATGAAATGGGCCGTTGGGAATGGGGTGGAAGTTGTCATGCCTGCCAGTTTACGGCATTTCGGCTACACTACATGATCCCCAAGAGAAAATAACGCCTGAAGCAGACTCATCATGATTGCACAAGACCTTGAAAATATTAACGTCACCTCCTTCGCGTCCATGCCTACGCCTGAGGCCCTGCACGCGAAGCTGCCGTTGACCGATGCCGCTTCCGCCACCGTCACCAAGGGCCGCGAGGACCTGCGCAATATCCTGGACCGCAAGGATAAGCGCCTGTTCGTCGTCGTCGGCCCCTGCTCCATTCACGACCCGGTCGCGGGCCTGGACTATGCGCGCCGCCTGAAGGCGCTGCAGGAGGAAGTGAAGGAAACCATGCTGCTGGTGATGCGCGTGTATTTCGAGAAGCCACGCACTACGACGGGCTGGAAGGGTTATATCAACGATCCGTTCATGGACGATTCCTTCCGCGTCGATGTCGGCATGGAGCGCGCCCGCCAGTTCCTGCTGGATGTCTGCGAACTGGGCCTGCCTACAGCAACCGAAGCGCTGGACCCGATCTCACCGCAGTATCTGGGTGACCTGATCGCCTGGACCGCCATCGGCGCCCGCACCACCGAATCGCAAACCCACCGCGAAATGTCGTCCGGCCTGTCGACTCCTGTGGGCTTCAAGAACGGCACCGACGGCGACATCACCATCGCGATCAACGCGATCATGTCGGCCTCGAATCCGCACGCTTTCCTGGGCATTAACAGCCAGGGCTCGGTGTCCATCGTGCGTACGCGCGGCAATCGCCACGGCCACGTGGTGCTGCGCGGCGGCGATGGCCGTCCGAATTACGATTCGGTGTCGGTGACCATCGCGGAACAGGCGCTGGAAAAGGCCAAGCTGCCTGCCAACATCGTGGTCGACTGCTCGCACGCCAACAGCTACAAGAAGCCGGAACTGCAGCCGCTGGTGATGACCGATGTGGTCAACCAGATCGTGCACGGCAATAAGTCGCTGGTAGGCGTGATGATCGAGTCGAACATCGTTGGCGGCAACCAGAAGATCCCGGCCAATCTGTCTGAGCTGAAGTACGGCTGCTCGGTGACCGACGGCTGCATCGACTGGGAAACCACTGTGAAGATGCTGAAGGATGCCGACCGCGAACTGCGCGGCCGTCCTCAGTAAGTCCAGCTGCCCTGCACCTCAATCCGCGTGCGCACGGAGCTGGCAAGGAAGCAGCTCTCGTGCGCCGTGTGATGCAGGTGTTCCAGCGCCGTATCGGTCGGCACTTTGTCGCCGCTGAAGGCGACCATCGGTTTCAGCGACACAACGGTGACCGCGTCCTTCCCTTCTTCATTTTTCGCCATCAGGCCCTCGGCCTGGTCCACGTAGCTGTCGATGACATAGCCTTCGCGCGCCGCAATGTCGAGGAACCACAGCATATGGCAGCTGGATAAAGCCGCCACATACGCTTCCTCCGGATCGACCGCGGACGGTTCGCTGAACGGCACACGCACCACGTGCGGCGAGCTCGATCCCGGCACCACAGCGCCGCCATCGAAGGTCCATTTGTGCAAACGGCTGTAGCGCTTGTCGGTAAAGGCGGCATCGTGGCGGTGCCACGCGATTTCGGCAGTGTGAATCGACATCTATAGCTCCTTCAGTGAGATTTCTTCGGTGTGGCGCAGGTGCTCCGTCAGCGTGGCGCACGCAGCGTCAACATCGCCCGCGCGTACTTGCGCAATCAGGCCATGGTGCTCGTCGTTCCAGCCGGGGCGGCGCGCATCCGGTCCCAGGTGGGCGAGATAGAAGCGCTGCACGCTGTCGCGCAGCGCGGCAATCATTTGCAGCGTGCGTGGACGGCCGCTCGGCTCATACAGCGCGTCGTGAAAGGCGCGGTCCAGACGCACCCATTCCGCAGGCACTGTTTCCGCATCCAGCTCGTGCTGGATCGCTTCCACACGGCGCAGGGTGCGTTCGCTGTGCAGCGGCACGGCGCGGCGCAGCGCGTCGGTTTCCAACAGTACGCGCAGGTCGAAGATTTCACGCAGCTCATCGGCGGTCAGCGTGGTGACGTAGGCGCCACGGTTGGGCTCGATCTGAACCAGTCCCTCGGCTTGCAGCGAGTTCAAGGCTTCGCGCACGGGAATGCGGCTGGTGCCGAATTCTTCGGCCAACTCAGTCTGGCGCAGCAGCACACCCGGCGCCAGCGCGCCGCTGATGATGGATGCGCGCAGCGCAGCCAGTATGGTCGGCCCGCCTTGGGCCCGGGGAGGAGGAAGTCGTGTCATGGGTTAACTGTATACACGTATACAAATAAAGGCAAGGTAAAATAGCAGATTCCCCTGACACTTTTTCGGCAATTCCATGATCGTTCTCGGCGTTGAATCCTCCTGTGACGAAACCGGCCTGGCTCTGTATGACACGGACCGCGGCCTGCTGTCGCACGCCCTGCACTCGCAGGTGGCGATGCACGAGGAATACGGCGGCGTGGTGCCGGAACTGGCGTCGCGCGACCATATCCGCCGCGCCATCCCGCTGCTGGAACAGGTGCTGAACAAAGCAGGCATGAAGCCGGCGCAGGTCGATGCCATCGCCTACACGCAAGGCCCCGGCCTGGCGGGCGCGCTGCTGGTCGGCTCGTCGATCGCCTGCAGCCTGGGCATGGCGCTGGATAAGCCCGTGCTGGGTGTGCATCATCTGGAAGGCCACCTGCTGTCGCCGCTGCTGGCGTCCGAACCGCCCGAGTTCCCTTTCGTGGCGCTGCTGGTATCCGGCGGCCACACGCAGCTGATGCGCGTGGATGGCGTCGGCCAATACGAGCTGCTGGGCGAAACGCTGGATGACGCTGCCGGTGAAGCCTTCGACAAATCCGCCAAGCTGCTGGGCCTCGGTTATCCGGGCGGTCCTGCGATTTCGCGCCTGGCCGAATTCGGCGATCCGGAAGCCTACAAGCTGCCGCGCCCCATGCTGCACTCGAAAGACCTCAACTTCAGCTTCTCCGGTCTGAAGACGGCCGTGCTGACGGTGGTGAAGAAGAGCGAAGGCGCCGCCAATGTCTGCGAGCAGGACAAGGCCAATATCGCGCGCGGTTTCGTGGACGCGATCGTGGATGTGCTGACCGCGAAGTGCCTGGCTGCCCTGAAGCAGACCGGCTTGAAGCGTCTGGTGATTGCGGGTGGTGTGGGCGCGAACGCTCAGCTGCGTGCGTCGCTGAACGCAGCGGCGGCAAAGAAGAAGTTCAAGGTGTACTACCCGGAGCTGGAATTCTGCACCGATAACGGCGCAATGATCGCCTTCGCCGGCGCCATGCGCCTGAAGATCAATCCTCAGGCGGCGCAGCGGGAGTATGCCTTCAATGTCCGTCCGCGCTGGCCGCTGGACGAACTGCGCATCGTTTAATTCAGCAGAACGGCTGCCAGCCCGACCAGTGCCAATAGTCCACCGGCAGCGACGCCGGTGCGGACGCCTTTGTGGCGCAGGTCGATGATGGATTCCACGCGCTCGGTGCGGCGCGGTTTTTCCTTGTATTCAGCCGGTTGCTGCTGCGATGCTACTTTCGGTACTTCGGTGGCCATTCTCTTGTCTCCATTTGTATAGACCACAATTTAGCAGCAAGCGCCGCGCTTAGGCCACACTTCTGTTGTTTCCACCCGACAACCATCATGCGGCTTTTTGGGCGGGCCGCCCCTGGCGGTGATACAGGAACTCCAGCACGCTTGTCCGATAGTCAATGTAGAGCGGGTCCTGCGCCAGCGCCAGACGGTCGCGTGGACGCTCCAGCCGCACCTGCACGATGCCGCCAACGGTGGCAGCCGGACCATTGGTCATCATCACGATGCGGTCGGACAGCAGTACCGCCTCATCCACGTCGTGCGTCACCATCACCACCGTAGCGCCGGTGCGCGCCACGATGCGCATCAGTTCATCCTGCAAATGCGCGCGGGTCAACGCATCCAGCGCGCCGAAAGGTTCATCCATCAGCAGCACCTTGGGTTCCATCGACAGCGCACGCGCAATGCCTACACGCTGCTTCATGCCGCCCGAGATCTCGTTAGGGCGCTTGCCACCGGATGCGGTAAGCCCCACCAGATCCAGCGCATCCCAGGTGCGCTCGTCCAGCTGATTGCGCGATTCCTTTGCGCCGAAGACACGCTCTACTGCCAGATAGACATTCTCGAAGCAGGTCAGCCACGGCAGCAGCGAGTGATTCTGAAATACCACGGCGCGCTCTGGCGAAGGGCCATTGATTTCGCGTCCGGCACAAATCAGGGCGCCCGCGCTTGGCCTGGCCAGTCCCGCGATGAGGTTCAGCAGCGTGGATTTGCCGCAGCCGGAATGGCCGATCAGCGTGATGAATTCGCCCTGCTCCACCGTCAACTGCACATTGCTCAGCGCGTGGAAGCGGCCGAACATCATTTCCACGCTGCTGATGTCGATGAACTTGCCCATCTCATTTCTCCTCGTAAGTCACGGCTTTGGCCAGCGTCACCAGCGCCACTTCCAGCAGCAAGCCGACCACGCCGATCACGCCGATGGCGATCAGGATGTGCGGCACGTTCATATTGTTCCACTCGTCCCACACCCAGAAGCCGATACCCACGCCACCCGTCAGCATTTCGGCAGCGACGATCACCAGCCACGCCGTGCCGATAGCCAGACGTACGCCGGTCAGCATGTACGGCAGCACAGCCGGCAGGAGGATCTTGGTCATGACCTTCCATTCGCTGAGATTCAGCACGCGCGCCACGTTCAGGTAATCCTGCGGCACACGCTGCACACCCACCGCCGTGTTGACGATCATCGGCCAGATCGAACAGATGAAGATGGCCCAGACCGCAGCAGGATCGGCAGCCTTGAACACCAGCAGCCCGATCGGCAGCCAGGCCAATGGCGATACGGGTTTCAGCAAGCTGACGATCGGGCTGAACATGCCAAACACGAACTGAAATCGTCCGATGATGAAACCGAGCGGGATGCCCACTGCCGCAGCGAGTCCGAATCCCAGTGCCACGCGCCGCAACGAGGCAAGGACGTTCCAGCCTATGCCCTGATCGTTCGGCCCCTTGCGGTAGAAGGGATCGGAGAACAGGTTCACCGCCTCACGCCAGGTTGCCAGCGGCGTCGGAAAAGCGCTGTTCTGCGCGGCCAGAATCTGCCATACCAGCAGCAGCAAACCAAGTCCCAGCAGTGGCGGTACAATTTTCAGCGCGAAGGGCCGCATGCGCTCACTCCATGGCCGGAGATTGACGCCTTTGGCGGCGATGCGCGCGCTCCGGGTGGACAGCGCTGCGTCATTGGCTGCCGCCGGCAGCGACGGCGCCGGCGCCGGCGCAGCAGCGCCTACTGCTGCAGGCGCACCGTCAGCGGCGCGATTAAGGATGGCGCTCATCGTAATCTCCTATACCCTGATCTTGAAGGAATCGGCATAAGCCTTGGGGTTCTTGCCATCCCACACCGCACCGTCGATCATCTTCACCGTGCGCAGCGGAGATTTCGGAACGCTCACTTTGGCCAGCGACGCCGCGTCCCTGTACAAATCGATCTGGTTGATCTGCGTGGCGACAGCCAGATAGTCCGGATCGCTCTTCAGCAGTCCCCAGCGCTTCTGCTGCGTGAGGAACCACATGCCGTCCGACAGATAGGGGAAGTTCACCGCACCGTCATTGAAGAACTTCATGTAGTTCGGATCGTCCCAGGTCTTGCCCAGGCCATTCTGGTAGCGGCCCAGGATACGCTGGCCGATCACGTCGACCGAGGTATTCACATACGATTTGTCGGCGATGGTATCGGCCATCTTCACCTTGTTGGACAGCGAAGCGTCAATCCAGCGGCCGGCATCGAGAATCGCTGCCACCAGCGCCCGCGCAGTATTCGGATATTTCTTCACCCATTCGGCGCTGGTGCCCAACACCTTTTCGGGATGGTCGCGCCAGATGTCCTGCGTGGTGGTGGCCGTGATGCCGATGCCGTCGGCAATGGCACGGTGATTCCATGGCTCGCCCACGCAGTAGCCATCCATATTCCCGATACGCATATTGGCCACCATCTGCGGCGGCGGCACGGTGATCATCTTTGCGTCTTTCATCGGATTGATGCCGTAGGCCGCCAGCCAGTAGTACAGCCACATTGCATGCGTACCGGTGGGGAAAGTCTGCGCAAAAGTGTATTCGCGCGGATCGCTCTTCATCAGCTTCGCCAGCGAGGCACCGTCAACACCGCCTTTATCTGCAAGCTTTTTGGACAGGGTGATCGCCTGGCCATTGTGGTTCAGGTTCATCAGCACGGCCATGTCCTTCTTCGGGCCGCCCACGCCGAGGTGCACACCGTACACCAGGCCATACAGCACGTGCGATGCATCGAGTTCGCCGTTCACCAGCTTGTCGCGCACAGCAGGCCATGAGGCTTCCTTGCTTGGGATGATCTTGATGCCGTATTTTTTGTCGAAGCCCAGAACGGACGCCATCACCACCGACGCGCAATCGGTCAGGGGAATGAAGCCGACTTTGACCTCCTCTTTCTCAGGCTTGTCCGAGCCTGCGGCCCAGACGCCCTGCGTCGCGAGTCCTGTCAATGCGGTGGCGGCGCCGGCCTTGAGCAAGGCGCGGCGGGTCAGGCTGAATCTGTCGTCCATCTTCCGTTGTCCCCGTAGCGAATGGCCGGCGGACGCCAGCCTCACGGTTGTATGTGCAAGCAGCGTGCCAGCGCATTCGCAGGGTGGAAGACAGATCAGGAGTGAATTTCAGGCACTGGATTTGTGCAGCGCACCAAGCGGGTGCAGGCCAGGCTCCGCGCGGAGGCGCACCACCATCAAATCAACAAAGGCCCGCACGCGCGCGGAGCCCTGGCGCGCATCGCGATGCACGATATGGATCGGTACCGGGGGTGTAGCGTAATCGTCAAGCACCAGTTGCAGCTCACCGGAGGCCAGCAGCGCCGATGCCTGATACGACAGCAGGCGTGCGATGCCGAAGCCGCGCTTCACCGCCTCAATGGCCGCGTCGTTGGTATTCACATTCAGGCGCGCGCTCGGACGCTGCGAGATCAGGCGGCCCTGATCGACAAAGCGCCAGTCCGGCGGCGTGCTCGATCCGGATGACGACACGACCACGTGATGCATCAGGTCCTGCGGCGTGCCAGGTGCGCCATGCTGCGCCAGGTATTGCGGCGATGCGACCACCACGCGCCGCACTTCGCCCACGCGTGTGGCGCGCAGCGTCGAATCCGGCAACTCGCCAATGCGCACGCCAACGTCGATGCCCTCTTCCAGAAGGCTCGTGACGCGATCCACAAATAAAGTGCTTACCTCCATGCCCGGATAGCGCTGCAGGAAGTCGACGATGCCGGGCATGACGTACATGCGGCCGAACAGCATGGGCGCCGTCACCATCAGGTGTCCGCGCGGCGCGGCGTTGATGCCCTGGACTGCTTCGTCGGCTTCGTCCATCTCGGCGATGATGCGGCGCGCGTCGTCCAGATAGCGCTGGCCTGCTTCGGTGACGCGCACATGGCGCGTGGTGCGGTCCAGCAGCTTGACGGCCAGACGTTCCTCCAGCGCGGCGATGGCGCGCGTGACGGCGGGCGGCGACATGCCCAGGCGGCGCGCGCCGGATGCAAAGCCCTGCTCTTCGGCGACGGCGACAAAGACGGTCATCAGGTAAAGGCGGTCCATGTTCTATCTCGCTTTGCGCGGCTTGGGAAAGTAGGCCGGCGCGCGCTCGGCCACAAAGTCGATGAAGTGTCGCACACGCAGCGGCATGCGTGTGCGCTGGGCGTAGTACATGTACACCCCGCCACCGGAACCAAGCTGCTGCGGCAGCAGATGGAGCAGGCGGCCTTGTTCGAGGTCGTCACCTAGCATGTAGACCGCGAGCTGGCCAATGCCGACGCCCGCGCGCACGGCTTCGACTTCGCTTTCGGCAGTGTTGAAGCTGGCGACACAGGGCACGTCCTGATAGATGGTGCCGCCCTCGCCTTTCAGCTCCCATGGAATCAGGCGGCCGGTATTGGGCTGGCGGAAGCCGGTGCAGCGGTGCTTCTGCAGCTCGTGGATATTCTTTGGCGCCCCGTGGCGCTCAACGTAATCGGGCGATGCGCAGATGGCCAGCGCCAGGTCGCCGATGTGGCGCGCAACCAGGTTGCGCTCAGGCGGATTACCGGCACGGAAGCCGACGTCGATCTTGGACGAGATCATGTCCGTGAACTGGTCGTTCAGCAGCAGGTCGAAATGCGCGCTGGGGTATCGCTGCTGGAATTCGGCAATCAGCGGCGTGAGTACGATGGTGCCCAGCGAGGTCGCGGCGGAAATGCGGATCAGGCCTTCCACGGCCTCGCGGCTGTTCTGCACCTGGTCGAAGGCCTCGTCCAGCAGGCGCAAGCCGGGCGTGGACAGCTCGAACAGGCGTTGGCCTTCCTCCGTCAGACTCAGGCTGCGCGTGGTGCGGTGGAACAGGCGCACGCCGAGGTGGTCCTCCAGCTGGCGCATGGCTTTGCTGACGGCTTGCGCGGACAGCCCCGCCTCCACGGCCGCCTTGCTGAAGCTGCCGGCCTGTACGACGCCGATGAAGATGGTGATGACGCGGGCTTTGTCCATTCCAGCCATTTACAACCAAAAGGTGAAAATCAAACATCTTTCCTATGCCTAGTGTAGCAGCACTTCCACGCCTACACTTCCCTTCACCAAATCACCAATCTCTCGAAGGAGAAACATCATGGCAAAGAAAGTCTGGTTCATCACTGGCGCTTCCCGCGGTTTCGGTTCCCTGATTGCGCGCGACGCACTGGCGCGCGGCGACTATGTTGTGGCCACCGCCCGCAAGGCGGAAAGCGTGACCGAGGCACTGGGCGCGCATCCCAATCTGCTGGCCGTGCAGCTGGATGTGACCAGGGAAGCCGCAGCTATCGTGGCCGCGCAGCAGGCGGTGGAACGCTTCGGCCGCATCGATGTGCTGGTTAATAACGCTGGTTTTGGCCTGCTCGGCGCGGTGGAAGAGTCGTCGGCCGATGAAGTGCGCAAGCTGTATGACACCAATGTGTTTGGCCTGCTGAACGTGACCCGCGCCGTGCTGCCGGTGATGCGCAAGCAGCGCAGCGGCCACGTGATGAATATCTCGTCCGTCGGCGGATACAGCGCTTACTACGGCTGGGGCGTGTACGGTTCGACCAAGTTTGCCGTGGAAGGCTTGAGCGAAGCGATGTCGATGGAACTGGCGCCGCTGGGCATCCATGCCACCGTGGTCGAACCGGGCTTCTTCCGCACGGACTTCCTGGATGCGACGTCGCTGACCGAGACGGCAGCGCGCATCGAGGACTACGCGGAAACCGTGGGCGCCATGCGTACCTTCGCGGCCGGCGCGAATCATCAGCAGCCGGGCGATCCGCAGAAGCTGTCGAAGGCCATCCTGAAATTGGCCGATGCTGAGAAGCCGCCGGTGCGCCTGCAACTTGGCAGCGATACCGTGGCCCGCGTGCGCGCCAAGAACCAGCAGGTGGAACAGGAAATGGCGCAGTGGATCGATGTGGCGATGTCCACCGATTTCGATCCGGTAAAGCAGGCCGCCTGAGCTAGTGCTGCGCGCCGGCCAGCAGGTCGGCGCGTGGCATGCCCCATTGCGGTACGTTGCCGGGACATGCGCGCGACTGCGCCAGCTCCAAGGTGGTGAAGTTTCCGCGCGGTGTGGAGGCGAAGCGCTGGTCGCTGGCGACTTCCTCGTCCACCTGCGGGATGCGCGCGAAGCGCAGCCAGGCGTTCAGTTCGCAGTTGCCCGCAGCGAGCGTGCGCAAGGTAGTCAGGCTGCCCTGCCAGTCGCTTTGCAGCGCGACGCCATCAGCGCCAGCACGCAGCGCCGGCTCATCGCCGCCACGTGCCTGCAAGGCGGGCGCGCAATCGGCGACCGGCAGCCAGCCCGGCGCCAGGCTGATAATGCCGCGGCGCAGTCGATAAGAGGCGGCAGCTTGGTTGCTCTCCACGGAAGCGAAGGCCCAGCACAGAGGCTGCGCCGGGAAAGCAGTCATCGCGATATCCACTACGCGCGATGCCGGGTCGAGCGCCTGCAAGTGGCGCGTGAGTTGCGCGCGGCCTAGCGAGGATGCGTAGCCCTGAACGCCAACGAAGGCCAGGCATATCGCCAGCGCCAGGGCGAGCGCGCGCCGGCTGTGCATATGCATCAGGCGCAGCGCCGCTATCGCGCCGCCCAGGGCGGCCAGCGCTTCGAATGAGCCCCAGCTAAGGTAGCCATGCACGGTCACGAAAGCCAGTGCAGCAAATAGCCCGAACACCAGCACCCAGCGCGCCCGCGTGTGGATCGACAGCGCCAGCGGCACGCCGAACGCCACCCAGAACACCGGCTCCACGATGAAGACGGCGTCGCCGTAATACCAGTTCGGGTTGAAGGGATAGAAGGGATGGACGCCGTATGAATTCAGGAAGTCCATCGAGATATGCAGCAGGAAGCCGGCGACGGTTGCCAGCAGCAGGCCAAGCCGTGCATGGCGGCTTTCGCGCAGCAGCGCGCGGGCGTTGGGCCACAGCAGCCATAGCGCCGCCAGCAGCAGCACGGCTTGCGGCAAAAGGTAGAGCAGCGTGTGCGTGTGGCCGCGATGATGCAGCAGATAGCCGAGCGGTGGCGGCAGCTGGTGCGTCAGGACGAGATCGAGATCGGGGAAATTGCTGGCCGCCGCGCAGGCGGTCAGCAGCAGGCGGTGGCGGGTCTTCTGGCGCGCGTCGCCTGCCTCGGGAGGCAGGCTGCGTTGAATCAGCTCGCCGACGCCGAGGCCGACGACTGAATGGGTGATGTTATCCACGCACTAGTGCTGAACTTCCACGCCGTGCCAGAAGGCGATGCGGTTTTTCAATCCCTTGGCGGCTTCAGATGGGGTTGGGTAGTACCAGGCGGCGTTGCCGTTCACCTGGCCGTCCACCACCACGTTGTAGTAGCTGGCGACGCCCTTCCACGGACACATGGTGGTGTGGGCGCTGTCCTGCAGGAATTCCTTGTTGACCCGCTCCGGCGGGAAGTACACATTGTGCTCGACGATTTCAACTTCGTCGGATGCTGCTTCGGCGATCACTACGCCATTCCATGTTGCCTTAGGCATTTCAAAATTCTCCGTTCGTTTCAGCCTTCTACCCTATTGCGGCCGTTCTGCTTGGCACGGTACAAGGCGGCGTCGGCCTGGCGCAGCAGGCTGTCGGCGTCGTCGATGTCCATATGGTTGAAGGAGCCGATGCCCAGGCTGGCCGTGACCGGAACTCTACGGTTGCCATCCATGTGCATCTGCGCCTCAATTCGTCCACGCAGCGTTTCCGCAAACTTGCGCGCGCCTTCCAGCGGCGTGTTGGGCAGAAGGATACACAATTCTTCGCCACCGTACCTGCCGGCGACGTCGATCACCCGCACATTTTCGCGAATCAGTTTGCCGACAGCGCTCAGCACCTCGTCGCCGATCATGTGGCCGTGACGGTCGTTGACCTGCTTGAAGTGGTCCAGATCGACCATCACCGCCGACAGCGGCGTGCGGAAACGGCGCGTGCGGGCGACTTCGAATTTCAAGCGGTTCATCAGCGAGCGGCGGTTGTGCAGGCCGGTCAGCTCATCGGTCGTGGCCAGCATTTCCAGCTCGCGCATCGATTCTTTCAGCGCTTTTTCATTGGCGCGCAGCTCGATCAGGGCCATGACCTGGCGCGCCAGGCGGCGCAGCATGTCGCGCTGGCTGGTGGACAGGCAACCTGTCTTGGTATTCATCACGCACAACGTGCCGATGGCGTAGCCGTCGCTGGACGTTAGCGGCACGCTGCTGTACATGCGCATGAAGGGCGCTTCCGTCGTCAGCGGCATCCTGGAAGTGCGCGCATCCTTCGTCAGGTCGCAGATTTCAGTGGCCTCGTCGCCCAGCACCGCCAGCGAGCAATAGCACTGGCCGCGCGGCAGGTTGCCCAGTTCCAGCCCGGTGAAGGATTTCACGTAGGCCTGGTCGGCGTCGATCAGGGTGATGAAGGCGTAAGGCACGTCGCAGACCTTGGCGGCCAGCTCGGTAAGGAAGGTGAAGTCTTCGGTATTTGGCGCGTCCAGCGCTTCATAGCGGTGCAAGGCGGCCAGACGGTGCTTGTCGTCCATCGGCAGTGGAAACGAGTGCGAAAAGATCTGTTCTGCGGCTGACATGAGCCCTCTCCCGTGTGTAGCGTTGTCGCGCTTCTAGTGTTTGCCTTGAGCTGCTGGTGCTACATCTTGCAGTGTATAGCAAACGGGAGAGGTTGTAACCGAGATAAGACCTATTATTTCATCGCCACTATTTGTTTCAGTGCCTGCTCGAAGGCTTCCGGCGGTTGCCCGCCAGAAATCAAATGCCGTTCGTTGATGATGATCGCAGGAACCGAGTGGATGCCGTTGCGCTGGTAGAAACGCTCGGCTTCCCGCACTTCCTCGGCATAACGGTTGGACGACAGCACTTCGGTGGCGGCTTCCTGGTCCAGTCCCGCTTCCCCTGCCACGCGGATCAGAATGTCGCGGTTGCTCGGGTCTTCGCCCTTGGTGAAGTAGGTGGACAGCAGCGCATGCTTCAGCTCGCTCTGCTTGCCCTGTTCGCCGGCCCAGTGCAGCAAACGGTGGGCGTCGAAGGTGTTGTAGATGCGGGTGCGCGCGCCCAGAGCGAATTCAAAGCCGACGTCGGCGCCGCGCTGGCGGATCATCTCGCGCGATTGTTCCTGCTGGGCTGGCGTCGCGCCGTACTTCTGCTGGATGTGTTCGGTGATGTCCTGCCCTTCCGGTCCCATGGCGGGATTCAGTTCGAAAGGCTGGAAATGGATGTCGGCTTTGACGGTGCTGCCGAGGCGATTGAGTGCCGTTTCCAGGGAGTGCAGCCCGATGGCGCACCAGGGGCAGGAAACGTCGGATACGAAATCAATGCGGAGGGGAGTGCTCATTGCCAGCTCCATGTGTCACGAAGCTGGCATTTTCGCATGAAGAAGAAATCGGCGCTGTCAGGCCTTCTTTTTCGACTTGGAACCGATGCGGCTTTCCTTGCCGGCCATCAGATTGCCGATGTTCTTGGCATGGCGCCAGATCAGCAGGCCGCTCATCACCACCACCGCCGCCATTTGCGGATCGGCGCCGAACAGCAGGCCGTAGTAGAAAGGCGCGAAGATGGACGCCACCAGCGCGGCTAGCGAGGAGTAGCGGAAGGCGTACGCCACCACCAGCCAGGTTACCAGCGTCGCCACGCCCAGCCAGATATTCAGCGCCAGCAGCACGCCCGCGGCGGTCGCCACGCCCTTGCCGCCTTTGAACTTGAAGAATACGGGCCACAGGTGGCCGATGAAGACGGCAATCGCTACCAGCGCGATGGTGCTGTCGCCGGCGCCCAGCTGGTCGGCGAAGTGGATGGTCAGGAAGACGGCGATCCAGCCTTTGAAGGCGTCGCCAATCAGCGTCCAGATCGCCGCGCCTTTATTACCACTACGCAAGACGTTGGTGGCGCCAGGATTGCCCGAGCCGTAGGAACGCGGGTCCGCCAGGCCGTAGAACTTGCTGACCACGACGGCGAAAGAAATCGAGCCGATCAGATAGGCAGCGATGGTGAGCAGGACAGTATTCATGATTCCCCTGAGTTGTTTTATTTATATTGCACTTAAATGGGGACGTAACACATTTGTCTTTTTAAATGTGTTACGTCCCCATTTAAGTGCCGGCGGTGACTATACCGGTCAATCGGCCAGCGCGCAATTCACGGGTTTGGCGCCCAGCACCTCGCTCAGCACCTGCGGCTGGATGCCGATCAGGAAGCCGCGCCGTCCGCCATTGATATAAATCGTTTCCAGCCCGAGGATGCTTTCCTCGACGTACACCGGCATTGCTTTCTTGGTGCCGAACGGCGAGGTGCCGCCCACCATATAGCCGGAATGGCGCTGCGCCACTTCCGGCTTGCACGGCTCCACCGATTTGCAGCCGATATTGCGCGCCAGGTTTTTCGTGGAGACCTTGCAATCCCCATGCATCAGCACAATTAAAGGTTTAGCTGCTTCATCCTGCATCACCAGCGTTTTCACGACATGGTGTTCGTCCACGCCCAGTTCGCGCGCGGATACGGTGGTGCCGCCATGTTCTTCGTATTCGTAAGGGTGTTCGGTGAACGGGACCTTGTGCTTGCGCAGTAAAGCTGTCGCCGGGGTTTCTGAAATGTGCTCTTTTTTTGCCATGCCGTGATACGCTAAGTGCTCAGGAAGGAGTTTCTCATTATGCAGCAAGAAATTCGCTTTGCCACTTTCAATGTCTGCAACCTCGCCCCGCCGGGCGCAAAATTGTACGACAATCTGCTGCCTCTGACGGAGGCCGAATACGAAGCCAAGGCGAACTGGACCGCCCAGCAGCTGGATCAGCTCGATGCCGACGTGATCGGCTTCCAGGAAATCTTCTCCCAGGAGGCGCTGCGCGATGTCCTGTCCCGCACCCACAAATACCGCGAGGCCATCCACGCCGGTTTCGATCCAGATCCGCAAGCCGATCGCCTGACGCCCAATGTGGCCCTGGTGTCCCGTCTGCCGCTGGCGGGCGAGCCGGTTGTCTATGCCAATTTTCCGGAAGATGTGTCCAACGATGTCAACGGCCCGGAGGCCCGCTTCGCACGGGCGCCCCTACACGCACGGGTGGTGCTGCCCGGCGAGCATGTGATCGATGTGATCGTGGTGCACCTGAAGTCGCGTCGTCCCGACTACCGTTCCGGCGATGATGGCGACGATCCCCTGCACTACGCGATGGCCAGCCTGCGCTCGCTCGTGTGGCGCGGTACGGAAGCGGTGGCGCTGCGCGTGCTGCTCAGCAAAATGATGCGCGAAACGCGCCGCCCCTGCATCGTGCTGGGCGACTTCAACGATACGGCCGATGCCGTGACCACTACCATCGTCCTGGGCAACGGCGCCAGCATCCTCGGCACCGAGGAACGCCGCGGCCGCATGTACGACGCCAATCAGATCCAGCTGCGCCAGGACCATTTGCGGCACGTGGGCTATACCAGCATCCATGAGGGGCATTACTCGACCATCGATCACGTACTGGTGTCGGAGGAGTTCAATCCGGCCTCGCCGCGCGCAATCGGCGAGGTGGTGGATGTCTCCTACTTTAACGACCATCTGCGGCAGGAACGGCCGGAAGTGTCGGATCATGGCCAGGTGCTGGTGCGCTTGCGGCTTCGGCCACTTTCGGCGGGTCAATGACCCGCCCTACGGCTGCGCTGAGCGTGGCATCGGCCAGAAAGCCCTGATACCGGTCGCAGCCCAGTGCACGCAATAGCTCCAGCTGTTCGTTCGTCTCTACGCCTTCGGCAATCACCGTCATGTGCATGCTGCGCGCCATCGCGATGATGGTGCGGATGGCCGTGGTATCCGTGCCGCCATTCATGAAAACTTGCGCAATCTTCAGCTGGTCGATCGGATAGTCCTTCAACTGGCCAAGCCGCGAATAGCCGGTGCCGAAATCGTCCAGCGATAAGCGCACACCCAGTTTGTGCAGGGCCGCCAGCGTTTCGGTTACGCGAGGACCGCCGTCTTGCAGAATGTTCTCGGTCAGTTCCAGCTCCAGGCAGCCAGCAGCCAGACCGGATGCCGCCAGCGCATCGCCCACACTGTCCAGCAGCCCCTTGTGCGTGAACTGGGCGCGCGACAGGTTCACTGACACAATCAGCAGCCTGCCCTGCTCATGCCAGACCTGCGCCTGCCGGCAAGCCTCCTGCAGCACCCAGTTGCCGATGGCGATCATCAGCCCCGCTTCCTGCGCGACATCGATAAAGCGCTCCGGCAGCAGCAGGCCCAGTTCAGGATGGCGCCAGCGCAACAGCGCTTCCATGCCGATCACGGTATTGGAGGCGATCTCCACTTCCGGCTGGAACACCAGCTCGAACTGCTGCTCCGCCACGGCCCGCCGCAGGCCATTCTCGATGCCGGCCCGCTCCACGACGCGCGCATTCATTTCGCTGCTGAAGAACTGGCAGTTATTCCGTCCATCCTGCTTGGCGTGGTACATGGCGACATCGGCGTGCTTGAGCAGGGTATCGATGTCGGCGCCGTCGGCCGGATACATGGCAATGCCGATCGAGGTGGAGATATGCAGCTGGTGCTCGTCCAGCGCGTATTCCTGCTCCACAGCGCGGAGAATGGTTTCGGCCACGTGAGCCGCCCGCTCCGCGTTGCCGATGTCGGTAAGGATGATGACGAACTCGTCGCCGCCCTGCCGGCTCACCGTGTCGGCCTCACGCACGCATCTGACCAGGCGTGCCGACACTTCCCGCAGCAGCCGGTCGCCGAACGAGTGGCCCAGCGAATCATTGACATATTTGAAACGGTCCAGGTCCAGGAACAGGATGGCCAGCTTCTCGCCGCTGCGGCGTGCGGCGGCCAGGGCCAGGCTGAGACGGTCCAGCAGCAGCACGCGGTTGGGCAGATCGGTCAGGAAGTCGTGCTCGGCCAGATGCCGGGTCTGCTCTTCGGTTTTCTTGCGTTCGGTGATGTCGGACACGATGCCCATGTAATTAGACACCTGGCCGGCGCTGTCGCGAATCGCCGTGATGTTGACCCAGGCCGGAAACAGCGAGCCGTCGCTGTGGCGCGCCCAGGTTTCGCCCTGCCAATGGCCGGCATTGTCGACGCTCAGCCAGACCTCGCGGTAGAAGGATTCATCTTCCAGCCCGCTGCGGAAGGCGCTGACCGGCTTGCCCAGGATATCGTCCGGGACAAAACCCGTTACGGCTGAGTAGGCGCGGTTGATCGCGATCACACGCCGGCCGTGATCGGTCAATAGGATGGCGTCGTGGCTGTTTTCGAAGACCTGGGCCGCCAGATGCAATGATTGCTCGGTCCGCTTGCGCTCTGAAATATCGCGCACAACCACATAAAACAGATGCTTGTGATCCAGGCTGATGGAGGTCATCAGGACTTCGGCCCAGAACTGCTGGCCTTCGCAATCCAGGTAATGCCAGTCGTAGCGGCTATTGCCCTTGCGGATGGCCTCTTCCACGCGCTGGGCAGAAACACCGGCCGAGGGAACGCCATCCGGCTGCTTCAGCGGCGAAAAGTCATCCAGGCTACGTCCATGCAAGCGCTCTTCCGTCTTGCAGCAGAACAGCCGCACCGCCGCCGGATTTGCCTTTTCGATCACTCCATCACGTAGTAACAAAATGGCATCACTGGAACGCTCGAACATCTGGGAGAAGTTGGTGCCGGCGGCCTGTAGCGCATCGGCCGCCTGGCGGCGCTCGGTGATGTCGACATCCATACAAACGATCTGCGCCAGCTCGCCATCGTGGCGCACCGGGATCTTGGCCGAGTACAGCCACAGATCGCGTCCAGCTGCCGTGCGTACCAGCCAGTCGTCCGCCGGAGTAGCGCGGCCCTCGCGCCACAACTCGGTCATCAGCATGTCATGCTCGGCCTGGCGTTCGCCATGCGACAGCAGATCGGACATCTTCCGCCCCATCGCCTGGCCAACCGTCACACCCCACAGCGTGGCGCAGGACTGGTTACAGAAGCGCACCAGGCCATCCCGATCGACGCTGCAAACGGCCACCATGGGCGTCAGCTCAAGAGCCGCCACCATGCGCGTAATCAGCTCCAGCGCAGTGAGAGCAGCTGAGCTTGAGGTGGAGGCGGGGGAGGGATCTGGCTGGCGCATTCTCCATTCTTATCGAGAGTCGCGAGTGCACATTTGATATGGCGCAAAGGTCCTCCCCTTGACCTGCGTTTCATCCCAGCTTTATGCATTTCAGCTACCGCTTTTCACGCTTCATCGCATTCCGATGGTCCCTTCCCTTGTGAAAACCTAGAGTGTCACCATCCCACACCGCAGGCAGCGGCCAACTCTTATCCAATGAGTAAAATAATGAACCTGACAACCCTGCCCTTGAAATCCCGCCCACGCTGGCGCCTCCCCCTGATCGGGCTGGTGGTGCTGGGACTGGCGGGCGGCGGCTGGACTGTGATGCAAGCACAGTCGCAAGCTTCCGCAACGCAAACGGCAAAGCCCGACAGCAAGGCTCCGGCCAAGGAGCCTGTCTATGAACTGGCCAGCGCCGATGTGACCGCCATTGAAAGCCGTCCGCTCGCAATGAGCTTGCCGCTCTCCGGCTCGCTGATGCCGGTGGCACAGGCAACCGTGCGTTCCAAAGTGTCGGGCCTCGTGCATGAGTCAGGTATGCGCGAAGGCACCACCGTGCATGAGGGCGATGTGCTGGTCCGTCTGGATCAGGCCGACCTGAAAGCCCGCCTGCAACAGCAGCAAGCCGCGCTGGATGAAGCGCAGGCCAAACTGCAGCTGGCACAGAAGAACGAATACAACTCCTACATGCTGCTGACGCAGAAATACATCTCGCAGACCAGCTACGACAGCACATCGAATGCCGTCGATCTGGCCAAGGCAGCAGTGAAATCCGCTTCCGCCATGGTGGACATTGCCCGCATCGCGCTGAACGACAGCACGGTCCGCGCGCCCATCAGCGGAATTGTCTCCAAACGTCATGTTCAGGCGGGCGATAAAGTCGCGCCTGACATGCCCGTCTACACCATCGTCAGCCTGAATGAGCTGACCTTGGAAGCCCAGGTGCCGACCACTGAAATCCCGCGCGTGAAAGTGGGCCAGGAAGTGCGCTTCAAAGTCGAAGGCTATGCCGGCCGCCAGTTCAACGGCAAGGTGGCGCGCATCAACCCGACGTCGGAACTGGGTTCGCGCTCGACCATCGTGTATATCGCTGTGGCCAATGGCGACGGCGCCCTGCACGGCGGCATGTTCGCCAAGGGCACCATCACCACCGAGCATTCGGACGATGCGCCCGTGGTGCCGGTCGCCGCGCTGCGCGACGTGAACGGCCAGCAGGTGGTCTATGAAGTCGTGAACGGCAAGGTGGTGGCGCGCAACGTCACCATCGGCCTGCGCAATGAAGACGAGGGCTATGCCCAGGTTACCGATGGCCTGTCGCCCGGTGCGAACGTCATCGTCGCCAAGCTGGAAGGCGTCAAGCCAGGCGCCAAGGTCAAGCTGGCGGTGCCGACCAGCGCCACGCCTGCCGCCAAGCCGGCCATGCTGGCACGGGGCTAAGCCATGTGGATCACAAAAATCTCCATCCGCCAGCCAGTCTTTGCCACCATGGTGATGGTGGCGCTGATGGTGCTCGGCCTGGCCTCCTACGCAGGCCTGGGCGTGGAAAGCATGCCCAATGTCTCCCTGCCCTTCGCTGCGATTGAAGTGCAGTATCCGGGCGCTTCGCCCGAAGCGGTGGAGAACGACATCACCCGTCCCATCGAGGACATCGTCAACACCGTCAGCGGCGTCAAGTCGATCCGCGCCAACTCCTGGGAAGGCAAGTCCGGCGTCTATCTGGAATTCGACCTGACCACCAATATGGACCGCGCCATGCAGGACGTGCGCGACAAGATTGCGCTGGTGCGTCCACGCTTCCCGCGTGAAGCCAAGGACCCGCTGATCGTGCGCGCCGAAGGCGAGAACGACCAGGCCATCGTCCAGCTGACCATTACTTCCGATACGCGCAGCCTGCGCGAGCTGTCCACCATGACCGACCAGATTCTGGCCAAGCGCTTCCAGGGCGTGCCGGGCGTGGGCCAGGTGCGTGTGTTCGGCACCACCAAGCGCCAGCTGCAGGTGAGCCTGAAGCCGAACGAGATGACGGCGCAAGGCGTGGGCGTGGATGAAATCATCAAGGCCATCCAGGATGCCAACGCCAACCTGCCCGCCGGCCGCATCACGCACGACGTGAGCGAAGACCTGGTGCGCGTGGAAGGCAAGCTGAAAGAAGCCTCGGAATTCAACAAGATCATTGTCGCCCGCCGCGCCAATGGCCCGGTGTATCTGGAACAGGTGGCCGACGTGTTCGACGGCGAAGCGGAACCGGATTCCATCGCCCGCGTCAATGGCAAGCGCGCCATCTCGCTGCAGGTGACCAAGGTGCAGGATGCCAACGTGGTGGAAGTGGGCCGCGGCGTCATCAAGGTCGCGCAGGAAATGCAGAAGACCCTGCCGCCGGACATCAAGGTCCACGTGGTCGATTCGCAATCGGACCGCGTGCAGAGCCAGGTGGACAATGTGAAGGAAACCATCATCGAAGGCGCCGTGCTGACGATGATCATCGTGTTCTTCTTCCTGCATTCCTGGCGCTCGACCATCATTACCGGCCTAACCTTGCCGATCTCCGTGCTGGCCAGCTTCATCGCCATGAAGGCTTTCGGCTTCACGCTGAACTTCCTGACCCTGATGGCGCTGTCGCTGTGCATTGGCCTGCTGATCGACGATGCGATTGTGGTGCGAGAAAACATCGTGCGCCACCTGGGCTTCGGCAAGCATCACCGCAAGGCGGCGGAAGACGGCACCAATGAAATCGGCATCGCCGTGATGGCGACCACCTTCGCCATCGTCGCGGTGTTCGTGCCGGTGGCCTTCATGAAGGGCCTGATCGGCCGCTTCTTCCTGCAGTTCGGCGTGACCGTGGCGGTGTCTGTGCTGGTGTCGCTGTTCGTGTCCTTCACCCTGGACCCGATGCTCTCCTCCGTCTGGCATGACCCGGTGAAGAACCGCTTCAAGTATGTGCCCTGGCTGGGCCGCTTCATGGAAGGCATCGAGCACCAGGTCGAGAAACTGCACGTCCTGTACGGGAAGATCCTGGGCGTGGCGCTGAACTGGCGCAAGACCACGCTGGCTCTCGCCTTCGCACTGTTTGCCGGCAGCCTGCTGCTGGTGCCGAAGATCGGCGGCGAGATGTTCCCGGAGACGGACCAGGGCTGGGTCAATCTGGTGTTCAAGGTGCCGGTCGGCTCCAGCCTGGAATACAACTCGGCCAAGGTGGCGCAGATTGAGGAGATCCTGAAGAAGGAGTACCCGGAAATCGACACCATGCTGTCCAACGTCGTGACCTGGCAAGGCCGCCACACTTCGGAAGTGAACCTGAAGCTGGTCGACAAGAACAAGCACCACCGCCGCTCGCAGCAGGAGCTGGAGAAGTCGATCCGTGCACGCCTGGCGTCCGTGGCCGGCATCACTATGTCGAGCGGTAATAAGCCGATCTTCATTGCGATTCTGGGCACCGACGAAGCCAAGCTGGATGCCGCCGCCAGGGAACTGATGGACAAGATGCGCAAGATCAAAGGCATCGCCGACCTGGAATACAGCCAGGAAGGCGCCAGCCCGTCCACCATGGTCAAGATCAACAACGAGCTGGCCAGCGATCTGGGACTGACCGTGCAGCAGATCGGCGCCGCGCTGCGTCCGTTCGTCGGCGGCGAGCAGGTGAGCTACTGGCTGGCGAAAGATGGCCAGAACTATGAAGTGAATGTGCAGCTGCCAAAGTCCGGCCGCCAGCGCATCGCCGATCTGGGCGACCTGTCGATCGCTTCGAGCAAGCTCGATGCGCAAGGCAATCCGGTCATGATCCCGCTGCGCCAGGTGGTGACCTTTGTGCCGTCCTTCAGCCCGCAAGTGCTGAAACGCCAGGCCCTGCTGCGCCGCGTGGCGATCTTTGCCGGCACGGAAGGCCGTCCTGTGGGCGACGTGGACGCGGACGTGAAGAAGGCCATGGATTCCATGAAGCTGCCCGACGGCCTGCGCTTCGACGTGTCGGGTAATGCGCAGCAGATGCAGGAAACCATGAGCGGCGCCATCACGGCGCTGAGCATTGCGGTGATCTTCATCTACCTGGTGCTGGCATCGCAGTTCGGCAGCTTCCTGCAGCCGATCGCGATCATGATGTCGCTGCCGATGTCGCTGATCGGCGTGCTGGTGGCACTGCTGGTGACGGGCTCCACGCTGAACGTGTTCTCGGTGATCGGCGTGATCATGCTGATGGGCCTTGTGACCAAGAACGCGATTCTGCTGGTGGACTTCACCAACCACGGCCAGCGCGACGGCATGAACCAGCGCGAGGCCATCATGGCGGCGGGCCAGGTGCGCCTGCGTCCGATCATGATGACCACGCTGGCCATGATCTTCGGCATGCTGCCCATGGCGATCGGCATGGGCGACGGTGGCGAAACCCAGGCGCCGATGGGACGCGCCGTGATTGGCGGTGTGATCACCTCCACCCTGCTGACCCTGGTGGTGGTGCCGGTGGCTTATACGTATCTGGACAATATCGGCAAGCGCGCCGCGCGCTGGCTTCGTCGCAACAACCCGGAAGTCAGCCCGGTTGAAACGCCGAAAAAGGACAACGTGGCGGAAGTCGCGTAACCGGTTCGCCCGAGCTGTCCACGCACAAGCGCGGACGTGACGGCGGCCAAATGGCCGGGGTCTGACGCTGACGTCGGGCATGCGCAGCATGTCCGATGTTAGGGTCTGACCCCATGGTGCTAGATGTTGGCGTCGGCTCCCACATCGGTTTCGGTTGTTTCGAAACCGGCTTCATCGGCGTCCTGCTCCGAGGGCGGCCGGTTTTTCCCCTCCAGCTTGCGCTTGGCCTTTTCCTCCGCCTTGCGCTTCTTCTCTAGTTCCCGTTGCCGTTTTTCGTACTGGAAATTCGTTTTCGCCATGGTGGTGGACCTCCTCACCATACATTAGCGCAAATTTTCACCCGCGCGGATGATGTGCCGCATGTAAATGCTTCAAGCGCTCGCGCGCCACATGGGTATAAATTTGAGTTGTGGAAATATCCGAGTGCCCCAGCAGCAGCTGCACCACGCGCAAATCCGCGCCGTGGTTGAGCAAATGGGTGGCAAACGCATGGCGCAGGGTGTGGGGCGACAAGGGTGCCGTAATTTCCGCCTTCTGTGCGCATTTCTTGACAACGACCCAGAACATCTGGCGAGTCATCGGGCCGCCGCGCGCCGTAATAAACAAGGCATCGTCCTGTTGGCCATCCAGAATCACGCCGCGCGCCTCGCGCAGGTAGCGCTCAATCCACAGGCGCGCCTGCTCGCCAAACGGCACCAGGCGGGTTTTGGCGCCCTTGCCCGTGATGCGCAGAACGCCATCGTTCATGCTCAGTTCCAGCGTTTTCAGCGCCACCAGTTCGGATACGCGCAGCCCGCTGGCATACATCAGCTCCAGCATGGTGCGGTCGCGGATACCCAGCGGCGTGCGCAAATCCGGCGCCGCCAGCAAGGCCTCCACCTGCGACTCGCTCAGCGTGTGGACGAAGCGCAGCGGCTGCTTGGCCGAGGACAGCTTCAGACAGGGATCTTCGGCGATCTGCTTCTGCCGCAGCGCCAGCTGATAGAAGCGCTTCAGCACGGACAGCCGGCGGTTGGCCGAGCTGGCCTTGGTGTCCTCATGGCGGGCGGCGAAATAGGCGTCGATATCCGGCGTGGTGACGGACAGCAGCCCCGTTGCGGGACGGGTCGTTGCCAGCCACTTGGCAAACAGCCGCATATCGCGGCGGTAGGCATCCAGGGAATTCTTCGACAAGCCGTCTTCCAGCCACAGGCTGTCGACGAACTCGTCGATCAGATCAAGGTTGTCTGCTGCCATTGATACTCTTTATGGCCCTCATGTGCCAGCAGCCAGCGTTTGACGCCCAGCGTGAAGCCAGCCTGGTCATCGCTGCCCGCAAAGCCGCCCAGGCCCTGCGCGCCCGTCACGCGGTGGCAGGGAATCACCAGCGGGAAGTAATTGGCGCCGCAGGCCTGGCCGATGGCCCGTGGATGCGAGCCCAGGTGCTTGGCCAGCTCGCCGTAGGTGCGCAATTCGCCGCGCGGGATTTCGCAAATGGTGTCCCACACGCGGCGCTGGAAATCGCTGCCCAGCCGGGCCAGTGGAAGATCGAACCGGAAATCCGCGTCTGCGCAGTAAGCGAGCACTTGCTGGGCCGCTTTTTCGGCCAGCGCATCGGCCGGCGCCTTCTCGGCGTAATGCGCCGGGAGGTAGAACAATTCGGTCACAACCGCACCAGCGGTGCGGATACCCAGAGCCCCGAAAGGCACCTGGATGATGGCGGAAAACAGCTCGTTCGCCTGTTGTATTCTGGTCACATTTGCTCCACTTGGTACTGTGGCATTGATGCTACAACACTCGCTTCGAGAGGGCAAAAAAAAACGCACCATCCGGTGCGTCTTCAAGTTAGGTTCGCGGCCCCGGCCGTTTAGCCCCGCTCAGCGGTGGTCTAACGGCATTACTGTGAGCTGCGTCGTCTCCTCATTAATCCGCGGTATTGGCTACCGTTGTTATGTACCACTCCCCACTAACTTGCGTATTCGTTGCTACCTTGGTGCATTTTTATATTCGTTTTGCACCGTTTGGGAGCGACGCCATCATAACTGATCTGTGACTTGATTTGTCCATTTTTCTTTTTTTGTTGTTATGCAAACGAAATTGTCGCCCCGACCATAGAACTGTGGTAAGCCCGCCTCTTAGTAGTAACCGCAATTGCCAAAACTGAGGCAAAAATAATATGTTCAAGGCAAGACCCGAAAGGGCCGGGGTTTATAACTAAAAGAGAGACACACAATGCTAATGAAAGTACTCGACCATCTGGAAGAGTGGATTATCAGCTTTCTGATGGGAGGCGCAACCCTCATCATCTTCCTGTCGGTGGTACACCGTTACGGGACCGGACTTCCCATTCCGGGCGTTCAGGACTGGCTGCTCAGCCTGCACTTCGAATGGGCGCAGGAACTGGCCATCATCATGTTCGTGTGGATGGCCAAGTTTGGCGCGGCTTACGGCGTGCGCAAGGGCGTACACGTCGGCGTGGACGTGCTGGTGAGCCGCCTGCCGGCTGAATGGCGCAAGAACACCACCATCATCGCCCTGCTGTGCGGCATGCTGTTCACCGGCATCGTCGGCACGCTGGGCCTGCGCTTCGTGTGGGAGAACGGCATGCACCATGCTGTCTACACGCTTCTGCACATCGAGACCGATGTACCGGAAGGCCCGATCACGCCTGACCTGGAATGGCCGACCTGGTTCGTGTATTCCGTGGTGCCGATGGGCTCTTACCTGATGTGCTTCCGCTTCATCCAGGTGCTGGTCACCTTTATCCGCACCGGTGAAATGCCGCACCAGGACGAATCCGAAGTGGAAGGTCTGGACGATATCGAAAACGATCCGCTGTTCGCCACCGTTCCTCACACCACCCATGGAGGCGCACGATGAGCGGCCACGCACATGATGTAGTTCCAATGTCGCGCCAGAAGGCGGCCACCTGGCTGCTGGGCATCGGTGCCATTCTCGGCGCCGTCTGCTTCGTCGGCGGCAAGGTCGGCATCGTTTTCTCGCTGCTGATCCTGTTGATGCTGACCGGTATTCCAGTGTCGATTGCACTGGGCCTGACGGTGCTGATGTTCATGTACCTGCTGACCCAGGTGCCGGTGGAAGCGGTGGCGCTGAAGCTGTTCAGCGGCATCGAGAAGTTCGAGATCATGGCGATCCCGCTGTTCATTTTGGCGGGTAACTTCCTGACCCACGGCGGCGTGGCGCGCCGCATGATCAGCTTTGCTACCTCCATGATCGGCCACTGGCACGGCGGCCTTGCGCTGGCGGGTATTATCGCTTGCGCGATGTTTGCGCTGGTGTGCGGATCGAGCGTGGCAACCGTGGTGGCAATCGGTTCGATCATTCTGCCGGCCATGGTGAAGCAGGGCTATCCGAAACAGTTCGGCGCGGGCGTGATCATTACCGCGGGCTCGCTGGGCATCCTGATGCTGCCGTCGATTCCGAAAGTGATTTACGCGATTTCGACCAATACCTCGATCGGCGCCTTGTTCCTGGCCGGCCTCTTCCCAGGTATCCTGCTGACCTTCATGCTGTGCGGCGTGACCTGGGTGCTGGCCAAGAAGAACAAGTATCCGCGCATGCCGAAAGCCACCTGGGCCCAGCGCTGGAAAGCCTTCCGCGACAGCGTGTGGGGCCTGATGCTGGTGGTGATCATCATCGGCGGTATCACCAAGGGTATCTTCACGCCGACCGAGGCCGCCGCGATGAGCGCGGTGTATGCCTTCTTCATTTCCGTGTTCGTCTACAAGGACATGCCGCTGAAGAAGATGCCGGAAGTGCTGAAGAAGTCGGCCAGCCTGAGCGCGATGCTGCTGTACATCATCACCAACGCTGTGCTGTTCTCCTTCCTGATGGCGCACGAGAACATCCCGCAAGCAATGGCGGACTGGATTCTGGCCAAGGACCTGGGCCAGGTCGGCTTCCTGTTCTTCACCAACATCCTGCTGCTGCTGGCTGGTAACGTGATGGAACCATCCTCGATCATCCTGGTGATGGCGCCGATCCTGCACCCGGCCGCGATTCGCTTGGGCATCGACGCCGTCCACTTCGGTATCATGATCGACGCCAACATGGAAGTCGGTCTGTGCCACCCGCCGGTCGGCCTGAACCTGTACGTGGCGAGCGGCATCTCGAAGATGAGCATCTCCGAGCTGACCGTGGCCGTGATGCCTTGGCTGCTCACCATGCTCGTGTTCCTGGTAATCGTGACCTACTGGCCAGGACTATCGCTCTGGCTGCCGAAGGCAATGGGCCTGATGTAAGGCTCGGTCTGCGCCTGCAAGGCGGATCAATGATCCGCCCTACGCCGCCCCACAAGGCGGCGTTTCATTTTGCGGATTGATTGGATAATATTTCGGGGCGTAGGGCGGGTCATTGACCCGCCGCAAGCGACAACTGCCGCATCCGCGCTAGGCTGAATACTCACCAGCCCGGAACGGAATCCTATGCCGAACTACCGCCGCCTGCTGCATCCTGGTGGTCGCTACTTCTTCACCGTGGTCAGCGAAGGTCGCCGTCGTATTCTCACGGACGCCGCGTTCCGCCACAACCTTCGCTTCGCCATCCAGCGCGTGCGGGCTCGCTACCCATTCGACATCATTGCATTCGTTTTGCTGCCGGATCATCTCCACACAATTTGGACTCTGCCGGAAGGTGACAGCAACTTTCCGCTGAGGTGGCGCTTAATCAAGGGGCTTGTCACACATCAGGGAGGACAAAACTCCCCTTGGCAACATCGCTATATGGAGCATTGGCTGCGCTCGGAAGAAGACTTCCGCCAGCACTTCGATTACCTTCATTGGAATCCGATGAAACACGGGCTGGTGGCGCGCGTAGTGGACTGGCCCTGGTCGACCTTCCATCGCTACATCGCTGAAGGCATCTATACAGCCGACTGGTGCGGTGACGCAGTCAGCGGCGGATCGATGATCCGCCCTACAACCCCGCATCTCGAATAGGTCACCGTGGCGTGCGGCCGCCTCCCCGTCGACGCTCAATAAAAAAGGGCAAGCCGAAGCTTGCCCACATCGCTGCTGAGAAAGACTGGTGGATTACTTCGACGTTTCCTTGTTGATGGCGTCGATCAGATCTTTGCCGATACGGCTTTCCATTTGCTTTTGCACCGGCAGCATTGCTTTACGCCATTCGGCCTGTTCGGCGGCGCTCAGGTTGTAGATGGTGGTCTTGCCGGACTTCTTGATTGCGTCCAGCGCCATATCGTTGTCGCGTTGGGCAATGGCCTTCTCGTACGTGGTGGCATCGCGCATTGCCGCTTCCAGCTGGGTGCGGATATCGGCCGGCAGGCCATCCCAGAACTTCTTGTTCACGATCACCGCATAGCCCAGGTAGCCGTGGTTGGAGGTGGTCAGATGCTTCTGCACTTCATGCATCTTCTGGGTGTACATATTCGATGGCGGGTTCTCGGTGCCGTCCACCACCCCGGTCTGCAGCGCCTGGTACACCTCGGAGAACGCCAGCACCTGCGGGTTCGCGCCCAGGGCACGCATCTGCGCGTCCAGCACTTTGGACGACTGGATACGCATCTTCAGGCCTTTGAAGTCCGCCACGTTGTGCAGTGGCTTGTTGGCCGACATGATCTTGAAGCCGTTGTCCCAGTAAGCCAAGCCGGTAATGCCCTTGCCTTCCAGTTTCTTCAGCAGACCCTTGCCGATCGGACCTTCGGTCACGTTGTACAGCGCGGTCTTGCTCGGGAAGATGTACGGCAGGTCGAAGACTTCGAATTCTTTCACACCCAGCGGACCGAATTTGGCCAGCGAAGGCGCCAGCATCTGCACGGCGCCCAGCTGCAGGGCTTCCATTTCTTCCTTATCCTTGTACAGCTGGCTGTTTGGATACACTTCAACCTTCACGCGGCCGTTGGTATTCTTTTCCGCCAGCTGCTTGAAGCGCTCGGCGGCCTGGCCCTTCGGCGTGTCGGTGGCGACCACGTGGCTGAACTTGATGACGATCGGCGCCTGGGCGAATGCGTTGGAAGTAATGCAGGCGGCCGCGCTCAAGGCGACCAGGATGGTCTTGAATTTCATAGTGTCTCCCCGTAAAAGTGGATGGATTATTATTCTTACCCATCCCATTCTGCAAAAAGCAATAAGGCTATACAACTGTGGAAAACCACAATACAGCCAGCCCTGAAATTGTTTACCCTCGGATAATGCCTGATTCCACGCCTACATTCAGCCGTCCCCAGCTGCCGAACCCGGTGCGCTGGCTGCTGCCTATCGTCATTGTGCTGCTGTTCATGGCCATCCTGATCTGGCTGCCCTGGCAGGCGCGTCAGATGGAAAGCAGCGAACGCGAAGAGCAGCTGATTGCCGACACCCTCTGGGTCGAGCAATCGATCCGCTTCCAGCTGGGGCGCCATGAGGAAAGCCTGCATGGCATGGCCAATGAAATCACGGCCGGACATCTCACTACTGAGCAACTGCACCAGCGCATGGAGCGCCTGCTGAAGAACGGCCTGGAGCTGAAGCGCGTGATGTTCGTCGGAGCGGACGGCCATATTAGCGCCTCCAGCGAACCGGCGGCGCCACTCAATCCGGGACTGAGCCCAGCTTCGCAGACGGCGCTGGACCGTGCCCGCCGTTCGCGCAATCCAGTCTACAGCCAGCCGGAGCAGCAAGCCGAACATCCGGCCGGTTCGCCCGGCGTGCAAATGATGGACTTCCACTATCCGGTCTATCGCGGCGACGTCTGGCTGGGCAACCTGGTCGCCAGCTACCAGCTGTCCACCATCCTGGACGAGATGGTGCCGTGGTGGTTCGCCCAGGACAATCAGATCACCCTGCTCGACCGCGACGACAAGATCCTGGCCCGCCGCAGCGCGGCCGGTCCCGGTCACGGCGTCTACACCCACAAGCGCGGCCTCGACCTGCCGGGCGTTTCGCTCACATTGATGACGGACAGCGTGAAGTCCGAGCCGCAGCTACTGCCTAATCTGCTGGTCGGCTCCGTGATCGCCCTGTCGCTGGCCCTGCTCTGGAGCCTGCTGGCTCTGTGGGGGCACATCTCGCGCCGCCTCGCCGCCGAGGGCGCGCTGCGCCAGCAGATGTCCTTCCGCACGGCGATGGAAAACTCCCTGGTCACGGGCCTGCGCGCACGCGACCTGGAAGGCCGCGTCACCTATGTGAATCCCGCTTTTTGCCAGATGGTGGGGTACACGGAAGACGAACTGGTGGGCCGCTCGCCACCGATGCCCTATTGGGCGCCGGAAGTGATGGCCGAATACCAGCACCGTCTTGCGGGCGTGCTGGCCGGCTCCATCGTGCCCCAGTTCGAAACCATCTTTCAGCGCAAGGACGGCACCCGCATTCCCGTGCTGATTTTCGAAGCGCCGCTGGTGGACAAGGAAGGCCGCCACACCGGCTATATGGGCTCCATCCTCGACATCACGGACCGCAAGCGCATTGAGGAACTGAACCGGGAGCATCAGGAAAAGCTGCAGGCCAGCTCGCGCCTGGCGACCATGGGCGAGATCGCGTCCATGCTGGCGCATGAGCTGAACCAGCCGCTGGCTGCGATTTCCAGCTATACCACCGGTGCCTTGAACGTGATGGCGCGCGCCGAATCCGGCGGCACGGCGGTCGACTGCGCGATATTGCGCCCGGCACTGGAGCAGGCTGGCGCCCAGGCCCAGCGCGCCGGACAGATCATCCGCAGCGTGCACGAATTCGTGAAGAAGCGCGAGGCGGAGCGCCAGGACATCGGCCTGCAGACCATGTTGGACAGCATCAGCGCCCTGATCGAGCTGCAGGCGCACCAGCTCTACGTGCAGATGCAGGTCGCCATTCCCGCCGACTTGCCAACCGTGCGCGCCGATCGCATGCTGATCGAACAGGTGCTGCTGAACCTGACCCGCAATGCGATCGAGTCCATGGCGAATATTCCCGCCGAGCGCCGCGTGCTGCGCATCGACGCTTCCTATGACGCCGCGACCCGTCTGGTGGCGGTGGCGGTCAGCGACCGTGGCCACGGCATTCCGCAGGAAGTGGCCGAGCGCCTGTTCTCGCCCTTCTTCTCGACCAAGGCCGAGGGCATGGGCATGGGCCTGAACATCTGCCGCACGGCCATCGAATTCCACGGCGGCACGCTGACTCACCGCGATAACCCGCAAGGCGGTACCATATTCACTTTCACGCTGCCGGCATCCGGCGCAAAGTAGACGGAGATTTTCATGTTGCACATAGTCGATGACGAAGCGGTAGTGCGCGATGCGCTGTCATGGCTGGCTTCCTCGCGCGGGATTCCGGCCGTGGCTTACGACGGCGGCACCAGCTTCCTCGCCCATGTCGCGAACGGCGACTTCGACGAGGCGGGCGACTGCGTGTTGCTGGACGTCCGCATGCCCGACATTAATGGCATCGCCGTATTCGACCAGTTGGCCGCGCGCGGCCTGGCGCAGCGCCTGTCCGTGATCTTCCTGACCGGCCACGGCGACGTGCCCATGGCCGTCGACTCGCTCAAGCGCGGCGCCTTCGACTTTTTCGAAAAGCCGTTCAACGACAACCAGCTGATGGACCGCGTGCAGGAAGGCCTGGCACGCTCGCGCGAAGCCAGCAGCAAGGCCGCCGTTCACGCCCGCCTCGCCACGCTGTCGCAGCGCGAACGCGAAGTGCTGGACCTGATCCTGGCCGGCAAAATGAACAAGGTCGTGGCGGACGAGCTGGGCATCTCGATGCGCACCGTCGAAGTCCACCGCGCCCACATCTTCGACAAGATGCAGGTTAAAACCGCGGTCGAACTGGCGGGCCTGCTGAAGTAGCGCTTATTTCACCGGCACCATGCTGCCTCCGCCACCGCTGCTGCCGTCATCCTTGCGGAAAGGCTGGTATTTGCCGGACATTTCCGGTTCATCATCCGGCGTGTGGTAGCCATCATCATCGTCGTCATCGACGGGATTGATCTTCCTGTTTTCGTAGCGGTGCGACTCGTTGCAGCGCTTGCACAGCACGCGCAAGCCATCCGGGCGCAAATATTCGGCACGGATCTCGGCGTGCGTTGCACGGCGGGCCGTCAGTTTCGCCAGGCGCCCGGCCCAGCTAGGGTAATGGTCGAGGTGTACGCTTGATGTCTTGTGCAGGCGTTTTTTCTTCTTGCTGCGGTAGTAGAAGGGTAATTCGCTGCGGTCGCGCCGCGCGATCGGCCGGCCGCAGCGCGGGCAGACATAGAAGCCGCGCACGTGCAGCACCGCCGTGCGCTTGATCAGCCTACTGCGCAAGCTGACCGGAAACGTGAAGCGCAGCTGGCGCCGGGCGCCAGGCGGCTCGTAATCCTCATCATCGTCGTTCTTCTTCTGACGTCCACGCCGCGACATTTGCAGCAGTTGTACCAGGCCGGCAGTCGGCCGTTGTGCCGCCTGCGCCACCTGCCCCGGCCGCGCGATCGGCGGCGGCACCGGTACTCGTGGGGCTGGTACTCGTGGGGCTGGAACTCGTGGTGCCGACACCCGTGGCACCGCTGGCAGCGCTTGCGCATTCACCATCGCAGGCGGCTTTGGGAATGCGCGCACGGCAGACGCCTGCACAACCGGCTTGGCAAACGGTGTATAAGGTGGCGGAACGCGCGGCATGCCCATATGGTCTGCTCAGCGGTGGACGATATCGCAGCATAGCGCGATCGCTATGCCGGAATGCTCACACATTCTCACCGGAGTGGACTCAGGCCGCCAACTCCGTGCGGTTACGGCCGCCCTGCTTGGCGCGGTAGAGGGCGCGGTCGGCGCGGGTGAACCAGCGTTCGTAATTGGCTTCCTCATCGAGCGCGACGGCGACGCCGAGGCTGATGTGCATGTGGAAGCGGGCATCTTCATGCTGCACGGGCGATGCGGCGACTTCTTCGCGCAGGCGTTCCGCAAAGGCATGGGCACCCAGCTCGCCGGTTTCGGGCAGCACGATCAGGAACTCTTCGCCGCCGTAGCGCGCGGCGAAGTCCATTTCGCGCATCACGGACTGGATCACGCAAGCCAGCTGGCGCAAGGCCGCGTCGCCGGCGGGATGGCCGTAGCGGTCGTTGATTTCCTTGAAGTGGTCGATATCCAGCAGCACCATGGCCGCCCCGTGGCGCAAGCGGCGCGCGCGCTGCCATTCCGCCGACAGGCGGCGGTCGGCGGCGCGGCGGTTCAGCAGGCCGGTCAGCGCATCGGTGGTGGCCAGCTTTTGCAGATCATCGTTCGCACGATGCAGCTCGGCCAGCAGGCGGTCCTGCGATTGCTGCCAGTGCACGAACAGCTCGTAGCCGAAGAAGGCCATGAACACCACGATCACCGCGAACACCCAGTAGAAAATCCACATGGTCTGGCGCAGCACGCCCAGCGCGTGCACCAGCGACGCCAGATCGATCTGCCGCTCCGCCAGTTGAATAGTCACGAAACCGTAAATCAGCACGCCGAGCGTAACGGAAGCCAGCAGGCCGAGAATCGACTGGCGCGAACTCGTAAAGGTATCGCGCATCAGCTGAGGATGCGCCGCCATCCAGCGATCGACCCACGGCCACACCAGCGCCATCGCGGGACCGGCAATCAGCACGCTTTGCAGGAAGGCGCCCAACCACCAGCCCTGCCAGATCGGCAGCAAGGCGGCCGGTTCGTAGTGATTGGTATAGCTCCAGATCAGCGCACCGCTGGAACCGAACACGCTGGCGATAAAGGCCAGCTGCACATAGAACAGCAGCGGATTCAGTCCGCGCAAATCGCGCCGCATGGCGATGGCCTGGTAGCCGATCACCATGATCGCAAAACCGAGCGGATTGGAAAACGCGAACAGCATCGCCCATGGCACCGGCATGCCCGCATAAATCGCCAGCGAGAACGTGGCGCAGTAAGCCGGAATCGCGCCCCACCACCAGCCGAGGGTGAGCGTCAGCAGCATGCAGATCAGCAGGGGCGGATAAACGGTGAGATAGATGGTCACACCGCCAAATTCGAGGGGAATGCCGGACCAGCGCCACACCACCATGCCCACGCCCAGCGCGATGCACAGGACGAGCAACGCCAGCCAGCCGCCGAACAAACAGGCCTTCTGCTGCCGGCTGCCGTCGCGCCACAGTCGCCATGGCGACAACTCCCGGTACGGAGGAGCTTCCACTTTAATGTCCGACAACATGGGTTCCCCTTGGTATCTGATCATTATACAAACGAAAGCCACAAAAAATTACATAAGCACTTATGAATTTTGTTATTATTAAATTATGAGACAAGGACTTGGAACCCAGTTGCGCCACCTGATCGACTTGCTGGACGGCGCCGTTGCCGCCTCCTACGACGAGGCCGGCATCGACTATCGCCCTCGCTACACACCCGTCATGCGGGCGCTGGAGAGCGGCCAGCCGCGCACCGTCAGCCAGATCGCGGAAGCGGCCGGAATCACCCAGCCGGCCGCCACGCAGACTGTTGCTTTAATGCTGAAAGCAGGTCTGCTGGCCGCCAGCGTCAGTGATAAAGACGCCCGCCAGAAGCTCATCAGCCTGAGCGCAGAAGGGCAGGATTTGCTGCCCAAGCTGCGCCAGTGCTGGCAAGCCACGCGCGCGGCAGCCGACAGCCTGGATCGCGACCTGCCCTATCCCTTGTCCGAGGCGCTGGCCCAGGCCATCGCCGCACTGCAAACGCAGCCCTTTGACGAGCGCATTCGCAAAGCGCGCGCCGCCATCAACAATAAGAAGGAGGTTCCATGAGCATTGCCCAGCAAGCCGTTTCACCTGCCTCGCCGTCTGTTCCATCCCGCGCTGCACGCTTCTTCACGCATCCCATCGCGCGCATCCTGATCGGCATTCCCGCAACGGCAGTGCCGATCATGGGCACGATGATGCTGATCCAGGCCCTGGTGCCGAAACCGCTGCGCGTGGCCTGGCCTTTCCTGCTGGCCGCCGTCATCTGCGTGCTGAGCTACCGCTTCTACGTGCGCCGCATGGAGAAGCGCGATGCGACCGAATTGGCGCGCGCCGGGGCACTGCCTGAAATCAGCATAGGGATGGCAATCGGCGCAATGCTTGGACTGGCTACCGCTGGCCTGCTGGCTGCAGCCGGCGCCTTCACGATCACGGGTAGCAATGGCTGGGAATTCCTGCTCAAGTCCCTGCCCGAAGAACTCATGGTGGCCTTCTTCGAGGAGCTGCTGTTCCGCGCCGTACTGTTCCGCATCGTCGAACAACGCTGGGGCAGCCGCACTGCGCTCGTCGTGTCCTTCCTGCTGTTCGCACTGGCGCATATGGAGAACGCCCATGCCAATGCGCTGGGCTTCCTGATTACCGGCGTGGCATCGATCACGCTGTGCGCCTGCTATATGCTGACGCGCCGCCTGTGGCTGTGCATCGGCGTTCACTTCGGATGGAATTATTTGTATGACGGCGTGTTTGCCGTTCCCGTCTCCGGCCATGCCGCACGTGGCTGGCTGCAGGTTGCGATGCCCGGCCCGGAATGGCTGACCGGCGGCGCTTATGGCGTGGAGGCATCCGTTGTCACGCTACTGGTGTGGGTCGCAGCGGCAAGCTACCTGCTGCGCCGCGCGGCATTCAAGCGCTGAGGTGGCGGGCCAGCGCCCACTCCACATGCTCGCGCACCAGCGCTGAAGGATGATCGCGGCGCGCCTGCAGCGCCGCCACAATCGCCGCATCGCCGCGTGCGCCCATGTCCGCCGCATTGCCCAGGCCGACCGCGATATTGCGCAGCCAGCGTTCGTGCCCGATGCGGCGGATCGGACTGCCTTCCATGCGGCGGTTGAACTCCTCCTCCGTCCACGCGAACAGCTCAATCATGCCCGCGCTGCCAAGCGCATGGCGCTCATCGAAATCGGGCAGCGTGGCGCGCTGGGCAAATTTGTTCCACGGGCAGGCGGTCTGGCAATCGTCGCAGCCATAGACGCGGTTGCCGATCAGCGGGCGCAGTTCTTCCGGAATCGAAGACTTCAATTCAATCGTCAGATAGGAAATGCAGCGCCGTGCATCCAGCCTGCCCGGCCCCAGAATCGCCTGCGTCGGGCACACATCGATGCAAGCCTGGCACTGGCCGCAATGCGCGCCGGTTGGCTCATCGACCGGTAGCGGCAGGTCGACCAGAATCTCGCCCATGAAGAACATCGAGCCCGCGCTGCGGTTGATCAACAAGGTATGCTTGCCGCGCCAGCCCAGGCCGGATTTCTCGGCCAGCGGCAATTCCATCACGGGCGCGGAATCGGTGAACACGCGATAACCGAATTCGCCGACGGCGGCGCGGATCTTGTCCGCCAGCTGTTGCAGGCGCGCGCGCAGCACCTTGTGGTAATCGCGTCCCCGTGCATAAACGGAAATCACGGCCTGTGTCGGATCGCTCAGACGCGCCGTTTCGCGCTCGCGCCAGTTCTCATCCTGTGCACCTGGCAGGTAATTCATGCGGGCAGTCACCACGCGCACCGTGCCCGGCACCAGCTCGGCGGGACGGGCGCGCATCATGCCGTGGCTTGCCATATAGTCCATTTCGCCGTGCATGCCAGCGTCCAGCCAGGCCTGCAAGCCCGCTTCGGCGGACGCAAGATCAATGTCCGCAATGCGCACTTCGGCGAAGCCAAGCTCCTCCCCCCACGCCTTGATGGACGCGGCAAGTTCGGCTAATTTCTGCTCAGGGAGGGACATCGGGGCGGGACCAGCTATACAATGCGGGGATCAAACCGCCATTTTATTCGATGCAGCACTTTAAATCTCACCTTCACGACGAAGCCGGCACGGCCGCCCTGGGCAGCTCGCTGGCGCGCGCCATCATTCCCGGCCTGGCCATCTACCTGCACGGCGACCTCGGTGCAGGCAAGACCGCCCTCACCCGCGCACTGCTGCACGCGGCCGGCCACGTCGGCAATGTGAAAAGCCCGACCTATACGCTGTCCGAGCCTTACCGCGTGGCCCTGGATGGCAAGCCTGTCAACATCATCCATTACGACCTGTATCGCATGGGCAGTCCGGAGGAATTCCTCGATGCGGGCTTCCGCGAGGACTTCGATGGCCAGAACATCTGCATCGTCGAGTGGCCCGAAAAAGCGGAAGGCGTGCTGCCGCCACCGGATCTTCGCGTTATTCTCTCGATTGAAGGCGATGGACGTGATGTAGAATTGCAGGCGTCCTCAGCTCTGGGTCAGCTATGCCTGCAACGCCTCCAATTCGCACCGAATCTCTGACCGCCCGCGCCCGGACCCGGCGCACGGTCCTCAAAGCCGGCGGCACTTTGCTGCTGTCCGTGCTCGCACCGCTGCCTGCAATGGCGGCGCAAATCCTGGCCGTCCGCGTCTGGCCAGCCGACGACTACACGCGCGTCACGCTGGAAAACGATTCGGACCTGAAAGCCACCCACTTCATCGTCAAAGACCCTGAGCGACTGGTAGTCGATATTGAAGGTCTCGAACTCAATCCGACGCTGAAAGGCCTGGTTGCCAAGATCCAGTCGAACGACCCGTACATCAAGCAGGTGCGCGTCGGCCAGAACCGCCCGAACGTGGTGCGCCTGGTGTTCGATCTGAAAGAAGAGATTACGCCGCAGGTGTTTACCCTGCCGCCGGTTGGCAACTACAAGCATCGCCTGATCTTCGACCTGTATCCGGTCAAGGAAGTGGACCCGATTGCGGCCATGATCGAAAAGGGCGAATGGACCACGGATGGCAATACCGCCACGCCGCAGCAGCCTTCGGTAGCCGCCGCGCCGACACCCGGCGTGCCTGTGCCACCAGCGCCGGCCACGCCGCCCGCCGCTGCGCCAACACCTGCCCTGCCGCCGGAAGTAACCAAGCCGGAAGTCGCAGCCGTGGCCAAGCCTGAGAAACCGCTGCCCGGCCCCGGTGGAAAACTGGTGCGCATGCTGACCATCGCGCTCGACCCAGGCCACGGCGGTGAAGACCCCGGCGCCACCGGTTCGCGCGGCAGCCGCGAAAAAGACATCGTGCTGGCAATTGCCAAGCGCCTGAAATCCAAGATCGAAGAACATCCGAATATGCGCGTGATGCTGACGCGCGATGGCGACTTCTTCGTGCCATTGCCAACCCGCGTGGAAAAAGCGCGCAAGGTGGACGCCGACCTGTTCGTGTCCATCCACGCCGACGCCTTCGTGCAGCCGACCGCGCGCGGCTCGTCGGTGTTCGTGCTGTCGGAAAAAGGCGCCAGCTCGAACGCCGCGCGCTGGCTGGCCAACAAGGAAAACCAGGCCGACCTGATCGGCGGCGCCAACGCGAAAGGCGGCGACCCGCAGCTTGCGAGCGTGCTGTTCGACCTGTCGACGACCGCGCAAATCAACGATAGCCTCAAAGTGGGCAAGGCCGTGCTGGGTGAAATCGGCGGCATCAACAAGCTGCACAACGGCGCCGTTGAACGCGCGGGCTTTGCCGTGCTGAAAGCGCCGGATATTCCATCGATCCTGATCGAGACAGCCTTCATCTCCAATCCGGAAGAAGAGGCGCGCCTGCTGGACAACGCCTATCAGGACCAGATTGCGGACGCCATCGTCAAAGGCATCCGCCGCTACTTTGCCAAGAACCCGCCGCTCGCCAAGAACCGGCTCACATAAGGACTTCAGATGCACAAGATGGTGACTATCGGCGCCCTGCCCGCCGTTTCGATCAACACGGCCGACGGCGCCGAAGCCACCATCACGCTATACGGCGCGCATCTGACATCCTGGAAAACCGCCGATGGGCGCGAACGCCTGTTCATGAGCAGCAAATCGCCGCTGGACGGTAGCGCGGCCATCCGCGGCGGCGTGCCGGTGATCTTCCCGCAATTCTCCACACGCGGTACGGGACAGCGCCACGGCGTTGCGCGCCTGTCCAACTGGCGTTTGGCCGACAGCGGCGCGGAAGGCCCGAGCGCCTGGGCCGAATTCGAGCTGACCGAAAAAGAGGTGCCGCCCGCGCTGGCGCAAGGCTGGCCGCATGTGTTCGCGCTGCGCCTGCGCTTCACCCTGCACGCTGAATCGATCGAGATGAGCTTCAATGTGCGCAACACAGGCGATCAGGACTTCGATTTCGCCTGCGCCCTGCATACCTACTACGCGCTGGAAGCCTTCGAGCACACGGCGCTGCAAGGCCTGGCAGCCGGCGACATCTATTTCAAGGAAAAGCTGGACAACATCTATCCGGCTCCGGACGAACTGACCTTGCTGCACACTGGCGCCGGCGCGCTGCGCCTGCAGCAGGAAGGCTTCACTGAATTCGTGGTGTGGAATCCCGGCGCCGAGGGCGCTGCGGCCCTGAGCGATATGGCAGACGAGGAGTACCGCCAGTTCGTGTGCGTCGAACCGGCGCGCGTGGACAAGAAACCGCTGGCAGCCGGTGCCGAATGGTCCGGCACTCACACCATCAGTTTGATTCCTTGATCATGCGGCCGGAAGAGGCCTGCACCGGACGCGCATTGAAGGGATAGAGGCGGCTGAACAGCGCCATCTGCGCCGGCGAGGCCTGCAGCGGCTCTTTCATCACCATCCACAGCACGCCTTCGGTGCAGGGCGGCGTGGTCAGCGAACCCATATAGGTGTAATACTCGCGCTTCTGCGGCAGCAGGTCGTTCGGGTCCAGCACGATGGACGGCACCGAGGTGTCGCCTTTCTCCAGCGGCAGATTATTCCAGACAGTCTGGATGACGGGCTGCGGTTTGCCGCGCTCGAGCAGCAGCGCCAGCACGGCCAGCTTGCCTTCCGCGCTCCTGTGCACCAGGTGCACCACCATCTCGTAGCCCTTGCCATTCACGCGCTCTTCGGACGGGCGATGGAAGTGGAAACTCTGCAGCTCATACATGGTGTTACCCACGTTGAGATAATTGCCGCCGCCCAGCTGCACTTCCACGGTGTGGCCAGTGTCGCGCACATTGAAGCCCGCCGGATGGTAGTCGAAGCCAATCTGCTCCAGGTCCACCTTCATGCCGTCGCGGATATCGATCGGCGACTGGCGATTGCCGAAGCCGCACTTGGCCCAGTCGGTATTGATGCGTGCCCAGTTGGCCGGACCCAGCTCGCCTTCGTATTCCCAGTGCGTGCCATTGGTGCGCGGTGGCGGCAGTTTGGCGATGGCGGCTTCGCGTGCAGCCTTGGCGGCAGATTCCTTCTTGGCTTTGTTGGCGGCGGCCATGCGCGCAGCCTGATTGGCTTTCATTTCAGCCAGGCGCTGGGCAATCTTGGCCGACAGCTCGGCTTCGGCCATTGCTTCCTGCTCGCGCTGGGAAGGCTTGCGGGTGGTGGCCGGTTTGACCGCCGGCACCGGCGCGGAAGACGCCGATGCGGCGGATTCGCCGGTGGAGCCGTACTTTGCCTTCTCGGCTGCCGCAGCGGCTGCGAGATTAGGACGAATCGACGGCACGCCTTTCGGCTCCGCAGGAGGATCGATCGCGCTTGCCGTACCGATGACGAGATAGCAAGCCGACAGGGCGATCAGGTTACGCATGTTATCCGGGGTGTAAAAATACTGGGGTTACACCGGTTAACGGTTGCGCTGGGGGAAAACTTGAGCCCTCATATCCGGGTCAATCCCAAGGGACTGCCCCCTGGGTCTGACCCCGTTTCTGGGTCAGCGCCCCAGCACCTTGCGTCCCAGTTTCCACGCTCCGCTCAGCGCCATCGGCACAACTGCCGCGCCCACGCCGACCAGCACGATGGTATTCAAGTGATCACGAATATAAGGCGCGTTGCCAAACAGGTATCCCGCTACGGTCAGCGACGTTACCCAGGCCAGCGCACCGGCCACATTAAACATCTGGAATCGGGTATGCGTCATATCCGAAACGCCCGCCACGAAAGGCGCAAAAGTACGTACCACCGGGACGAAGCGCGCCAGGATAATAGTCTTGCCGCCGTGGCGTTCAAAGAATTCGTGAGTGCGGCGCAGCGCGTCCTTATTAATCCAGCGATAGTCGTGGGTAAACACGCGCTGGCCAATCGCTTCGCCGATCCAGTAATTGGTCGTATTGCCCAGCACCGCCGCAGCCGTGAGCAGGAAAATCAGCGCGGCCAGGTCCATATGGCCGGAGGCGCAGAAGGCGCCACCAATGAAGAGCAGCGTATCACCCGGGAAGAAGAACAGCACCACCAGGCCGGTCTCGCAAAACACAATACCGAAAAGCACGGCGTACACCAAAGTGCCGTACTGGTTGATCAGGGTGCCCATCGCCTTGTCGACGTGGAGCAGCATGTCCAGAAATTGAACGAAATCCATATAAATTCCAAAAGGTCGCGGCGGGAATCATACTACAATCGCCTGTCGCCGGACGGCCGGCAGAACCCATATAACAAGGAGACGAAGAGGATGCACGCACCGAAGATTGTGAAGTCCTGGCCCGCCTTAGTTCTGGCGCTGGCCGCCCTGCCCGGCATCGCGGCGCAAAAGGAACTGCCGCCCAAGCCGACCGTGGGTGATGTCATCAAGGCATCCAAACCTTCCGAGTGGCGCGCTCTCGATCCCGAGAACACCCTGTATATGGACCTGGCGGCAGGCCGCGTAATCATCGAACTGTCGCCGATCTTTGCGCCGAATCACGCCGCCAACATCCGCACGCTGGTGCGCGAGGGCTATTTCGATGGCCTGTCCGTCTACCGCTCGCAGGACAATTTCGTGGCCCAGTGGGGCGATCCGGACGAGGACCATCCCAAGGCGCTGAAAACCGCCAAGGCCAAGCTGGCCGGCGAATTCACTATCCCGCTGAAGAACGACAACCAGTTCACCAAGCTGCCGGACAGCGACGGCTACGCGCCGGTGGTCGGCCACTCCAACGGCTTCCCTTCCGCCCGCGATCCGAAAACCGGCCAGGCGTGGCTGACGCACTGCTACGGCATGATCGGCGTCGCGCGCGGCAATGAGTCCGACAGCGGCAACGGCGGCACCCTGTACGCGGTCATCGGCAACGCCCCGCGCCAGCTGGACCGCAACATCACCGTCGTGGGACGCGTGGTAAGCGGTATGCCGCTGCTGTCCATCATCCCGCGCGGCCCGGCGCCGATGGGCATGTACGAGAAGCCGGACATGTATGTGCCGATCAAATCCGTCCGCCTCGCCGCCGACGTACCTGAAGCGGAGCGCAGCAAGTTCGAAGTCATGCGCACCGAATCGGCCAGCTTCAAGGCTGTCGCTGACGCCTCCCGCAACCGCGGCGGGCCATGGAATAAAGTCTCCCCAGGCCATGTGGACCTCTGCAACGTGCCCATCCCCGTCCGCGAAGCTAAACCCTGAAGCAAAATCCAGTGCCAGCCACGATGTGGCTGGCACTAGGGTTATGCCTCGGGTTATTCGAGTGCCAGCCACGATGTGGCTGGCACTAGGGTTATGCCTCGGGTTGTTATAATGCCCAACCATGAACGCCCCAACGCCCCCGCGCCCCATCCGCGCCCTTCCTGACCAGCTCATCTCCCAGATCGCCGCCGGCGAGGTTGTCGAACGCCCGTCCGCCGTCGTCAAAGAGCTGCTGGAAAACGCCCTGGACGCCGGATCGTCGCAAATTACCGTGCGGCTGGAAGAAGGCGGCGTCAAACGTATCTGCATCACCGACAACGGCAAAGGCATTCCGCCGGACCAGATGCCTCTGGCTCTGGCCCGTCACGCGACCTCAAAAATCGCTTCCCTGGACGATCTGGAAAACGTAGGCACTTTGGGCTTCCGCGGTGAAGCCCTGGCCTCGATCGCCTCCGTAGCCGCCGTCACCCTGACCTCGCGCACCGCCGATGGCGCCCACGCCTGGGAACTGGAAGGTTCCCACCTCGGCACCGTCGTGCCATCGTCGGGCGCCCACGGGACCACCATCGACGTGCGGGACCTGTACTTCAACACGCCCGCGCGCCGCAAATTCCTGAAATCCGAGCAAACCGAATTCGGCCACTGCGCGGAAGTCGTGCGCCGCATTGCGCTCGCGCGTCCGGACGTCAGCTTCACGCTGACCCACAATGGCCGCACCGTCGATCACTGGATGGTCAGCGATATGGCCAAGCGCAGCGCGCAAATCCTGGGCGCGACCTTCGAGGAAGCGCGCCTGCCAATTGACGAAGGCTCGGGCGTGCTGCGCGTGCATGGTTTCGCCGGTCTGCCGACGGCATCCAAGGGCCGCGCCGACAGCCAATACTTCTACGTCAACGGCCGCTTCGTGCGCGACAAGCTGCTGGTGCACGCCGTGCGCGCTGCATACGAAGACGTGCTGCATGGCGACCGCTTCCCGTCCTACGTGCTTGCTTTGGATCTCGACCCGGCACTGGTGGACGTCAACGTGCACCCGTCCAAGATCGAAGTGCGCTTCCGCGATAGCCGCGCGGTGCACCAGTTCGTATTCCACGCCGTGCAGCGTGCCCTCGCCGCAACGTCGGCAACCTCGCACGGCAGCGTGCCATCGCCGCTGCCTGCCGCCGAAACGCTGCAAACATCCGGCCCGACCTGGCGCCCGCAGCAGCAGACATCCTTCGGTTCGATCCTGAACCCTGAATACAGGCCGACGTTCTCGCCGTCGCCATTCGGCGGCAGCAATGGCGGCGTGGCGCAGTCCACAGAGCGCTATGGCGCACTGTTTGCGGGCGACGCGCGCGATGGCGCTACCGGTTTCAGTGCGGGCAACGCAGCTGCCCCTTCCGCCGGCTGGAGTTCCGGCGCCACCGCCGCCGATGGCAGCGCGGGCTTCCGCGCCTCCTCGGATTACAGTCTGCCGCAAGGTGCGCCAATCGCCGCCTCGTCGTCGCAACTGTCCGGCGACGAATTCCCGCTCGGCTTCGCACTGGCCCAGCTGCATGGCATCTACATCCTGGCCCAGAACAGCAAGGGCCTGGTGCTGGTCGACATGCACGCCGCACACGAGCGCATCCTCTACGAACAGCTGAAGAACGCACTGGACGCGCAGATCAGCGGCACCGATATGCAGGTGCAGAACCTGCTGATCCCCGTCACCTTCTACGCTGACGGCATCGAAGTGGGCACCGTGCAGGAACACGGCGACACCCTGAAAACACTGGGCTTCGACATCGCCGTGCTGTCGCCAACCACGCTGGCCGTGCGCGCCGTGCCTGCCCTGCTGAAGAACGCCGACGCGCAAACGCTGGCGCGCGACGTGCTGCGCGATGTGCGCGAATACGGCGGCTCGCGCGTGCTGATCGAGCGCCGCAACGAACTGCTCGGCACTCTCGCCTGCCACACGGCAGTGCGTGCCAACCGCATCCTCACCCAGCCCGAGATGAACGCCCTGCTGCGCCAGATGGAATCCACCGAGCGCGCCGACCAGTGCAACCACGGACGTCCAACCTGGGTGCAGGTCGAAATCTCCGCGCTGGACAAGCTCTTCCTGCGCGGCCAATAAAATGAATCAGCAGTTGAAGCGGCCATTGGCGGTCGCCATCATGGGCCCGACCGCATCGGGCAAGACCGCCTCCGCGCTGAAGATCGCACAGCACATTCCCGCGGAGATTATCTCGGTCGATTCTGCGCTGGTTTATCGCGGCATGGACATTGGCACCGCCAAGCCCTCGCGCGAAGAACTGGACGCCGTGCCGCACCACCTGATCGACATCATCGATCCGCTGGACTCGTATTCCGTCGCCCAGTTCCGCACCGATACGCTACGCCTCGTTGACGAAATCAGCTCGCGCGGCAAGCTGCCGCTGCTGGTGGGTGGCACCATGCTGTACTACAAAGGCCTGAACGACGGCCTGGATGATCTGCCCGGCGCCGATCCCGCCATCCGCGCCCAGCTCGACGTGGAAGCCGCGCGCGATGGCTGGCCAGCCCTGCACGCGCGTCTGGGTCTGCTCGACCCGGCCACCGCCGCCCGTCTCAAGCCCATGGACTCGCAACGCATTCAGCGCGCACTGGAAATCATTCAGCTGACCGGGAGGCCGATGTCCGAGCTGCTGGCGCAGCGAGTGAAAGAAGAACTGCCGTTCGAGCTGGTGTCCTTCGCGCTGGAGCCGTCCGACCGCAAAGTCCTGCACGACCGCATTGAGCGCCGCTTCGACATCATGCTCGAAGGCGGCTTGCTGGATGAAGTGAAAGCCCTGCGCGCACGCGGCGACCTGCACGTGGGTCTGCCCTCGATCCGCTGCGTAGGCTACCGCCAGGCCTGGCAGTATCTGGATGGCGAAATCGACTACGCAACCATGCGCGACACCGGCATCTTCGCTACGCGCCAGCTGTGTAAGCGCCAGCTAACCTGGCTGCGCTCCATGCCCCAGCGCACTGTGATCGACTGCCTCGCGCCGGACGCGTCCGACCAGCTCCTGCAGCAGGTTCTTGCCAAGATTTCCACGAATTAGCTCTTGACAGTCACCCCTCGCCGCCGCGATAATTTCGCCTCTCTTTGGTGATATAGCTCAGTTGGTTAGAGCATAGCATTCATAATGCTAGGGTCGGTGGTTCAAGTCCACCTATCACCACCAAGAATTCCAAAACCCGCGCCTTCGCGGGTTTTGACTTTCGGCAGGAGAAGTTGACGCCCGCCGAAACACATGCCATAATGTGTGGCTCTGGTGATATAGCTCAGTTGGTTAGAGCATAGCATTCATAATGCTAGGGTCGGTGGTTCAAGTCCACCTATCACCACCAAGGAATACAGAAAAAACCGCCGTGCTCGCAAGAGTCGGCGGTTTTTTTATTCTCAGTACCCGGGCTTCTTGAGCAGAGTGTCCCACTTGGCCTGAATATCCGGTTCGTAGACTTGCGCGGTCCAGTCCTGTGCCGCCACTTCGTCGAAGCCGACCGATACCGACTCCTCGCCATACTTCAGCACCTCCATCACGCTTTCCGTAATGCGGTCGGCCAGCAACTGTTTCTGCCGGTCCGATTTGCCGGGCCAGAGCTTCACGATAATGTGCGGCATGCTCAGACCTCCACGACTGGCTCGTACCAGTCAACGGCCTTACCATCAAGCTGCTCCTGGATTGCGATGTGGGTCATCGCCGTGTCGACGCCTGCGCCATGCCAGTGCTTTTCGCCGGGCGCGATCCACACTACGTCGCCTGCATAAATATCCTCCACCGGACCACCCCAGCGCTGCACTCGGCCGCAACCTGCTGTGACGACCAGTGCTTGTCCCAGCGGGTGTGCGTGCCACACCGTGCGGGCGCCCGGCTCGAACGTCACGCTACCGCCCGAAGCACGCGCCGCCTCATTCGCCTGAAACAGCGGATCGATCCTGACCGCACCGGTGAACCAGTCGTCAGGGCCTTTCATAGACGCCTGCGAACCACTACGTTTGATTTCCATTACAACCTCCTTGCGATATGCTCAGGTAGCAATGTAAGGCCAACCGCATTTGCTGATAAGATGGGCAAATCGGCATGCAATGGTGAATCACGTTCAACAATGAAAAACGAAGGCCTGGATGATGTGATTGCATTTCTCGCGGTGGCGCGGGAACAGAGCTTTACGCGAGCGGCGGCAAAGCTGGGCGTGTCGCGCTCCGCGCTCAGCCACTCATTGCGAGGCCTTGAGGCGCGGCTCGGCGTGCGTCTGCTGGCACGCACGACCCGCAATGTCTCGCCCACCGAAGCAGGCGAGGGGCTGATTCAGTCGGTTGGACATAAGTTCGAAGAGATCGAAGTCGAGCTTGAATCGCTGCGCCAGTCGCGCGCAAAGCCCGCCGGCACAATACGCATTGCCGCCACTGAATACGCGTCGGATTCGACGCTCCTCCCCAAACTCTCCGGCTTCCTGGCGCAATATCCGGATGTTCGTGTGGAGATCGTGATCGACTATGGCCTTACCAATATCGTCGCAGAACGCTTCGATGCAGGCGTGCGCTGGGGCGAACAACTTGCCAAGGACATGATCGCCGTGCGCATCGGCCCGGACATGCGCATGGCCGTCGTCGGCGCACCGTCCTACTTCGCAGCCCACCCGCTGCCGAAGAAGCCGCAAGACCTGATGGACCACAACTGCATCAACCTACGGCTGCCAACGCACGGCAATACCTATCCCTGGGAATTCGAGAAAGGTAAACGCAAGGTGAACGTTCGCGTCGAAGGCCAGATGACCTTCAACAGCAGCCCCCAGCTGATGAACGCCGCCTTGCACGGCCTGGGCCTGGCCTACGTCCCCGAAGGCATGGCAATGCCTCACATCGAATCCGGACGCCTGCACCGCGTGCTCGACGACTGGTGTCCCCTATCCTCCGGCTACCACCTCTACTACCCCAGCCGCCGCCAAACCTCCCCCGCCTTCGCGCTGCTGGTCGAAGCGCTTCGATACCGCAAGGCTTGAGCTAGCCCATAACGTCGCTGCATTCACACGCCTAGACTGGGATCTTTGCTCGGGAGGCGGAGATGGCGGATTTGACTTTGCCGGTAGCGCGGGTGGTGGAAGGGCATCGCGAGAAGATTCTGCAGTCGGTCGGCGGGAAGGCGGCGCTGGCGGCGATGCAGGATGATCGGGTGATGATGCAGGTGGCGGACGTATGCTATGCCCTGCTGCCGGGCGTGGTGCGGCTGGCGGTGAAGGAGCAGGCGTTTCGCGATTTCGTGCTGCTACATCGCAGCACGATCATCGCGCGACTATTGGCCTAGTTTCCCGGCAACGCGGCGCTGGATGGTGCCGTCGGCGAGGTAACGGTACAGGTTTTCGCCGGGGCAGACAGTTTGCGCGGAGTAGTCTTTGTGGCCGTGGATGGTGTCCGCTGACAGCTTGTACTTCTTCGCCAGCATCGCCATCAGCTCAACCACCGCATCCAGCTGCGCGGCGTTCGGCTGCACTTCCTCGAAATTGCCGACAACCTCAATCAGTGCATGGCCTTTCGGATCGTATTCCGTGTTGGTGTCGCCCGCGTAATCGATGCGGCGGCCTTCGTAGATGCGGCCGTCGAGGTCGATGATGTAGTGGTAAGGGATGTCGATCCAGTGCTTGGTATTGCGCGACCATGTTTGCAGATTGCGCAGGTAGGCAATGGGGTCAGTCCCGGCGGGGAATGGCTCGCCCTGGTGATGCAGCGTGATGTGGGTGATCTCTTGCGGGCGCGCCTTTGCGGGGTCGGCAGGCGTGCCGCCCCACTCTTCAACGCTGATGATGTGCGGGTCCGCCGCATAGGCTGCCGACGTGGCGGCGAGCAGCACCGCCATTAGAATTTTTTTCAATGCCGTGGTCCTTTGGTCAGCACGAGCGCGATCAGGCTAAGCAGCGCTGCGGCGGACAGATAATAACCGACGTACTGCAATCCATACGTGCTGGCCAGCCAGGTCGCTGCATACGGCGCCAGCGATGCGCCCAGAATGCCCGCCAGGTTGAAGGTCAGCGAAGCGCCGGTGTAACGCACTTCGGCCGGGAACAGCTCGGACAGCAGCGTGCCGAGCGGGCCGTAAGTCATGCCCATCAGACCCAGGCCAATCGACAGGAACACGGTCACCTGCACCAGGCTGCCGGAGCCGAACATAGGCGCCATCACGAGGCCGAAAGCCGCAATCGCAGCAGATACCCAGATCAAGGTTCCGCGGCGTCCGCGGCGGTCCGCCAGCACGGCAGAAACGGGGATCGTCAGGCCAAAGAACAGCACCGCAATCAACTGCAGAATCAGGAAGGTCTGGCGCGGAATGTGCAGCGCGGTCGTGCCCCAGCTCAAAGCGAACACGGTCATCAGATAAAACAGCACAAAGGTCGCCAGCGCAATCAGCGTGCCGAGTACCAGCACGCCCGTGTGCCTGGTGAGCACTGTCAGCGCCGGCACTTCAACACGCTCGTTGCGGTCCAGGACTTTCTGGAAGTCTGGCGTCTCGGTGATCTTCAGACGCACATACAAACCCACCAGCACCAGCAGCGCGCTGGCAAGGAAGGGAATGCGCCAGCCGAAGCCGAAGAACTGTTCGTCGGTCAGCATCGTGCTAAGCAGCAGGAAGGTGGAGCCGGAAAGGAAGAAGCCGATCGGCGCGCCCAGCTGCGGGAACATGCCATACCAGGCGCGCTTGCCCGGCGGCGCATTCTCGGTCGCCAGCAGCACGGCGCCACCCCATTCGCCACCAAGGCCCAGGCCCTGGCCAAAGCGGCACAGTGCCAGCAGCACCGGCGCCATGGTACCGATGGAGGCATAGGTCGGCAGCAGACCAATAACGACGGTCGAAAGGCCCATGGTCAGCAGCGCGGCAACCAGCGTGGCCTTGCGTCCTACCCGGTCACCAAAGTGGCCGAACACGGCCGAGCCGACGGGACGCGCAAAGAAAGCAATGGCAAATGTAGCGAGCGACTGCAAGGTGGCCGCGGTGGCGTCACCTGCGGGGAAGAACAGCTTGGGGAAAACGAGAACCGCTGCGGTGGCGTAGATGTAAAAATCGAAGAACTCAATCGTGGTGCCAATCAGGCTGGCGAACAGCACGGTGCCGGGAGAATTCACGGCGCCGGTGTGGGCTTTGGACATTGAAGATTCCTATGTTGTTGTGATTTTTTCGAATCCTTCGCGAAGTTCGTCTGCGTCCTCGGGGCGGACCACGCGAACGACTTCCTTACCATCGCGCAGGAAGATCATCGTGGGCCACAGTTTGACTCGGAAAGAGCGTCCCAGCAAGCGTCCGGGTCCGTCTTCCACCTTGATGTGCTTTACCGGCTCGTGACCGGCAAAGGCTTCGGATAGCAGCGGCTGCGCTGCCCGGCAGTATCCGCACCAGTTGGTGCCGAATTCCAGCAAGGCAGGTCCGCTGAGCGCATCGATCTCGGCGCGGGTAGGCGCCTCGGGCTTATAGGTCTGTTCCATATGCGGCCTCCTGAGAAGCCACACCTTATCACGCCCGAGGAAATTTCGCCGCGATCAAACCAGAGGCCTAACTAAGGTGCCTGCCACGACGTGGCAGGCACAAGGTTCTTGCCGTGGTTCTATCAGACGGTAATTTCCTTATAGCGCGGCACCAGGGCCTTCATGCCCAGCCATGCAACCAGATAGGCCAGCGCGCAGATCGCGAACATGATCATATAGCCGGTGTAGATCTGGCCCAGCGCGCCGTAGTAGTCGAACAGCCAGCCGCCGATCTTGGACATCAGCACGCCGCCGATACCGCCGGCCATACCACCAATGCCGACCACCGATGCCACCGACTGCTGCGGGAACATGTCCGACACCGTGGTGAAGATATTGGCCGACCACGCCTGGTGCGCCGACGCCCCCACGCCGATCAGCAGCACCGGAAGCCAGAAGCTGATGTGGCCCAGCGGCTGCGCCAGCAGCACCACCAGCGGGAAGAAGGCGATTGCCAGCATGGCTTTCATACGGCCGTCGTAAGCGTTGTCGCCGCGCTTCATGAAGTAGGCCGGGAACCAGCCGCCGCCGATACTGCCGACCATGGTCATGCTGTACAAGACGGCCAGTGGCAGCACGATGTCTTCCTTGCCCATGCCGTACTGCGCGGACAAATACTTCGGAAGCCAGAACAGGAAGAACCACCACACGCCGTCCGTCATGAACTTGCCAAATACGAAGGACCAGGTCTGGCGATAGCCCAGCAGCTGCATCCAGCTCAGCTTCGCGCCGCCCACAGCGGCCGGCTTGGCGGCTGGTGCATCGCTGCGGATATAAGCCAGTTCCTCAGCGGACATGCGCTTCTGGCGATCGGGCGTATCGAAGAAGATCAGCCACGCAATCATCCACAGGAAACCGATGGCGCCAATGATGACGAAGGCCGCCTGCCAGCCCCAGTACAAGGCGATGACCGGCACGGTCAGCGGCGCCAGAATGGCGCCCACATTGGCGCCCGAGTTGAAGATGCCGGTAGCGAAGGAGCGTTCCTTCTTCGGGAAGTATTCCGCGGTGGCCTTGATCGCGGCCGGGAAGTTGCCCGACTCGCCGATCGCCAGCACAGCACGTGCGAGCATGAAGCCGGCAATCGAAACCGGCACCGCAGCAATGCCTACCGCACCGAGAATGGAAGCAATGCCCGCACCCAGCGGAATTGCCATCGCATGCATGATCGCGCCCAGGGACCAGATGACGATCGCCAGCACAAACGCTGCGCGCGTGCCCATGCGGTCGACCACGCGGCCGGCAAACAGCATGGAAATCGCATAAACGAACTGGAAGACGGCCGTGATATTGGCGTAATCGGTATTCGACCAGCCGAATTCCTTGGACAGATCAGGCGCCAGCAGGCTCAGAACCTGGCGGTCCAGGTAATTGACCGTGGTAGCGAAGAACAGCAGACCGCAGATGGTCCAGCGGTACTTGCCGACTGCCTGTGCAACGGGCGCGGCCTTGTCGGCGGCGGTCTCCAACTTCCCAATCACTTGTTCGTTCATGGTGTCACTTATATAGGTGTAATCGTTGACGCTGCCGGTCTCCACGGTAGCTTGTACGTCATCGTACAACCGAAACCACCCCAACGCAAGAAATAATCAATTGGCCTGACCAATTGCAGTTTTGGACTAGCCAGATGATCCAACTTCTGCCATACTGCCAGTCATCAGACAACCTCATTGCGCAGGACAAAAAATGACTCTCACCCCACGCCGCATTCGCATGCACGAGAACGACAACGTCGCCATCGTGGTCAATGACGGCGGACTTCCTGCCGGCACCGTTTTCCCCGACGGTCTGGCTCTAGTGGAAGGCGTACCACAGGGGCACAAGGTAGCGCTGGTGGACATCCCCCAAGGCCAGCCCATCACCCGCTACAACGTGACCATCGGCCGCGCCGCGCGCGATATCGCCCGTGGCAGCTGGGTCAGCGAGCAGCTGGTGGAAATGCCGGCCGCGCGCGAGCTGACCAACCTGCCCATATCCGACCGCCTGCCACCGCCACTGCCGCCACTTGAAGGGTACACCTTCCAGGGTTACCGCAATGAAGACGGCTCGGTCGGCACGCGCAACATCCTGGCGATTACGACCACCGTACAGTGCGTATCCGGCGTGGTGAAATTTGCCGTTGAGCGCATCAAGAACGAACTGCTGCCGCGCTATCCGAATGTGGATGACGTGGTCGGCCTGGAACACACCTACGGCTGCGGCGTGGCGATCGATGCGCCGAATGCCATGGTGCCGATCCGCACCCTGCACAACATCAGCAAGAACCCCAACTTTGGCGGACAAGCCATGGTGGTCAGCCTCGGTTGCGAGAAGCTGCAGCCAACCCGCCTGTTCCCGAAAGGCTCCTTCCCCATCATGAAGGAAGGCGAGCCGCCGGTGGTGTGCCTGCAGGACCAGCAGCACGTGGGCTTCATGTCGATGATCGATTCCATCATGAAGACGGCCGAGTCCCAGCTGGAGATCCTGAACAAGCGCCAGCGCGTCACCTGCCCTGCTTCCGACCTGGTGGTCGGCGTGCAGTGCGGCGGCAGCGACGCCTTCTCCGGCGTGACCGCCAATCCGGCCGTGGGCTTTGCCACCGACCTGCTGGTGCGTGCCGGCGCTTCCGTGATGTTCTCGGAAGTGACCGAAGTCCGCGATGGCATCGACCAGCTGACGTCCCGCGCTGCGACGCCGGAAGTGGCCGACGCCATGATCCGCGAGATGGCCTGGTACGACGAATACCTGAAGCGCGGCGGCGTTGACCGTAGCGCCAACACCACGCCCGGCAACAAGAAGGGCGGCCTGTCCAACATCGTGGAAAAGGCCATGGGCTCGATCGTGAAGTCCGGCTCGGCGCCGATTGCCGGCGTGCTGTCGCCGGGCGAAAAGCTGAAGCAGAAAGGCCTTATCTACGCTGCCACTCCCGCAAGCGACTTTATTTGCGGTACGCTGCAACTCGCTGCGGGCATGAACCTGCACATCTTCACCACGGGCCGCGGCACACCGTACGGCCTGGCGGAATGCCCCGTGATCAAGGTCGCTACCCGCGACGATCTGGCGCGCCGCTGGCACGACCTGATGGACGTCAACGCCGGCCGTATCGCCAGCGGTGACGCAACGATTGAAGACATCGGCTGGGAACTGTTCCACCTGATGCTGGAAGTGGCAAGCGGCCGCAAGACCTGGGCCGAACACTGGAAACTGCAAAATGCACTGGTGCTCTTTAATCCTGCGCCAGTGACCTGAGAATTTGATTTGAATTGATAGGAAGAGCAATGAGCAAACCATTCAAACGTCTGCTGCTGACTGGCGCCGCTGGTGGCCTGGGCAAAGTGCTGCGCGACCGCATCAAGCCATGGGCGGATACCGTCGTGCTGAGCGATATCGGCGACATGGGCCAGGCGCGCGAAGGCGAAGAGATTATCCGCTGCGACCTGGCGGACAAGGCGGCCGTGCTGAAGATGATGGAAGGCGTGGAAGCGATTCTGCACTTCGGGGGCATCTCGACCGAGAACACTTTTGAGAACATCCTTGAAGCGAATATCCGCGGCACCTACAACCTCTACGAGGCGGCGCACAAGCATGGCGTGAAGCGCATCGTGTTTGCCAGCTCGAACCACGCGGTGGGCTTCTACAAGCAGACCGACTACATCGACGCCGACGCGCCGACGCGTCCGGACAGCTTCTACGGCATCAGCAAGGTGTTTGGCGAGCAGCTGTCGCGCTACTACTACGACCGCACGGGCATCGAGACGGTGTGCATCCGCATTGGTTCGTCTTTCCCTGAGCCGGCCAATCCCCGCATGCTGGTGACCTGGCTTTCCTACGACGACCTGGTGGAAGCGCTGCGCTGCTCGCTGTTCGCGCCGCGCGTGGGACACACCATTCTGTTTGGGACGTCGAATAATCCGGGCAGCTGGTGGGATAACCGCAAGGCTGCGCACATGGGCTTCCGTCCGAAGGACAGCTCGGAACAGTTCAACCACCTGTTCCCTAACAGCGCGGACTACCCGCCAGCAGGCGATCCGAATTCGACCTGGCAAGGCGGGAAGTTTGTGAACGACGGTCCGACGTATAAGGATTAAAACCCACGGCAGAAGCAGGTGTCAGCCACATCGTGGCTGACACCAGGGTTACGCCGTTGGTTTAAAAGAGTATCGGTTACGCCGCTGGTTTAAAGGGAGTATCGCTGACGCCCTGCACACCGGGGCGCAGCGTAATCACCGCTCCGGCCAGTTCGCCTTCAGCAGGCTGGCCCGGCACGATCGAAGTGACCAGCAGCGTGCGCAGATCGTCGCCGCCAAACGCGCACATCGACGGCTTGGTCATTGGCACATCAATACGCATATCCAGCTTGCCTTCCGGCGTGAAACGCAGGATGCAGCCCGCGTCATTCCCGCAGATCCAGTAACAGCCATCGGCATCCATGGCCGCGCCGTCAGGGCGCCCCGGAAATTCCTTCATGTCCACGAACACGCGCTGATTGGACGGTGTGCCGGTCGACGTATCGAAGTCGAAGGCCCAGATCATCTGGCTCTTCGGGTGGGAATCGGAGAGGTACATGGTGCGGCCATCGGGCGACCATGCAAGGCCGTTCTGGGTCAGGAGGCCCGAAACGACCGGCTGCGACAGCGAACCATCGTAGCAATACAGCTGGCCGATGGCCTGCGCCGCCGCCATGTCCATGAACATGGTGCCGGACCAGAAGCGGCCCTGGCGGTCGGTGCGGCCATCGTTAAAGCGCTTGCCGGGACCGAGCGTATCGGGCGCGGCAAGCAACGTGGCTTCGGCTTGCGCGCCGTCGCCCAGCGCGATGCTGAAGATGCCGCTCTCCATGCCTGCAATCAGGCCGCCGCCTTCTCTGGCGGCGACGCAGGCAGTCATTTCATGCGACTCCCAGCTGCGCAGCGCGCCGCTGGAGGCATCCCAGCGCCAGATGCGGCGCGCCGGAATATCCACCCAGTAGAAAGCCCCCTCGCTTGCGTTCCACGTCGGGCTTTCGCCCACGCTGCAAACCAGGTCGCCGACGCGCTCGAAGGCCGTCATGCCTTCTTGGCCTGCAGTTCGCCGTTGACGATGCGCGGCACGTTCAGCGGATTGTTATCGGCAATCGCTTGCGGCAGCAGGTAGGACGGCACGTCCTGGTAGCTGACCGGACGCAGGAAGCGGTCGATCGCGGTCGCACCCACCGAAGTGGTGCGGCTGTCCGAAGTGGACGGGAACGGACCGCCATGCACCATCGCATGCGACACTTCCACACCAGTCGGGAAGCCGTTGAACAGGATGCGGCCAACCTTGCGCTCCAGCGTCGGCAGCAGCGAGCCGGCGATGTCGCGGTCATCGGCAGTTGCCTGCACGGTGGCAGTCAGCTGGCCTTCCAGGTGCTCAGCGAAACGCTTCAGGTCTTCAGCGGTCTTGGCGCGGATCAGCACCGAGCTTGGGCCGAAGTTTTCAGCTTCCAGCGCAGCGGTGGACAGGAAAGTATCCACGTCCACGGAATACAGATGCGGGCGGGCCTGGCAACCGGCAGCCGGAGCGCCTTGCGCCAGCAGGGTCACGCCTTCCAGTGCGGACAGCTTCTCCACGCCGGACTCGTAGGCCTTGTGGATGCCCGGGGTCAGCATAGTGGTGGAAGGCTTGGCCTGCACGGCTGCGGCAGCAGCGGTGGTGAAGGCATCCAGCTCGGCGCTTTCCAGGCCGATCAGCAGGCCAGGGTTGGTGCAGAACTGGCCCGCGCCCATGGTCAGCGAATCAGCGAAGCCTTGTGCAACCTGGGCGCCTTTCTCTTTCAGAGCGCCCGGCAGCAGGAATACAGGGTTGATACTGGACATCTCGGCGTACACAGGGATCGGCTCCTTGCGTGCAGCGGCGATGCGCATCAGCGCCAGGCCACCGAAACGGGAACCGGTGAAGCCGACAGCCTTGATGACCGGATGCGCCACCAGATTGGAACCAGTCTCAATACCGCCGATCAGCATGGAGAACACGCCTTCCGGCAGGCCGCAATCGGCAACGGCTTTTTGCACAGCCTTGCCCACCAGTTCGGAAGTACCGAGGTGCGCAGGGTGGGCTTTCACGATAACAGGGCAACCAGCGGCCAGCGCGGAAGCGGTGTCGCCACCTGCCACCGAGAAGGCCAGCGGGAAGTTGGAGGCGCCGAACACAGCGACCGGACCGATGGCGATCTTGCGCATGCGGATGTCCGAGCGCGGAGGGGTGCGCTCGGGCAGTGCGGAATCCACGGTGGCGTTCAGGAACACGCCATCACGAACCACCTTGGCGAACAGGCGCAGCTGATTCACAGTGCGGCCACGTTCACCTTCCAGGCGGGCTTGCGGCAAGCCGGATTCCTGCATCGCACGCTCGATCAGTTGCGGGCCGATGGCCACGATGTTGTCGGCGATCTTCTCCAGGAACTGCGCGCGCTGCTCAAGGCCGGTTTCGCGGTAAGTGTCGAAGGCGGCAGCGGCGAGGCTGCACGCTTTTTCCAGGTCAGCGGCGCTGGCCATGCCGAAGGGCGGATCGATTTCCACGTTGCGGGAAGGATCGATCGCCTTCATCTGGCCTTCGCGGCCCATGACAGCGCTCTGTCCAATTACCATTTCACCAGCGATGTGCATTGCTTACTCCTTAGTTTTTCATTGTGCGCCTTGGGCGCGGATCAGTTTGTCCAGCATTGCGCACTCTTCCTCGTTCAGGTCGCTCAGCGGAGCGCGCACTGGACCCGCATCGTGACCGACCAGGCGGGCGCCGGCCTTGACGATGGACACCGCATAGCCTTGCTTGCGGTTGCGGATCGCCAGGTACGGCAGGAAGAATTCGTCCAGCAGACGGTTCGTCGTAGCGTGATCGTCTTTCGCGATAGCGTGGTAGAAGTCCATGGCCAGCTTCGGCATGAAGTTGAACACGGCGGAGGAATACACCGGAACACCCAATGCCTTGTACGCTGCTGCATAAACTTCTGCCGTCGGCAGGCCGCCCAGATACGAGAAGCGGTCGCCCATCTTGCGCCAGATCGATACCATCAGTTCGATGTCGCCGATGCCGTCCTTGAAGCCGATCAGGTTCGGGCAACGATCTGCCAGGATCGCCAGCGAATCAGGCGTCAGGCGGCAACCACCGCGATTGTAGACCACAACGCCAAAGTCCACAGAAGCGCAAACTTCTTCCACGTGCTTGATCAGGCCTTCCTGGCTCGCTTCGGTCAGGTAGTGCGGCAGCAGCAGCACGCCGTGGGCGCCCTGGCGCTCGGCTTCCTGGGCGAATTTGATGGCTGCACGGGTCGGGCCACCTGCACCGGCCAGGATAGGCACTTTGCCGCGGCAAGTGTCGACGGCGGTCTTGATGATTTCCGGGTATTCCTCGTGGGTCAGCGAGAAGAACTCGCCGGTGCCGCCAGCCGCGAACAGAGCGGAGGCGCCGTATGGAGCCAGCCATTCCAGACGCTCGATGTAGCCCTTCTTGTTGAAGTTGCCTTCAGCATCAAAGTCGGTCACTGGGAAGGACAGCAGGCCAGCGGAAAGGATCTTTTTCAGGTCTTGCGGATTCATGGCGTCTCCTAGAGGTCGCGGTTAAGTTGTATGACATCGTACAAGTATCCGCAAAACGCTGCAAGCGTTTTTTGTTACCGGTCAGGCGTTGCCGCCCTTTTCCAACATTTCCTGGGCATGACGCAGGCGTTCGCGGCTATTGCTCAGGTGGGTGCGCATGGCCGCGCGGGCGCCTTCCGCGTCCTTGCGCATGATGGCGTGGCAGATATCCTCGTGCTCGCGCTGCACGCGCATCAGATAGGCGGCGGGGTCGTCGTGCACCAGTTGCGCCGAATTCACACGGGCGCGCGGGATGATCGCACTGCCCAGATCGCTCAGGATGTCAACGAAATAACGGTTATTGGTGGACTGGGCGATCAGCTGGTGGAATTGCTTGTCAGCATCCACCGGATTGCCCTCTTCCTGCATGCGCTTCAGCAGCGCGGACAATTGCACGGCCTGCTGATCGGTCCGGCGGCTGGCCGCCAGCGACGCCGCTTCCGTTTCCAGGGTGATGCGCAGCTCCAGGATGGCCAGCACGTCTTCCAGGGTGCTGATGGTCAGGCGCATATTGCCGCTCGGCGGTTCCAGCACAAAGGTGCCCACGCCGTGACGGGTTTCCACCAGCCCGGCGGCCTGCAGATGCGAGATCGCTTCGCGCACCACAGTACGGGACACGCCATGCAGCTGCATGATCAGCGACTCGGTCGGCAGCTTTTCGCCCGGCTTCAACGTTCCGCTCTGGATATTGGACGTGATCGCCTCCACCACCCCCTGAGCCAGGTTGCGGTGTTTCTTGCGGACAGGAGCTGCGGTTTCAGTCATCGTGGCATGCCTTCTCTGGAAAGCAACTAGTATACCACTTGTTGTATGACGACTATTTTTTCAGCCCTTTGCAAGGATCGGCGCGCTTTACAGACTCCAGCTTGCGCACTTCATCGAAGGGCAAACGCATCTGATCCGGCTCCACGAAACCGATAGTGCGGATGTTCAGTTTGGGCTCAACCGCGTTCAGCCAGCGCGGCACGCCGATGTCTTTTCGGACATGGCCGTTACCGGCAATCAGCACCACATCGCGCGGCTGCTGTTCGCGGATCAGCTTGGCCATCCAGATGTCGCGTGCCACCTGGGCATCGACCATGCCGGGGACCATCATGTCCGGCAGCATATCGCAATGGCCTTCCTTGATTTCGCGTTCCTGCGCCTTACGCAACTCCAGCGGCAGCGGCTTGTCCAGCTTGTAGGCTGTAACGGTCGCGGCATCGAAACTGGATGTCACGCCGTCACGCACCACGCGCGAAGCATCGGCACGCGACAGATTCACGGCAAGCAGCGGCAGGTTGTTGGTCAGTGCCAGCTGAATCAGCGGATGGTATTGCTGCCAGTTCCAGCCGGGCGTATTCATCACTTTGATCAGGCAGGACGCATCAAGACAGCCTTTCTGGGCTTCGTCCAGCAGGCGCTGTTTGTCGCGGTCGAACTGCTCCATCGCAATGACCGGACGCCAGCCCGCTTCCACGCGGCGCTTCAGTTCTTCGAAACGCAGCTTGTGGCCTTGCGGGTTGTCGTGCACTTCGCCCAGCAGCAGCACTTGCGGGTTGGCGGGACCGGCGGCGATCGACGCCACCGGCTCGGGAGACTTCTTGAAGAAGCTGCAGCCGGACAGGGCTACCGCCACGAGGATTATGAGGTGACGCTTCATCGAACATGGATCAGTTGAGTGAAGCGTCTAGTCTACCTCACAGTGCCTTCTCCAGCAGCGTGTGGATTTCCGCAGCGATCTCGTCCACATGGGTTTCCAGCGCAAAGTGGCCCGTGTCCAGCAATTTCACCACCGCATTGGGATTATCGCGGCGATAGGCTTCGGCGCCAGGCGGAATGAAGAAGGGGTCGTGCTTGCCCCAGATCGCCAGGGTCGGTACTTGGGTATCGCGGAAGAATTTCTGGAACACGGGATACAGCGCCAGGTTGTTGCGGTAGTCGTAGAACAGCGCGATCTGAATGTCCTTATTGCCGGGACGGGTCATCAGCAGTGCGTCCAGCGCATACGCTTCCGGCGCGACCTGTTCGGGATTCGCGACACCATGCGTGTACTGCCATTTGGTCGCGTCGTAGGTCAGGAAGCTGCGCATCACTTGCTCGTTTTCCGCGCTGGGATCAGCCCAGTGCTTGCGCATCGGCGCCCAGCCCTCTTCACTCAGACCCTCCAGGTAGGTATTGCCGTTTTGCGAGATCAGGGCCGTGACGCGTTCCGGATGCGCCGCTGCCAGACGGAAGCCGGTAGGCGCGCCGTAGTCGAACACGTAAAGCGCGTATTTTTCCAGTTTCAGCGCTTGCACGAAGGCCTCCATGGTGGCCGCCAGGCTGTCGAAGCTGTACTGGTAATTGCGTTCGGCGGGAACTTCAGTGAAACCGAAGCCAGGCAAGTCGGGAGCGATCACGCGGTATTTAGTGGCCAGCAGCGGGATCAGGTTGCGGAACATGTGCGAGGAAGACGGGAAGCCGTGCAGCAGCAGGAGCACCGGCGCATCTTCAGGGCCGGCTTCGCGGTAGAAAACGTTGATGCCATCGGCTTTGATCGTGTTGAAGCGCATTTTGTAACCTCTTAAATGTGTTGTTTATGGTTACCATCTTACGCCGGCAGCGTAACTTGTCAAGTGATTTTTTGATGGTTACAATGAAGCCATGGAGGAATGCAAGATGACTGAGTTCTATGGCGATCATCCCGCACTGGACCTGATCAACACGGTGGTGCAGGGAACAGAAACATGGCATAGCGATGCCGATGTGATGCAATGGCTGAAGGACGCCGGCTTCCCGGTGAGCGGCAAGGCGCCGCATGGTTTGCTGGAAGCCGGGCGCGGCCTGCGCGAAACGGTGCGCGCGCTGGTGCACGCCCGCAAGCATGGGCATAAGCTGGATGTGGCCCGTCTGAACGGCTTGCTGGCGCAATCGCAGCGCCACTTGGCACTGCACGCGCAGGCGGACGGCAGCGTCACACTGCAAACGCGCTACGCGACGGACACGCCCGAGCGCCTGCTGGCGCCGCTGGCCGAATCCGCCGCGCAGTTGCTGGCGGATGGCGACTTTAATCTTATCCGCAAATGCGAAGATCACGAGTGCACGCTGTGGTTCCTGGACCGCACCAAGTCCCACCGCCGCCGCTGGTGCAGCATGGCGCTGTGCGGCAACCGCAACAAGGTAGCCTCCTTCCGCCAGCGGCAAAAAGCGGAGGTTTAACGGCGCACCTGGACTGTGTCGCCATCCGCGTCCGCCGTGGTGACCGAGACGGTAACGCCATCGACGGTGACCGCATCGCCCGCGTGCAGCGCCGCGTCGCGGAATTGCCGGTCGACGGAACCGGTGCGGCGCTGGGTGCGGTAGCCGCCGCCAAGCGAACCGAGTCTCATATCGACCGTGTAGACCAGCAGGCCCTCCTGCTCCGGTAGCAGTTTGTCGTAGCCTTCATTGCGGCGCGATTCCATCACCAGAATTTTCGAACTGCTGAGCGGCACCATGGCCGCCTTGATGCCGCTGCCCTGGCGCACGAGTGGACTCAGCTTGATCGCTTGCGCCGGCCTGGTCAGGCACGCCACCTGCTCTTCCGGCAGCCAGCCTTGCAGATAACGGTCCCAGGCATTGTGTTCGATGGCGGCATTGCTCCAGCTGTTGACCATCACGCCCCACGAACCCAGGGTTTGCGATGCATGGTCCAGGTCTTCATCGACCAGGCCGAAGGCGTGGCCGGTTTCATGCACCATCCATTTCCATTTGGCGCCAATGATGCCGCGCTCTTCGTTGTAGTACATGTCCGCGCCTCCCGTGGCGCCGTTGAGCACATAGCCGGTGCGCGTCCACGTCGGAAAGGTAATTGCCGGGCCCATGCGCATGGTCGCCATCGGCATTTCCTTCGGCACCAGAAAGTACACGGCGTCGTACTGGCCGTAATCGATCTGGCCGTCGGTCAGGCCAATGATTTCGTTGCGGTAGCCGGTGAAATCGGCCGAGCCGTACTTGTCCGGCGAGAATGGCAGGCGCACCCAGCGCGACAGGATGTCGAAATCAAACGCCAGCCGGCCGTAGGACTGCTTCAGATAAAAGTCGCGCACGTCGCTGGCGAGCGGCGTGAAAAATGCGGCGGGATCGTCCTTGCCGCTGACTTCATCGAAATCCACCGGCACGATCAGCGCCCTGACGCGGCCAAACGATGGCAGACGCACGCGCACCTTGGGAAAGCCCACGACGTGTCGGTGTTGAAGCTGCGCACCGGCGTCACCTGGTCCATGAGCTGGCAGGCGGATGCCGGTTTGAACGTGGATGCAGGTTCGCTGGCCAGCGCCAGCAATTTCGCGCCACGCTCGCCGGGCACCGTGCCCGCATCGAGCGTCACCGCATACACGCCCTGCCCGTCCGGCTGCATGCCGCCGATGCTGGCGGCGCCACCGGCCGACACGCTGATCTGGTAGCGATGGCGCCGCAACGGCGATCCGGGCGGCTCAACGGTGTCGAGCAGATACTGGCCGGGCGCCAATTGCAGACTCAGGCTGCCATCCGGATTCGCGGCCGTAAATTGCCAGTCCGGCGCCGCAGCCTTTTGCACGAACACGCCCGTGGGCAATCCTCGAAGATCGGCCGGGTGATACAGCCAAAGCTTCAGATTGCCACGCCCAGCAGGGCTCAGCGCACGCGGAACCGGCGGCGCCGGGCGGGCCGGGCGAATGATGACGGGCGTGGTAACGATGCGGACATCGTGCGCGATGACGGCCATCTGCGCTCAGAGATTACAGACGCTGTGGATATTGGTGAAGGAAATACCGTGCGCAATCGCGCGACCGACGCAACTCACTTTTTCAGCGCCATTGTCGGTCAGGGCGATGGCGCCAAGGAACAGCGCCACCACCAGCGCGGCCAGGATCAGAACGCCGCGCCATGTATCGTTTATTCTCATTTTTATATAAAGCTGTAATCAAGCGAATAGAAGTGCTTTCCGTCTTCGATGCGCACGTCCATTTTACCGCGCAAGCCAACCAGTCCATCGGTTCCGGAATCGGGCACGATGATAATCCGTAACCCATCATATTCGCCACCCATAACGCCCTGGTGTTGTAAAGCGAAGCTGCCGTGGCGGCCGTCCAGTGTGCCTTTGACTTTTTCGATCGCCACATACACGGCCGACGTCGGCACAGCGCTGCGGTAGCTCAGGAATTCGCCGTAGCCCTCCGCCTCCAGCGGGCCGTGGTAGCGCTTGTCAAGCGTCATGCGGCCGATGCCGCAGCCCTCGGTCAGGGAGGCGTTCGGTGCGGGCAGCAGCTTTACGTCAAATTCTCCGTTTACCGCGGGCATTCTTGTTCTCCTCAGGCGGACTGGCCGCTGGCCAGCGCGTGCAATTTATTGATGGTTGACCAGTTGCGCGTGGTGACCGCATCGCCTACAGCTTTGCCCATGGCCGCTGCGGCGCGGCTGGCGAGAATGCCGTCCGCGCACCAGATGTAGGCAGCCCAGCGTCCCAACGCGAAGGCTTCGGGTTTCCAGTCCTGATGCGCGAGCGGCTCCAGCTTGGCGCGGTCGGCGGGATTGTTGAGCACCGCGACCAGCAGGCGGGAATGATCGTCCGCCACCTCGCACAAGCTGTTGTCTTCCACCACACCGTCGAGCTGTTCGGCATCGAGCACGGTGACGCGCGCGGCGACACCCAGCCGCATCACCAGCGCTTCCTCGATGCGCGTGGCCGACAGGCGCGCGTCCCTGGCCTCGCAATCGAAGACCACGTTGCCACTGTTAAGCAAAGTGCGTACGTCGGCAAAGCCCAGGCCGGTCAGCAGCTTGCGCAGATCAGCCATGGCGATACGTTTGGCGCGTCCAACGTTGATACCACGCAGCAGCGCGATCTGGCGGCGGGTACTCATCCTTTACCTCCCGTGATGATGGGCAAAGTATGCGTCAATCATTGCATCGGCGTCGCCCGCCTCATGCGTGCAGGCGTGCGTCCGGATGCTGTTCGTTGGCTTCGGCGTCGCCTGGCGTCACGCGCGGAATGCGCAGCGTGAAGACGGCGCCCTGGCCCACAAGGCTGTCTACGGTAATGGTGCCGCCAAACTGCTTCACTATCAGATTGAAGACGATGTTCAGGCCGAGGCCCGTGCCGCCCTGGCCGCGGCGCGTGGTGACGAAGGGGTCGAATACCTTGTCCAGCATATCGGGCGCGATGCCCTTGCCATTGTCCGCCACCTGCATTTCGATCACATCGCCCTGCTCGGCGGCCTTGATCCAGATGGTGCCCACGGCGTCGGCGTCGAAGGCGTGTTCGACGCAATTGAGGGTAAGGTTGGTGATGACTTGCGCCAGCGCGCCGGGATAGCTATCCAGCACAATATCGTCCGGGCACTCGATCTCAACGCCGATATGGGTTTTCTTCAGCTTGGGCTGCAGGCTGGACACCACTTCGCCGATGTATTCGTGCAGCTCGAAGCGGCGGCGCGCCTCGCTGACCTGGTCCACCGCGATCTGCTTGAAGCTGTGGATCAGGTGCGCCGCGCGGTAGGCATTGTTCATGATGAGGCGCGCGCTTTCGCCCGCCGTTTCAATGTATTTCTGGATTTCCGATTTCTTGATGGCGCCGCTGGACATGGCGGCATTCACACCTTCCGTGGCCTCCATCAGCACCGACGCGCTGGTCAGCGCGATGCCCACCGGCGTATTGATTTCATGCGCTACGCCGGCCACCAGGCCGCCCAGCGATGCCAGGCGCTCGGCCTGTAGCAGGGACTCCTGGGTGCGCTGCAGATCGTCCAGCGCTTTCGCCGTTTCCTGGGCCGATTTGCGGGCCGCGTCTTCCGCTTCGCGGGTGCGCAGAATGATCGCCTTCACTCGCCGCTGAATGGCGTTAAAGCCGCGGATTACATCGCCCAGTTCGTCGCGCCGCTTCTCGGGCAGCTCTTCCACTTCATCGCTGCCGCGCGTGGCCAGCTCGAACAGACCGTCGCGCAGTTTCTTCAGCGGATCGAACACGATGCGCAGGCTGAGCGCCAGGGCCACCACCAGGATGATGTCCAGCATCAGCACTTCAATGACTTTGCGCCGCACCTCTGCGGCCAATGTAGCGTCGATCTGGGCGCGGCTGAAGTTGACCACCACGCGGCCCACGATCACGGGCTTGAGCGCGCTGCCGGCGGCGCCCGCATCGCGGTAGGCCAGATCGGCCACCACGGGCGCACCGGCAATCGGCGATTCGCCTTCGATGGGAACAATATTGCCGTCGTCCTGGCGGCGCTTGCCGGAGAACAGACCGACGGAGGTGTCATATACGCGGATGGCCACCAGTTCGGGGGGCAGCATTTCGGCGGCAACGATATTGTCGACTTTGGCTTTATCGAGGTCCCACAGGGCGGAAGGCAGGCTGGTTTGCAGGCGGGTCAGCACACCTTCACGCAGGCGCTGATTGCTGACTTCCAGTTCATGGCCCAGGCTGTATTGCGCGTAGGTTCCGGAAATGCCCAGGACAACGGTCACGATGACCACGAACAGGCATGTCAGCCGGCCTTGAATACCAAACATCGAACGTCCTCCCTTTGTGCTCAATGTACGGGATGGAGTGCAACTTGGCAAGATTTTAAGAGGTGATGCAAATCCGACCCGATGGTAAGATTCGAGCCAGGATAAGAGGAGGAACGATGACGGCAAGCTATCAACATCTGGCACTGGCGGACGTGCAGCCCGGCATGGTGCTGTCCGACGAATTGCTGGACGTGCATGGCAAAGTCTTGCTGCCGCAAGGTACGGTGCTGACCGCGGAAATGCTGGCCCTGATGCCGCGCCACGGCGTCACCGCACTACCGATCGCGCAGGCCGAAAAAAGCGCCACGGAACTGGCGGCCGAACATGAAAAACAGCGCGAACGCATCGCTCACTTGTTCCGCCTGCATGATCCCGACAACGGCGATGACTGGGCTGCCAATGCCCTGCGCCGTCTGGTGATCCAATTCCGCACCGGCCAGGAGGCTGCATGACCGAGCACCTGAGCTACGACGATGTGGTAAAGAATTTGCAAGACCTGCCATCCCTGCCCGCAGTGGTGATGGAGCTGCTGAACAGCATCGATCAGGAAGATATCGATATCGGCGTGCTGGCCAAGAAGGTGTCGCACGACCAGGCGCTGACCGCCAAGACCTTGCGTCTGGCGAATTCCTCGCTGTATGGCTTGCAGGTCAAGGTAACCACCATCCAGCAAGCGATTACCTATCTGGGCTTCCAGACCACGCGCAACCTGATCACGGCCGCGGCCGTGACGGGCTGCTTCGCGGAAGGCGCCTGCAAGGCTTTTGATCACAAGGCGTTCTGGCGCCACTCGATCGGCACCGCCGCTTGCGCCAAGATCCTGGCCCGCCATATGCGCTTCAATCAGGACTATGCCTTCACCGCAGGGCTGCTGCACGACATCGGCCGCCTGGTGCTGGTGTCATGTTTCCCTGAGCGTTATACCGACGTGCTGGCCTACCGCGAAGCCCACGACTGCACCCTGCTGGAAGCGGAGCGCACTGCCATGGGCATCGACCACGTGGACGCCGGCCTGGCTCTGGCCGAGCATTGGAATTTCTCCGACACGATGCGGCTGGCCATTGGTGGCCACCACGAGCCGGACCGCCCAGGCGCGGGCTTCCTTGCCACCATCATCCATGTGGCGGATGCGGTGGTTCATGCGCTGGACCTGGCGCGCCAGGAGGATGACCTGGTGCCCAAAGTGTCCACCGTCGCCTGGCAGGCGCTCGCGCTTAACGAGGAAACCTGCCTGCACCTGTTCCGCGAAACCGAGCTGCAATTCGAAGAAATTTCGATGGTCCTGCTATCGTAGCTATCGTAGGGCGGATCATTGATCCGCCGCAGCAGTCACGCGGCGCGCTTAATGCGCGTAGTTGCCGTTGCCGCCTTCGGCTTTCTGAGGCGGATTGGCCGAAGCTTGCTGGGTATTTGCCGCAGCAGCCTTATCTTCTGGTTTCGGACGGCCTTGTGCGTCCGACAGGCGATACTTGGTGCGGCGGTCGCCCATCAGGTCGCGCAGGTCGCGAATGCTCATGCCGGTCACTTCGTGCATGCGGATCAGCAGCGAAGCCCCGACTGGCAGGCGATGGTGGCGGATCTTGCTGATAACTGGCGGAGCCACTTCCAGCAAGCGGGACAGGGCAGCGTCATTTTTCAGCTGCATTTTGCCCAGCAGGATGTCCAGCAGGTGGTTGGGGTTATAACTTTCCTGCGATGCGAGAGCGTGATGTGCCATGATGATCCTCTCTGAAATGAATTAGAAAACAAAGGGCGACCGGGAGGTGGAATTGTTCTTCAGACAATATTTTATGTCCACAACGGCCATCCCTGCCAAGCTGTCTCAAGCGAACATTAATCAATCTCAACGATATGCAATGTTTCGCCTAAAATCTTGACAACAAAGCCATTTCAACACAGGGAAACATCCTGTGGCGCACGAAAGAACTGTGGGGAAATTGTTACAAATACAGCGGCTTATGCCGTGACATTGACATTGCTGCCGGGCGCCGGGGTTCCGGGACCGCTGCGGTTCTCGTTAGCGCTCTGCGAACGCAATTGCTGAAGGGTCAGAAAGTCCTGCTGTTCCGTCTGCTGTGCCTGCTCGCTGCGGCGGGTTTCCTGCAACTGAGTCCGCTCCCGCTCTGCGCGCTGCAGCTGCTGGTCGCGCTGCTGCTGTTCCTCGATCCGTTGCTGACGCTGTTCTTCCAGACGGCGCTGTGCCGCCGCATCATTGGTTTGCTGCAGCAGATTGGCGGCGTTGGTGCTGCTGTTGACGGAATTCACAGGCATGGCAGGCTCCAGAGAGAAGTTGCTCTTTTTACTCTAGGGCGCACTTCCCCCAATTTCAAGGGCGTTCCCGATTTACGGTAAACTTCCACTATGCAGAAAAAAGTATTTATCAAGACCTTCGGCTGCCAGATGAACGAGTACGACTCGGACAAGATGGCAGACGTACTCGGCGCGTCCGACGGACTGGTACGCACCGACTCCCCGGAAGAAGCCGACGTTATCCTCCTGAACACCTGTTCCGTGCGCGAAAAAGCGCAGGAGAAGGTGTTTTCCGACCTGGGTATCTTCCGCAAGCTGAAAGAAGCCAAGCCTGAATTGCTGATCGGCGTCGGCGGCTGCGTTGCGTCGCAGGAAGGCGATGCCATCGTCAAGCGCGCGCCGACGGTCGATCTGGTATTCGGCCCGCAGACCTTGCACCGCTTGCCGAAGATGATCGAACTGCGCCGCCACAGTGGCAAGCCGCAAGTCGACATCAGCTTCCCGGAAATCGAAAAGTTCGACCACCTGCCGCCGGCCCACGTGGAAGGGGCGTTCGCTTACGTCTCCATCATGGAAGGCTGCAGCAAATACTGCTCCTATTGCGTGGTGCCCTACACCCGCGGCGAGGAAGTATCGCGCCGCTTTGAAGACGTGCTGACCGAAGTCGCAGGCCTGGCCGCGCAAGGCGTGAAGGAAATCATGCTGCTTGGGCAGAACGTGAACGCCTTCCGCGGCGCCACCGAAGACGGTGAGGTTGCCGACTTCGCCATGCTGATTGAGTACGTGGCGGCGATTCCGGGCATCGAGCGCATCCGCTTCGTGACCAGCCACCCGAAAGAATTCACGCAGCGCCTGATCGACTGCTACGCCAATATCCCCAAGCTGGCCGACCAGCTCTACCTGCCCGCTCAGCATGGCTCGGACAAGATCCTGGGCGCGATGAAGCGCGGCTACACAGCGCTGGAATACAAGTCCATCATCCGCAAGGTGCGAGCCGTGCGTCCGAACGTGGTGATCTCTTCCGACTTCATCGTCGGCTTCCCTGGCGAAACGGACGAAGATTTCGAAGCCATGTACAAGCTGGTGCAGGACGTCGACTTCGACAACAGCTTCAGCTTCATCTTCAGCAAACGTCCCGGCACGCCGGCCGCCAACCTGGCCGACGATACGCCGGCCGAGGTGAAGTCGGCACGCCTGCAGCGTCTGCAAGCCCTGTTTGATGCCAACACCAAGCGCCACAGCGCGGCCATGGTCGGCCAGACCATGCAGGTGCTGGTAGAAGGTCCGTCCAAACGCGGCGGCAGCGAACTGCAGGGACGCGCCAGCAATACCCGCACCGTCTACTTCGACGGCGGCGCCAACGCAGCAGCCCTGCACGGCCAGATGGTCAATGTGCGCATCACCGAAAGCCTTGATTACTCCCTGCGCGGAGAAGCCTTACTTTGAAAACAAAAACACCAGTGCAACCGCACTACTTCATCCCCGAGCCGCTGGATAACACGCGCCTCGCCCACCTGTGCGGTCCATTGGACGAAAACCTGCGCCAGATCTCGGCCGCGCTGGATGTGACCATCTTCCGCCGCGGCGAGAAGTTCATCGTCAGCGGCGACAATGCCGAACGTGCGGTGGAAATCCTGACCCGCTTCTGGGACGTGGCGGACAAAGTGATTCCAGTGGAAGAAGTCCAGCTGGCACTGGTGGAACAGCGCGCGGGCCTGGCGCCGGAAGCCGAGGAAACCGGCGAAGAACCGCCCTTCCACGATCCGGACATCACCAGCCCGATCCTGAAAACGCGCCGCTCCGACCTGCGCGGCCGCACGCCGCACCAGATCCGCTACCTGCGCAATATTCTCGACCACGACATCAGCTTCGGCATCGGCCCTGCCGGTACCGGCAAAACCTATCTGGCCGTGGCCTGCGCCGTCGATGCGCTGGAGCGCGACGTCATCAAGCGCATCATCCTGACCCGTCCTGCGGTGGAAGCCGGCGAGCGCCTGGGCTTCCTGCCGGGCGATCTGGCGCAGAAGGTGGACCCGTATCTGCGTCCGCTGTACGACGCGCTGTACGACCTGCTCGGTTTCGACCGCACGCAAAAGATGTTCGAGAAGCAGATCATCGAAATCGCGCCGCTGGCCTATATGCGCGGCCGCACGCTGAACCACGCTTTCGTGATTCTGGACGAAGCCCAGAACACCACCGTCGAACAGATGAAGATGTTCCTGACCCGTATCGGCTTTGGCAGCAAGGCCGTGGTGACCGGCGACGTGACCCAGATCGACCTGCAAAAGAGCCAGAAGTCCGGCCTGGTCGATGCGATGCATGTACTGCGCAATGTGCGCGGCATCGCCTTCAGCCATTTCTCCAGCGCCGACGTGGTGCGCCATCCGCTGGTGGCGCGCATCGTCGATGCGTATGAACAGTCGCAGGAAGCCAGTGCGGAAATCGCGCCCCTGCTGCATCCCGTTAAACCCGCCGTTAAAGCAGTCCGCAATGTCCGAAAAAAATAAGCTGACCCTGTCCGTCCAGTACGCCGATCCACGCCTGCAGGAAGACATTACCCGTCCCATGATCCGCAAGTGGGTCAAGGCGGCCCTGTTCGCGCCGGCCGAACTGACCATCCGCTTCGTGGCGGCCGAGGAAGGCCAGGAGCTGAACCGGGAATACCGCGGCAAGGATTACGCTACCAATGTGCTGACCTTTGCCTACAACGAGGGCGAGGATTACGACGAGGACGAGCCGACCCGCGCCGACATCATCCTGTGCACGGACGTGCTGCTGCGCGAAGCGTCCGAGCAGAAGAAAACGGTGGAAGAACACACGGCCCACCTGATCGTGCACGGCGTGCTGCACGCGCAGGGCTACGACCACGAGGATGATGAGGAAGCGGCGGAGATGGAAGGCATCGAAACCGAGATCCTGGACGAACTCGGTTACGCCGATCCTTACGCGTCCTGATCAAAACCCAAGGCGTAACCCAAGTGGCTGCCACGATGTGGCAGCCACTAGATTTCGCCGCGGGTTCTAAACTAGATTCCGCCGCGGGTTCTAAACTGGATTCCGCCGTAGGCTCTAATCGCGCTCTTTCCCGAAAGCCCACCATCCCGCCACGGCCGTGAACACGGCCACGATGGCGATGATGATCCAGAACCCTTCCTTGTCATTGGCGAGCGGAATACCGCCAACGTTCATACCCAGCAAGCCGGCAATCAGATTGATCGGCAGCGCCAGCACGGTGACGATGGTCAGCACGTAGAGGCTGCGGTTATTAGCCTCGTTCACCAGCGCCGCAATCTCTTCCTGCAGCGCCTTGATGCGCTCCTGCAGCGCCGCCATATCATTCAGCGTCACCGCGAATTCCTCGCTCGACTCGCGCAGCTCCTGGCGGTCCGCTTCGGACACCCAGGTCGGCGGGCGTTGCAAAAGTCGGAACAGCGCCGCCGGTTCCGGCGCCAGCAGGCGTTGCAGGCGCACCAGCACGCGGCGCATCAAGCCCAGGTCCGCGCGCTTGTAGCGCAGTTTGCCGGACAACAGACTATCCTCGATGCCGTCCACCTTGGTCGTGGCATCGCGCACGATGCGGGTCAGCACATCCGCCTGGTCGCGCAGCAAATGGGTCAGCAGCACCACGGTGGTGGCAATCGTCTCGCCGCGCTGCACCGCCTGGCGCAGACGTTCGACGGCCTGCAGCGGCTTACGGCGCGCACTTACCACCAGCTGGCGGTCGACGCTCAGCGACAGGCTGGCGATATCGGAAGGCTCGTAGCTGAAATCGCGCAGCACGTCATTCACTACGGCCACCAGCGTATTGTCAGCCTGCTCGATGCGCGTCGAACGTGAGCCTTCGTGCAGGCTTTCGTAGTATTCGGTGGCCAGCGTGGTGTGCTCGCGCATCCACTTTTCACTGGCCGTGTTAGCGAGATTGAAATGCAGCCAGACGAATTCGCCGGGATGATCCGCGCGCTGGCGCAGCCACTGCTCTGCCTCCGCTGCGTCAATGGGTAGCGGGTGCGGGCCACGGCCGAACAGATAGCTACACACCAGTCCACATTGATCCGAACCGTAGGCAACTGCGCTTATCTGCATGCATTCTCCTGACTCATATCAAACTGACAAATCGAACCCCGCGCGTCCGTTTGGTGTATCCTATAGCACTTCGAAACAATAGGCTTCAACGCCAACTATGCAAGAGCACTCTAGTAGCGTCAGAAATGACGCTAAACCACACCGGTCGCTATTTGAGCGACTCACCGCACTGATTTCCCCAGAGCCCGAGAACCGCTCGGAGCTGCTTGAAGTTCTGCACGATGCCCATGAACGCAACCTGATCGACGCCGACGCACTGTCGATGATCGAGGGCGTGTTCCAGGTGTCCGATCTGTCCGCGCGCGACATCATGATCCCGCGCTCGCAGATGGACGTCATCGACATTTCCAAGCCTATTGAAGACTGGCTGCCGCTGGTTCTGGAAACCGCTCACTCGCGTTTTCCGGCCATCGAAGGTGAACGCGACAAGGTCGTGGGCATTCTACTGGCCAAGGACCTGTTGCGCTACTACGCCGAAGAATCCTTCGACGTGCGCGATATGCTGCGCCCTGCCATCTTCATCCCGGAATCCAAACGCCTGAACGTGCTGCTGCGCGATTTCCGCGCCAATCACAATCACATGGCGATCGTGGTGGACGAGTATTCCGGCGTGGCCGGCCTGATCACCATCGAGGACGTGCTGGAGCAGATCGTCGGCGATATCGAAGACGAATACGATTTCGATGAAGAGGAAGACAATATCCTCTCCATCAAGGAAGGTCAGATCGGCCCGCGCTGGCGCATCAAGGCGCTGACGGAAATCGAGCAATTCAACGAAGAGCTGGACGCAGCCCTGTCCGACGAGGACGTGGATACCATCGGCGGTTTCGTCGCCAAGCATCTTGGCCGCATGCCGCACAAAGGCGAAGTGTTCGACATCGACAATCTGCGCTTTGAGGTGCTGCGCGCCGACGCGCGCCAGATCCACGTGCTGACCGTCGAAAAGCTGCCACCTTCCGTGGACGAGCAGGACTGATGCGCTGGCGTAAAGCCAGTGCTGGCGAGCCGTCCGCACCTCCCCGCAGTACCCGCAGCCGTATGCTGATTGCCGCCATCGCTGGCGGCATCAGCGTGTTTTCCTTCGCGCCTTTCGGCTGGTGGCCGCTGCAGATCCTTGCTCTCGCCCTGATGTTCTATCAGATGCTGCGCGCCGACACCGTGCGCGGGGGCGCGCTGGTAGGCTGGGCGTTTGGCTTCGGCTGGTGCACGGCGGGCTTTCACTGGTTGTATATCGCGTTAGGCCGCTTCGGCGGCTTGCCCGGACCGCTGGCCGCGGTTTCGATCGCGCTGCTTGGCGCGGCCATGGGCTTGTATGCCGGTCTGGCGATGGGTGCCGCGGGCTGGCTGCGCAAGCGCTGGGCCTTGCCGCTGCCGGCCGCTAATCTGCTGGTGCTGCCGGCGATGTGGGCCTTGTTCGAATGGCTGCGCGGCTGGCTGTTCACCGGGTTCTCGTGGGTGTCGGCGGGCTATGCGCACAATACGTCGCCGCTGTCCGGCTGGGCGCCGGTGCTGGGCGTGTACGGCATCAGCTGGCTGGTGGCGCTGACCGCCGGCGCGCTACTGCTTCTGATGCATCGCACGCGCTATGCGGCGCTGGGTGTGATCGGCGCGGTGTGGATCGGCGGCTTCGGCCTCCAATACGTAGAGTGGACGCATGCCAGCGGCAAGCCAATTTCGGTGCGCCTGGTGCAAGGCAATGTGGCGCTGGACGCAAAGTTCGATCCGGCGCATATCCAGGGCACGCTGCGCCGCTACTTCGACGCCGTCACTGCCACCCCTGCTGACCTGATCGCGATTCCGGAAACTGGCGTGCCACTGTTCCCGCACCAGCTGCCGCCTGGTTATCTGGATGCTTACGGCCTGTTTGCGCGCAAGACCGGTTCCAGCGTGGTGCTGGGCATCCCGCTGATGGATTCGCCGACGCGCTATTCCAACAGCGTGCTTGGCCTGTCGCCGGTGCGCGGCGTCGCGCCCTACCGCTACGATAAGCATCACCTGGTGCCGTTCGGCGAGTTCATTCCGCTGGGCTTCCGCTGGTTCACCAATATGATGCAGATTCCGCTGGGCGACCAGACGCCGGGTCCGGCCATCCAGGCGCCATTTGCCGTACGCGATCAGCAGGTGCTGCCGAATATCTGCTACGAGAATCTGTTTGGCGAGGAGATTGCCGAGCAGCTTTCTGCAACGTCGGCAACGGTGCTGCTGAATGTGTCCGAACTGGCCTGGTATGGCGAGTCGATTGCGATTCCTCAGCACTTGCAGATTTCGCAGATGCGCAGCCTGGAGACGGGACGCCCGATGCTCAGCGCCACCAATACCGGCGCCACGGTCGTGATCGATCCGCACGGCGTGGTCGTGCAGAAGCTGCCCTACTACCAGCCGGGCGTGCTCGCGACCTCCGTGCAGGGCATGAGCGGCACCACGCCCTACATCGCCACCCAGAACAAGCTGATGCTCGTTCTGGCCGCGCTGGCTGTGGCTGGGGCCTGGCTATGGTCGCGCAAGGCTAAGAAGGCCTGAACACCTCCTCCAGCGTGGCCGCGCTCAACACGGCCACGCGTCAGCGCCTTAACTCTTCCTCGGTACCGCCCATCAACCGCTCGCGCACCGCTTCGGACTGGGGGCCGGAACGCGTTGCAAGCTGACAAGCCAGCAACTCCCTGAGCCCGTCAAGGCGGGCGATCCGGGCCAGTTTGTCGAGCCGGAGGCAGCCGGTGCGGGCGTCCGGCACGAGGGGAGCGAGGTCCTGGTCGAGGAAGGCGGGCGCGACGGCCCAGTCGATGGCCGCGCAGGCCGTCGGAAAGTAGAACGCGAGGAACTCCTGGAAGTAGCGCGCGATGGCGGTTTTCCAGCGGGTGTCGAAGTCGTCGTTGCTGTCGTCCATGGAAATTTGGACGGCCGGGCGGTGGGAATGGTTGCGTCAGGGCGCTTGAGGCAAATCAAACACCAGCCCAGCGGGCAAAACTCTACAGGTTCCCGGCAAAACCCGCTAAAATGAGCCGTTTTAGCGATCCGATAACGCTCGCGCCTGTGCGCGTCACCGACACACAAAGATGCTGACATTTCAACAAATTATCCTGACCCTGCAAACCTATTGGGACAAGCAGGGCTGCGCACTGCTCCAGCCGTACGACATGGAAGTCGGCGCGGGCACCTTCCACACCGCCACCTTCCTGCGCGCGGTCGGCCCTGAGCCATGGCGTGCGGCGTACGTGCAGCCATCGCGCCGTCCGAAGGATGGCCGTTATGGCGAGAACCCGAACCGCGGCCAGCACTACTACCAGTACCAGGTGGTGATGAAGCCGGCGCCGGAAAATATCCTGGACCTGTATCTGGGTTCGCTGGAAGCCCTGGGCCTGGACCTGAAGCAGAACGACGTGCGTTTCGTGGAAGACGACTGGGAAAGCCCGACGCTGGGCGCCTGGGGCCTGGGTTGGGAAGTCTGGCTGAATGGCATGGAGGTGACCCAGTTCACCTACTTCCAGCAAGTGGGCGGCCTGGATTGCAAGCCCGTGCTGGGCGAGATCACTTACGGCGTCGAGCGTCTGGCCATGTACCTGCAGGGCGTGGAAAACATGTTCGACCTGGTGTGGACCGAGTGGGAAGAGAACGGCGAGAAGAAAGTGCTGAAGTACGGCGATGTCTTCCACCAGAACGAAGTGGAGCAGTCGGCCTACAACTTCGAGCACTCCAACACCGAACTGCTGTTCGCCCAATTCGCCAACCACGAATCCGAAGCCAAGCGCCTGATCGAGCTGCAGCTTACCCTGCCCGCCTACGAACAGATCATGAAGGCCTCGCACAGCTTCAACCTGCTGGATGCACGCGGCGCCATCTCCGTGACCGAACGCGCCGCCTACATCGGCCGCGTGCGCAATCTGTCGCGCATGGTGGCCCAGGCCTATTACGAGTCCCGCGAACGCCTCGGCTTCCCGATGGTCGCCAAATAAAGAATACCGAACATGAATCAGACCCTGCTCATCGAACTGCTGACCGAAGAACTACCGCCGAAAGCCCTGTCCAAACTGGGCGCCGCTTTTGCTTCGGGCATCTTCAACGGCCTGAAAGCGCGCGACTTCCTGGAAGACGACAGCGAAGCTACCATCTTCGCCACGCCGCGCCGCCTGGCCGTCTCCATCACCAAGGTGCGCGGCACCTCGCCGGACAAGCAAGTCCGCGAAAAGATCCTGCCAGTCGCCATCGCGCTGGACGCTGAAGGCAATCCATCCGCGCCGCTGACCAAGAAGCTGGCCGCCATGGGTCTGTCGCACGTCACCGTGGCCGATATGGAACGCGCACAGGACGGCAAGGCCGAATCCTTCTTCTACACCAAGCTCGCCGCCGGCAGCGCCCTGCAAGCGGGCGCCCAGGCAGCATTGGAAGAAACCGTGACCAAGCTGCCGATCCCGAAGGTCATGAGCTACCAACGTCCTGACGGCGAGACCGTGCAGTTCGTGCGCCCAGCCCACGCGCTGATCGCCCTGCTCGGCGACACCGTCATCCCTCTGACCCTGCTGGGCCTGACCGCATCGAACAAGACCGATGGCCACCGCTTCCTGACCGCACCGGGCAAGCGCGAAGTGACCGTGCCGAACGCCGAAGCCTACGCCGCCACCCTGGTGGAGCAGGCGCGCGTGGTGCCGGGCTTCGAAGCGCGCAAGGAAGCCATCCGCGCATCCCTGTTGCAGAAAGCGGGCGCCGACCAGGTGCTGATGCCGGAAGCGCTGCTGGATGAAGTGTCCTCCCTGGTCGAATGGCCGGTGGTGTACGAATGCCATTTCGAGGAAGAGTTCCTGTCCGTGCCGCAGGAATGCCTGATCCTCACCATGCAGACCAACCAGAAATACTTCGCGCTGACCGATACCAGCGGCAAGCTGCGCTCGCGCTTCCTGATCGTGTCCAATATCGCGACCGACACGCCGCAAGCCATCATCGGCGGTAACGAACGCGTGGTGCGTCCGCGCCTGTCCGACGCCAAGTTCTTCTTCGAGCAGGACAAGAAGAAGTCCCTGGAATCGCGCCTGCCGCTGCTGAAGAACGTGGTGTACCACAATAAACTGGGCACCCAGGCCGAGCGCTCCGAGCGCGTGACCTCGCTGGCGGCTGCCATCGCCGGCCGTCTCGGTGGCGACAAGGCGCTGGCCGAGCGTGCAGCGCGCCTGTCCAAGGCCGACCTGCTGACCGACATGGTGGGCGAGTTCCCTGAGCTGCAAGGCATCATGGGCACCTACTACGCGCGCCACGATGGCGAGCATGAAGAAGTGGCCCTGGCTGCGTCCGAACACTACCAGCCGCGCTTTGCCGGCGATACCTTGCCGTCCACTGCTACCGGCACCGCCGTGGCCCTGGCCGACAAGCTGGAAACTCTGGTAGGCATCTGGGCCATCGGCCTGCAGCCGACCGGCGACAAGGACCCGTTCGCACTGCGCCGCCATGCCTTGGGCGTGCTGCGCATGCTGATCGAGAAGCGCCTGCCGCTGTCGATCTCCGCCCTGCTGACCGACGCTGCCCAGCAATTCGTGGCCGTGCCGAACTTCAAGGACCCGACTGCCGACGTCACCGCCTTCATGATGGACCGCCTGCGCGGCATCCTGCGTGAGCGCGGCTTCAGCGTGAACGAGATCGAAGCCGTTGTTGCGCAGAACCCGGACCGCCTGGACGATATCGTGCAGCGCCTGGAAGCGGTGCAAGCCTTTGCCGCCCTACCGGAATCCGAATCGCTGGCCGGCGCCAACAAGCGCATCACCAACATCCTGAAGAAGAACGAGGAAGCCCTGAAGCAGGCAGGCGCCGTTAATCCGGCCGTGCTGCAGGACGCCGCCGAAAAGGCGCTGTTCGAAGCAATGGGCCGCGTCAAGCCGGAAGTGGACCGCGCATTTGCAGGCGGCGATTTCACCACCACGCTGAAGACGCTGGCACAGCTGAAGAACGAAGTCGACGCCTTCTTCAACGACGTGATGGTGATGGCGGAAGATGTGGCCCTGCGTAACAACCGCCTGGCCCTGCTGCAGTCGCTGCACGGCATGATGAACGGCGTAGCCGACATCTCCAAGCTGGCGGCCTGATATGCCACAGTACCAGCCTGAAAAGCTGATCATCCTCGACCGCGATGGCGTGATCAACTACGACTCGCCGGACTTCATCAAGTCCCCCGAGGAGTGGATACCCATCCCCGGTTCGCTGGAAGCGATCGCCCGCCTGAATCAGGCGGGTTATCGCGTGGTCATCGCATCCAACCAGTCCGGCATCGCGCGCCAGTTCTTCGACATCACGACCCTGAACGCGATCCACCAGAAGATGCATCGCCTGGCGCAGCAAGTCGGCGCCGATATCGATGCCATCTTCTTCTGCCCGCACGCCGCGGCGGACAACTGCGATTGCCGCAAGCCGAAGCCAGGCATGTTCGCGGAAATTTCCAAGCGTTTCGACATGAGCCTGAAAGGCGTGCCGACCGTGGGCGATTCCCTGCGCGACCTGCAGGCCGGCTTCATCAGCGGCTGCGTGCCTTACCTGGTGTTGACCGGCAAAGGCGAGAAGACCCACGCCACCGGCGGCCTGCCGCCCGGTACAATGGTCTTCCCTGACCTTGCGTCGACCGTTACCCATATTCTGAAGACGGCGCCCGCCGCCACCTGACCGGAGAATCCTGATTGGCCTTCCTGCGTTCTTTGATTTTCATGTTGATGATGGTCGTTGCGACCGTCATCTGGTCCGGTATCTGCTTCCTGGCGGCGCCACTGCCTTACCCTAAGCGCTATTACGTCACCTCGCGCTGGAACGTCTTCATCATCTGGGCCGCGCGCGTTGTCTGCGGCATCGAGTATGAGATCAAGGGCTGGGAAAATCTGCCGGATGGTCCTGCCGTCCTGCTGTCGAAGCATCAGTCGGCGTGGGAAACCATCTTCCTGTTGGCGTATATGCCACGTCCGCTGGTCTTCGTATTTAAGAAAGAAATTTTGTACATTCCTTTCTTCGGCTGGGGCATTGCGTTGCTGCGCATGATTCCGATCGACCGCAAACAAGGCAAGAATGCGTTTAAGATGGTGGTGCAGCATGGTAAGCGACGCCTGAAAGACGGCCAATGGATTATCATGTTCCCGGAAGGGACTCGCATTCCGGTCGGCGCGAAGGGCAAGTACAAGAGCGGCGGGACGCGCCTGGCGATTGAAACCGAAACGCCGGTGGTGCCGATCGCATTGAACTCCGGCGAATGCTGGCCAAAGAATTCCTTTATCAAGAAACCGGGCAAGGTCACGGTCTCGATAGGCAAACCAATTTCGCCCGAGGGTCAGACGCCCGATGGCATGATGGAGCAGGTGGAACAGTGGATCGAATCAGAAATGCGCGTCATTTCGCCCCACGCTTACAACGCTGGCTAGCCGATCAGGCAAGTTCCAGGCAGTCAGCGGAAAAGCCGGAGGGGCAGCTCGAAATGTTTGCAGGTGGCGCGCAACAAGCGCCAGCCGCCTGCGACAATTCAGTGGCATCCATTCCGACTTTTCCGATCCCCGCTCCCGCAACAGTCAATCTGCTGCGTCCTCCGGTGCAATTGCGCCGCCCCGATGTTCCGCTCGCTCCACCTACCGCTGGTCAAGACAAACGCCAACTATTGGTTGGTGAATTCATCCTCGAATACGTACTGCGCCGCTCCACGCGCCGCTCGATCGGCTTTACCGTCGATGACGATGGCCTGCGCGTGACTGCGCCCAAGCGCTGCTCGCTGGCCGATATCGACAACGCTATCCGCGTCAAGCAGCACTGGATTCTGACCAAGCTCGATGAACGCCGCCAGCGCCGCGCTGCGCGTCTGGAGAAGCCACCGCTGGTGTGGGATGACGGCGCCAAGCTGCCCTATCTGGGTGGCGAGGTCACGCTGCGCCTGTATCACGCGCCACGCAACCGCACGGAATTCAATCCGGCGACCATGGAACTGAATATGGGACTGGTGCAGGGTGCGACCGAGCACCTGTTGAAGGAGCGTGTGAAGAACTGGTTCAAGCAGCAGGCGGAGGGACTGTTTGCGCAGCGCCTGGATATGTATGCGGCGCGCCTCGGCGTGCAGTATGCCTCGTTCTCGCTATCGAATGCCGACACGCGCTGGGGCTCATGCACTGTGCAGCGCGTGATTCGCCTGAACTGGAAGCTGATGCACTTCTCGCTGCCCCTGATCGATTATGTGGTGGCGCACGAACTGGCGCACATTCTGGAAATGAACCACAGCTCGCGCTTCTGGGATCATGTGGGACGCATTTATCCGCACTACGATGAAGCCAAAAACCTCCTGCGCAGGCGCGCGCAGGAGTTGCCACCACTGTTCGCCGCCGATTAAGGCATCAGGCGCACGTCCGCCAGCTCGAACTGGTATTCGCCGGTTTTAGGGCCGGCGTTAAAGCCGATCATGGTGATCGCGCTGGTATCCACGCCCTTGAAGCTATCCAGCGGCAGGCTCACTTCCTGCCAATCGCTGCCCGCCGCAAAGGTCTGGCTGGCCGGGATCGCGCCGCCCTTGGACAGAATCATCACCTGGTATTTCTGGCCGTCGCCCTTGACGCGGAAACGCAAGGTGCGCGCAGCGCTCAGGTCCGCCGCCTCCATCGGCTGCACACCCGGCATGAAGGCCAGGCCTGCCCATGGAAAAGCGAAGCCCGCCTGCACATTGGCCTTGATCTGCACCGCGCGGTTGGCGTCGTCGTGATAGTCCACCTGCACGGTGGATTTCCCGCCGAGGAAAGCGTCGTTGGACGGCATCCAGCCGGCGCCAAACGGACTGGCCAGCTTGTCCTTGCTGAACAGGCTGATGCGGCCATCGGCGGGAAGCGCCAGCTGCTGCGCTTTCGGCGCGGCCAGTTGCTGCGCGACCTTCTCCTGCTGGTCCTTGCGCACGGCGGACTGCGGCTCGCCATCCTTCCACACTTCGACAATGCGGCGCGTCGCCGTGATGTCATGCGTTGGATCGCCGTCCACCAGCAGCAGGTCGGCCTTATAGCCCTTCACAACCCGGCCGCGGATCGGTAGCTTGAAGACTCTGGCCGGCGTCGCCGTGGCAGCGGTCAGCGCTTCAGACGGCGTCAGGCCGGCTTTGGTCAGCGACAGCAGTTCGTGGTGCAGGCTGACGCCATATTGGGTGCCGGTATTGCCGGCATCCGTACCGGCCAGAATCGGCACGCCCGCCTTCTTCAGCGCTGCCACAACAGCATTGGGTGCGACCAGCATCTGCGGCTTGGCCGCTTGGCCATAAGTGGCCTTCAGCGGCGCGATCTGTTCCTTGTTCAGCAGCGACACCATGTCCTTGTCTGACAGCACATCCTCTTCTTGCAGGCCCGCCATGCTTTCCATCACGCTGAAGGTCGGCACGATGAAGGCTTTGCGCTGCCTGGCCAGTTGGACGAAGGACTTCAGGTCCGCATCGCCGATCGCTTCGCCGGTGAACAGGTGCACCAGGCCATCCGCCCCCAGTTCCAGCGCCGTACGCGCATCGGCAAAATTGGAAATGTGGACCACGGCCAGCTTGCCGCGTTTGTGGGCCGCTTCGATCAGCGCTTTCACGACAGGCTTGTCCAGCGTTGGAATCGCGTGTGTGGCACTGCCCGGCTCCATCACGATCTTGATGAAGTGAGAACCTTCGGCGATGCGCGCATCCACCCAGGGCTGGGCTTCTTCCGGCTTGGTCAGCGTGGGCACCGGCAGACCGTATTCGGTGCCGTGGCCGCCCGGCGCCGTGGCCAGCGTGCCGGCCGAGAAGATGTCCGGGCGGTCCTTGTTCTCGTTGCGCTCCATGCGCCTGTTCATGTCCTGCAGGACGGACACGGAGGTGAACATGTCCAGTTCCGACGTCACGCCAAACAGCAGCGGCATCGAGAAATTCTGGTAAGCGTGCACGTGCGAGTCGATCAAGCCAGGCATCAGGGTCAGGCCATGGCCATCGATCACGACCGTGTGTTCCGGCACAGGGCCCTGGTGCTCAAGACTGGCGATAACGCCGCTCGCGATCAGCACATTGCGCTTCGGCAGAAGCTTCTGGCCGTCGAAGACGCGGACATCCCGGATCAGGTAAGGGTCGGCGGCCAGCGCGGGCAGCGCGCTCGCGAGGCCGGCTGCCAGCAAAGCGCTGGCGATAAGGCGGTTCGGCATGTTGTTCTCCGTTGAGATAGAAAATATGCAACATTGCCGATTTTAAACTAGCTTTAGCGGGTTGCGCTGACCACTCGTATAGCCAGGCGACCGCTCATGTAATTGGCGGCAGCAGGTCCAGCGTACGCGCTGTGGCGCCACGGTGGCGGTTAGCGAATGCCAGCGCATGCTGGCCCATCGCCGCGCGCGCGGCGTCGTCGGCCAGCAGACCGCCCGCTTCCTTGATCAGCGCACCGGAGCTGTGCACGCGCACGGCGCCTCCTTCGTGCAGGCAGTCCTCCGTGGCTTGCGCGAAGTTGAAGGTGTGTTCGCCGACCAGAATCGGTTTGCCCAGCGCGGCCGGTTCGATCAGGTTCTGGCCACCCAGTGGCTGCAGGCTGCCGCCAATGAAGGCGATATCGCAGGCAGTGTAATAGGCGAACATCTCGCCCATCGAGTCGCCCAGCACCACGGCCGTTTCCGGCGGCACGCTGGCATCCGGCGTGGTCAGCGAAGAGCGGCGTAGCACGGACAATCCGCGCTCCGCGACCATCGCTTCCACTTCGCTGAAGCGCTGCGGATGGCGCGGCACGATCAGCAGCAGCACATCGGCTGGCAGCGACGCGCGCGCTTGCTGGAAGGCCTCCAGGATCATGCCCTCCTCGCCCTCGCGCGTGCTGGCGCACAGGAACACGGGACGAGGCCCAAACTGCTTGCGCAGCTGCGCGCCGATATCCAGGGCAGCTTGCGGCACCACGACGTCGAACTTGATGCTGCCGGTGACGCCGACATTGCTTACGCCCAGCACACGCACGCGCTCCGCGTCGGCCTCAGTCTGCGCCGCGACAACGGAAACGCCTTGCGCCGCATCGCGCATCAGCTTACCGAGGCGCAGGCCGCGGCGCAGCGAGCGTTCGCTCAGGCGCGCATTGGCCAGCGCCACCGGCACGTTCTGGCGATTGCATTGCGCGATCAGGTTCGGCCACACTTCCGTCTCCATCAGGATGCAGACGCGCGGCTGGAAATGATCGATGAAGCGGCGCACCAGGCCTGGCATGTCGTAAGGTAGATAGGACTGCACCACGCGCGCGCCGTGCTTGGCAAATACGGTCTTGCCGGTGGCGCGCCCCGTCGGCGTCATGCAGGTCAGCACGATGCGCGACTGCGGATAGCGCTTCAGCAGCGCATCCACCAGCGGCTCAGCAGCGCGCGTTTCGCCAACCGACACCGCATGCACCCAGATCGTCGCCGGGCCGTCGTTAGCGGCGCGTGCGCCATACATGCCGAGACGTTCGCCCCAGTGCTGGCGATAGCCCGGCTCCTTGCGGCCGCGCCACCACAGGCGGCCCAGCACGAGCGGCAAACCGAGCCACCACATCAGGGTATAAAAATGGCGCATGATCAGAGCAGGCTTTTGGCGGCGGCCGTCACTTCGGCCACGCCGGGCGGCGAACCTTTGTCGCCGAGATTGATGATGCGCGGCGACCAGTTGCCCTCGGTCTTCCAGCGCGGAGAGTCAGCGTAAATTTCCACCACAGGCCGCGAGAATGCCGCCGCAATATGCGTCAGGCCCGTATCCACGCCCACTGCCAGTGCGGCGCGGCGCGCCAGCACGACGGCGTCGGCCATCGACAGCTTGGGCAGCACGCGCGCATTCGGCAGCTGCGCCGCCAGCGCTTCGGCTTCGGCTTTCTCTTTTGGCGAGCCCCATGGCAGCAGGATAGGCATGGGCGCCAGCTGCTTGCCCAGTTCGATCCAGTTGGCAGGCGCCCACTTCTTGGCGTCGCGTGCCGTGCCATGGAAATAGACGGCATAAGGCGCTTCGCCCATCCACTCGGGACGTGCGGCGCTCGCCGGTATTTCAGGCAGGCCGAAATCGGCCGGTGTGTCGATCTTGTAGCCCATTGCTTCGGCCACCACCAGGCGGCCGCGCGTGACGGCGTGCGTGCGCGGCTCTACGCGTATGGACTTGCTGTGGAAGATGCGCGAAATGCCTTCGTAGCCCGAATCCTCGGTGCCGTTGGCCAGGCCGATCTTGTGATGGGCGCGGGCGGCGCCCATGATGATGCCGGTCTTGATCAGGCCCTGCGTGTCGAACACATAGTCGTACTTCGTTTCGCGCAGCTTGCGGAAGAAGCCTGTCAGCTCGGCGCGAATGGCTTTGTCGCCCAGGTTCTTGCGCCAGCGGCGCAGGCCCCAGGGCAGGATGTTGCGGATCATCGGGTTGAGGCGGAGCAGGCTGACATAGCCCTCCTCCACCACCCAGTCGATATTCGCATCCGGGAAATGGCGCTTGATATCGGCCACGATGGGCAAGTTATGCAGCACGTCTCCCATCGAGGAGACGCGGACAAGCAGGATGTTCATTCAGAACGGCAGCTCGGCGTCCGGCTTGGCGGCCAGGATCACATCGCGGAACTGGCCCTGAATGCGCGCCAGCGCTTCCGGCGATTCCGCTTCGAAGCGCATCACGATCACCGGCGTGGTGTTCGAAGAGCGCGCCAGACCGAAACCGTCCGCATATTCCACGCGCAGGCCATCGATATCGATGATGCGTTCATTGCCGGGGAACGTGGCGTCGCTGCGCAGCTTGTCCATCAGCGCGAAGTTCTCGCCTTCCTTCAGGTGCAAGTGCAGTTCCGGCGTGCTGTCGGACTTCGGCAGCGCGTTCAGCAGAGCCGACGGATCGGCGTGTTTGGTCAGGATCTCCAGCATGCGCGCGCCGGCGTACAGGCCGTCGTCGAAGCCGTACCAGCGGTCCTTGAAGAAGATATGGCCGCTCATTTCGCCGCCCAGCGGTGCGCCGGTTTCCTTCAGCTTGGCCTTCACCAGCGAGTGGCCGGTCTTGTACATCAGCGGCTTGCCGCCGGCCTTCTCGATGTAAGGGGCCAGATGGCGGGTGCACTTCACGTCGTACAGAATCTGTGCGCCCTGATTGCGCGACAGGACTTCTTCCGCGAACAGCATCATCTGGCGGTCAGGGAAGATGATCTGGCCATCCTTGGTCACGATGCCGAGGCGGTCGCCGTCGCCGTCGAAGGCCAGGCCGATTTCAGCGTCGGTCTCTTGCAGGCAGCGGATCAGGTCCTGCAGGTTTTCCGGATGAGCCGGATCAGGATGGTGGTTCGGGAAATTGCCATCTACCTCGCAGAACAGCTCAATCACTTCGCAGCCCATGCCGCGATACAGGTCGCCAGCGAACGCGCCGGCCACGCCGTTGCCGCAGTCCACCGCAATCTTGATCGGACGCGAAATCTTCACGTCGCTGATGATGCGCTCCAGGTAAGCGGCGCGGATATCGTGGGTGCGGTAGCCGCCGGCCTTGATGCCAGGGGTCAGGCCCGCAGCAATTGCTTCATACAGGCCGGTGATGGCTTCGCCGTGAATCGCTTCGCCCGCCAGCACCATCTTGAAGCCGTTGTAGTCCGGCGGGTTGTGGCTGCCGGTCACCATGATGCCGGATCTGGTTTCCAGGATATTGGTGCCGAAGTAGACCATTGGCGTGGCCACCACGCCCAGGTCGATCACGTCCACGCCCGCCGCTTGCAGGCCTTCGGCCAGCGCTTTGGCCAGATCCGGGCCGGACAGGCGGCCATCGCGGCCAATCACGACCGCTTTCTCTCCCTTGCCGACGGCAGCCAGGCCAAATGCGTGGCCGATGGAACGGGCAACGCCGGTGTCCAGGGTTTTACCGATGATGCCGCGGATATCGTAAGCTTTGAAGATCGATTTGGAGAGGGAAACCATAGGATGTGACAGAAGAAGTGAGGCCGGGAGCCCGGCAGGACAAACGGTATGGTAAGTGCGATGCAGACGGCAGGCAAGCCCTGCCGTCGGGAGAGGATTTACTTCAGATGCGCAGGTCGTCGATCGATTTGCCGGCGTCGACCCAGTCTTTGACCCATTTCGGCTGACGGCCACGGCCGGTCCATTTCTGGGTGGCATCGGCCGGATTACGGTAGCGGGCTTCGACTTTGCCGCCGCTCTTGCCCGATTTTGGCAACGTGCCCAGCAAATCTTTCAGAGGCACACCCACAGCCTGGGCAATCGCAAAAATCTGCTCTCGTGCTTTCTGCTTATCTGCGCCTTCGCGGTTTTTCAATTCGCGCTTGATCTGATCCTGCAGATTGCGCAATTCGCTGGACGACATATTCGACAGATCCATCTTCATTCCTTTAGAGATAAATAAATGAGAGTGTTTCCGAACGCAATATACACTAAATTCCAGCGATTAGCCTTTCTTATGGCGAATCATCCAGCGCGGCGCTTTAAATCGCACAATGCGCACATAAAGCCAGACATAACTGATGATAAATAGCAGGCAGAACAGCATCAGTACCCAGGTATGGCGCCAGAATACCGTGGCAGGAATAACAGCCATCAGCGAGAACATCCACAGATAGGGCGAAGTCAGGGAATTGCGGCGCATCAGGGCGCGCGCATCCTTGCGGCCCACCGCCCACTGCACGATACGGCGGAAAATCAGGCTGTGCAAGTGAATACCATCCGGCATAGCAGGCGATTTCCCGCGAATAAACATGCGCCGATAAACCGAGAACAGGGTTTCAAATGCAGGATAGATTAATAGCAACGCTGCATACCAAGTAGAAACCTGTGGATTTCGCATTACGAGAAGCAATGCCAATTCGCCAAGCATAAAACCAATAAAATATGCACCGCCATCGCCGAGGAAAATAAGGCCGACCGGATAATTCCAGATCAGGAAACCAGCCGTCGCACCCGCCACCATCAGGGCCGCCACCAGAACGAACATATCGTTTACCTGCAAAGCCACATAACCCAGCGACAGCAGCATGCAAATAGTGACCACGCTGGCCAGGCCATTAAAACCGTCGATGATATTGATGGCATTGGCGATACCGGCCACCGCCAGCACCGTCAGCGGCAAGGTGAACCACAACCAGGGCAAGGCAAACGGCGCTGTCGTCACCCAGTCGATGCGGTCGATGCGGGCGTCCAGCAGGAAGTAGCCCAGCATGGCCGCGCACATGGTGAGCAGCAGGCGCCGCAACGCACTGACTTTGCCCGTGTAGTCTTCCACGATGCCGCCGGTAAAAGCGCACAGGGAACAGGCCATCAGGGACAGCATCCAGCTCGTCATGGCCGGCACGCGCCACACCGAAATGCAGGCGGACAGCGCCACGGAGAGGAAAATCGACAACCCGCCAATACGGGCTACCAGGTGGGCGTGCACTTTTTGCACACCATGGAAATCGGAATCGAGCGCGGGGCCGTGCAGCCTCGCCTCCTTGATGACCAGCAGGGTCAACAGGGCGGAAGCGATAAAGCTTACGAGGAAAGAAAACATCTGAGTGGTCGGTGGCGCTTATTGTCCGCTTTTTTTGTCGTTTCGCAGTGCAACAATGATTGTTATCAGCACGCTAACCGGCGATTGTACCGGATTAATGAAGGGAAACAGAGAAATTGATAGGAAGGGTGTTGTTGGGGTGAATGATTCTAACAAACGGGCATGACCGGGCCGGAGTTTGCTTACCAATAGATACAAACTCCGAACCCGATTTTACTTACTTCATGCAGAGGCGCAGGGCTTCCTGCCAGGTCGGCAGATGGCAGAATCGGTCCATCAGCTTTTGCGATGACAGTACTGAAAACTCCGGCCGCTTGGCCGGCAGCGGGTATTCCGCCGTGGTGATAGGCACCAGGCGGCAGTCCAGTTCCGCCTGATTCAGGATGGCCTGAGTGAAGTGGAACCAGGTCGTTTCGCCCTGGCTGCTCAAATGATAGACACCGCTGTTCTCGGCCCACCAGGACTCGCCGCGCGCCTGCGCCAGCACCACGGCGGTGGTATCGGCAATGGTGCGGCTCCAGGTCGGCGCGCCGTGCTGGTCGTTGACAATGCGCAGTTCGTCGCGCTCTTTGGCCAGGCGCAGCATGGTCAGCAGGAAGTTCTTGCCACGCATGCCGTACACCCAGCTGGTGCGGAAAATCAGGTGCGACACGCCGCTGGCGGCAATTGCCTGCTCGCCCGCCAGCTTGCTGGCGCCGTAGGCATTGGCCGGTCCGGTGGCGTCCGTCTCCACGCGCGCGCCCGGCTCGGTGCCGGGGAATACGTAATCGGTCGAATAATGGACCAGTGCCGCGCCCAGTTTTTTCGCCTCCTCCGCCATCACGCCCGGCGCTTCGGCGTTGATGCGGTAGGCCAGTCCGGCTTCGCTTTCAGCCTTGTCCACCGCGGTGTAAGCGGCCGGATTGACGATCAGCTGCGGCTTCACTTCGCGGATCACATCGCGCACCTGGTCCAGATTGGCCAGGTCCATGCGGCCGCGATCGACGGCCACGACTTCACCCAGCGCTTGCAGGCTGCGCTCCAGTTCGTAGCCGACCTGGCCGGTACTGCCTGTCAGCAGGATCTTCATGCAAACACTTCCGCATCGGCCAGCAACACGCCCTTCTGGTCCTTGCCGGACAGCAGAGGCTCGCCTTGCAGCGGCCATTCGATGCCGATCGCCGGGTCGTTCCAGAGGATGGAGCGCTCGAACTGCGGCGCGTAGTAGTCGGTGGTCTTGTACAGGAATTCGGCAAACTCGCTGGTCACCACAAAGCCGTGCGCGAAACCGGGCGGAATCCACAGCTGCCGCTTGTTTTCGGCCGACAGCTCCAGGCCGAACCACTTGCCGAAAGTCGGCGATGCTTTGCGCAAGTCCACCGCCACGTCGAACACGGAGCCCGTGGTCACGCGCACCAGCTTGCCCTGCGCCTGTTCGATCTGGTAATGCAGGCCGCGCAGCACGTTCTTTGCGGAGCGCGAATGGTTATCCTGCACGAACTGGGCGGTCACGCCCGTCATCTCGGCGAAGCGGCGGCCGTTGAAGCTCTCGTAGAAGAAGCCGCGGTCGTCGCCGAACACTTGCGGCTCGATGACCAGCAGACCCTCGATGTCGGTGGGGATGACTTTCATCGCGGGATGACCTTATCTTGAAGAATTTGCAGCAGGTACTGGCCGTAGCCGTTCTTCTTCAGCGGCTCGGCCAGGCGTGCCAGCTGGCCGGCATCGATATAACCTTTGCGGTAGGCGATCTCCTCCGGGCAGGCGACCTTCAGCCCCTGGCGGCGTTCGATGGTGGCGATGAACTGGGATGCGTCCAGCAGCGATTCGTGGGTGCCGGTATCCAGCCAGGCCATGCCGCGGCCCATCAGCTCCACCTTCAGCTGCTTCGCTTCCAGATAAGCCTTGTTGACGTCGGTGATTTCCAGTTCGCCGCGCGCGGATGGCTTGATGCTGGCCGCGATATCGCACACCTGGTTGTCATAGAAATACAGGCCGGTCACCGCGTAATTCGATTTCGGGACTTTCGGCTTTTCCTCGATGCTCATCGCGTGACGGTTGGCGTCGAACTCCACCACGCCATAGCGCTCCGGATCGGTGACGTGGTAGGCAAACACGGTAGCGCAGTCGTCGCGCTCGGCCGCGCTGCGCAGCAAGGCATCCAGGTCGTTACCGTAGAAGATGTTGTCACCCAGGATCAGCGAGGACGGGTGATTGCCGACAAATTCCTTGCCGATGATGAAGGCTTGCGCCAGACCGTCCGGCGAAGGCTGCACGGCGTAGCTCAGATTCAGGCCCCACTGGCTGCCGTCGCCCAGCAGCTCCTGGAAGCGCGGCGTGTCCTGCGGGGTCGAGATGATCAGGATATCGCGCATCCCGGCCAGCATCAGCACGGTCAGCGGATGGTAAATCATCGGCTTGTCGTAGATCGGCAGCAGCTGCTTCGACACGGCCTTGGTGATCGGGTACAGGCGGGTGCCGGAGCCGCCCGCCAGGATGATGCCTTTACGGTCGGTGACTGGATTCATTACTGCTCCCGGTTGTTGTAGTTGGCTTCAACCCAATTGGCGTAAGCGCCGGACTGCACGTCCGCCACCCACTGCGGGTTATCCAGATACCACTGTACGGTCTTGCGGATGCCGGTCTCGAAAGTCTCGGCAGGTTTCCAGCCCAGTTCACGTTCCAGCTTGCGCGCATCGATGGCGTAGCGGCGGTCGTGGCCCGGACGGTCTTTCACATACGTGATTTGCGTGCGGTAGCTGCCGCCATCGGCTTTCGGCTTCAGCTTGTCGAGCATGTCGCACAGAGTGTGCACCACATCCAGATTGGCCATCTCGTTCCAGCCGCCCACGTTGTAAGTCTCGCCCAGGCGACCATCCTGCAGCACGCGGCGGATTGCGGCGCAGTGATCGCTTACGTAGAGCCAGTCGCGGATCTGCTGGCCATCGCCGTAAATCGGCAGCGGCTTGCCCGCCTGCGCATTGGCGATCATCAGCGGAATCAGCTTTTCCGGGAAATGATACGGGCCGTAGTTGTTGGAGCAGTTGGTGGTCAGCGTCGGCAAGCCGTAGGTGTGGTGGTAGGAACGCACCAGATGGTCGGAGGCTGCCTTGGATGCGGAATACGGGCTGTTCGGCGCAAAGGCGGTGGTTTCGCTGAAAGGAGGATCTTCCGGCCCCAGCGTGCCATATACTTCATCGGTGGACACGTGCAGGAAGCGGAATGCCGCTTTCTCGGCTTCCGGCAGCTCGCTCCAGTAGGCGCGCGCCGCTTCCAGCAGGCTGAAAGTGCCGTTGATATTGGTGTTGATGAACTCACCCGGACCGAGGATGGAACGGTCCACGTGGCTCTCCGCCGCGAAGTGCACCACCGCGCGCGGCTTGTGCTGCCTGAACAGGGACAACACTTGTTCCTTGTCGCAGATATCGCCGCGCACGAAGATGTGGCGCGCGTCTCCCTGCAGGAAAGCGAGGTTTTTCAGGTTGCCTGCATAGGTCAACTTGTCGAAATTGAGGACGGCTTCATCTGACTGCTTCAACCAGTCCAGTACGAAGTTCGAGCCGATAAAACCGGCACCACCAGTTACGAATATCATTTAGTATCCTGTCCTGCTTAGTAAGTTGTAATCATGATTGTATGTGAAAGCGGCGGGGTTGCGCCAACTGAACAGCAATCGTGCTGAGGTGATAATGAATACTTATGTGATCGGTGACCTGCAGGGATGCCACGGCGAGACCGTGGCCCTGGTTGAACGCATTCTCGAACATGAGCAGGAAGCGGGCCGCGAGCCCCCTTCCCTGCTGTTTTGCGGCGATTTGATCAATCGCGGCCCGGATTCGCTTTCCACACTGCGGTATGTGCAGGCCCTGGCCCAGGGCAGCGGCGGCCGCATCGATGCGGTGCTGGGCAATCATGACTTGCATTTGCTGGCGGTGGCCAACGGCATCCGTCCGGAGTCGAGTTCCGACACGATCGAGCATATTCTCGCCGCCGCCGACCGCGAAGCCCTGCTGCACTGGCTGCGCATGCGTCCCATGGCGATCATGGCCAAGGGACATCTGCTGGTACACGGCGGCGTACTGCCGCAATKGACGGCACAGAAAACCATGGAACTGGCGGGCGAAGTGGAAAGCGCGCTGCGCCACGATGAATGGGTGGACTTCCTGCGCGATATGTACGGCAATCAGCCGGACCGCTGGGACGATGCGCTGACCGGCACCGCGCGCCTGCGCTGCATCGTCAACGCGCTGACGCGCATGCGCTTCTGCACCGCCGATGGCGTGATGGACTTCAAGATGAAAGAGTCGGCCCGCGTCGATGCTTCGACAGGCCTCATGCCCTGGTTCGAAGTACCGGGCCGCTGCACTACGGACACCACGGTGGTGTTCGGCCACTGGTCGGCCCTGGGGCTGCGCATCACACCGCAGTGGATCGCGCTGGACAGCGGCTGCGTGTGGGGCGGCCAGCTGTCCGCAGTCTGCCTGGATGACCGCTCGCTACTGCAGGTCGAATGCCCGGAGTACCGGGCAGCCAAAGGCAAAGGTAAGGCTTAAGCGCCGCGCGGCGACGGCTGCGCCGCGTCGCCGTGCTCCGCATCCCCCTCGGCGGACAGGATCACTTCACCGCCAGCCGGCGGCTCCGCCGGCGCATCGGCATCCGGGTCGAGCAGGATACCGAGCGCGATGCCGATCGCATCGTGCGCGGCTTGCGCCAGTTCGCGGCGATGAGCGCCCTCGCCCTCCATCGGTTCCAGGCAGGTCAGGCGCGCGCGCACTGGTTTGCCGCGCAGGATTTCCAGCACGCTTTCCACAAACGTCATTTCGCCGATGAAGTCGACGGATGGATGATGGCGGCCTTTGTCGTCCTGGTAGGACAAGGCAAACGGCTGCACCTGCACCTTCGCATCCACCGCGGCTTCAAACAGATTGGCGTGGAACGGCAGGATATTGCCTTGCGCCGCCGTGGTCCCTTCCGGGAAGAAGGCCACGCGCTGGCCACTGTGCAGCGCCGTCACCAGGCCTTTGAACACATGGCGCAGTTCGCGGCGGTTGCCGCGTTCGATGAACACGGTGCCGGCTTTCTCCACCAGCCAGCCCGCCAGCGGCCAGGAGCGGATTTCCGACTTGGCCACGAAGCGGCATGGATACAGGGCGTTGATGACGAAAATGTCCAGCCACGAAATGTGATTGGCCACGATCATGCCCTGCTTCAGCGGCACCGCGCTGCCATGGGTCATCTGCACGGTGACGTTACACATCGAGAGCAGCTGCCGCGACCAGCGGCGGATGTGCGCATTGCGCGAGTCGGCGCTGATCCAGGGGAAGATGAAGGCGCAGGTGGCCATCCCTTCCAGCATATGCAGCACCAGGCGCACCATGCGCAGCACCTGGACCAGATCCAGCGGCTTTTTAGCGGGCGTTGCGTTCATAAGCGACATGTCCTGCGACGATGGTTGCCTGCACCTGGCCGGCCAGTTCGTAGCCGAGCAACGGTGTGTGCTTGCCCTGGCTGGCCAGCGCGGCAGGTTCCACGACCCAGCGCGCAGCCGGATCGAAGACCACCACATCGGCGGTACTGCCAACGCCCAGCTGGCCCGCAGCCAAGCCGGCCACGCGGGCAGGCTCGGACGTCACGCGCGCGATGGCGCGCTGCAGCGGCGACTCGCCCGCATGCTGGGCAGCGTAATCGTCGGCCCACTTCACGGCCAGCGACAGCAGCAGTTCCAGGCCGGTGGCGCCCGGCGACGCTTCGCCGAACGGCAGCAGCTTTTCGTCGTCATCGACCGGCGTGTGATCGGAGCACATCGCATCGATGGTGCCATCCAGCAGGCCGGCGCGGATCGCATCGCGGTCGCGCTGGCTGCGGAACGGGGGATCGACGCGCGCGTTCGAATCGAAGAAGTTGATGTCGGCATCGGTCAGGTGCACGTGATGCACGCCCACGTCGCAAGTCAGCGGCAAACCTTCCGCCTTGGCTGCACGCACCAGGTCGATGCCGGCGGCGGACGACAGGCGGCACAGGTGCACGCGGGCGCCCGAAGCGCGCATCAGTTCGAAGATGGTGTGCAGGGCGATCGTTTCGGCCATCACCGGCACGCCGGACAGGCCCAGGCGCGAAGCGAGAGGACCGCTGTGCGCCACGCCGCCGCGGCCGATGTAGGCATCCTGAGGACGCAGCCACACGGTGTAGCCGAAAGTCTTCGCATATTGCATGGCGCGCAGCAGCACGGTGGTGTCGGTGACCGGCTCTTCGGCCTGCGAGAAGCCGATGCAGCCCGCTTCGGTCAGCTCGGCCATTTCGGTCAGCGCCTCGCCCTTCAGGCCCATGGTCAGTGCGCCCAGCGGATGCACGTTTGCCTGGTTCAGGCCTTTGGCGCGGTGCTTCAGCATTTCGACCAGGCCCGGTTCGTCGAGCACGGGATCGGTGTCCGGCGGGCAGACCAGGGAGGTCACGCCGCCCTGCACTGCCGCCTGCATTTCGGATTTCAGCGTGGCCTTGTATTCAAAGCCTGGTTCGCGCAGGCGGGCGGACAAGTCCACCAGGCCCGGCGCGACAACCTTGCCGCTGGCGTCAATGGTGCGGTCGGCGCTGAAGCCGGCCGGTGCGGCGCCCACGGCAGCGATCTTGCCGTCCACGATGAAGAGGTCTTGCTGTGCGTCGATCTTGTTGGCCGGATCGATCAGTCGGCCGTTCTTGATATGGATGTTCATGCTTCTTATGCCTGAGTGCCTGCGACGATGCTCATCACCGCCATGCGAACGGCGATACCGAAGGTGACCTGGGACAGGATCACCGCTTGCGGGCCATCGGCCACGGCGGAGTCGATTTCCACGCCGCGGTTCATCGGGCCAGGGTGCATCACGATGGCGTCCGGCTTGGCCAGCGCCAGGCGTTCCGGCGTCAGGCCGTAAGCCTTGAAGTATTCGCCGGAGGACGGCAGCAGCGCGCCGTTCATGCGCTCGTTCTGCAGGCGCAGCATGATAATCACGTCCACGCCTTTCAGGCCTTCATCCATATTGGTGAAAGTGCGTACGCCCAGCTGCTCCAGGCCGCCCGGCAGCAGGGTTTGCGGTCCGATGGCGCGGATTTCAGGCACGCCCAGCGTGGTCAGTGCGTGGATGTCGGAACGGGCCACGCGGCTGTGCAGGATGTCGCCCACGATCGCCACGGTCAGGTTGCTGAAGGCCTTCTTGTAGTGGCGGATGGTGTACATGTCCAGCAGGCCCTGCGTCGGGTGCGCGTGGCGGCCATCGCCCGCGTTCACCACGTGCACGTGGTTCTGCTTGGTGTCCTGCAGGTGCTTGGCGATCAGGTAAGGCGCGCCCGATTGCGAGTGGCGCACCACGAACATATCCGCATGCATGGCGGCCAGGTTGTCGATGGTGTCCAGCAGCGATTCGCCCTTGCTGGCCGAGGAAGCCTGGATGTTCAGGTTGATCACGTCCGCCGACAGGCGTTTGGAAGCGATTTCGAAGGTGGTGCGGGTGCGGGTCGAGTTCTCGAAGAACAGATTGAACACGCTCTTGCCGCGCATCAGGGGGACTTTCTTCACTTCGCGGTCGGACACGGACACGAAGGAGGATGCGGTATCCAGAATCTGGTTGATGATGGCCTTGGGTAGGCCTTCGGTCGTCAGCAAATGCTGGAGTTCACCGTGTTTGTTCAGTTGCGGATTGAGCATGGTGTCATTCGATAGTCAGGGTAAATCGTCGGTCCTCGCCGGCCTGCTTCAGGCGCAGCGCAGTACCGGGCGCGCAGCGGGTGTGCGCGGCCACAAAATCGGCGGCAACCGGCAGCTGCCGTTCGCCGCGGTCTACCAGTGCGGCCAGCATGATGCGCGCCGGACGGCCATAGTCGAACAGTTCGTTGATGGCGGCCCGCGTGGTGCGGCCGGTGTAGAGCACATCGTCCACCAGCAGGATGGTGGCGCCGGCCACTTCGAACTTGATGTCGGTCGGCTTCACGTCAGTCGGCAGGCCCTTGTTCGCGTAGTCGTCGCGGTAGAAGGACACATCCAGCACGCCGCAGCGCGCTTCCAGGCCGAGGTCTTTTGCCAGGCGCTCGGCGATCCAGGCGCCGCCGGAGTGAATGCCGACAATCGCCGGCTCGTGCGCGTTCGCCAGCCCCGCCTTCACCTGTTCGAGCAGGCTGGCGTAGAGGGCTTCCGCGTCCAGTTGGTTGGGGTCAGTGTGGGACATATTCGTCAAAGTATTGTTGCAGGATGATGGCGGCGGCGCGGTCGTCGATCACTTCGCCACGTTTCGCGGAAATCATCGCGGAGGAGTAGCGTTCATCGACCAGCACTACCGGAATATTGAAGCGGCCGTTCAGCTGATTGGCGAAGCGGCGGCAGCGCGCTGTCATTTCGTGTTCCGCCCCGTCGGGGTGGTAGGGAATGCCGACGATGAAGCGGGCCGGTCCCCATTTGTCGATCAGGGCTTTGATGTCCGCGAAGCGCGCATCATTGCCCACCGATTGAATGACGGCCAGGGGGGAAGCCTGGCCGATCATTGTATTGCCCATTGCGACGCCGATGCGTTTGATGCCGAAGTCGAAGCCAAAAACAGTTTCAGGACTATGCATGGCCCGCTTCAGAGGTGAGCATCATCGGATCGATGCCCAGCAATTTCATGGCTGCCGAATAGCGTTCTTCAATCGGCAGGTCAAACAGGATGCGCGGGTCGGCCGCCACGGTCAGCCAGCCATTGCGGCTGATTTCATCTTCCAGCTGGCCCGGGCTCCAGCCCGAATAGCCAATCGACACCAGCATGCGCTCGGGGCCACGGCCCTTGGCGACAGCTTCCAGCACGTCGATCGAAGTGGTGAAGGCCACGTCATTGGTCACCGTCAGTGAGGATGAATACCGCGCGCCAGGCGTGTGCAGCACGAAACCACGGTCGTCCTGCACCGGGCCGCCGAACATGATAGGCTCGGCTTCCATGTGGCGGTCGGCGGCTGAACTCACTTCGAGGTCGATGCGGTCGAACAGCACTTCCATGGTCATATCGGTGGGTTTATTGATAACGACACCCAGCACGCCGTTTTCATTGTGCTCGCAAACATACACTACCGTGCCGCCGAAAATCGGGTCTTCCATGGACGGCATGGCAATCAGGAAATGATTTGCCAGGTTGAGCGTAGGGGCGGTGATCGGCACCAGTAGCTCCTTCAGTTCGCTAGTTTCCGGTAACAGACCAGGCACAGGCAGGCTCTTGCTGACTTTGCTCTTTTTCATAAGTTGCTCTCTATGCAGGGCTGTTTTGCATTCTTTACTGTAATATCCGCGTCGCAACTCAGGGATATATCGACAGTTTACTATGAATTGACGATCCAGCCATTCAAAGCAGGTCCTAAATTGACTCCCGCCCATGAAATCCGCTCTTGTATGGTTCCGCCGCGACCTGCGGCTTTTTGACCACGCCGCCCTGCATCAGGCCCTGCTGGCCGCCGACCGCGTGTATTGCTGCTTCGTTTTCGATACCGCGATTCTCGATCCGCTGCCGCGCGATGACCGCCGCGTAACGTTTATCTACGATTGCCTGAAAGAATTGTCTGCCGAGCTGCACGACGCCGGTGGCCATTTGATCGTGCACCACGGCGACGCTACGGCTGAGCTACCGGCACTGGCTGCTGAGCTCGGCGTGGACGCCGTGTTCGCGAATCAGGATTACGAACCCGCTGCCATCGCGCGCGACAGCGCCGTCGCCGGCGCCCTGGCCACCGATGGCCGCCAGCTGCGCACTTTCAAGGACCAGGTGGTCTTCGAACGCGATGAAGTGCTGTCGCAGTCCGGCAAACCGTTCTCGGTGTTCACGCCGTACAAGAACGCCTGGCTGAAGAAGCTGGACGCCGATCCGTCCGTGCTCGCGCCTTGGGGCGTGGCGGCTGGCTCGTCCGCGCCTGCCACCGCGCCAGGCGAATCGGCCGCCGCACCGCGCGGCAAGTTCGCGTCCCATCGCGGCACCATGCCCACCCTGGCCTCGCTGGGATTCGAGCGCAACGAAATGTTCATCCCGTCCGGCATGTCCGGCGGCGCGCAGCTGTTTGAAGACTTCATCAAGCGCGTGGCCGACTACGGCACGGCGCGCGATTTCCCGGCCGTGAATGGCTGCTCGTGGCTGTCCGTACACCTGCGCTTCGGCACCGTCTCAATCCGCCACCTGGTGCGCACGGTACGCGAGCTGTTGATGCGCGGCCAGGCTGGCGAAGGCGGCGCGGTATGGCTGTCGGAGCTGATCTGGCGCGAGTTCTACATGATGATCCTCTACCACCACCCGCACGTTGCGCAGAGCGCGTTTAAACCTGCCTATGACGCCATCGAATGGGAAACGGGGCCGGATGCCGACGAAGCCTTCGCCGCATGGTGCGAGGGCCGCACCGGCTATCCGCTGGTGGATGCCGCCATGGTGCAGATTAATACCACCGGCTATATGCACAACCGCTTGCGCATGGTCACCGCCAGCTTCCTGGTGAAAGACCTGGGCATCGACTGGCGGCGTGGGGAGGCATATTTCGCCGGGAAGCTGAACGACTTCGAGCTGTCGTCCAATAACGGCGGCTGGCAGTGGGCGGCGTCAAGCGGTTGCGATGCGCAGCCCTACTTCCGCATCTTCAACCCGATTACGCAATCGGAGAAATTCGACCGCGAGGGTGAATTCATCAAGCACTACCTGCCTCAGCTGAGGGACTTGTCGCCCAAAGAGATCCACGCGCCGTGGAATATTCGTGGACTCGACTACCCGCAGCCGATCGTGCAGCACGACGCAGCGCGCAAGCTCACGCTCGCGCGCTACGAAGTGGTCAAGAACCGGTAGGCAGCAGGCCGGCAATGGCGCCGAGCAGGATGGTATCCTGGAACGGCTTGCCGAAGTAGGCATTCACGCCCAGCTGCATGGCGTAGTTGCGGTGCTTGTCCGCAGTACGCGAAGTGATCATGATGATCGGGATGTTCTTGCTGCGGTCGTCGCCACGCACATTGCGCGTGAGATCGAAACCGTCCATGCGCGGCATCTCGATATCGACCAGCATCAGGTCCGGGTGGTGGTCCTGCATCTGCTCCAGCGCATCCACACCGTCTTTCGCCAGCATGACGCGATAGCCTTCGCGCTCCAGCAGACGCTGGGTCACTTTGCGCACGGTCAGCGAATCGTCCACCACCATGATGGTTGCCGTCGCGGCTTGCGGTGCAGCCGCCACGGGTGCGGCCTTAGCTGCCGGCTTCATCATTGCAGTCAGTTCCGGATTCTCGTCGATATGCTGCTGCAAAGCGACCGGATTCAGGATCAGCACAATCTCGCCGGAACCGAGCACCGTCGCGCCGGCAATACCGGCCATGCGCGACAGCTGCGGGCCGATGTTCTTGATAACGACCTCGCGGTTGCCCACGATTTCGTCGACGTGCACCGCTATGCGTCCGCCACCGCTGTGCAGCATCAGCACCGGCGAAGAACGCTGCTGCACCGGCTGCGCGGCATGATCGCCCAGCAGGCCTGGCAGATAACGCAGGCCGACGTGCTGACCATGCAGCACCACCGCGCCCTTGGCCGTGGCATCCTGCAGCGCGGCTTCTTTCAGCTGCAGCACTTGTTCCACCATCTGCGCAGGCAGCGCATGCGTGCGGCCGCCGGCGGACACCAGCACCACTTGCGTGACGGCCAGCGTCAGCGGCAGGCGAATCGTGAAGCGCGTGCCTTTGCCCAGTTCGGAGAAGGTTTCAACGCGGCCACCCAGCGACTGGGCTTCCGACTGCACCACATCCATACCGACGCCACGGCCAGCCAGTTCGGTCAGCGTGTCCGCAGTGGAGAAGCCAGGCTGGAAGATCAGTTTCACCGCTTCGGCATCGCTCACATCTTCGTTGTCGGCCAGCAGGCCTACGCTGCGGGCTTTTGCGCGAATGCGGTCCAGGTCCAGACCTGCGCCGTCGTCGCTGAATTCGAGCACCACTTCGTTGCCCTGCTGGCTGACCTGCACCAGCAGCTCGCCCGTTTCGGCCTTGCCATTGGCGCCGCGCTTGGCGCGCGGCTCGACACCGTGCACGATAGCGTTACGCAGCAGGTGTTCGAATGGTGCGGCCATGCGTTCCAGCACACTGCGGTCCATTTCGACGGCACTGCCGCGGATGTCCAGGTTGACGCGCTTGTCCACTTCCTTCGCGCTCTGGCGCGCGACGCGGAACAGACGCTCGGAGATGCTGGCAAACGGCACCATGCGTACGCGCATCAGGTCCTGCTGCAGGTCGCGCGTCATACGCGCTTGCTGATTGAGGTCGCCGTTGGCGGTATCCACGGAGCGCATCAGGCCTTCGTGGAAGGACGCCACGTCGTTCACGCTCTCCGCCATCATGCGGGTCAGTTCCTGCAGGCGGGTGAAGCGGTCGAATTCCAGCGGGTCGAATTCACGCTCGCCGGCAATCGACATGCGCGAGGCGATCTGCGATTCGGCCTGCATTTCCACTTCGCGCAGCTGGCGGCGCAGGCGCGCCAGGTTTTCCTGGAAGTCGGACAGCGAGGTACGCAGGGTGTTGACTTCGTTCTCCAGGCGCGAGCGGGCGATGGAGACTTCACCGGCCTGGTTCACCAGGCGGTCGAGAATGTCGGCGCGGACGCGGACCAGCGGCGACTTCGAACCACCGGCTTCGGCCTCTTCGCCGCGCTGCACAGGCGCCGGCAGCGGAGCACGCGGTGCGGCGGCTTGTCCGGCTGCGGCTGCGGAGCCTGCGGCCGGTGCGCCGGATGGCGTCGCGGCGGCGCCATCGGCGAGCACGCCGGAATCTTCCGCGGCGGCAGATGCCAGCGGTGCGGCTTGCGCGGCTTGCACGGCTTGTTGATAGGCTGCCGGGTTCTGCAGTTGCTCGAACAGCAGCAGCGCGTGGTCGTAGTGCGCCAGCAGTTCATCGAAGGCATGCGGCGTCGCGCTGTTCGCGTGCACCATGTTTTCGATGTGCGTTTCGATTTCGTGTGCGTGCTGGCCGAGACGCATGGCGCCGGCCATACGCGCGCTGCCCTTCACCGTGTGTAGCACGCGCTGCAGGCTGTGGGCATGGCTGAAGTCGGACGGCGTGTTGTGCCATGCGCGCAGTGCTTCGCCCACTTGCGGCAGCAGGTCGGCGCCCTCTTCCAGGAAGACTGGCAGCAGGTCCGGGTCCAGTTCATCGGTGAAGCTGGCGGCACTGCCGGCCAGCAGGTGCTCGGATGCAGGAATCGGCAGTACCTGCACTTCCGATGGCGGTGCGATGTCCAGGTTGACGGCTTCGTGCAGACCTGCTTCGCCCGTGGCTTCGGCCTCGTTGGCCTCGAAGGCGACTTCGGTCGCTTCGATGGCGTCGATTTCCATCGATTCTTCCGCCGCTGCGGCATCTTCCTGCGCGTGCAGGGCGACCGGGTCGACGGCCTCTACTTCCGTGTGCGCCTCGGCGGCGGCAATTGGTTCTTCAATCGATTCGACCAGCGCGCCGGATTCGGCGGCTTCAATTTCGGCTTCTTCGGACGGCGCGCTCGGCACCAGATGCAGCGGTTCTTCGTGCTTCGGTGCGGTCTGGGTCAGCGGTGGAGCGAAAGCGTCGTCGAAGGCGGCGCTGAACAGATCGTCAATGCTTTCGTCCTGCGTGGCCATGTCCGGCTTGGCTACAGGAGCTTTGCGCTCCGGTGCTGCTGGCGGATTGGCGACCAGGCTGTGATAGGTGTCGGTGAACAGCGCGTCGAGACGCTCTTCCAAGTGGCCGGCTTCCGGCAGCGGTGCAGGGGCGGCTTCGATGGTTTCGGCGGCCTCAGTGACTTCCGTCGCTTCGGTGGCGGCGAACATGCTGTCCAGGCGCGCGTCGATGTCGGCGGGCGGGTGGGACAGTTCGTCGCGCAGCTTCTGCAGCGCGGTGATCAGTTCCGGCTGATCCGGCGGCATTTCGCCAGCAGCGAAGCTGGCCAGCATCTGGCGCACACGCTCGATGGTGAAGTCGAACAGATCGTGCTGGGCGTCGTCCAGGTTCGGCACCGGCGCTTGCAGCGCCTGCAGCGTGGTTTCCAGCGCGTAGGCCAGCTCGCGCAGGGCCTTGAAGCCGACCGTGGCGGAGGTGCCGGTCAGCGTATGCGAGGCCTTCAGCGCTTCCGGGCTGACGGCGCGGCGCTCATGGCGCCACTCGCCGAAATCGCGCGTGAGCTTGCGCACCAGCTCATCGGTTTCGGCCAGGTAGATGTTGTACAGCGGCAGCGGAATCGCCAGGCGGCCCACAAACTTGACGTTGTCGTCGGCCGACGGCGCCGGCGCGGCTGGCGCAGTCGCTGCCGGGAATTCGATGACGTTGCCATTACGCGCAGGAGGGCGCGCGGCAGCAGGGGCGTCGGCCGCGGACTCTTCCGGCGCTGCCTGGCTGGTAAAGTCGAGCGAGATGTCTTCGGCATCGGCGGCGGCGGCGCCGGTGCTGGCTTCAGTTGCCACCAGGTCGGACGCGTCGTTGGACAATTCTCCGGCCGCAGCGCCAGCATCGGCGGTGGCGGCTTCGGCGACGGCATCTGCTTCGGCGGCTGCGTCAGCGCTGGGAGCGGCTGCGTCGGCGCTAGCAGCGGCCGTGGCCGCGTCTTCAGCGACGGGAGCGGAGTTTGCAGCTTCAGCGAGTGGCTCCACGGGGACCGCGGGAGCCACGGCGGGATTGGCGTCGAAGACAGACACATTGGCGGCGGCATCGGCGTCGACGGCAGGCGCGTTGGCGGCTGCATCGTCAGCGAGCGTGAGCGCGCTGCTTGATGCCTGCGCTTCGGCGGCGGGCGCCGGTGCGGCAGGCGCAGCGGCGGCGGCTTCGTCCATGCTGAACGCCTCGCCGTTCTGCACGCGCAGCGCGGCCGCAACGAGTGCGTCGCTGGAACGGGAGGAGCGGCCGGAGGCGGCCAGTTCGTCGACCCATGCGCTCATGTCGGTCGACGCGCGGTCGAGCAGTGCGAACAGCGTGTCCGACAGCGGGCGCTCTTCGGCCAACCACAGGTTCATCACCTTCTCGATGCCGTAAGCACCTTCGGCGAAATTATTCAGGCCGACCATGCGGCCGCTGCCTTTCAGCGTGTGGAAGGAGCGGCGCAGCATGGTCATGTTGTCCAGCGTGCCCGCCTCGCTGCGTGGGCGCGCCAACGTCTCGCGGACGAAGGCCAGCACTTCCTGCGCCTCGCCGATAAAGATTTCGAGCAGCTCGGCTTCCACCGCCTCTTCGCCGGACACGCCTTCCGACGCGGCAGGCGGCGCGGCGACAACCGCTTCCGGCACCGGTTCCGGCGCCGGCAGCGGTTCGTCCAGCACGGGAATCGACTCGGGCCCGGCAATCTTCTTGAACGGTACGGCGCGGAACGTGCCCTGCTCCGCGTCGAAGGCGAAGCGCTCGCGCGCGCCTTCCGGATTCTGCGCCAGCATATCGACGAAGAAGCCCAGCGCACCAACGTTCTGCGCGATTTCGTCCAGATGGCGCGGCTCGTGGGCCGGATCATCCAGGCCCGCAGCCAGCTTCTGAATTTCAGAGCGGACATGCTTGGCCGCGCGGGTGGCGTCGTCCTGATCGAGGATGGCCAGCGCGCCTTCCAGCTGATGCACCACTTTGTCGAGCGATGCCAGTTCCGAGCGTTTGGACGGATCGGTGTAATACTCGTCCAGCACTTTCTCGATCTGGCGCAGGCCCGCTTTCAGCTCCATCGACAGCGCGACAACGGTATCGTTCTCGTGCATCTGGCGCGCCAGGCTGCCCTGCCATTGCGCCGGTTCCGGCGCATCGCCGCCGGCTTCCATTGCCTTCAGGCGGGCGCCAATGGTGTCGGCATGCACATTGAAGTCATCCGGCAGATGGCGGATCTGGTCGATGCCATGTTCCGCGAACAGCAGCGCGGTAGCCATTTCAAGGCCCAGCGCTTCGCTGCGGCCCTTCGATACGCGCGCGGCGGTATCCGACAACTGGCGCATCAGGCCGGACAGCGCCTCGAGGCCCAGCTTGTCGCTGGCCTGCGCCACTTCGTTCAGCGAATCGCGGAATTCAGCATCCAGATCCGGATTGACTTCCGACTGCTCCATGCGCTGCCAGGTGCTGCGTGCGCGGGCGATGCCTTCGCGCGCCGCAGTCAGCGCATCGGGATCGATCTTGCCGTAGCGGCGCTGCTCGAAATCGTGCGGCACCATGCCATCCAGCAGATAGGCCGCGCGCAGCTGGCGTGCCAATGGCGGCAGGCTGCCTGCGTCCGCGCCGGCGATGAAGAACAGGGCTTCGCGCAGCATCGCATCCGGCTGTTCCGGGGCGCCTTGCGACAGGCGACGCAGTTGCAGATTAATCAGACCAAACAGCTGCTTGACGTATTTGCCGCTTTCCAGCTGGCCACCCACGACCAGCTCGGAAAATGCCTGCATCGAGCGCCAGAAAACGCGCGCTTTCGGTTCGCTCTGCAGGTCCGCCACGTCGGTGACGGCCGCCTGCAAGGCAGCAGCCTGGATCGATTGCGTAGCCGAATCGCCGGCCTTCAGATACGGAAGCAGTGCGCGCTCGAAGCGCTGACGCAGGGCCGTGTAAGCTTTGGGCGACGCCTCGGTGGTCGGCGCGGCACCCAGCAAGGGCGCCGGCAGTTCGGGCACGTGCGTGAGATCGGGGAAGAACAGGTCGGCCGGGTGCACGCGGTCGATGCCCAGCAAGTCCTGCACGTCGCGGAAATAAGGGAACAGGCGCACCGGCTGGAAAGGCGCGCCGGACAGCAGCTCCTCCAGGAATTCCACCAGCGCCTGGTACAGATTGGCCAGCACCTGCGCGTGGTCGGGCGTGCATTTCAGCGAGCCGTCCTTGAAACGGTCCAGCACCACTTCGGCCAACTGGGTCAGCAGCACCACGCCATCGACGTCCACCATCTGCAGCGCGCCGTGCGCCTGGTGCAGGTGGGATTTGGCGTGCTGCAAGGCGGTCGACTGATCTTCCGGGTCACGCCCGCCCGCTTCAAACAAAGCGGTGCGGGAGCGGGCCAGCGCCTCACGGATTTCCACCATCACCCACGATAGCGGGCCGGTGTCGAAGTGTGGCGATGCGGCGAACGGAAAATCAGTTTGGCTCATTTATTCCTCAGGCAGAAATACGGAATCGCGACACGGAGTTCTTCAGCTCCTGTGCCAGCACTTGCAGCTTGCGCACGGACTGGGCGGTCTGCTGGGTACCGTCCTGCGTTTGCTGCGTCACCTTCAGAATGTGCTGAATATTGTTTGCCACGCCACCAGCCGACGTAGCCTGCATGCCTGTTGCATACGCCATGCCTTCAATCAGTTCGGCCAGGCGGTTCGACACGCGAGAGATATCGTCCAGCGCAGTACCTGCCGCGTCGGACAGTTTGGCACCTTCCACCACACCCTGGGTAGATTTTTCCATAGCTGCGACCGCGTCGTGCGTGTCAGTTTGAATCGTGCGCACCAGCGCGCCGATCTGCTTCGCCGCGTCGGCGGAGCGTTCCGCCAGTCGCTGCACCTCTTCCGCAACCACGGAGAAGCCGCGGCCGGCTTCACCCGCCGATGCCGCCTGGATCGCCGCATTCAGCGCCAGCACGTTGGTTTGTTCGGTAATGTCGGAAATCAGCTCGGTAATTTCGCCGATCTCCTGCGAAGATTCGCCCAGCCGCTTGATGCGCTTGGAGGTTTCCTGGATCTGCTCGCGGATCTCGTCCATACCCTTGATCGCGTTCTGCACCGCCGTTGCGCCCTGGCGTGCCGCGGTAACGGACTGGCGCGCCACGTCCGCCGATTCGGATGCCGATTTGGACACCTCGGTAATCTCGTTCGCCATCTTCATGACGGTGGCCGATGCGTCTTCGATCTCGCGCGACTGCTGCTGCGATGCCGTCAGCAGGTCGCTGGAAATGCCGGATGCGTGGGTCGAAGCAGCCGTCACCTGCTCCGCCGTTACCGTCACGCGGCCCACCAGGCCACGCAGCTCTTCCACGGTATAGTTCACCGAGTCGGCAATGGCGCCGGTAATGTCTTCGGACACGGTTGCCTGCACGGTCAAGTCACCGTCCGCCACTTCCTGCAGTTCGTTCATCAGTCGCAGAATTGCGGCCTGATTCTGTTCGTTCATGGCGTTTGCCGCCTCTTCCTGCTGCTGCGCCTTGACGCGCATGGTTTCCGCTTCCTGGCGGCGGCGTTCCGAAGAACGGCTACGGGCTTGCGAATCCTGCAGCAGCACGCGGCCGATTGCCGCTGCAAACACCAGCGTCAGCACACCGCCGGCCACCATCAGCCAGAAGGCCAGGCCCAGCGAGTCCTGTGCGTCACGCAGGGATACCTGCAGTTCGGCCAGACTCTTACGCAGTGGCTCGTTTTCGGCAAACAGCAGTCGTTCCGCGCTCTTCGCAGCGGAGAATTTTTCCAGACGGTCCAGAATGAAAGTCACCAGCTTCTGGTAATCCTCGAACTGCTTCTTCAGCACCGTGAGCTTTTCGCGGGTTTCCGCATCCTTCACCGCAGTGACGCCCAGCGCTTCGTTACCTTTCTCCAGGCCTTCCAGCGTGTTGCGGAATACGGTGGTGTCGCGGCCCAGCTGGAACGCGGTTTCCGAGCTGATGCCGCCCTCGGTCAGGAAGGCGCTCGCGCTGCGGCTCATACGCTGGGTCAGCATGGACAGGCGGCCCAGGGCCACCATCTCACGCGCGCTGCCGCCCTGGCGGGCCTTGGTGGCGGTGATGTCCTCGGTCATCGACAGCAGTTCCGGCGACATGGCGTTCAGCTTCTGCAGCGTTTCATCCAGACCGCTCAAGTCCCACTTGTGTTTGATAATGGTGGCGGAAGCCTTGTCCGAAGCGGCCCAGCGCTTCTTCGCTTCCAGCACCACGCTCTGCACGGACGAAGGCGCCGAACCCACACTGCGGTTGGCATAGCGGCCGCCGTCGGTCAGCACATTCAGTGCGTGATTCATTTCATTGCGGCTTTCCTCCAGCTGGCGGAAAGCTTCGGCATTACCCTGCACCGCATTCGGCGCCGCCTTGCCGATACGCTGCGAGTGCATCAGCGCGTCGGAAGCGATCTGGGTACGGGTCGATGCCACACCGGAGTTATAAGCGTTAAAGCCCACCAGGCCTACGCTGACCAGAATCGCGCCGCCCAGTGCGGTGGACAGGATGCTCAGCTGGCGTGCCGGCGGCAGGTGGCCGATCAGGGGCAGGCGGAAGCCGCCTTCGGTCGCGGTGGTAGGGGAAGCGGGAGTGCTGCCGTCCTGGCCGTCGCGGCCGCGCAGTGCATCGCGCAGGCGCAGCGGCGAACCGGCATCGGCTTCATTGGCCGCAGATGCGGGCGCTGCCACGGCCGCGGTGTCGCCGCCGACAGTGGTTTCACCGAAACTGGCAAACGCCGAGTCTTGCGCCGTATCGAGCGCAGCGCTGCTGGCGGAGCGTGAGAACAATTTGAATCCCATTACACCTTCCCCCGATTGCTTTTTTGATTGGTGCCGCCTCGTGAGCGGCATGCATTTTACAAACCGACTTGCAGGAACCGCGCTTCGCGCACCAGCTGGGTCAGGTCCAGCCGGGTCCAGGCTTGCGCATCGCGGTCATGGAATTGCTGGCTGCACCAGTCCGGACCTTCCGCTTCCGCCTGCGGCTCCATCTCGGACAGCTGGCGCAGGCCGAGCACGCGCGCCACGAGCAGCGCACAATTGAAGCCCATGCCGGACGCAAAAGTCACCACGCGGCTGTCCGAAGCGAGCGCAGTAGGTTGGCCCCCCATGTAGCGGGCCAGATCGATGACTCCGGTCAGGTTGCCGCGGATATTGGCCAGGCCCAGATACCAGTCGCGCGCCAGGGGCACGCTGGTGACGGCCTGCCACGGCACGATCTCGCCCACTTGCGTGAGGTCCAGCAGGCAGCGCCTGTCGCCCACCTGTACGCCCAGCTCGCGGCCGGCCGAACTCTCGCCGCTACGCGCGGCCATGCGTTCGAGCAGCGCGGCTTGGTACTGGCGCAGCCGGTTACGGCGTTCGCCTTCAGCGGCGGGCTGTAGATCCTGATCGGTGCTGGCCATCGCTTAACCGAGAGCGGCGATCTTGGCCAGCAGCTCGGCGGCGTCCACCGGCTTCACCAGGTAATCCTTGGCGCCCTGGCGCAGGCCCCAGATACGGTCGGTTTCCTGGTCCTTGCTGGAGCAGATGATGACCGGTACGTCCTGCAGGTCCGGATCGCGCGCGATGGCACGGGTGACCTGGAAGCCATTCGCACCGGGCATGACCACGTCCATCAGGATCAGCTGCGGCTTGTCGGCCTTGATCTTGACCAGCGCCTCTTCGCCGGTTTCGGCGGTGGAAACGGTAAAGCCGCTGCGGACCAGAATATCGGTCAGGTAGTAACGTTCGGTAGGCGAATCGTCGACGATGAGAATACGTTGAATGGCCATGGTATTTATGCGCCTGCGCCGGCAGTGTGCTCACGCACCGCGGCCAGCAGGCTATCTTTCGTAAATGGTTTGGTCAGATAGGCGGACGAACCGACCATGGCGCCGCGGGCGCGGTCGAACAGTCCGTCTTTGGAGGAAAGCATCAATACCGGAGTGGCGTGGAACTTCGCGCTCTTTTTGATCAGAGCGCAGGTCTGATAGCCGTCCAGGCGCGGCATCAGGATGTCGCAGAAGATGACGGCCGGCTGGTGATCGTTGATCTTGGCCAGGGCGTCGAAGCCGTCTTCGGCCGTGACGACCTGATAGCCTGCTTGGGTCAGGAAAATTTCAGCGGATCGGCGAATAGTGCTGCTATCGTCGATCACCATGATTTTTAAACCAGTCGCTTGCGGCGTTGTCGTCATTTGAGAAAGTTCCACCCAATAGTTCCGGTACGATAGCACAGCGCACAGGGGAGTGGCGGGACCTGATGCTGAAAAGAAACAGTTACTTAAATAACTATCTTTTAACAGGTAATGACGCCGTTTTAACGGAGTTGACGAAAATATACGACTTAGATTGCCACCATTTCAAAGTCGTCTTTGCGCGCGCCGCATTCCGGGCAGGTCCAGTTCATCGGCACGTCGGCCCAGCGAGTACCCGGCGGGATACCTTCTTCCGGCAGGCCGGCGGCCTCGTCATAAATCCAGCCGCAAATAAGGCACATCCAGCTCTTCAATTCCTGGGTCGTTTCGTTGCTGCTCACGTTCAATCACCTTCTATAAAGTAAAATGCCGAATTAGGTATCTTAATCTACCCGCCGTGCAAAACCAAACTTCTCCTCTTATCCTTACCTTTGGGGCTGCCGATCCCGTCGGAGCGATCGGTGTGCATGCCGACCTGGCCGTGTTTGCCGCACTGGGCTGCAGCGGCCTGGCTGCGACCACCGCGTTGCTGATCGGCGACAGCGCCCGCGTTGAAGACCAGCAGCACGTCGATTCGGACTGGGTAGCCGACCAGGCGCGCATGGTGCTGGAAGACGTCGAGGTGCAAGCCTTCAAGATCGGTGCGCTGGACAATATGGAGCACATGTCGGCAATTGCCGAGGTGGTGTCGGACTATCCCGACGCAGCGCTGATTCTCGACCCGTTCGGCTCGCAGCTGCCGCCGCTGGGCGAGGAAGAAGATCCCGAAGAACATCTGACCATTCTGCGCCAGCTGCTGGTGCCGCAGGCGACCCTGCTGATGCTGTCCCATGTGGAACTGGTGCGCATGGCCGAAACCTGGCGCGACATCGGCAATGGCGAAACCATGGCCGACGACGCCCAGCACCTGATCGACCTCGGCTGCGAATTCGTGCTGGTGACCGGCACGCCCATCGCCAACGGCCAGCGCGCCAATACTTTGTATGGGGCAGAAGGCGTACTGCGCCACGAGCCCTGGCAGCACCTGGCAGGTCCCTTCGTGGGCGCCGGCGGCACCCTGTCGGCTGCGATTGCCGCCTTCGTCGCCCAGGACGTGCCTGTGGTCGAAGCCGTCGAGCGCGCTGAACAATACACTTACCAGGCGCTGGCCCATGCCCAGCGCTACGGCATGGGCCGTTTTGTGCCCAACCGCTTCTTCAAAGTAAATTGAAAACATGACTACTTCCAAGAACGACATCCTGTTTGAACGTGCCCAGAAAACCACTCCCGGCGGCGTGAATTCGCCGGTGCGCGCCTTCCGCTCGGTGGGCGGCACGCCGCGCTTCATCACCAAGGCGGACGGCCCCTACTTCTGGGATGCGGATGGCAAGCGTTATATCGACTACATCGGTTCCTGGGGCCCAGCCATCGTCGGCCACGCGCATCCGGAAGTCGTAAAAGCGGTGCAGGATGCGGCAACGCGCGGTCTGTCCTTCGGCGCCCCGACCGAAGCGGAAATCGAAATGGCGGAAGAGATCTGCCGCCTGGTGCCGTCAATCGAGCAGGTGCGCCTGGTGTCGTCCGGCACGGAAGCGACCATGAGCGCCCTGCGCCTGGCGCGCGGTGCGACCGGCCGCGACAAGATCGTGAAGTTCGAGGGCTGCTACCACGGCCACGCCGATTCCCTGCTGGTGAAAGCGGGCAGCGGCCTGCTGACCTTCGGCAATCCGACTTCGGCGGGCGTGCCGGAAGATTTCGTCAAACACACCCTGGTTTTGGATTACAACAATATCGCGCAAATTACCGAGGCATTTGAAGCCTACGGTAAAGATATTGCCTGCGTTATTGTCGAGCCGGTCGCCGGCAATATGAATCTGATTAAAGCGGCGCCGGAATTCCTGCAGGCGCTGCGCGATTTGTGCACGCAATATGGCGCGATCCTGATTTTCGACGAAGTGATGTGCGGTTTCCGCGTTGGCCTCGGTGGCGCGCGGGAGTTGTACGGCATTAAACCTGATCTGACCGCGCTGGGCAAAGTGATTGGCGGCGGTTTGCCGGTAGCGGCATTTGGCGGCTCGCGTGAATTGATGTCGAAAATGTCGCCGGTCGGCGCGGTTTATCAGGCCGGTACGCTGTCGGGTAATCCGGTTGCGGTTGCGGCCGGCATGACCACGCTGAAACTGATTCAGCAGCCGGGCTTTTACGAGAAATTGACCGCAACGGCAAAACGCCTGGCGGATGGCTTGACTGCGGCAGCGAAAGAAGCCGGTGTGACTTTCTGCGCCGATTCCCAGGGCGGCATGTTCGGCCTGTATTTCAGCGCTACCCCACCGCATAATTATGCGGAAATGATGGCGGGCGACCGCGAGAAATTCAATGTCTTCTTCCATAAAATGCTGGATGAAGGTGTTTATTTTGCGCCAGCCGCTTTTGAAGCCGGTTTCGTCAGCGCCGCCCATAGCGACGAAGTGATCGACGCCACCATCGCCGCCGCGCGCAAGGTGTTCGCCCACCTGGCCTGATCCTGTCCGTAGCAGCCGAGCAGCCGGGCGCATTGCCCGGCTTTTTTTCGCCCTCCCATGCCAGAAATTAGCGCGATAACGCTAAATTCTTGCTCAGTGCGCACGCAAACAGGCGCTCTGCGCCGGGCAGCGCCGTTCAGGCTACGGTGGGAGCGCCTTCGAAGGGGCGCGCGTCGATGGGGATGTCGATGATGAAGGTTGTGCCGGTCGCGGCAGTGCTGGTGACGATAATGCTGCCGCCGTGACTCTCGGCCACGCGGCGCGCATAAGGCAGTCCTACGCCCCAGCCGTCGCGATGGCCACTTGCCGCCTGGGCACGGCGGTAAATCTGGAAAATACTTTCGAGCTGGGTCGCGGGAATCGGGTCGCCTTCGTTATGGACAGAAATTTTCACCCTGCTTTTTTCAGCGCTCACCCTGACCTGCACCGGTTTTCCATCAATGCCGTATTTAATAGCATTGCCAAACAGGTTTTCCAAGGCGCGTTTAATGGATTCACGGCACCAATAACCCGGTACCGATTCGGCATCCACCACGACATTTTCCGACAGGCCAAAAGTTTCGTTTACCAGCTCGGCCATATCAAAAGGCTCGATATGCAGCGGTAAATGTTCGCCGCTATTAAATACGATACAGTCCAATAAATCGCGGGTCATGGAATCGATACGCGCCGTATTGTCCAGAATTTTCCGGGCCAGGATTTTCAAGGGTTCATTCTTGGCACGGCTCTCAATAATTTGCGCGGCAATACTGGCATTAGCCAATGGCGTACGAATATCGTGGGTAATGGCCGCAATAAATTGTTCGCGCAAGGCGCTTTGAATCATTGCAAAGGCCGTCACGCTTTCGCGAATAGCGCCATCAATCGCATCATCGATTGCCAGGCGCTGTTCGTGACTGAGCGCCGTTCCGGCTGCATGCAATTCGCTGAATAGAATACGGCGGAATAACTGGAATTCCTCGATCAGGGCGGTAGTGTCATAACCGCTGAGGCGGGCGCGTTCGCCGCCGTGTTCCTGGGCGATGGCGGATACATCCGACGCACGCTCCGGCCCGGTCAGCAGCTTGGCCAGACCATCGTAAAAAGCCGGGATGGTGTTGAGCAGAATGGGATCGGGCAGGCGCCGGGCCTTGTTCAAATTGGTGCGTGCGGCTGCCGCCCAAGCGTCGACAACCCGGCCCTGCAGGGCGAGCATGGCCCGCGAGGCGGGCGACAATTCATCGTTACTTGTGTCCGGCAAGCCGCCCTCCGAGAATGTGAATTCCGAAAGGCAAGCATGTGACGGTGTGACTCTATTGTCAAGCAAGCTAGGCTTGACTGTGGCCTACTTTCAGTTACTTAGCGCAACCAACCGCGGCGACGGAAGTACAGCAGCGGTGCGGCGGCGCTGACCACCATCACGCCCCAGGCCCAGCCATAGCCCAGCTGCCACTTCAGTTCCGGGATGAAGTCGAAGTTCATGCCGTACACGGAAGCGATCAAGGTCGGCGGCAGGAAGGCGACGGACGCCACCGAGAAGATCTTGATGATCTTATTCTGGTTAATGTTGATGAAGCCGACAGTGGCGTCCATCAGGAAGTTGATCTTATCGAACAGGAAGGAAGTGTGGCCGTCCAGCGATTCGATGTCGCGCAGGATCTGGCGCGCTTCCTCGAACTGCTCGGAATTCAGCAGGCGGCCGCGCATCAGGAAGGACACCGCGCGGCGCGTGTCCATCATGTTGCGGCGGATGCGGCCGTTCAAGTCTTCCTCGTGCGCGATGGCGCTCAGGGCGTCGGCTGCATCTTTGTCGGTGAATTCTTCCTGCAGCACGCGGGTGGAGACTTCTTCCAGCTGCTGGTAGATCCCTTCCAGCGCGTCCGCAGAATACTCGGCGTCGGTGGCGTACAGGTCGAGCAGTACGTCCATATAGTCTTCGATCGAGCCGGGACGCGAACGGGCGCGCATGCGCACCAGGCGGAACACCGGCAGATCGTCGGTATGGACCGAGAACAGCATCTTCTTGGCCAGGATGAACGCCACGGTCACTACGCGGGACGGCCCATCGTCCTCTTCCAGCAGGAAGTCGGTGCGCAGGTGCAGGTCGCCGTTTTCCGCCTCGTAGTAACGGGCGGACGCTTCGATGTCCTTGACTTCGTCTTCGCCTGGCAGGATCACGCCGTAAATGGTCTTGACCCAGGCGCGTTCGTCTTCAGTCGGGTCGGTGAGGTCAACCCAAACCGGCTGGACCTTTTCCAGGTCTTCGCGGGTATCGATGGGGACCTGGTTCAGCCGGCCATTCTGCAAGACGAAAACATTGATCATAGGCTAATCTCAGCGATTTAGGCGGGGGTTTTCAAAACTCCGCAAGTGTACTCGGAAGCCACATTGCCTACCACCCCGGCCGGAGATTATTTTGCTTACTGGGTTGCCTTTTCGATCATTTTATCCTGGGCGGTCTGCGGAGCCTTCGGTTCCGGCGGCGGCGCCTTGGGCGATTCGATGCCCTTGCTGTCGTGGATCTGGATGACCTTGCCGCTGTCCCGGCACCCCGTGTTGGAGATCACGGTCTTGCCATTGATGGTGCACTTGCGCATCGGCGCAGACGAAGGCGGCGCCGCCACGGCCGCAGCCACCGGCTCGCTGACCTTCTTCACGCTCTCGGCGAAATAGTTGCGCTCGTGGCGCATGGAGAACAGCGCCAGCATGGCGACACCGGCCAGGGCGGCCATGCCGATGGCGACAGCGATAAGACTTAGTCCGGATTGGCGTTTGCGCATAGCTTCTTATGGGAGTTCAGCGGAATTCATCCGGCGCATGATGATGTCGGTGCGCCGGGCCAGGTAATTGGTGTCGCGGTGCGCGTCATAGTAGCGCGGATTCGGCAGCATCACGGCCAGCTTGGCTGCCTGCGCAGCGCCCAGGCGCGCGGCGGGAATGCCATAGTAATGCCGCGCCGCAGCTTCTGCGCCAAACACGCCTTTGCCGAATTCGACCACGTTCAGGTAGATCTCGAAGATGCGCTCCTTGTCCATCAGCGCTTCCAGCATATAAGTGATGACCAGCTCCTGGCCTTTGCGCCAGTAGCTGCGCGAACCGGACAGGAAAAGGTTCTTGGCCAGCTGCTGGGTGATGGTCGAGCCGCCGTGGATCTTCTTCTTTTTGTTCTGGTTATTCTCGTAGGCCTTCTGCATCGCTTCCCAATCCACGCCTTCATGCTCGGCGAAGTTGGCGTCTTCGGATGCGATGATGGCGCGCTTCAGATTCGGCGAAATCTGCTTGTAGCTGACCCACTGTTGCTGGATGTTGGCCTTGGGGTTCTTCTCGCGCAGGGCTTCGCGCTGGGCGCGCATGAAGGCAGTCATTTCCGGATTATGGTCGCGCCACCACCAGATCTGCACAAAGAAGTAAGCCTGGATCGCCAGGATGATGGCGATGGGGACGATAAAGATCCACTTCACCCAGCGCAGCCGGCCGCCCTTGCTCATAGCTTGGCACGCAGCGCGGACAGCACGTCGCCCGTGGCAGGACGTACGGCACGCCAGGCAAGGAAAGCCTCGGCAGCCTGCTCCACCAGCATGCCCAGGCCATCGCGGGTTTGCGCGCCATGGGCGGCGGTGAACTGCATGAAGACCGTCGGCTCCTTCCCGTACATCATGTCCAGCGCCAGCGCACCGGGCTTGAAGACGGCCGGCGGCACGGGCGGCAGATCAGCGCTCAGGCTGGCCGACGTGGCGTTGATGATGATGTCGAAGCTGCCTTCGATGCCTGCGAAGCCGCAAGCGGACAGCACGCCCTCCCCCGCCAGCGCGGCAAACTGTTCGACCAGCGCTTCGGCGGTGGCGACGGTGCGGTTGGCGATCACCAGCGCGGACGGGCGGTGTTCCAGAATCGGCAGCACCACGCCACGCGCTGCGCCGCCGGCGCCCAGCAACAGCACGCGCTTGCCGCCGATCGGCGTATGCGCATTGGCGACGATATCGGTGACCAGGCCGGCGCCATCGGTGTTGTCGCCGATGATGCCTTCCTCACTGAAGATCAGGGTGTTCACTGCGCCCGCCGCCTGCGCCCGTACGGTCAGCGCATTGGCCAGCTTGTGCGCTTCCAGCTTGAACGGCACGGTGACGTTGGCGCCCTTGCCGCCTTCGGCGATGAAGGCGTGGACCGCCTGCGCGAAACCGTCAATCGGCGCCAGGCGCTTTTCGTAAGTCAGTTGCTGGCCCGTTTGCGCAGCGTAGGCAGCGTGTATTTCGGGCGATTTGCTGTGGGCGATCGGATTGCCGAAGACGCAGTATTTGTCCATCACTGGACTCCGGTCAGGTTGGCTTCCATCTTCTCTTCGCGTGTAAATTTGAAGCGGGTGATGATGACCCACAGGTCGTCTTTGTCATGCGACAGCATATTCGGAGGGAATTTGCCGAACGGCGCGGCGCGGCGCACGATGGCCAGCGCGGCTTCGTCCAGCGCCTGGTTGCCGGAGCTGCGTTCAACGCGCGCGCCGCCATCCTTCATATAAATGGTGCCATCCTGGAAAATCGGGATGTAGACCACCAGTTCGCCGTACAGTTTGCGGCCATTCTTTTGCGGGAAGTTCAGCGTGCCGATTTCTTCGACGCGGCGCTGCAATGTCTTGTAATACTCGGCGTAGCCCACCTCACGCGTACTTGGCGTGATGAAGGTTTTCTTGGGACGCTTGTTCTGGTCGTCGATGGTCTGGGTGATCTCGGCAGCCATGCGCGCGATGGCCTTGCTGGATTCGATCAGGTCCGCGCCATTTGGCGTTGGATCAGGTCGTTCCTTTTCCGTCACCGGGGCCGCCTTCAACGGCGTCTGATTGACCTGGGTGAGCAGGTTTTTTTGCAGCTGCTCCAGCTCTTCGATGCGGCGGCGCGCGGCTTTCACGCTGTCGCCGGATTCCATCTTGTGCAGATCCGGCAGCGGCGACTTGGCGCGGCCGGCATCGGCATTGCCACCGCCATCCAGGTTGGCTTGCGCCAGCGCCTCGGCTTTCAGCGGCTTGCTGTCATGCTTGGCATTGACGAGGATGACTTCCAGACCAGGGTCGGTCGGCTCAATCTTGAAGTCCTTCGGCGCGACAAAGTGCACCGTCAGCGCCAGTGCATGCACGGCGACCGAGATACCAAGGGCGAAGGCCAGAAAACGATTTTCTTGTAAAAACTTCACGCAGAGACGAAAGTTGGTGCGTCAGGGAGTCTGCATTCTAAACCAAAGGCAAACCCAGGTGGCAGCCACGATGTGGCTGCCACCAGCTTCTGCTGTTGGTTTTTATTGAGCCCCAGGCTCGGTGACGGCGGTTTCGCTGGCCAGTTCCGCCTGTTCTGCGGAGGCGTCAGTCGGCTGGGCGGCATCGGCTGGGGCATCCGGCGCGGCGGCTTCCTCTTCTTCCTCTTCCAGCACGGCCTCGGTCGGCAGCGCAATCGAACCTTCCTGCAGACGAGTCTCGACGTTCAGGTCGACTTCATCCCAGCGCAGCACATCCAGCTTGACCTGCGCGCCGCGCGCCACGGACGGCATGCCCGGCAGGCGCAGCACCAGCGGAATCTCGGTCAGGCGCAGCACTTCATCCTTCAGCACCACGGCATCGACTTCCCTGGCGTCGTTCTGGCCCAGCCAGCGCAGGCACCAGTAGCGTTCCATATTCGACTGGTGATCGGCATAGGCGCCGTAGGCCGCATCGAAGGCGGAAACGATAGCGAACAGATTGGCGTCCTTGTGCTTGAATGGCGCCACCAGCGGCGCGGTCACGCCGTTCTGGGCGCAGGCCAGGATCTGCCACTGGTTCACCAGGTCGGTATAGCGGCGCAGCGGAGAGGTCGACCACGCATACTGATCGACGCCCAGCCCCTGGTGCGGCGCGGCGTGGGTGACCATGCGCACTTGCAGCTTGGCGTTCCAGCCGCCAGCACCCGGCGTCTGGCTGCGGTAGATACCCGGCACGCCGTGCTCGTGCATCAACTTGCCCCAGGTGCTGTTGGCGAAGATCATCAGCTCGGCCACGATCTTGTCCAGCGGCGCGCCGCGCTTGCGGCGGGTAATGGTGACGACATCATCTTCCACATAGAAGTTGAAGTCCACGCGGTTGTTCTGCTCCGGCTTCAGACCGAAGGCTTCGCGCTTGGCCATGCGGCCTTTTTCCAGATGCTGAGCCCAGCCCCACAGCAAGGTCAGTTCGGCCTTGCGCGGATATTCGCCCGTGCCGGCGGCCAGCGATTCCTCGTTGACCACTTCGTCCAGGTCGTTGTGGCGCAGATTGTTCGCAATCGGCACCAGTTCGGCCTTCGTTTCGGTCGAGATCACGGACCAGTCGCTCGGGTCCAGCACCGCGTACAGCGACAGCGCCGGGCAGGTCTTGCCTTCAGCCAGCGTGAACGCATCGACAATGGAGTCCGGCAGCATGGTGATCTTATCGCCCGGCATATACACGGTGGACATGCGGCCGCGCGCCAGCGTATCGATGGCGTCTTCCGGCTTAATGCCCAGGCCCGGTGCGGCAATGTGGATGCCGATGCGGACCTTGCCATCGTCCAGATGCACGACGGAGAAGGCATCGTCGATCTCGGTGGTGGTCACGTCGTCGATGGAGAAGGCCTCCACATTCGCCTTCGGCAGATCGGCCGGCGCAACCGGCACCGGCAGATTCGGGAAGCCATGGCCTTTCGGGAAATTCTCGAACAGGAACTTCGCCATGTGCAGGTCTTTCGGCGAAGCGATGCCGCCGGTGGTCAGCATCAGGCGCGCCGGCGAAGTGTGCAGCTCGTCGCAGGCCGCTTCCAGTGCCTTCCATTCGATGGTGTTCTTGTCCGGCTTGAACAGCAGCTGCTGCACGATATTGCGCATCGCGTCCGGCAGCTTGCCCGCCTTCAGCTCGTCCACGTACTGCTGCTGGATGATGGCCTGCTGCTTTTTCTTTTCGATGCCGGCCAGCGCTGCCTTCAGCGACTGCTCCGGCGCTTTCTTGTAGCGCCCGCGGCCCTTCTTGTAGAAGTAGATCGGCGAAGAATGCAGGCTCAGAATCAGGCCCGCCGCTTCCGCCGGGTGCGGCGCGTGGCCGAAGTATTCCGCGCCCAGTTCCGCAAAGCCGAATTCCTCCTCGCCTGCCACTTCCCACAGGAAGTCGAGGTCGACGTCGGCGGCAATCGCCTTGGCCTCTTCCATCAGCTCAGCGGGCGATGGTTTGTCGAACTGCAGCAGCACGTCCTTGGTCTTGACCTTGTTGCGCTTACCGCTGGCCATTTCGACCTGGTAGGCTTCACCGGCTTGCGACAGTACCGAGCCTACTTTGAAGTCGCCGGATTCTTCGAAAAATACATTCATTGCGTGTTCCTGGGTTCGGCGTATCGGTGATCCGCCTTTTTCAATTCAAGGACCGTTGGCAAAAAGACTTCGGTCACTAATAGTGTTCCTTCGTGGCGCTCATATAAACAGCGGCGCGCGTACAGCAGGTGATCGTCCGGCACGATGCAGCCGTTGGCGGCCAGCGCGGCACGGGCGCGGCGGGCCAGCGGGTGCGTTGCGCGCAGGCGGGCGAACTGCAACGCGCCACGCCGGACCTGCGGATCGCCGAACAGCGTACTGCCGAGCGAGCGTTCGCCAAGGGCGCTGAACAGCGGCCAGTCCGACGCGTCCGCCGACATCGGCACGACCGTGTGGGCAAACACCACAGGCGTATTATCACACCGCAGCAGAACTTCCCTCTCCCAGACCCGGCCCGGCCGGTGCAGGCCGACTGCATTGGCCTCGTCGCTCAGGCAGATCGCCGTTTCCTGATGCAGCACCTGCACGCGGAATGCGGCGCTGTGCGCCTTCAGCTTATTGGTCAGCGAGCCGCCGCTGATCAACCAGTACCGCATCGCATGCGGCGGGTTCGTGGCAAGCACATGGCCGTGCCAGTTCGCCTGGTGCAGCGACTGGCCCTTCACTTAGGACCGCCTACGCCGCAAAAAGCCAGTACCTCGTCTACATAATCCGCAAATTCGCTGATGGCGTGGTCGCTGCCCTGGATCACGGTCTGGCGCGCGCCGGGGTAGTGGGCGGCCATGTCGCGATAATCCAGCACTTCGTCGCCGGTGGCGGCGATCAGGAAGTAGCGCTCCGGCCTTGTTATCTGCCCGACCGTCAAGGCGTGCAGCTCGTCTATATATTCACGCTTGAATTCGAAGGGCTTGTCCGAGTGGTATTCGGTGGTCACGCCGACATGCTGGTCAAGGCTGATCTGCGGCACGATGGCGGGATTCAGCAGCACCGCGCGGCAGCCGATCTGCTCCGCCATCCAGGTGGCGTAGTAGCCGCCCAGCGAAGACCCGACGATCGCCAGTTCTTGCGCCGGAAAGCCGCGCACCATTTCCATCGTCTGCGCCATCGCCAGTTTCGGCGAGGCTGGCAACTGAGGGCAAAGGTATTCGTCCGCGCGGCCGAGCTGCGCCATCCGTTCCCCCACCATGCGCGCCTTCATCGACAGCGGGGAGGAACGGAAGCCATGCAAATACAGGATCATTTACTTCAGAGCCTCCAGCAGTTTCTGATGCACGCCGCCAAAGCCGCCGTTGCTCATCACGACAATGTGGTCGCCCGGCCGGGCCTGGGCCACGATGGCTTTGACCATGACGTCGATATCGTCGTAGGCGGAGGCGATGCCGCCCATTGGCGCCAGGGCTTCGCCCAGCCGCCAGCCGAGCGCCTTCTCGCTGCCAAAGCCGAAGACCAGATCGGCGTCTTTCAGGCTGCCGGGCAGCGCGTCTTTCATGGTGCCCAGCTTCATGGTGTTGGAGCGCGGCTCCAGCACGGCGAGAATGCGCGCAGCCGGTGCGCCCGCCGCAGCGCCGCTCGCACGCAGTTTCTGGCGCAGGCCGCCGACCGTGGTTTCGATGGCGGTAGGGTGGTGGGCAAAGTCGTCGTACACGGTCACGCCGTTCACCACGCCGCGCACTTCCATGCGGCGCTTCACGCTCTGGAAGCTTTCCAGCGCCTGCGCCGCCACTTCGATCGGCACGCCCACGTGGCGGGCGGCCGCAATCGCCGCCAGCGCGTTGGAGCGGTTATGTTTGCCGGTCAGCTGCCAGTTGATGGTGGCAGCTTGCGCGCCTTTGAAAATCACATCGAAGCTGGCGTCGGCATGCTCGCTCATCGCCCAGTCGGCGCCAGCGGCGCTGCCGAACAGTTCTTTCTCGCTCCAGCAGCCGCGCTTCAGCACGCGCTGCAGGGATTCCTCATCGGCGTTGGCAATCACGCGGCCGATGCCGGGCACCGTGCGCACCAGATGATGGAACTGGGTTTCGATGGCGCCGATGTCCGGGAAGATGTCGGCGTGGTCGTATTCCAGATTATTCAGGATGGCGGTCTTCGCGTGGTAGTGCACGAACTTGCTGCGCTTGTCGAAGAAGGCGGTGTCGTATTCATCCGCTTCGATCACGAAGAATTCCGATTGCGCGCCGGGACCGGTCAGGCGGGCCGAGATGCCGAAGTTCATCGGGATGCCGCCGATCAGGAAGCCTGGCGCGTAGCCGGCGTGTTCCAGAATCCAGGCCAGCATGGCCGACGTCGTGGTCTTGCCGTGCGTGCCGGCCACTGCCAGCACCCATTTATCCTTGAGGATATGGTCACCGATCCACTGCGGGCCGGAGATGAACGGCAGGTTGCGGTTCATGATCTCTTCGATCAGCGGATTGCCGCGCGAGACCACATTGCCAATGACATAAAGATCCGGTTTCAGGTCCACCTGCTCCGGGCCAAAGCCCTGGATCAGTTCAATGCCCTGGGCCTCCAGCTGAGTGCTCATCGGCGGATAGACATTGGCGTCGCAGCCGGTCACGCGGTGGCCCGCTTCTTTCGCCAGGACCGCCAGGCCGCCCATGAAGGTGCCGCAGATACCAAGGATATGAATATGCATGGTGGAACACTTATAAGTATCAAGAGCGGGATTTTACCTGACCTCGCATATGGGGACGTAACACAATTCCGCCATGCGGAAATTGTGTTACGTCCCCATTTGCGAGGTTCAGAGTATGATTCGAGCATGATGCAAAACCCGAACGACGAACTGCGCACCGAGATTGCTGCCGCCGCGGCGCGGCTGGTGGCGCAGGATGGCGCTGATTACAGCACCGCCAAACGCAAGGCTGCGCGCCAGATCCTGGGCGACTCGCAGGCGGCCGATTTGCAGAATTTACTGCCTGATAACGCACAGATCGAGGAAGAAGTCCGTCTCTATCACGCGCTGTTCAACGCCGACACCCATCCCGCCCGCGTTTTCCGCCTGCGCAATCTGGCGCTGCAGGTGATGGAAATGCTGGAGCAGTACAATCCCTTCCTCACCGGCTCGGTGCTCAACGGCACAGCAGGTGAACACGACGATATTCACTTGCAGTTATTTGCCGACAGCGCCAAGGAAGTCCAGATCTTTCTGCTGAACCGCAATCTGCAGATCGAGATTTCCGAATCGCCCCACTTCCGCGGGCCACGCTTCGAGCCGGTTGAAACGGTCAGCTTCATGTGGCAAAAGGAAGGCGTGCATATAGAACTGTATGAAACAGACGATATGCGCGGCGCGAAAAAGAAATCCGGCGACAAGTTGCTGCGCGCGGACATTGCGGAAGTGCGCACTTTATTAACCAACAGTAGTCATCAATGAACAAGAAAAATCTTCTCGCATACGGCGTGGTCGCCGTACTGTTCGCCGTGGTCGGCGCCTGCACCCGCAAGGAACAAGCCGCCGCGCCGGTCACCGCGACCGCGCCCGCCGGCGTGACCGGCCCGGTGCAAACCATGTTCACCCAGTCGCTGCCGGACGATAAAGGCGTGCAGCAAGCCTTGTCGCAATGGAAAGGCAAGCCGCTGGTGGTGAACTTCTGGGCGCCTTGGTGCGGGCCGTGTGTGGAAGAGATGCCGGAATTGTCCGCGCTGCAAAAGTCCGACGCCGGCAAAAAAGTCCAGGTGATCGGTATCGGTATCGATTCTCCAACCAATATTGCCGATTTTGCGAAGAAATTTAATATTGCCTACCCGGTGTATGTCGCCGGCATGAGTGGCACCGACTTGTCGCGGCAGTTCGGCAATGCCCAGGGCGGCCTGCCATTTACCGTCCTGATCGGCGCAGACGGCCAGGTGAAGAAGACTTACCTGGGCCGCTTGAAATTTGATCAGCTAAAAGCGGATTTAGCAAATTTATAATCGTCCCAATTAAGCAACAACCTCCCTTGCAATATAGCTAACGCGATGTGTAGCATACGCATCGTCGGTTATTTCTTTTAAGCAAGAAACGACATTTAACTATATTAATATCTTCAGGGAGTAATTGTATGTTTAAAAAGCTGGCTGCCATCGGGTTGGTCCTGGCGCTCACCGGTTGCGCCTCCGGCGTCAAAGTCGCCGATAACGCCCATCGCCAATTCATCACCACTCAACCGGCCAACGCCATTTCGATCAGCCTGACGGACGATGCCAAGAAAAAGCTGTCCGACAACATGAAGTTCAATCAGACCGCCCTGCTGGAGCAGGTTAAACGCGCGCTGACTGCCAAGAACATGCTGAACGAGAACCAGGCTGGCCCGATGAACACCATCGAAATCGTGGTCAAGGACATGCGCGTGCGTTCCAGCTTTACCGCTGTGATGTTCGGCTTCATGGCGGGCAACGACAGCCTGACTGGCGACGTGGTCCTGAAAGACGTGCAAGGCAAGGAACTGAACCGTTTCGAAGTCAGCGCTTCCTATGCGCTGGGTGGCCTGGCTGGTGGCCAGGACGAGTCGCGCATGAACTGGCTGTACGAAAAATTCGCTGAGCACACCGTCGAAAACCTGGGCGGCACCGCGAAAAACTAAGTTACCAAATCAGCAAAGTGCGCTCCCGTAGCGCACTTTTATTTTTTATCGAACGTGCGTTCTATTCGCTGCCAGCAATCTATTTCTCTTGCCAATGCCCGGACTTGGCGGCAAAATGCGGAACTTTCGCGGAAAATGGTCAGGGAAACATGGCAAAAAACTTGCTGCTCCTTAATGGCCCCAACCTGAATTTGTTGGGGACGCGCGAGCCGGAAATCTACGGAGCCACTACACTGGCGGATGTGGAACAGGCAGCGCAAGCACAAGCTGCAGCAGGGGGCGCTACCCTATCCAGTTTCCAAAGTAACCATGAAGGCGCGTTGATCGATCGCATCCATGCCGCACGCGGCGAGGGTGTAGACTTCATCGTGATCAATCCGGGCGGCTACACCCACACCAGCGTCGCGCTGCGCGATGCATTGGCCGGGGTCGCCATACCGTTTGTTGAAGTACACATATCGAATATTTATCGGCGTGAAGAGTTCCGCCACCATTCTTTCCTGAGCGCAATCGCGCAGGGCACGATCTGCGGCCTGGGTATCGAGGGATACCGTTTTGCCATCGACTTTGCTCTAAAAAGCAGTTAATCTACGCGATCTGCGCTTATTTGGCGCGATGTCTCCCATAAGGCGACTTCGCTCAGAACAACCAACAGAACAAAGATACACAGGGAGCCACAATATGGATCTACGCAAGCTGAAGACGCTGATTGACCTGGTCGCAGAGTCGGACATCGCCGAACTGGAAGTCACCGAAGGCGAAAGCAAAGTACGCATCGTCAAGTCCGGCGGTCTGGCACAAAACCAAATGGTCATGATGCCGCCGCAGGCACCTGTGCACTATGCACCGGCTGGCGCGCCAATGGCCGCACCGGCTGCCGCACCTGCCGCTGCTGTCCCAGCTGCAGCCGAACCGACTGGCCACGTGGTCAAGTCGCCGATGGTCGGCACCTTCTACCGCGCTTCCGCTCCAGGCAACCCACCATTCGTTGAAGTGGGCGCCACCGTCAAGGAAGGCGATACCCTGTGCATCATCGAAGCGATGAAGCTGCTGAACGAGATTGACTCGGACAAAGCAGGCACCATTACCCAAATCCTGGTGGAAAACGGCCAGCCGGTCGAATTCGGCCAGCCGCTGTTCGTCATCGGCTAATAGCGGGCTATGGCTGCTGCCGACGACACTGCGGCCAGCCTCTCCTCTTCTTCATTGAGCGCCCGGCCCGACCGGGCGCCCGCAAACATAGAATCTGCCATGTTTGAAAAAATCCTCATTGCCAATCGCGGGGAAATCGCACTGCGCATTCAGCGCGCGTGCCGCGAAATGGGCATCAAGACCGTGGTCGTGCACTCCGAAGCCGACCGCGACGCCAAGTATGTGAAGCTGGCCGACGAATCGGTCTGCATCGGCCCTGCGCCTTCGGCCCAGTCTTATCTGCAAATGCCGGCGATCATCTCGGCTGCGGAAGTGACCGACGCGGAAGCGATCCACCCAGGCTATGGCTTCCTGTCCGAGAACGCGGACTTCGCCGAGCGCGTGGAGAAATCCGGCTTCGTCTTCATTGGCCCGCGCGCCGATTCCATCCGCATGATGGGCGATAAAGTGTCCGCGAAACAGGCGATGATCAAGGCCGGCGTGCCTTGCGTGCCGGGTTCCGAAGGCGCCCTGCCGGAAGATCCGAAAGCCATCGTGCAGATTGCACGCAAGGTCGGCTATCCGGTCATCATCAAGGCGGCAGGCGGCGGCGGTGGCCGTGGCATGCGCGTGGTACACACCGAAGCAGCCCTGCTGAACGCGGTCACCATGACCAAGAGCGAAGCCGGTGCCGCTTTCGGCAATCCTGAAGTCTATATGGAGAAGTATCTGGAAAATCCGCGCCACGTGGAAATCCAGATCCTGGCCGACGAACACAAAAACGCCGTATGGCTGGGCGAGCGCGATTGCTCCATGCAGCGCCGTCACCAGAAAGTGATCGAAGAAGCGCCAGCACCAGGCATCCCACGCAAGCTGATCGAAAAGATCGGTGACCGTTGCGCCGAAGCCTGCCGCAAGATCGGCTACCGCGGCGCCGGTACCTTCGAGTTCCTATATGAGAACGGCGAGTTCTACTTCATCGAGATGAACACCCGCGTGCAGGTTGAGCACCCAGTGACCGAAATGATCACCGGTATCGACATCGTGCAGGAGCAGATCCGCATCGCTGCGGGCGAGAAGCTGCGCTTCCGCCAGCGCGACGTGATGCTGTCCGGCCACGCCATCGAGTGCCGCATCAACGCCGAAGACCCGTTCAAGTTCACCCCGTCGCCAGGCCGCATCACTGCGTGGCATACGCCGGGTGGCCCAGGCATTCGTGTAGACTCCCATTCGTATGCTGGCTACTTCGTGCCGCCTAATTACGACTCGATGATCGGCAAGGTGATCGCCTACGGTGCGACCCGCGAGCAGGCTATCCGCCGCATGCAGATCGCGCTGTCGGAAATGGTGGTCGAGGGCATCCAGACCAACATCCCGCTGCACCGCGAGCTGATGGTGGATGCGCGCTTCATCGAAGGCGGCACCAACATTCACTATCTGGAACAACGACTGGCAGAAATGCCTAAAGCAGGTACTTAAGAAATGAGCTGGACTGAAATTGTCATCGAAGTAGCACGCGACCATGCGGAGGCTTTGTCCGACGCGCTGATGGAAGTGGGCGCGCTGTCGGTGTCGGTGGAGGATGCCGATGAAGGCACCGACGCCGAGAAACCCCTGTTCGGCGAGCCGGGCATGGAACCGAAAGAAGCGGCGTGGGATCACAGCCGCGTCGTAGCGTTGACCGATGACGATGCCGACCAGGCTGCGATCGTGGCGGAAGCTGCCGCCGCGATCCAGCTGGCGGAAGTCCCCAAGTTCACGACCCGCAAAGTCGAGGATGAAGACTGGGTGCGCCTGACGCAATCCCAGTTCGACCCTATCCATATCGGTAAAAACATCTGGGTCGTGCCGAGCTGGCACGAAGCGCCTGATCCCAAGGCGCTGATCCTGGAACTGGACCCGGGCCTGGCTTTCGGCACGGGTTCGCATCCGACCACGCGCCTGTGCATGGAATGGCTGGAAGCGCATCCGGCGCCCGGCAAGACCGTGCTCGATTACGGCTGCGGTTCCGGCATTCTGGCCATGGTGGCGCGCAAGCTGGGCGCCTTCCCGGTGGCGGGTGTGGATATCGATCCACAGGCAATCGAGTCGGCTTACGATAATTCTACGCGCAATAATGTGCAGGATATCCAGTATTACGTGCCGGATGATTTTGCCGAGTCGCCGTTTGCTTCGCAGCGTTTCGACATCGTGGTCGCCAATATTCTTTCTTCGCCACTGAAGCTGATGGCGCCGATGCTGTCCGGCCGCGTGGCCGATGGCGGCGCGCTGGTGCTGTCCGGCGTGCTGGCACGCCAGGCGGAAGAAGTGGCCGCAGCTTACGCTCCCTTCATCAAGATGGGCGTGTGGGCTGAACACGATGGCTGGGTGTGCCTGTACGGCCGCCTGGGCAGCGATACCGTTCCATCTCCACGCTAAGGTAGCACTCCGCTACGCATGGCGCTCGCCACCAAATGCCCCCACTGCAATACGGTCTTCCGCGTCGCGGCTGACCAGTTGAAGCTGCGAGGGGGCATTGTCCGTTGCGGCGCCTGTAATGAAGTCTTCGACGGCAACGCGGCCCTGGTCGAACCTGCGGCCAAGCCAACGCCCGTTATTCCCGAAGTCGTCGTCACCCCGGCATCGGCAGCCGCCGACTATATCCACGGCGAGCCGCTCGACTTCGATCTCGACGCCCTCGACACCGACGAACCCCTCATCCAGTCGGACGAAGACCTCGCCGCATCAACGGCCTCCGTTGACGAACTGCTGTCCGGCATCGAGCTGGATTTCGACGACGAACCACCTGCCGCCGCGCCGGACGCGGGGCGCGAGCCAGCCACGCCACCCGCCGAGCAATCCCCCGCACCCGCAGCCAAGCGCTGGTTAGCAACCTCCGCCCCTCCTGCCGCGCCCTTCTCGGCCACTGCCGCGCCAGAGCGCGAGCTAGTGGAAGCCGAGGACGCAGCCCCGCCTGCGCCAAAGGCCACGCGCGACACCGCGCCTGAGCCGGCGTCCGAGCCCGAGTCCGAGCCAGTGTGGCAGCCAGCAGCATCCGAGCCGGAGCAGCGGGCCGAGGCGTGGTCGGCTCACGAGTTGGCGCGCGAGCCGGATGTTGCATCTGAGCCGGAGCACGAACTGGCGCACGATTCTGAGGGCACGCCTGAACCTGAGCCAACGGCAGAGGGCGCGCTTGAGCCAGAGCCAGCGGCTGACGACGCTGCGCCGGAGCCGCATCAGCCACATGCCGCTGATGCCGAGTCGCCGGCCGCCGACGTGGACGCTGCGTTCGAGGCGGAGCCTCGCGCCAAGCCGGATTTGCCGGCCGCCGAGAGCGCGTACGAGGCCGAGCTGCCTGAAGCACCGTCGCTGGCCGACGCCCATGGCCGCATCGAGCCGAGTTTCGATACGCCCCAGGAACACATCGTCGCCGCCGCACTGGATGACCTGCACCACTTCGACGATCTGGACGCACGCGAACCAGAGCCGATCGCCGCGCGCGAAGTAGAACCTGAAGCGGAGCCCGATGCAGCGCCGGAACCAGTGCCGGAAGCGTCGACCGGCGGCTGGCCTGAATCCGCTTTCGAGCCGCTGCCGGAAGACGCGACCGAGACAACGTTCGAAGCATCGTCCGAGCCGACGTTCGAGCCAGCCTTCTCGACCACGCCGCGCAACGAAACCGCCCTGCACGCCATCGCCGCCGTCAGTACCGACGCGCGCGACGACGCCGAATCGCTCCCTGACGACGAACCGGAAGACGCGCCGTCCGCGGCAAAAAAAGACGCGGCAAGCAACCCGGAACTCGACCACGAAGAACTCGGCTTCGTCAAACGCGCCAACCGCAGCGAGAAATACGGACGCAGCGCGAAGCTGGCAATGGCCTTTGGCACGCCGCTGCTGCTGGCCGGTCTGCTGCTGCAAGGCGCGACCACCTTCCGCAACACCCTGGCCGCAAACTACCCGGAGCTGAAGCCAACCCTGACCGCCGCCTGCGGCATCCTCGGCTGCAAGGTCGAGCTGCCAACCCAGCTCGATATGCTCAGCATCGAACAAGGCGAGCTGCAAACCGTCGCCGACAATACCTTCAGCTTCAGTACCACCCTGCGCAATCAGGCGCGTACCGCGCAAGCCTGGCCGCATATCGAACTGGTCCTGAACGACAGCGCCGACAAGCCTGTGGTGCGCCGCGTCTTCGCCCCGCGCGATTACCTGGTCAACAAGGCCGACGCCGACAAAGGATTCAGCGCGCGCAGTGAACAAAGCGTTAAACTGTACTTCGAGCTGTCCCAGCTCAAGGCTTCCGGCTATCACATCGCCATTTTCTATCCTTAAAAACGACCATGACTAAAACTGCCCTGGTGTGTGGCTCTCTGGCCATCGACATCATCATGCAATACGAAGGCCGCTTCGGCGATACCCTGCTGGCCGACCAGCTGCACAAAGTGAACGTATCCTTCCTGGTGCCGACCATGCGCACCGAGTTTGGCGGCTGCTCCGGCAACATCGCCTACAACCTGAAGATGCTGGGCGGCGAGCCGCGCATCGTGGGTGTGCTGGGCCAGGATTGCGCTTCCTACCTGGAACGCTTCCAGAAACTGGGCCTGTCCACCGACAACATCCTGATCAAGAAGGATGCCTACAACGCGCAGTGCTTCGTCACCGCCGATTCGGACCACAACCAGATCAACGCCTTCCATCCTGGCGCCATGTCTTTCGCGCACGAGAACGACGTGGCCAAGGCTGGCGCGGCGCGCATCGCCATTATTTCGCCGGATGGCCACCTGGGCATGCTGAAGCACGCCGAGGACTTCGCCCGCCTGGAGATTCCTTTCATTTTCGATCCGGGTCAGCAGATGCCGATGTTCACGCCGGAACAGTTGATCGGCTTCATCGACAAAGCGTCTTATGTGACCTGCAACGATTACGAGATCGAACTGCTGATGGACCGCACTGGCCTGAGCATCCCGGACATCGCTTCGCGCCTGAAAGCGCTGATCGTGACGCGCGGCGAGAAAGGTTCGGAGATCTACACGGAAGGCAAGCGCATCGATATTCCGGCAGTACCGGTTGATGCAAGCGCGGATCTGGACCCTACCGGTTGTGGCGACGCCTACCGCGCAGGCCTGCTGTATGGCCTGACCAATGACCTGAGCTGGGAATCCACCGGCCGCCTGGCCAGCCTGCTCGGCGCCATCAAGATCGTGCACAAGGGCGCACAGAACCACGTGTTCACGCCGGCGTCCATCGCCGACCAGTTCGAAGCGGCCTTCGGTTACCGCTTCTAAAAAACGGCGGATCAATGATCCGCCCTACCTCACTAAACCAGGGGCGCAAAAGCAAGTGGCAGGCACATCGTGCCTGCCACCAGATTCACGCCCTGGGTTCTAAAAGCGCTAGCGCCCGAACAGCATTCCCAGCAGGATCTGCGCGATCTGCAGCAGGATCAACGCCACCAGCAGCGACAGGTCCAGATTCCCCACCAGCGGCACGACGCGGCGAATAGGCGTCAGCAGCGGCTCGTTCAGCGCGCGGATGAAGGGCGCCATCGGCGCATGCGGATTCACCCAGCTGAAGACCGCCTCAATCACCAGCAAAGCCATAAAGCCGTACAGAATCCATTCAAGGAAGCGGTGCAGCGCGACCAGGAACACGATTTCCGGCGTGGCGCCAAACAGGAACATCACCGAGGTCGCCAGCATCACGATCAGGAAGGCCCCGATCAGGCTGGCCCAGTCATAGCCGCCCATGCCCGGCACGATGCGGCGCAAAGGGCGCACCAGCCAGTCGGAAAGTTGAAAAGTGAACTGCGCCACCGACGATGGCGGCCGCACCCGGATGGCCTGCATCCAGAAGCGCAAGAGCAGCACACCGCCCAGCAGACCGGCGATGGCATTGACGATCAACATGACGATACTAAACACGCGTCCACTCCATAATAAAAAAACCGCTGTGCGATTGTCTCACACAGCGGCATTTTCGCCATCCGGCACTAAGCGCTAAGGCTTAGGAAGGACGGGTGCTGGTCGGGAACGGCCAGGCGGCTGCCGGGGCGATCACGGTCTTTGCTGCCGGAGCGGCTGCTGGTGCCGGAGCGGCTGCTGCCGGAGCCGGTGCTGCTGGCTTGGCGGCTTCCTTCTTCGGAGCGGCAGGCTTCTTCGGAGCGGCCTTCTTTGGCGCTGGTTTAGCCGCTGGTGCGGCAGCCGGTGCTACGGCTACTGGCGCAGCAGCTGGCTTAGCTGCTGGCTTAGCCGAGGCTTTTTTTGGGGCGGCCTTTTTAGCTGCAGGCTTGGCAGCTGGTTTTTTAGCGGCAGGCTTGGCAGCGGCTTTCTTCGCAGCTGGCTTGGCAGCTGGTTTAGCAGCGGCTTTCTTGGCAGCTGGCTTGGCAGCAGCTTTCTTCGCAGCTGGCTTAGCAGCGGCTTTCTTAGCGGCTGGCTTGGCAGCAGCTTTCTTGGCAGCTGGCTTGGCAGCAGCTTTCTTCGCAGCTGGCTTGGCAGCGGCTTTAGCTACGGTCTTCTTTGCTGCTGGCTTAGCGGCGGCTTTCTTGGCTGCTGGCTTAGCGGCGGCTTTCTTGGCTGCTGGCTTAGCTGCGGCTTTCTTAGCTACTGGCTTAGCTGCTGCTTTTTTAGCGACGGTCTTCTTCGCTGCTGGCTTAGCTGCGGCTTTCTTAGCTACTGGCTTAGCTGCTGCTTTCTTTGCTGCTGGTTTAGCTGCTGCTTTAGCGACGGTCTTCTTCGCTGCTGGCTTGGCGGCTGCCTTCTTCACTGCTGGTTTTGCTGCTGGCTTAGCTGCAGCTTTCTTAGCTACTGGCTTAGCTGCTGGCTTGGCGGCAGCTTTCTTAGCGGCTGGTTTAGCAGCTGGCTTGGCAGCGGCTTTCTTAGCGGCCGGCTTGGCGGCGGCCTTCTTTGCTGGAGCTGCTTTTGGAGCAGCTGCTTTCTTAACGACTTTCTTAGCGGCGGTAGCCATTTTTAGTTCTCCTATCTGGGATGGGAAAATTCACGCACAAGATGTAAACCCGTCCGGTCCTGCGGTGGACCAGGCGAATTATTCATCGGCACAAACCTGATTGCGGTTTGCGCTAATGAATTCGGTACCCAGCTGAACTGCTGCACCTCCTCACAAGTGCAGCGCTTCAGCCATCGAATCCGCCGCCTTGTGCTAAAGCGTCGGACTCAAAATCTTGTTCGAGATGTTTCGGGTCGGGCGTGTACTCAGCTCCATCACCCCATCATCGCGCCACGTTCCGTTTGTCAGCGTTAAAGAAAAAACCGCCCGATCCTGACCTAAGATCAGGCGAGCGGCTTCGCTGAAATCGGTGTGGACTTGTGCATACTTATGCGTTTGTGTATCCCATTTTTTTCGATTTTTGCGGTAACGACACACTCAAAAAAAGAGCGCTTGCAAATTCACGCAATTTCAAGTTCGTAAAGTACACGAAAACCTTACCGTTGCGCAACCAGCACGATTGATTTTCTCGCTCTTTTTTTGCATTGATCTGCGAGTTGGCGCACATTGAAGCACGCATTGCGCTCTGTTTTTGCCTAGCATCGGACCTTGCGCGAGGTCTTCGAGCTTTGCTTCGCTTTGCATACGTCCTTTATCTAAAGGCTGTATGCGAAGGTGGGGTGTTCACGTTGCGAGCATCGATGGACCGATGAAGGTCACCACGCATGTCCGCGATTTTTTTTCGTCGCGATTACGCTACATGGACCTCTGTAGCATGCCGATACGCGTTCATCTCTTCACTTTGATGGAGCGACTTCGGTGTCCCATCCCTTCAAGGCCCACTTCGGATTCGCGTAGTACATCCTGAACAGGCGACCGTACTCGCCGCGCGCTGCGACCGTGACGATGGCATCGCGCACGCGTTCGCGGTCGGTGCTGTCCAGGCTATTCAGACTCAGATACATGCCGGCAGCATGGGCGGGCATGCCGCGAATCGCAGTCACATTGATCCTGTCCTGCAGGTCGGAGGCCAGTGCCGCCTCAACGAAAACCGAAGGTGACATCAACACCGCATCGAAGCGGCGCACGGCCAGCATGCGCGCTGCCGTGTCGGGATCGGGAACCAGGGAGACGCGCTTCCTGACCACCGGATCGTTGATCAGCGCCATGTAGGCCGGGCCGAAGTTATAGCCGCGCACAGCACTCAAGGTAGTGGTGCCGGCGGCGAGATCGCTCATGGTGATCTGCTCCGGCATGCGCGCACCGGCCGACAACAGCATGGGACGAGTGTTATAGAGATGAATGAAGGTGGCGTAGCGGTCGCGCTCTTCGGTGCGGGTGCTGTTGTGGACCAGGTCCGCGTCGCCCCGCTCGAACAGGGCATGGGCGCGCATGCGCGGGACGATCACGTATTCGAAGCGGCAGCCCGATTGGCGCGCTACCAGCTCCAGGAAGTCGGGTACGATGCCACTGACCTGGCCCGATGACGACACCATCATCGAGCGCCCCATCGGACTGGCCGCAACCTTGACCGGCCGCGCGCAGCCCTCGGCAAGCGCGTCCGCCATGCCCGTCAGCGCCGTCACCGCCGCGACTACGGCCGCGACGCGCGCGCTCGCCATCCCATCCAGCATCCCATCCCCCTTTTTCTGGACAGGATAAGATGCTGGCCGCTTTGATGCAATACGCGGAGAAGGATCAGGCGGCGAGCTTGCGCAGCAGGCGCTCGGGATCGAGCAGGCAAATGGAACTGTTGTCGCCGCCCAGTTCGAGCACCTCGCTCGATTCGGACTGCAGGCCTTCCGCTTCGCCCTTGCGCATCAGGCTTGGGGTTGGATAGCGGTGGTTGTCGGCGACGGTGACGATGTCATTTACACCATCAACGATCAAGCCAAAGCGCTCGTCGCCGCGTTCGATGACCAGCACTTTGGACTGCGCGGCCGGACCGGAGGGCTGCATGCCGTACAGCACACGCAGGTCGACCAGGCTGACGAAATTGCCGCGCAAGTTGAGAACGCCTCTCAAGTAGTCCGGCACGCCGGGAGCGCGCGTGATGTCGCCGCTGCAGTCGATGATCTCGCGTACCTGGCGCAATTCGAGCGCGAACTTGTCGCCCACGGTGAAGGTGAGATAGACCTTGCGGCCGGCCGCCGCACGCGCGGCATTGTCCTTGCCGTCGTCAGGGAACAGGTTCTGGTGGCCCTGATGCAGCTCACCGATCTCGCAGCGCGAGAAAATGCCGTCGTGGTCGAGCAGGATCACATCGTCCTGCCCTGCCCGTGTCACGCAGCCGGCGAACATGCCGCTGCGCGCCTTGCTCAGCAACGGAATCGGCATCACGTCTTCGGTATGGAAATGGGCGATGCTTTCCACGGCATCGACCAGGAAGCCGATGGTGGCGTCGCCGATGCGGGCCACCAGCACGCGCTGATCGGGATGGGATTCACCGGAGGCGGCTCCGGCCAGGTTTGCAAAATCCACCACGGCGATCTGTTTGCCGCGGAACAGCATGCGCCCCAAACACAATTGACTATTCAGGACTGAGGATTGCAGCTCCGGCACCTGCACGATTTCCTGTATGGCCTTCATCTCCAGCGCGAAATGGGCGCCGGCGGCGCGGAAGGTGATCGCATGGCGCTTCTCGCCGACCGCGCGCAACTGGCGCTGGCGTCCCTGGCTGCCCGCCGCGCGCAGGGCCAGCACCTGGGGCACGTTCTCGATGCACACCAGACGCTCGACGTTCAGCACCTGCAACAGGCGGCGGCCCTGGTCGAGCAGGATGGTGCCCGCCACCACGCCCGCTTCCCCGGCATATTGCAGGGTGCTGCGCTGTTCAGGACGCACGCGCAGCACCTCGCCGATGCCGTGCACCAGCAACCCGACCAGCACATCCTGGTGCTCGATGATGGCGATTTTGTGGTGTGCCGCGCCCTTCGGCGCCGACGGATCGAATAGACGGGCCAGATTCACCACCGGGATCACGCTGCCGCGCAGCGTGAACATCCCTTCCAGGTAATGCGGCGCCAGCGGCACGGCCGTCATGCGTTCGGGGAAGTTGACCACCTCCCGGATGCACATGGCCGGCAGCGCAAATTCATCGCTGCCCAGCAGAAAGGAGCCGAACAGCTCCAGCGCAGGCGCCACGGTTCCGGCGGCGGGCGCCGCCACCACGCGCAGGGCGTCCATGCTTACACCACGAAGCCGGCGACGATCTTGTTCAGGTCCCCCGCACGCTGGTTCAGGTTTGCGGTGGAGGCGGCAATGCTGTCGCAACTGCCGGCCGACTGCTCGGCCGCTTCCGCGATGTGCTGGATCGCCGAACTCACTTCGCGCGCCGTCAGCAGCTGCTCATGCGCTTCGCTGGAAATCACGCCGATGGCCTGGCTGGTCTTGCCCACGCCCTGCACGATCTTGTCGAAGGCTTCGCTGGCCTGGCGCGAGATCTCGCTGCCGGTGTTCACGCGCTTGACCGACTCGTTGATGAGTTTCGAGATTTCCTTGGTCGCCTGCGAGGAGCGCTCGGCCAGCTTGCGCACTTCGTCCGCCACCACCGAGAAGCCCAGGCCATGCTCGCCCGCGCGCGCCGCTTCGATGGCGGCGTTGAAAGCCAGCATATTGGTCTGGTTGGCGATGTCGCTGATCACTTTGACGATCTCGCCGATGTCTTCCGAGGAACGATTGATCAGATCCATGGCTTCGATCGAACGCGCCACGGCCTTGGCGCCAGCTTCCGCTTCATCCTGGGTGCTCTTGGCCAGGTCGTTGGCGGCGGAGGTGTTGTTGGCAATAGCATCGATGGAACGGGTCAGGCCATCGACCGCTGCGTTCATTTCCTCCACCGTGGCGCCCAGGGCCTGGGTGCCGCTGGCCACCACGCTGGAACGGCTGGCGATCGATTCCGCATCGTCCGACAAGGCGGTGGCAGACATCACCACCTGGCCGATCACGCCACGCAGATCGCCCATCATCTTGTCGATGCCGGCGGCGAGGTGGTCGAGCGGTTCATTGCCTTCGGTGCACAGGCGCGCGGTGAGGTCCCCTTTGGCGGCGCGCGCCACCGCATCCAGCAGCGCGTCGATCTTGCGCGCATCGGATTCGGCTTTGGCCTTGATGCTTTGCTCCAGTTTCACCTGTTCCGTGATGTCGATAGCGTACTTCACGATCTTGCAAGGCTTGCCGTTCAGGTCAAGGATCGGATTGTAGGTGGCCTGAATCCAGATCTCCTTGCCGCCATTGCCCATGCGCTTGTAACGGCCGCTGTCGAACTCGCCGCGGTTGAGTTTTTGCCAGAAGCGCTTGTATTCCATGCTGTTGGCGTATTCGGGATCGCAGAACAGGCGGTGATGCTCGCCTTTGATGTCTTCCAGCGCATAACCCATGGCGTCGAGGAAGTTGTTATTGGCGGTCAGCACGTGACCATTCATGTCGAACTCAATCACGGCTTGCGCCTTGTCGATGGCGCTGATTTTGCCTTGATCTTCCGCGCTGCGCAGTTTGCTGGCCGTGATGTCGGTCGCGAATTTGATGACTTTGTAAGGCTTGCCCTCGGCGTCGAATACGGGGTTGTAGGAAGCGTTAATCCAGATCTCGCGGCCGCCCTTGCCGACGCGCTTGTAATCGCCCTGATCGAAATGGCCGGTGCGCAGGCGCTCCCAGAACTGGCGATAGGCTTCGCTCGACGCCAGCGCCGGTTCACAAAACATCGAGTGGTGTTTCCCCTGCACTTCTTCCAGCGTATAGCCGACCGCGCTCAGGAAATTTTCATTGGCATGCAGGATGGTGCCATCGAGCTGGAATTCGATGAGTGCCTGCACTCGGTTGAGTGCTGTGTTGATTGCTTGCAGTTCGAGTTCTTGCAGTTGCTGTTCCTGCACGACCGGGCTGTTCATGAGGCACTCCTTTTTTTTGCGGACTTGGCTGAAGTAGGTAGGAAATTTCCTAGAGGGAATCTTCAGTATAGACAGGGAGCCCTTCTGAATCCTCACCGATTCTCACCTTTCATCGAAAAGATTTGAAGTAGTAAACAAGCTGCTAAGAATACGTTGCCACGCGGCCACATAAAAACTAAGCCTCCCGAAGGAGGCCTTAGTGACTATTACTTAGCGAGCGTAAAGCGGCGGAAACGATGACGCGCATGTTCTTCGTTATGCAGTGCCAGCGAAGACTTGATCAAGTCGCTACGACTGATCACACCGGCAAGTTCGCGGCTTGTCGCATCAGCAACCACCGGCAAACGTTCAAGTCCGTGCACCGCCAGACGCACAGCAACCGTGCGGCAGGTTTCCCCACGCAGCGCGACCACTGGGGCGTTCACGCCATACAGTTCGCGCACATGCACGGCATTGGGCGCTTGCTCCATCGCAGCGCGGTCCAGCATGCCGAGCACTGCGCCCTGATGCGTAACGGGATAAGCGCGGTGCTTCTGATTGGCGCCGAAGTGCGATTGCAGGACATCGGCAATCAGCGCGTCGGCATCGATCGACATCGCAGTGGCAGTCATCACCTCTTCCACGCTGTGGCGTTCCAGCGGATCGATGCCGTACTCGCGGTAGATATGGTGGCCGCGGCGTGCGATCTTCTCGGTCAGGATCGAGCGGTGCATGGTGATCACGGTGAAGCCGTAGGCGATCACCGATGCCATCAGCACCGGCAGCAGCGCGTTGGCGTCGTGCGTCAGCTCGTAAGCAAAGACGGTCGCCATGATCGGGGCGCGCATCATGCCGCCCAGAGTTGCAGCCATGAAGACCAGCGGCCACACGGCAGGCGACCCGCCCGGCAGATAAGGCCCCAGCACTGCGCCCAGGCCTGCGCCCAGCATCAGCAAGGGGGCCAGCACGCCGCCCGATGTGCCGGAGCCCAGCGCGATCAGCCACATGATGGCCTTGGCCAGCAGCAGGCTTGCCACCACGCTGGCCGCCAGATGGTTCTGCAGCAGGTCGCCGATCACGTCGTAACCAACGCCCAGTGCGCGCGGCTGGAAATAACCGCCGACGCCAATTGCAATGGCGCCCAGCGCCGGCCACCACATCCAGTGGATCGGCAGCTTGTGGAACCAGTCTTCAACGCGGTACAGGGCGGTCGACAGGATCAGGGCCAGCACGCCGCACAGCAGGCCGGCGATCACGCAAGGCAGGAAGCCCAGCGGTTGCAGGGCTGCGCTCTGCTGCGGGAACAGCGGCCCCGCGTCCAGAATCAGCGGACGCAGGAAGCCCGCCACCGCGCAGGCAATCGCCACCGGCAGCAGGCTGCGTGGACGCAGTTCAAACAGCAGCAGCTCAACCGCCAGGAGCACCGCAGCGATGGGCGTACCGAACACCGCGGTCATGCCGGCTACCGCGCCCGCCACCAGCAGGGTCTTGCGCTCGGCATCGCTCAGGTGGAAGTGCTGGGCGATCAGCGAACCGACTGCGCCGCCCGTCATGATGATCGGGCCTTCCGCACCGAACGGATCGCCGCTGCCGATGGCAATTGCGGACGCCAGCGGCTTCAGCACCGCGACCTTGGGCGACATGGCGCTACGCTTGAACAGGATGGCTTCAATCGCTTCCGGAATGCCGTGGCCGCGGATCTGTTCCGAACCGTAGCGGGCGATCAGGCCGATGATGATGGAACCGATAATCGGCACCGCAATCACCCAGGCGCCCAGCGTATGGTTGGCGGGCGAATGCGGCTCGGCCGACAGCGTCTGGAAGAAGAACAGGTTGGTGAAGAAGGAGATGGCGTGCAGCAGCAGCCAGGCCGTGCCGGTGCTCAGCACGCCGATCACGGCCGCAATGGCGCCGATCGGCAAAAGCCGTGCGTCGCCGCTGAAGTCGCTGCGTGGGTCGTAGGGTTTCATAGCTTCGAAGGGAGGTTGGGAATCGTAAACACACCGGCCAGCGATTGCAGCTCGGCACGGTGCATCGCCGCCAGGCGGGACAGTACGTCCTCGCCGGCCGGCAGTAGATGCACTTCGACACGGCGGCGATCCAGATCGTTCGGCCTGCGCTGCACTAGCCCGGCCGCCTCGCAGCGCGTCAGCAGCGCGACCACGCCATGCTGCTGCGCCTGCAGGCGCTCCGCCAGCTCGCCTACCGTGGCCCAGTCGCGGCCGGGGTAGCCTTTGATGTGCAGCAGCAGCAGGTATTGCAGCGGCGTGATGCCCTCCGCATGCGCCGCATTTTCTGAAAAGCGCTCGAAGCGCCGCATCTGGTATCGGAATTCCGACAGCGCCGTGAAGTCGGCCTTGCTTAATGAAGATGATGTCATTGGCGAAATTTTATATCATGTTGTGACATAATTAGCCGCACATCATACCACGCTTCAATTGCATTTGGGCGAGCCTCCGCTAAGCTGAAGAGGCTTCATTTCAGGAGAGATCATGAAAATACTGATGGTACTTACCTCCCACGATCAGCTAGGGAACACAGGCAAGAAGACGGGTTTCTGGCTGGAGGAGTTCGCAGCGCCCTACTATGTATTCAAGGATGCCGGCGTGGACGTCTCGGTGGCATCGCCGAAAGGCGGACAGCCGCCGCTCGATCCCAAAAGCGATGAGCCTGATTTCCAGACCGAAGCAGGCGAGCGTTTCAAGAAAGATCCGGCCTCCCAGCACGTCCTGGCAAACAGCCGGCGCCTGTCGGAAATGTCCGAGAAGGACTTCGACGCCATTTTCTATCCGGGCGGACATGGCCCTTTGTGGGATCTGACCAATGACAAGGATTCGATCGGCCTGATCGAACGGACCTACGCGGCCGGCAAGCCCGTCGCCATGGTATGCCACGCTCCCGGCGCGCTGCGCTTTGTGAAAGGGCCGGACGGCCAGCCATTAGTGAAGGGAAAGAAGGTCACCGGCTTCACCAATACCGAAGAGGAAGCGGTGCAGCTCACCAAGATCGTTCCCTACCTCGTTGAGGATGTTCTGAAAGAGAACGGCGGCATTTTCTCCAAGGCTGCCGACTGGCAACCGTATGTGCTGGTCGATGGCCATCTGGTCACCGGCCAGAACCCGGCCTCCTCTACCGCCGGCGCAAAGAAACTGCTGGAAGTTTTACGCAGCTGAAACGCATAAAAAAAACCCGCCGGAAAGGCGGGTTTTTTGTGGGTGAGGCTGAGATTAATCCCAGCTCAGTGCGCCACCGGTCTGGTACTCGGTCACGCGGGTTTCGAAGAAGTTGCGTTCCTTCTTCAGGTCGATCATTTCGGACATCCATGGGAATGGATTCTCGTCCTGGTCGAACAGCTGCTCCAGGCCGATCTGCACCGCACGGCGGTTGGCAATGAAGCGCAGGTAGCCTTTGAACATGGCCGCGTTCAGGCCCAGCACGCCACGTGGCATGGTGTCTTCGGCGTAGCGGTATTCCAGCTCGACAGCTTGCAGGAACAGGCCCTTGATCTCTTCCTTGAAGGCCGGCGTCCACAGTTGCGGATTTTCCAGCTTGATGGTGTTGATCAGGTCGATACCGAAATTGCAGTGCATCGATTCGTCGCGCAGGATGTACTGGTACTGCTCGGCGGCGCCCATCATCTTGTTCTGACGGCCCAGCGCCAGGATCTGGGTGAAGCCGACATAGAAGAACAGGCCTTCCATCAGGCAGGCGAACACGATCAGGGACTTCAGTAGCTGCTGGTCGCTCTCGATGGTGCCGGTCTTGAACGCAGGGTCGGTCAGCACGTTGATGAACGGGATCAGGAACTGGTCCTTGTCGCGGATCGACGCCACTTCGTTGTAGGCGTTGAAGATTTCCTGCTCGTCCAGGCCCAGGGACTCCACGATGTACTGGTAAGCGTGGGTGTGGATCGCCTCTTCGAACGCCTGGCGCAGCAGGTACTGGCGGCACTCAGGAGCGGTGATGTGGCGGTAGGTGCCCAGCACGATGTTGTTGGCAGCCAGCGAGTCGGCGGTGACGAAGAAGCCCAGGTTGCGCTTGACCAGGCGGCGCTCGTCTTCGGACAGGCCGTTCGGGTTCTTCCACAGCTCGATGTCGCGCTGCATGTTCACTTCCTGCGGCATCCAGTGGTTGGCGCAGCCGGCCAGGTACTTGTCCCAGGCCCATTTGTATTTGAACGGGACCAGCTGGTTGACGTCGGTCTGGCCATTGATGACGCGCTTGTCGTCGGCATTCACGCGCAGGGCGACCTGCTCGGCGCTTGCCTCGGCGGTGGCGCCCATCGGAGGGGTTTGGCGCGGGGTTGCCGCGGCTTCATCATCCCAGGATAGCATTTTGTTGAGTTCCTTCTAATTAAGCTTTTAAACCCGAGGCGGAAACCAAGTGGCTGCCACGATGTGGCAGCCACTCGCCTCACGCCATTGGTTCTTATTGTATTACTGGCAGGCTTCGCATTCCTCGAAACCGTCGTCACCAGGACGCAGGTAGCAGGCGGCGCCTTCTTCCACTGCCGGAGCTGCCTCAACAGGAGCCGGAGCGGCCGGAGCGGCGTTCATGGCGGCCGGAGCATTGGCCGACACAGCGTTCAGCGCGCCGGTACGGGTGGTCGACTTCTCCATGTGCGACGCAGCGATGGTGCGCAGGTAGTAAGTGGTCTTCAGGCCGCGCAGCCATGCCAGCTTGTACGTCTCGTCCAGTTTCTTACCGGAAGCGCCAGCCATGTAGATGTTCAGCGACTGTGCCTGGTCGATCCACTTCTGGCGGCGCGAGGCAGCTTCCACCAGCCAGGTTGGCGAGATTTCGAAGGCGGTCGCATAGATATCGCGCAGGTCTTGCGGCACGCGGTCGATCTTGCTCAGGGAGCCGTCGAAATACTTCAGGTCGGCGATCATCACTTCGTCCCACAGTTCGCGGGCTTTCAGGTCGCGCACCAGGTAGGCGTTGATCTCGGTGAACTCACCGGACAAGTTCGACTTCACATACAGATTCTGGAAGGTCGGCTCGATGCAAGCAGACACGCCAATGATGTTCGAAATGGTTGCGGTCGGAGCGATCGCCACGCAGTTCGAGTTGCGCATGCCGAACTTGGCGATGCGCTCACGCACCGGCGCCCAGTCCATCGAGGCGGACAGGTCCTGCTCCAGGTAGCCGCCGCGCTGCTCAGCCAGCAGCTTGACGGAGTCCTGCGGCAGGATGCCGCGGTCCCACAGGGAACCCTTGTACGATTCGTACTGGCCGCGCTCTTCCGCCAGCTCGGTCGACGCCAGGTAAGCGTAGTAGCAGACCGCTTCCATCGAGGTATCGGCGAAAGCTACCGCTTCCTGCGAAGCGTAAGGCACGCGCATCATGTGCAGGCAGTCCTGGAAGCCCATCACGCCCAGGCCGACCGGACGGTGGCGCATATTCGCGTTGCGGGCCTTGTCGACAGCGTAGTAGTTGATGTCGATCACGTTATCCAGCATGCGCATGGCGGTGCGGATGGTCTTCTGCAGCTTGACGTGGTCCAGCTTGCCCTCTTTCATGTGGGCAGGCATGTTCACGGAACCCAGGTTGCAGACGGCGATTTCGTCGGCGTTGGTGTTCAGGGTGATCTCGGTGCACAGGTTCGAGCTGTGCACTACGCCCACGTGCTGCTGCGGCGAACGGATGTTGCAAGGATCTTTGAAAGTGATCCATGGGTGGCCGGTTTCGAACAGCATGGACAGCATCTTGCGCCACAGGTCCAGCGCTTCGATCTTCTTCCACACGCGGATTTCGCCGGCTTCCGCCTTGGCTTCATACGCCAGGTAGGCTTCTTCGAAGGCCTTGCCGACCTTGTCGTGCAGGTCCGGGCAATCCGATGGCGAGAACAGGGTCCAGTGCGACTTTTCCATCACGCGCTTCATGAACAGGTCCGGAATCCAGTTCGCGGTGTTCATGTCGTGGGTGCGGCGGCGGTCGTCGCCGGTGTTCTTGCGCAGGTCGAGGAATTCCTCGATGTCCATGTGCCAGGTTTCCAGGTAAGCGCAGACAGCGCCCTTGCGCTTGCCGCCCTGGTTCACTGCCACAGCGGTGTCGTTCACTACTTTCAGGAATGGCACCACGCCTTGCGACTTGCCGTTGGTGCCCTTGATGTGGGCGCCCAGTGCACGCACAGGGGTCCAGTCGTTACCCAGGCCGCCGGCGAACTTGGCCAGCAGTGCGTTTTCCTTGATGGCGTCGTAGATGCCTTCCAGGTCGTCGGACACGGTGGTCAGGTAGCAGGAAGACAGCTGGGAACGCAGAGTGCCCGAGTTGAACAGGGTCGGGGTCGACGACATGAAGTCGAAGGTCGACAGCAGGTTGTAGAACTCGATGGCGCGCGCTTCGCGGTTTTCTTCGTTCAGGGACAGGCCCATGGCGACACGCATGTAGAAAGCCTGCGGCATTTCGATGCGCACATCGCGCACGTGCAGGAAGTAGCGGTCGTACAGGGTTTGCAGGCCGATGTAGCCGAACTGCAGGTCGCGGTCGGCTACCAGGGCCTTGGCCAGCTTGGCCAGGTCGAACTTGGCCAGCTCAGGATTCAGCAGCTCGTTCTCGATACCCTTGGCGATGTATTTCGGGAAGTATTCGATGTATTCGGCGGCAGCTTTGGCTTGCGCGGTTTCCTTGCCGAAGACTTCCTTACGGATGGTGTGCAGCAGGATGCGGGCGGTCACTTGCGAGTAAGCCGGGTCCTTTTCCATCAGCGCGCGGGCAGCCAGGATGGCGGACTTGTGCAGCTCTTCGACCGGCACGCCGTCGTACAGGTTCTTGACGGTTTCAGCCAGGATAGCGTCGGCATCGACGTGCTTTTCCAGGCCGGAGCAAGCGGCGCCGATCAGGTCGCGCACTTCCTGCATCACCAGCGGACGGCGCACGCCGTTTTCGGTCACGCTGATTTGCGGTTCAGCGGCAGCGGTCGCGCCTTGTGCTTCCTTCTTCAGGCGGCGCTCTTCCATGTGCTTGGCGCGGTACAGCACGTAGGAACGTGCCACGTCGTGTTCGCCGGAGCGCATCAGGGCCAGTTCCACCTGGTCCTGCACGTCTTCGATGTGGAAAGTGCCACCGGATGGCTGGCGACGCACCAGGGCGTTCACCACGTTATTCGTGAGTTGCTCCACCAGTTCGCGGATGCGCGCGGACGCTGCACCCTGGCCGCCGTTCACGGCAAGGAAGGCCTTGGTCATGGCCACGGCGATCTTGGACGGCTCGAACGCCACCACCGCGCCGTTACGGCGGATGATGCGGTAGTCGCCCAGCGTGCTCGCCGGCGTGCTCAGGCCGCCAGCGTCAGCGCCTGCGGATACCGGTGCTTGTGGCACTGGGGTGATGGAGGTATCTTGAGTCGATTGCATTTTTGCTCCCACGATAACGCGTATTAGGGTTGTTTTCTTACGGCAACTACGACCACTACATCTAGTGAATCGGTTAAATCCATCCACTAATTGTAGTGACCGCTTCCGGCTCGCACAAGGCCAATTTTTTTCATGCCGGACAATATTTCTATTGACTTTTCATATCGCCGGAATTGACGGGCGATCGGCTGTGAGCAAGCACTAACTGCTTGAATTTATTGCTCAATAAGTAAGCAAAATTGTGCAGTGGCAGGATGTTGTGCGTTGGCAAAAACGCTACAGAATGGGCCTGGGAATTCGCCGGGGGACAGCATTATAAACCCATGGCGAGATGCGGGTGGCCGCCATGATGTGGCGGCCACCGGGTTTAAGTCTCGGGTTCCTGGATGTTCAGCTTCTGCATCTGGTAGCGCAACTGGCGGAAGCTGATGCCCAAAAGTTGAGCAGCCTGGGTGCGGTTGTAGCTGGTCTGCGCCAGCGCACGGATGATGATGTCGCGCTCGACTGCCGCCAGGTAGGCCGGCAGGTCACTTGGCAGGACGTCGAAGGCCGGCAGAGGCGGCATGGAGATGCCCGGCGCGGCTGCATCCGCAGGCGAAGAGACGGCAGCGAGCGGTGCGGCGGTGACTGCCTGCGCCGACGCGGCCGCACTCGCCGCGGGCATCGCGGGCGGCGGCACCGGTATGGCGGCCGGCTGCGGCGCCGCGACGGGCTGCGGCGCGGCGGCCAGGCCGGCCGTGCTTCCGCCCTTGAGCGCCAGATCCTCCACCGCAATCACGCCATCATTGGAAAACGCCAGCGCGCGTTCCAGAATATTTTCCAGCTCGCGCACATTGCCGGGGAAGGCATAGGCGCGCAACGCGTCCAGCACGCCCGGTCCCATGGTGACCTTGTGTTCGAACGTGCCGAGGCGGCCGAGGATGGCCTGGGTCAGCTCTTCCAGGTCGTCGAGCCGCTCGCGCAGGGGCGCCAGGCGCAGCTCGATCACGTTCAGGCGGTAGAACAAGTCCTGCCGGAACAGGCCCTCCTCCACCAGCTTTTCCAGATTCTTGTGGGTGGCACTGATGATGCGCACATCGACCGGCTCCTCCGACGTCGCGCCGATCTTGCGCACGCGGCGCTCCTGGATGGCGCGCAGGAGCTTGACCTGCATGGCCAGCGGCAGGTCCGCCACCTCGTCCAGCATCAGGGTGCCGCCATTCGCGGCCTGGAAGAAGCCATCGCGCTCGTCCGCCGCGCCGGTGAAGGCGCCCTTGCGGTAGCCGAAGAATTCCGCCTCCATCAACGCTTCCGGGATCGCGCCGCAGTTCACGGCAATAAAAGGCTTGTCCGCGCGCGAACTCTGGGCGTGGATTTCGCGTGCCGCCAGCTCCTTGCCGCTACCCGACTCGCCGTTGATCGCGATCGGCGCCATCGAACGGGCCAGGCGGCCGATCTGTGCGCGCAGGGCCTGGATGGCGGCCGAGTTGCCGCGCAGGCGGCTGGCCGCTGGTTTGTGGTCCGCCGTCGCGGTATCCGGCTCGTTCAGCTTCAGCGCCGACTGCACCATCACGCGTAGCTGGTCCAGTTGCACCGGCTTGCTCACGTAATCGAAGGCGCCCGCTTTCAGCGCGACCACCGCGTTTTCCGCGCTGCCGAATGCCGTGACCACCGCGATCGGGATGTTCTTGCCGCTTGCCGTCACATCGCGCACCAGGTCCAGGCCAAGGCCATCGGGCAGACGCATATCGGTCAGGACGAGCGAATACTCGCGCTCCGCATACAGGCGGCGCGCTTCCGCCAGGGTTTCGGAGCTGTCCACGTCCAGCCCCATTTTCAGCAGCGTAATTTCCAGCAGTTCGCGCAGGTCGGCTTCGTCATCGACGACCAGGACACGTGGAGAACTCATGCAATTCTTTCTACTTGTTGGCTTGCGCGGCTGGCCGCGCGAAGGTAATCACGAAACGCCCGCTCGACTTGCGGACGCCGGCTGTCATGTCGGAATCGAAGCGGTACTCGTAGTCCAGCATGGCCTCGTTATTCAAGCACAATTCGCGCGCCAGATATAGTCCCAGGCCGGTGCCCTTGCTGGATGTGGTGTAAAACGGCTCGAACAGGTGAGCCCGCACCTCGGGCGAAATGCCGGGGCCGTCGTCCTGCACATGCAGCTCCAGCGGGCGCCCCTTGAAGTGAACGATGAACACCTTCATGCTGCCCGGCGTGCCGCTGGCATAGCGCACGGCATTGTTCAGAAGGTTGATCAGCACCTCGCGCAGGTGCAGCGGATCGAAACGCACGAACAGCTTGCGCATGCCGCCCAGGCAGACGATGCCGCTATCCAGCTTGTGGGTTTCGTCGAATTCGGCTTTCAGCTCGGACAGGAAATGGCTCAACTCCAGCGGATCGTGATGGACCTGGGCCTTGCGCGACAGCTGCAGGATATCCTCCACCATCCGGTTCACGCGCGCCACATTGTCGCTAACGATCTTCAGCAGGCGCTTGTGGACGGGCGCCTGCAAGTCCTCTTCCAGCAGCGAATTGGCGTGGCCGATGGCCGACAGCGGATTGCGCACCTCGTGCGCGATGCTGGCGGTCAGGCGTCCCATGGAAGCGAGTTTCAGCTGCTGGGCCTTTTCCTCGATCTCGGTCACATCTTCGAGGAAGATCACGTTGCGCTCAACGCCAAGGCCTGAGGTATCGGCGGCCGAGAAGCGCACTTTCAGGTGAGAGGCCACGTCGCGGCGCGCGCTCCAGGCAGCCGTCATTTCCTGCGCGATGGGCTCGTCGAATGGTTTGATGGTGACGAAGGCGAAGGCCTGTTCCGGATGTCCGCGCCAGTCCGCGTAAGCCTGCACGATGGGTTGCAGCGCCGGCGTATCGCTCAAGCGGCTGCCGTGCCGCACCGCCACGGTGCCCAGCATCTTCTGGACAGCGGGATTACTCATATGAATAGCGCCATCGCCGCCCACCACCAGAATCCCGTCGCCGGACTGCGACAGCACCAGGCGGTTGATGGCCTGCTGCACGCCGATCTCCACGCCGCGCTGCACGGCCAGTTCTTCCTGCCCGATCAGGCGGGCGGCCATGCGATTGATCACCGTCACCGCCGCGAAACCGGCCGCACCGTACAAGCCCGCCTGCACCAGTAGCACATGCTCGCCGTTTTGCAGCATGACCCGGTACATCGCCTCGGCCAACAGGAACAGGGTCGCAATCGAAGCAAAGAACAAGGCCACCAGCAGCGGCGCCAGAATCGCACAGCCGGCCAGCGGGAACAGATAGAGGATCGCCAGGGTGCTGCGCATGCCGCCATCGTCCAGGTACAGCAGCGAGATGACGCCGATATCGCAGGCCAGCTGGCAGACCAGCTGCAGCATGAAGCGCTGGCGCCAGTAACTGGCCGCAAGCACGAAGCCCAGCGCAGCCAGCACATAAGCCGTACACAGCTCGACACGCTGCTGAGAGACTGTCGCTGCGCCCAGGCTCATATAAGCCAGCAGCACCAGCGCAATCACGGCGCGCGTGCCGTTCAGGGTCTGCAGCGAGCGCCAGAATGTCTCGCGGGATTCGGCCGACAGGGAATTCAGGCGCGCCAGCAACTTAGTTCGCGGCCAGTTGGGCGTGGGCCAGGCTGCAGAAATCCTGGCCTTTATACAGCACGTTTTCCGACGCGGGGTAATGCACGCCGCAATGGGCGCAGCGCAGCATGGCTTCGGCGTCAGCCTGGCGCGGCGGTGCGCTTGGCTGGCGCGGCGATGGCTGCTGATTGCCGCTCGCGTTGCGCAGCTTGGTGCGGATGGCGCCCATCACCAGAAATACCAGCGCCAGCCAGAACAGAATACGTGTCATGCAATACCTCGATGTAAAACCACTTCCAGTACAAAACGGCTGCCGACATAGGCCAGCAGCAGCGTCGCGAAGCCGGCCAGCGTAAAGGTCAGGGCCGTGCGGCCGCGCCAGCCGCGGAAGTGGCGGCCGGCCAGCAAGGACGCGAACAGCATCCAGGACAGCAGAGTAAAGACGGACTTATGATCCCACTTCAGCGCGCGTCCGAACAGCTCCTCGGAGAAGACGATGCCTGACAGGACAGTCAGGCTAAGCAGAGTGAAGCCGAAGGCGATCAGGCGGAACAGCAGCTTCTCCATGGTCAGCAGCGCCGGCAACTGATCCAGCGCGGTGGACAGGAAAGTCGTGCGGTCGCTGTTCGAATGCAGGCGGGACTCTTGCAGCGCCATCAGCACGGCATGGAAAGCAGCGATGGTCAGGGTGGCGTAGGCCAGCGTGGCAATGGCGATATGCCAGCCCAGCACCGCAGTGCGGCCATCTACAGGCAACAGATTGCCCGGGAAAATGGCCTGCAGCACGGTGGTCGCGGCGGCGACCGGCATCACGATGCGGCGCAATCCCTCCAGCGGATAATTCTGGTTCTCCAGCCAATACGCGGCCACTGAAATCCACAGGGCCGACGACAGCATGGCCGCAAAACCGATGCGCAGCGAACCCGGCACCATCACATTAATCCACAGCGCAGCGCCGTGCAGCAGCCAGGCGCCCGCGGTCAGCGCAGCGACAGGAACGGCCTTGCGGGATGGGAGGAAGGCACAAACAAGATAAAGCAGCGTTGCTGCGATCAGAAAGTAAGTCTGCATTCGCTTAGTTTAACACCCCAGCCACGACTGGCTAATCCACCGCCGCGAGCCGGAGCTCTTCATTGTGGTGGCGTTGTTGTTCTTCCATGACCAGTTGGCCGAGCTCGCGCTTCAAGGCGTTGAATTCGGGGGCGGATGGGTCGCGCTCGCGCGGCAACTCGACCAGCATGTCGCGCTTGACCGTGCCCGGACGGTAGGTCATCACAATGATCCGGTCGGCCAGGTAAATCGCTTCTTCAATACTGTGCGTGACGAAGATGATGGTTTTCTTAAGCTCCGACCAGATGCGCAGCAGCTCGTCCTGCAGATTGCGCCGGGTCAGCGCATCCAGCGCGCCGAAAGGCTCGTCCATCAGCATGATCGGCGAGTCCAGCGCCAGCACGCGCGCGATCGCCACGCGCTGCCGCATGCCGCCCGACAGGTCTTTCGGGAAGCGGCTGCGGAAATCTTGCAAGGACAGCATCTTCAACAGCTTGTCCACCGTCGCTGTGATCTCGGCCTTCGGCGTGCCCTTGATCTCCAGCCCGAAAGCGACGTTGTCCTCCACCGTCATCCAGGGGAACAGCGCGTATTCCTGGAACACCATGCCGCGCTCCGGCCCCGGCTCGGTCACCTGCGCGACGCCGGCAGTGATCGTGCCCTTCGACGGCAGCGCGAATCCGGCAATCGCGTTCAGCAAGGTCGACTTGCCGCAGCCCGATGGCCCCAGCAGGCAGACGAACTGCCCATGCGGGATTTCCAGAGTGATGTCCTTCAGCGCCACGACGCTTTCGCCGAACACCTTGCTGACATGATCAATCACGATATGCGCGTCGCTCATGGATTAGTTCTCCAGGCCGCGATGCCAGCGCAGCAGGTAGTTATTCAGACGGTTCACGCCCACATCGATCGCCAGGCCAATCAGCCCGATAGAGATCATGCCCGCGATGATCTTGTCCGACCAAAAATATTCGCGCGCCTCAAGGATGCGGAAGCCCAGCCCATTGTTCACCGCGATCATCTCCGACACGATCACCACGATGAAGGCCGTACCGATGCCGATCCGCACGCCCGACAAGATATAAGGCACAGCCGCCGGCAAAATCACCCGCAGGAACATGGTGCTTCCGGACGCGCCCAGGTTGCGCGCCGCGCGGATATAGATGCCGTCCACCTGGCGCACGCCCGCAATGGTATTCATCAGCACCGGGAAGAAGGCGCCCAGCGAAATCAGGAACACGGCCGGTGGATTGCCAAGCCCGAACCACAGAATCGACAGCGGAATATAGGCAATCGGCGGAATCGGCCGCAGCAGTTGCACCAACGGATTTAGCCAGTCGTACACGCGATCGCTGGCCCCCATCATCAGCCCTACCGGCAACGCCAGCCCGGCGCCGATCAGGAAGCCGACAATCACGCGATACAGACTACCGATGGCGTCATGAATCAGCTCACCCGAAAACGCCCAGGCCAGCCAGCTGCCTTCCGTGTGCGGCTGCGGCGGCAGCGCGTATTCGATCCACTTCTGCACCACGGCCAGCGGCGACGGCAGAATCTGTGGATTGACCCAGCCCTGCGAGGACACCAGCTGCCAAGCCGCGATCACCACCGCCGGCACAATCAGGCCGACGCCCAGTTGACGCCATCCCGCTATCGCCATGATGCCTCCTTATTTGACGCCGAGGCTCTTCTTGGCCTGATCCAGCAGGTCGGTCTTGACCCAGTCCTTGGCCACTGGCGGCTTGCTCATCTTGCCTACGCCGGTCTTCACCATGACGTCGGTCGTGGTCTGGATATGCTCGGGCGTGATGTCGTAGGAATACGGCGAATTGCCGATCGCGTCCTGGAAATCGCCGCTGGTCAGCTGGCCCTTGAACACCACCTCGCGCACGAATTTCTCGGCGGTGGCGGGATTGTCAATGAAGGTCTTGGTGGCTTCGACGAAGCAGCGCATGAATTTCTCGGCCACGGGACGGCGCTCTTTATAGAACTTCTCCGTCATCACCATGGTCCGCACCGGCTCGCCGATCGGCGTGTCGTACGGCTTGACGATTTCGTTGCCGAATCCCTTATTGATCGCCTGGGACGATTGCGGTTCGGAGTTCATCATGGCATCGATGTTCTTGCCGATCATGGCCTGGTTCAGATCCGCATAGGCGAGAAAGACCAGTTGCACATCCTTGCCCGGCTGCTCGGAAACTGTCAGGCCGGCTTGCTGCAATTCGGCCAGCAGCAGCACTTCCTGGATACCGCCTCGCGTGACGCCAACCTTCTTGCCCTTCAAGTCCTTGACCGATTTCAGTTTGAGGTCCGCACGGCCCACCAGGCGCGCGCCGCCTTTCGCGAAGCCCGCCACTACATAGATCGGCGCGCCGCCGGCACGGCCGGAAATCGCCGCTTCGGATGCGGTCGCACCCACGTCCAGCTCACCGGCGATGATGGCCTGCATCACATCCAAACCTTTGGCGAAGACGTGCTCTTCCACCTTGATGCCGCACTTCGGTGCAATCTCCTTGATATACGACACCGCGCCGTAGTGCGCGAATTTCAGGTTGCCCAGCCGAACCACGTCCTGCGCCTGCGCGCTACCTGCTGCAACCAGCGCAGCCAGCGCCAGCGACTTCACGATGCTTTTCAGATTCATCCCTGGTCTCCTCTTAAATTGTTAGCCTGCTGACCGCGCGCCCATCATACGGTTTATTTTAGCTTTCATGCAATAAGTCCTTCGCACGTGAACAATGCGTGACGCAATGCGCGCCTCAATCAGGAAGACTAGGAATTTTTCGCCAATAAGCTTCTATGATTAGATGGTGCTATTTAGCATATGGCTTCACTTTGTCACATGCCGCTTGCGGCGGGGATGGCAACAATGAAGCACGTTTTCCCTACCTGACTGCTATTGCAGCCGATTTGGATGGGAACATTTAAGTAACCGATTACAAGGGAGGGAGTTCTTGCCATATCCGGGCGGGGCTCAGCTGCACGGCACATTGTTGCGCATCCCGCTTGCAAGCCAGGTTACGACCATCGGCTCGACCGACAATATTGGGACGCCTAATAACATAGTCGTCAATCAGCAAGGCATCTTTTATTGCCGGCGTTCAGAATGGGGAAACGTTGAGCCCTTCACTGGCTCAGCCGTTTATAAAGTCACACCTGATGGAAAGGTCCCCATAATCGCGGGCTGCCCACCACATGAACGACCAAGGCAACCGGTACATCATGGACGCCGATGGCAAAAAAACATCATGGGGAGAGCTACCGCTGCCAGCGTCACCACTACAATTACCGCCCCGCCGGCTGACATTGACGCTGCGCCGGACGGCAACACGCATGCCGTACGCGGTGTCAGAACTCCCATCTACGACTTCTATGGCCTCATTGGAAAATTGCTGACGACTCCAGCAAAGGCATGGAGAAACTGAGGCCCTTGCCGGGCACTCTGCGCATGCCACTCCAGGTCGTGCCGTATGGCCAATTCGCCATTGCCGTTATCTGAGGAGAAGGCTTGCTGGAGGTAGTGCTTCCGCATTAATTGTTCCTGCGAGCGTGCAGCCGGGCCAGGCGCTCGCTGCTGACGGGGTGGGTGGAGAGGTAGGAAACGGAATCCTTGTCCAGCTTTTCGAGCACGGTGAAAACCTGCTCCAGGCTGGACAGGGAAATGCCGTTGTCGACCAACATATCCGCCGCATAATCATCCGCTTCGGTTTCGGCATCGCGTGAATAGTGCAGGTCCAGCGCCAGCGCGGGCAGGCCGGAGACGACCGCGTTGACGTCGCCGAACAGCAGCGTGCTGGCGGCGGCCACGGCGGAACCCTGAATCAGGCGGCGCGTCATGTGGCGCCGGTGCAAATGGCCCAGTTCGTGGGCCAGCACCGCCATGACTGCGCCATCATCCGGCAGCAGCTCGACCAGTTCGTCCGTCATCACGATATCGCCTGAAGGCAGGGCAAACGCGTTCGGGCCGATATGGCTTTTGCGGAACAGCAGGCGATACGGCGGTGCGCCTTCGTGCGGCGCGTGCAGGCTGGCGAACGCGTTGGCGATGCGCAGCTGACGTTCCAGCGGCAGCCTGCTCGGCGCCAGTGCGCGGCGGTCGAACATTGCCAATACGCCCTGTCCCAGCTGATGTTCAACCGATGGCGGCAGCGCCTGTGCTACTTGGTCCGCCACGACCGGCAACACATAAAGATAAGCAAGCGCCAGGACGGCAACGATCGCGGCCATGCAGCCAACGACCACACGCCAGCTGCGCTGGGCGGTGACAACGACACTATCCTGATAGCCGGTCTGAGCCAGCAGCAGATTAAACGCGTTCAGATCTTCCGGTTCGAAGGTGGCGCCATCGGGAAAGGTGACCTTGCGCGCGGCATGGATGCTGCGCTCGGACACGCGCAGCGCATCCAGCGGGCAGGCGCGTTCCGCCTCCCCTTCCAGCACGGCGGTGCCGTCCTGCACCGACAACCGCACGCGGTGCGCGCGCGAAGTCCGGCCGTCGTAATAGCGTCCTGCCAGCATCACAGCGACAGGTCGAAGTCCATGAAGTCGGCCATGCCTTCGCCAGCCGCGCCGACATTCGCATGCTCGCCTGCCACGAAGTCGTCCAGACTACCGTTGACGTCCAGGTACATCGACTCCAGGCGATATTTCAGCGCGCGGACCTTGGCAAAAGGCGTGTACAGGCCAAGCGTAACGACTATGCCCAGCAGATTGGTGAGGTAAATCCAGGTCAGGCTCTTCCAGTGCATATTGCAGCGGAACCAGTGATTGCCAAGCTGGGTGTGATTCCAGACCAGCTTCTGGAACATGGTGAAGAACAGCGGATACACCGCAAACATCACGACGTAGACGAAAATCGGAATCATGATCATGGCGCCCGCGTGGCTGCCGATAGCGGCTACAACCCCGAACACGACAATAGCAATAACGCCTGCGATATAGGCAGCCAGCATCATCCCGTAAATGGCGTAGAAGCGACCGACGGGTGCATCAAAACTGAAGTGGGCGGCGCCAAAGCGGCTTTCGGTATGCTGGAATTTCTTGATGCGTTGATGGACCCACGGCAGCATGACGACGGTCGCAGCCAGCAGCGGCATCAGCAGATAATAGAGATAGGCCTTGCCGACGCTGCCATCAAAGCCGAAGCGAATGCCGCGGTAGCTGGTGTTATGCAGTTTGAACTGCAGGCTTTTCCAGACCAGGTAGGGCATCACGCAAGCCATGACGGCCGCCATCACCAGCGCCGCGGTGATCGAAGTGCGCACCGCCGCGTGGTAGCCGCCGACAAGAATCAGCGCAGCAATACGGCCTTTCAGAATGGCCTTGGGGTTGCCGTGGTATTCGAAGCTGCTGCCGGCCAGGCGGGCGCTTGAGTAAAAGTACTGGTTGCTGCGCACCTTGGCCCACGCTGAATAAATGCCGAGGGTAACAATCGTCAGCAAGACGTTGACGATCCAGATGCGGAAGTATTCGCTGCCGGTCGCCGAAAAGGTCAGCTGCTGTTCGCCGTCTTCCGTCGACTGTTCCTGAACTGCCAGGTTCTGCATCTTGCTCTCCTGTTACATGAAATATAAGCAAAATGCCTTCTGGCACAAATGTTGTCAATGAGAAATCTCAATTTAGCAAAGCAAGTGTGCACGACTGTGACAATGTGAGAGTTAGTTGATGGCTACGCCCAGGATTGCGCTGAGATTGTGGCGCCGCACTAATGTAAAATGGCGGGATTTTCCCCGCTCCATATTAGTAGGTAGCCAATGCTAGACAATCTGACACAGCGCCTTGCCAAGGTCGTCAAGACCATGCGTGGTGAAGCGCGCCTGACCGAGTCCAACACCGCCGAGATGCTGCGCGAAGTGCGCCTGGCGCTGCTGGAGGCGGACGTGGCCCTGCCGGCCGTGCGCGAATTCATCGCCAAGGTCAAGGAAAAGGCCCTCGGCGAGGAAGTGATTTCGTCCCTGACGCCGGGCCAGGCCCTGGTCGGCGTGGTGCAGCGCGAGCTGGCCGCCCTGATGGGCGCCGACCTCGGCCCGGAAGCGGCCAAGCTCAGTTTTGCCCAGCAGCCGCCGGCGATCATCCTGATGGCCGGTCTGCAGGGTGTGGGTAAGACCACCACCGTCGGCAAACTGGCCAAGTACCTCAAGGAACAGAAGAAGAAAGTGCTGACCGTGTCGGCCGACGTGTACCGTCCCGCCGCAATCGCCCAGCTGCAATCGGTGACCCAGCAGGTTGGCGCCGACTTCTTCCCGTCCACCGCGCAGGACAAGCCGGTCGATATCGCCCTGTCCGCCCTGGACTGGGCCAAGAAGCACCACCATGAAGTGCTGATCATCGACACCGCCGGCCGCCTCGGTATCGACGAAGAAATGATGAAAGAGATCGCGGCCGTGCACGGCGCGGTCAAGCCGATCGAAACGCTGTTCGTGGTCGACGCCATGCTGGGCCAGGACGCGATCAACACCGCCAAGGCCTTTAACGATGCGCTGCCGCTGACCGGTATCGTGCTGACCAAGCTGGATGGCGACTCGCGCGGTGGTGCGGCGCTGTCGGTGCGCCACATCACGGGCAAGCCGATCAAGTTTGCCGGCGTGTCCGAAAAGCTGGACGGCCTGGAAGCGTTCGACCCGGCCCGTATGGCCAACCGCATCCTGGGCATGGGCGACATCCTGGCCCTGGTGGAAGAAGCGCGCAAGGGTGTGGACGAGAAGGCGGCGGCCGAACTGGCCGCCAAGGTCAAGTCGGGCGGCAAGTTCGACATGAACGACTTCAAGTCCCAGCTGTCGCAGATGAAGAAAATGGGCGGCATGTCCGGCCTGCTCGACAAGCTGCCGGCCCAGTTCCAGCAAGCTGCGTCCGGCGCCAATATGGACCAGGCGGAAAAGCAGGTGCGCCGCATGGTCGGCATCATCGACTCGATGACGCCGCAGGAACGCGCCAAGCCGGAGCTGATCAAGGCGGCACGCAAGCGCCGCATCGCAGCCGGCGCAGGCGTCCAGGTGCAAGAGGTAAACCGTATGCTCAATCAGTTCGAGCAGATGCAGACCATGATGAAAAAGCTGTCCGGCGGCGGTCTGATGAAGATGATGCGATCGATGAAAGGCATGATGCCGGGCATGCGCTAAACGGCGCAATCTCCCTCTGAAAGCCGCCTGCGGGCGGCTTTTTTCACTCTGGGGCTGGGATTAACGTGTGTTTCCCACAAAAAAGGGAAAAAACACTTGCATAAGCTGCAAATCCCCACCAATATTAGCCGTGCGAATGTATTGCGCAATTTTCCCCAGTGTTTGTTAAGGAGGCTCGAATATGGCAACAGCCAAGAAAACCCCAGCAGCACCAGCAAAGAAAGCCGCAGCCAAACCAGCCGCCAAAAAGGCAGCACCGGCTAAAGCAGCAGCAAAACCAGCAGCAAAGAAAGCAGCGCCTGCTGCCCGCAAGCCAAACGCAGCATTCATGAAAGCCATGACGCCTTCGTCCGCACTGTCCGCGGTGGTCGGTTCCGCTCCGCTGCCACGCACCGAAGTGACCAAGAAAGTGTGGGACTACATCAAAAAACTGAACCTGCAAGATGCAGCAAATCGCCGCATGATCAATGCCGACGACAAGCTGAAGGCCGTATTCGGCGGCAAATCGCAGGTGTCCATGTTCGAAATGACCAAGCTGATCTCCGATCACCTGAAATAAAGCCTCCGGCTGTTGCAGCCGCTAAAAAGCCCCGATGCTCCGCGCTCGGGGCATTTTTTCTTTTATGGGGTCAGGCACTAAATGGTACATAAGCTCGCTTGCAAAGCGAGCTTATGTACCATTTAGTGCCTGACCCCATCGCGAAATATGAAGCCTCAGCTCATCGCCCTGCCTCTCGCCAGCCTGACTGCGGTTGGCCTGCTCGCTTCCGATCTTTATCTGCCAGCTTTGCCTGCCATGGGCGCGGAACTGCATGCGTCCGTGCCGTCGGCGCAGGCGACGATGGCGCTGTTCATGATTGCGCTGGCCTTGTCGCAGCTGGTGTGGGGCTGGGCGGCGGATCATTTCGGTGACCGCACCACCATCCTGTTCGGTACGGCGCTGCTGGCAGGCGGCAGCCTGCTGTGCGCGCTTGCGCCGGACATTGGCGCCATGCTGGCCGGCCGGCTGGTGCAGGGCCTGGGCGCAGGCGCTGCTACGGTCGCCGTGCCCGCCTTGATCCGGCGCCGCTTTTCCGAAGCCGATTCTGTCAAGGCCCTGGCGATGGTGGCAATGGCGGAATCGACCATCCCCGCATTAAGTCCGGCAGTTGGTGCAGCGATCGTGCTGTATGCCGACTGGCGCGTGACGTTCTGGGTGATTACCGCCTTGTCGCTGCTGTTGATGCCGTTGGCCGCGCGCATTGTCGGCAGTTCCCCCGCCAAGCGCACAACGTCGCGTCTTGGCGCTGATCGTGGCGCGCTGTTACTGGTCTACACGCCTTTGCTGCGCAACCGCGGCTATCTGCGCTTTGCGCTCAGTTATGCGCTGATGTTCGGCGCCCTGCTGATGTTCGTCGCCAGCGCGCCGGTCATCGTCACGTTGTCGATGGGGCTGAGCATTCGCGCTTTCGCGGTGCTGCAGATCTGCGGCGTGCTGGCCTTCATGGGTGGCGCGACGGTAGCCATGCACCGCGTAACGCAATGGGGGCCGGAAAACCTGCTGCGTACAGGCAGCGGACTGCAGATGCTTGCCGGGTTCATCATGACCTGGCTGGCGTGGGAGGACAGCTTCAATCACCTGGAGCTGACTGCATTGTGGGCGCTGTTCTGCGCGGGGCTCGGCATCCGCGGACCATCCACCATGGCAGGCGCGCTTCAGGCTGCGGGAGAAGACGCCGGGAAAGGCGCCGGTTTGACGATGTTCCTGTCCTTTGCCGCAGTGGCCGGCGCCACCATGCTGGTAGCGCCTCTGCTGCCGCTTGGCCTGCTTTGGCCAGCGGTTCTGCTGACAGCCATGTCCGTGGCCAGCACCATACTGCTGCCCGAGTCGATCCGCACCTGGGAAGTCGGCAAACGCTGATTAGGGCTTATCCGGATACCATGCTACCGGCACGCGGCGGACCAACTTCAGCCGCTGGCCGGTCCACTCATAAAACGAAATGCCGCGCAGCTTTGGATCTTCGTTCGGCATGCCGATCAACACAAGCAGACGGCTGTCCGCTTTGAAGCGCAAGGCTCCCGATCCATGCCAGTCGCCACCCGGCAGCAAGTCCTGATGCACGTTGACCGCGACATTCGTGGCGATGTGGTCGAAATAGACCTTCCCTGTGCGGGTGTCGATGAAGGCGAACATGGTGCAGTCCGTACCGCAACCCCACTTGGCAAGTGTGTAGTGCCCTGCAAAATTGGGGCGTTCCTTGCCCCACTCCTTGATCTGCGTGCGGAACAGGCGCGACTCCGCGCTGGCGCGCCAATGGGTTGGCGCCAGAGGCCCCAGGTAAATCGTGGCCGGGTAATTTTCGAAGCGCGGCGCGTCGGCGGGATAGTGAGACGCGCGAATGGTGAACTCGTTGTAACCCTCGTCATCGCCCGCGCCGGGCTGCCTGGCGGCCGCGCCCAGGCTCAAGGTCAGCAAGGCGGCGCAGCACAGATAGCGGATTACATTTTCCATTTGTTCCAGGCCGCGAGCACGGCGTTGGGATATTCGGGACGTCCGCGGCTGCCGTTGTAGCGGCCCAGAGCCATGAACAGGTTGCCGCCTTCCATGTCGAGGTACATGCGCAGGATGGCGCAGCCGTAGCGCAGGTTGGTCTGCATATTGAACAGCTTGCGGCGGTCGCTGTCGCCAATGATGTTGGTCCAAAACGGCATCACCTGCATATAGCCGCGCGCGCCGACGATCGACACCGCGTATTTGCGATAGGCCGATTCGACCTGGATCAGTCCCAGCACCAGCCCCGGATCGAGTCCGGCGCGGCGTGCTTCGTACCAGGCGGTTTCGAGGAATTCGCGGCGCTGCATTTCATCCGGCAGCTTGCGTGTGAGCCGGCCGGACATCGCGGTGAACCACACGTCGTAGGACGCCTTGTCGGCCGCATTGGCAAACGCCGGTTTGGGCGGATGCGCATCCAGAATCGCGTTCGACAGCGCCAGCCGCACCGAGTCGGCCAGCGCTTCTTCCTGCTGGTTGCCGGCAAAGCCGAAGGGCGCCGTCAGCACGCCGGCCGAGAAGGCCAGCACATGCCACCAGCGCAGCGGCCGCGCCCACCAGCGGCGGCGTTCGCGGCCGGTGCGGGGCGGCTTGGCTGCGGCGGGCATCACTGCTGCACTTTGGCCTTGACGAAGGAGACGATGTCGGCCAGCGGCACAGGCGTGGCTTCGGCATCGCGGCGGCCCTGATATTCCAGGTTGCCTTCCTTCAGGCCACGCTCGCCGATCACGACGCGGTGCGGCACGCCGATCAGTTCCCAGTCCGCGAACATGGCGCCCGGGCGCAGGCCGCGGTCGTCCACGATCACGTCGATGCCGGCCGCTTGCGCCGCGGCGTACAGTTTCTCCGTTTCCTCCTTCACCAGCTCGGAGCGGTCCATGCCCATCGGGCACAGCACCAGTTCGAACGGGGCCAGCGAGGTCGGCCAGATGATGCCCTTGTCGTCGTAGTTCTGCTCGATCGCAGCGCCCAGGATACGGGTGATGCCGATACCGTAGCAGCCCATCTGCAGCGGAGCAGGCTTGCCGTTTTCGTCCAGGTAGGTGGCCTGCATGGACTGCGAGTAGGCGGTGCCCAGCTGGAACACGTGGCCCACTTCGATGCCGCGCTCGATCGCCAGCACGCCTTTGCCGTCCGGCGAAGGATCGCCTTCCACCACATTGCGCAGATCGGCGATGATCGCAGGCTCGGCCACGTCGCGGCCCCAGTTGGCGCCGGTGAAGTGGAAATCGGCTTCGTTGGCGCCGGTTACGAAGTCGGCCATCAGGGCCACGGTGCGGTCAGCCACCACGGTGACAGGCGCCTTGGTGCCGATCGGCCCCAGGTAGCCCGGCACGCAGCCGTACACTTCCTGAATTTCGGCTTCGGTCGAGAAGCGGTTCTGCGCCAGGCCCGGCACCTTGCTGGCCTTGATTTCGTTCAGCTCGTGATCGCCGCGCAGCAGCAGCATGAAATATTCCTTCTTGCCGTCTTCCTTTTCCACAGTTAGGGCGATGGTCTTCAGGGTCTGCTTCAGGTCGATGTTGAGCAGCTTGGCAACCTCTTCGCACTTGGCCGCTTTCGGCGTGGAAGTCTTGGTCAGCGCAGCCGATGCGGCGGCACGGGTGCCGGTAGCGATGGCTTCAGCCGCTTCGATATTGGCCGCGTAGTCCGAGGTCGGGCAGTAAATCAGCGCGTCTTCGCCGGTGGAGGCGATCACGTGGAATTCATGCGAGCCAGTACCGCCGATGGCGCCGTTGTCCGCCGCCACGGCGCGGAACTTCAGGCCGAAGCGGGTGAAGATGCGGGTGTAGGCGTCGTACATGATCTGGTAGGACTTCTGCATGCCTTCCAGGTCGCGGTCGAAGGAATAGGCATCCTTCATGGTGAACTCGCGGCCGCGCATCAGGCCGAAGCGTGGACGGCGCTCGTCGCGGAACTTGGTCTGAATGTGGTAAAAATTCAACGGCAGCTGGCGGTAGGATTTGATCTCGCCGCGCACCACGTCGGTGATCACTTCTTCCGAGGTCGGCTGGATGGCGTAGTCGCGGCCGTGGCGGTCTTTCACGCGCATCAGCTCAGGACCCATCTTGTCCCAGCGGCCAGTCTCCTGCCAAAGCTCGGCCGGCTGCACCAGCGGCATCAGCAGCTCGATGGCGCCGGATTTGTTCATTTCTTCGCGCACGATCGCTTCGACCTTACGGATCACTTTCAGGCCCATCGGCATATAGGTATAGATGCCGGAACCCAGGCGTTTAATCATACCTGCGCGCATCATCAACTTGTGACTTACGATCTCTGCGTCAGAAGGCGCTTCTTTGAGTGTAGAAATAAAAAAACGGGAAGCACGCATAACGGTGAATTCTTTTTAAAAAGAGAGAGTTATAATCGACCTAATTTTAAAGGATTAGCTGGTCGATGCGTCCAAACTTTATACAAATGAGCGCAATTGCAAGCTTGCCGGACCGTTTACGACGGCCCGGCGGCGGGTTTTGTAGCCAAAAATATAAGAGGAAGGCTCGGCCACAGAAAGTTTGAGGTGCAATATGCTCGATCGGGAAGGGTTCCGCCCCAACGTCGGCATCATCCTGCTCAACGCCAATAACGAGGTGTGGTGGGGCAAACGGGTGCGCGAGCATTCGTGGCAGTTTCCGCAAGGTGGCATTAAATACGGCGAAACGCCTGAGCAGGCGATGTACAGGGAGTTGGAAGAAGAAATAGGTTTACGTCCGGAGCACGTCAAGATTATCGGCCGCACGCGCGACTGGCTGCGTTATGAAGTGCCGGATCACTTCATCAAGCGGGAAATCCGCGGCCATTATCGTGGCCAGAAGCAGATCTGGTTCCTGTTGCGAATGTGCGCGCGCGATAATGAAATCAATCTGCGCTTGACCGACCACCCGGAATTCGATGCCTGGCGCTGGCATGAATACTGGGTACCGCTGGATGTAGTCATTGAGTTCAAACGTGAAGTTTACCAGCGCGCCTTGCAGGAGTTATCCAGGTTCCTCACCTGGCCTGCGCATGGGGACCGCCGGCATGCCTCGCGTTACCTGCGCCAGCCTCACGGCCAGCGCAACGGCTCCCCGCAGCAGCGGGACAAGCCGCAGCAGCCGGTGATTGCGCCCCCGGCGGAGCCAATCAGTTGTGCGGCTCCCCAACTGGCGGAGAAGGACTAAGCGAAAACGCAGCCCCCCGGGCTGCGTTTTTTTTAAGCGCGTATAATGGCGGCCATGTTTACGCCGTCCTCCAATGACGTTCGCCGTTTCTTCTGCGAAGTCTTCCGCAAGCACCACGCCAAAGAAATCCTCACCCCGCTGGAAGCCATGGCGCTGGACTGGGTTTTGCAGCATCCCGAATATGACGACACGCTAAAGGATGCCGAAGAAGCCGTCGCCCGCGATTACTCGGTCGAAGGCGGACAGGCCAATCCGTTTTTGCATTTGTCCATGCACCTGTCGATCGCAGAACAAATCTCGATCGACCAGCCGCGCGGTATCCGCGCCGCCTACGAAGCGCTGGCGCGCAAGCTCGACTCGACTCACGAAGCCCATCACCAGATCATGGAGTGCCTGGGCGAGATGATCTGGGACTCCCAGCGCCGCGGCGTTCCGCCGGACGGCGAAGCTTACGTGGAAGCCGTCAAGCGCCGTCTCTGATACCGATCAACGCCGCACGCGCCGTGCGCCAGGTTGACCATGCCGATGTCAGCCCGATTGCGATCATCGTCAGAACTGCAATCATTGTTTGCGCCTTCTCAGCACGCCCGCAATCATCAACTGGATCGCCCCCGCAAAAGCCGCGATGACCAGCTCGCCGCTCGCGGCTAGCGCCAGATCGCCAATCGCCGCGATTGCTGTCAGCAGCCAGTAGGCGCGCTTCTGCGCGAACCAGCCACTGACGGCGAGCGCCGCCAGCAGCAGCATCGTCACAAGCCAAAACGGCGCGTCGTAGCCAAGCTCCGATCGCATCAGCAAAGGAATGCCGAGCGCGCCCATGAACGCTGCATTTTGCATCTTCTCCATGCCGGGTCTGATCGCGCCGGGCGCGCGCATAAAATGCCGGGCCAGCTCCGCGCCAAATGTGTGGACGAGCGCCACGATCATGATCGATATCGCCATGGCTAGATTTCGTCGATATAGCGGTACGCCATGAGCGCGCCCATTACTGCGGCAAAACTCAAGGAAACAAGCACCGGCTCGGACTCGGTCATAAAGGGCAGAATGAGCCCCGGCACGGCGCCGGCAATTCCGCCCATCAGTCCTAAGGCGCAGGCCTTGTACCAATTGTCCGGCCGCCCCATGTGATGCCAGGCCAAAGTGCCAGCAACAACCGAGATCAGAAGGGCTGCGCCCATCGTCAATGCGGTAACTTGCTTGTCCATGCTCGACGCTCCATTAAATAGCAAACCACTACAACGACAATCCCGGCAATCAATGCCAGTGCCGCCACCTCCCACACCGCCAGCTTTTGTTCTACCGGCACCGCGGACAGCAGCCAGCCCAGCGCTGGATAAGCAAAACCATAAGCAGCGCGCACCTTGAAAAGGCGGCAAATCAGCATGTGGAATATTGCGCAGACGAAGCCTGCGCTCCAGGCGAACGTGCGATAGTTCATCAGGCCGGATTGCAATTCCAGCTGTGCCTGCCGCGGAAAGGTCTGCATCACAATGAACAGCAGCAATCCAAACAACGCGCCGAACACCACAATTCCCCTGCCCTGCTCGCGCGTCAGCGACCGGAATCTGATGAGGAAATAGCCCAACGCCGAAAATGCCAGCAATGCGCAAATTGCGCTGATAATCCGGTATGTGGTCATGCGCTTGGTAAGGAGCAGTTGAGCCAGAACTCAATGTTCCATGAAAAGTGGGAAACGCCATCCGGCTCGAATTCGTCCAGCTGTAAGGCGTAAGCCCAGAACATACTGCCGGCCGCAATGCCCCGCCGGCGTGCGGCCGCATTGATCATCGCCTCTGAGTAATATTTCTTCTTGCCGAAATGCTGGGCAAGGTCATTGCCGACTTTTCCGGCGAGTTCCAGCTTTTCTTCGATTGAGAACGGATGAGTCATCAGGCCTCCAGTTCCGGATATACTAGCAATAGTTTCCATGGGGAAAACTATCGCATTCCCACTGTTGACTTTTGACAACACGCGCACTGTGAAAAACTCAGCCAAAGCCGCGTCATCGCTCCTGCTCTCCCTGCTGGCGGGCTGCTCCAATAATTGGACCGCGGCCATGCAGCTGACACTTGATGCCGGCAGCGCCAGGCAGCCGCTCACGGTCAGGCTGCAAGTAGCCTCGGTGACGAGTTCACCGGGCTGCTGGACGGAGACTGTCTGGAAGTGCGAATCCGGCAAAGTTCGAAGTTGAACAACCGGATTTCGATCACGGTTCTTGAGCCCAAAGGGCAGACCTTGGGCAGCGCGAGCACCAATGATCTGGCCAACCGCGCATTCGACATCCCGCTCGCTGGGACGGGGACCGTGACCGTCCAACCCGGCGCGAAGTGCCGCTAAGCCTGCAATGGACGCAAAAAAGCCCGCACTCGGCGGGCTTTTCTAAGGCAGATCGAAGAACGATCAGCGGTGGGTCACCAGCGAACCTGGCAGCGAGTGCAGGTAGGCGGCGATGTCCTTGATGTCCTGGTTGGTCAGCGGCTTGACCTGGCCGGTCATGATCGCGTTCGAACGGCCGTTGGCGCCGTCGCCGCGCTTGTAGGCGGTCAGGGCATGCTGGATGTAGTCCTGGTGCTGGCCAGCCAGCTTAGGATAGGACGGATCGATCGGGCTGTTGAAATCCTTACCGTGGCAGGCGGCGCAGCTGTACTTTTCAGTCAGGGCCTTGCCGGCGTCGATATTGCCACCAGCCATGGCGCTGAACGACACTGCGGAGCAGAACAGAGCGGTAATCAGTTTTTTCATGGTCAGGGCCTTATTTCTGCTGGGAGTAGTAAGCGGCGATGTCGGCGATGTCCTGGTCGGACAGGCTCACAGCGATACCCTTCATGGATGGGTGCTTACGCTCGCCCTTCTGATAGCCCTTCAGAGCGTTTTCAATGTACTTGGCATTCTGACCGCCAATCTTCGGCACTTGGAACACTTCCGGGAAAGTCGCTTTGTAGCCACCTTGAATGCCGTGGCATCCAATACACATTTCGATCTTGGCTGGAGCAGCTTTCGGGTCCCCAACGATGTCCGCGGCTGCGGCTGCGTGGGCAACGCCTGCGAGCACGAGAAGTGCGAAGATTTTTTTCATAGTTTGGCTTTAAATCAGTTGTAATCGGATACGCCTTGCTCAAAAACCTAGGCTTTTACGCCCTAACCTGCGATTCTACTTCACAAATTAGCCACCCGTCCATATTGCATGTCAAGGATACATTTTCCGCGTTGGCGCCTTCCGGAAAATCGCCGAACAACTGGGCAGCGGCAATCTCCGGCACATTAGAAGCAGCCCTCGAAGAGGCCAAGGCCCTCGCCCACCGCTTACTGGGAGATCTGTAGAATATGGCTATCACTGACTTATTTACCAGGGAAGCCATCCATGCAAGCACCCCAGCGTTTCGAGGGTTCGGACAATTATGTCGCCACCAATGACCTGAAACTGGCGGTGAATGCCGCCCTGACCTTGCAGCGTCCCCTGCTGATCAAGGGCGAACCGGGCACCGGCAAGACCATGCTGGCCGAGGAAGTCGCGGCCGCGCTGAACATGCCGTTAATGCAGTGGCATATCAAATCGACCACAAAGGCCCAGCAAGGCCTGTATGAATATGATGCGGTGTCCCGCCTGCGCGATTCCCAGCTGGGCGACGAGCGCGTGCGCGACATCCACAACTACATCGTCAAGGGCGTACTGTGGCAGGCCTTCACCTCGCCCGAGCCGGTGGTGCTGCTGATCGACGAGATCGACAAGGCTGACATCGAATTCCCCAACGACCTGCTGCGCGAGCTGGATCGCATGGAATTCTATGTCTACGAAACGCGCGAAATGGTGACCGCGCGCCATCGTCCGCTGGTGATCATCACATCGAACAATGAGAAAGAGCTGCCGGACGCCTTCCTGCGCCGCTGCTTCTTCCACTACATCAAATTCCCGGACAAGGATACGATGGAAGCCATCGTCAAGGTCCACTATCCGAACCTGAAGCAGGAATTGCTGGCGACCGCGCTGCAGACTTTCTACGAAGTGCGCGAAGTCTCTGGCCTGAAGAAGAAACCATCGACTTCCGAATTCCTGGACTGGCTCAAGCTGCTGATGGCCGAAGACATTCCGCCGGAGGCCCTGCGCAGCGAGGACCAGAAGGCCATCGTGCCGCCACTGCACGGCGCCCTGCTGAAGAACGAACAGGACGTGCACCTGTTCGAGCGCCTGATCCTAATGTCGCGGGCGAATCGCTGATGATCAACGTTGAACCGGTCACGCTGGAACTGGACGGCATCCGCCTGGAGCCGCTCGATCCCCAGCACGCGCAGGGCCTGCTGGCCGCGGCGCAGGATGGCGAGCTATGGAAGCTGCGCATCACTTCCGTGCCCGAGCCGGAGCAGGTATCGCAATACATCGCCACCGCACTGGAAATGCGCCCTTCCCGCATGGCCTGGGCCGTGATCGATGCTGCTAGCGGCGACGTGCTGGGCACTACCAGCTACCACGACATCATGCCTTCCGTGGACCGCGTGGAGATCGGCTACACCTGGTATCGCAAAAGCGCCCAGCGCAGCCACGTCAACACGACCTGCAAGCTGATGCTGCTGACGCACGCCTTCGATACGCTGGGCTGCGCCGTGGTCGGCTTCCGCACCGATAACTTCAACCACGCCTCGCAGAACGCGATCGAACGTCTCGGCGCGAAAAAGGATGGCGTGATCCGCCACCACTTGCGCCGCCGCGACGGCACCGTGCGCGACACCGTCATGTACAGCATCATGCACGGCGAGTGGCCGGAAGTGCGCGCCCATATCCAATACCTGCTTGACCGGAGGGCGTAATGCTCATCGACTTCTTCTTCGCGCTGAAAGACGCGAAAATCCCCGTCACCATCAAGGAGTTTCTGACCTTGCTGGAAGCGATGGAGAAGCAGGTGCTGCAGCCTTCGCTGGACGACTTCTATTACATGTCGCGCCTCTGCCTCGTCAAAGACGAAGCGAATTACGACAAGTTCGACCGCGCCTTCGGCCTCTACTTCAAGGGCATCAACAGCGTGTTCGACACCAAGGGCGAGATCCCGCTGGACTGGCTCCTGCAGCGCATGAAGCGCGAGCTGACCGACGAGCAGATCGCCCAGTTGGAAAAATTCGGCTACGACAAGCTGATGGACCGCCTGAACGAACTGCTGAAGGAGCAGAAGGAACGCCACGAAGGCGGCAACCGCTGGATCGGCACTGGCGGCACCTCGCCCTTTGGCAACGGCGGCACCAATCCGGAAGGCATCCGCATCGGCGGCAAGGGCGGCAACCGCACCGCGGTCAAAGTGTGGGAACAGCGCGCCTACAAGGATTACGATTCTGAACGCGAACTGGGCACGCGCAATATCAAGGTGGCCTTGCGCCGCCTGCGCCGCTTCGCGCGTGAAGGCGCGCACGAAGAACTGGCGCTGGATCAGACCATCCGCGCCACCGCCAACAACGCGGGTTGGCTGGACATCAAGATGCAGCCCGAGCGCAAGAACAATATCAAGGTGTTGATGCTGATGGACGTGGGCGGCACCATGGACGACCACATCGAACGCACCGAAGAACTGTTCTCGGCCGCGAAGTCCGAGTTCAAGAACATGGAGTTCTTCTACTTCCACAACTGCGTCTATGACTACCTGTGGAAACACAACCGCCGCCGCAACTCCGAGCGCTTCGCCACCTGGGACGTGCTACGGAAGTACACGCCCGACACAAAGCTGATCTTCGTCGGCGACGCCACCATGAGCCCCTACGAAATCCTGCAACCGGGCGGCTCGGTCGAGTACAACAACGAGGAAGCCGGCAGCGAATGGCTGACACGCTTCACCAACACCTTCCCCAAATTCATCTGGCTCAATCCCGAACCGGAAGGCCTGTGGCAATACCGCCAGTCCATTACCGTGATCCGCCAGCTGATGAACAACCGCATGTTCCCGGTCACGATCGAAGGCCTGGAACGGGCCATGCGGCTGCTGAGCAAATAATCGCCGCCGGCTGGCGTGATCCCATTGACTGAACTGGCTTACGGCGGGTTTCCTGCCGCGCAGGACCGATCGGCCGGACATGAAGAAACGCTAGCTGAGTGTGCGAGCTGCTGGTTCAGCCAGGGCGTGGAAGTGGCGCGCGGGCCGTGATCGAGCGGCAGCTTGTGCGGCGCCGGTTCAGTGGAACAAGCGGTCGTCATCGCGGCCAGCACCGCAAGGCGGAAAAATACTTTCATGTAAAACTCCATAGCCGGGTAGGCAGAAAAAGCGGCCACGCCCCGGATCAGGGCGTGACCGAAAGACCGCTACGGTCGGGTGAGATCGTAACGGCTGTCGCTACAACAAATCAGAAGTGCACGATCACGTCCATCGCCACCATGGTCTGCGATTTGGAACCAGGCGTGACCACGTTGCCGCAGCCGGCGGTGCCGGCTACCGGGCATGGATTATCGAATGCAGGAACGCCAGCGCTTTCGTGGCGGATTTCAGGACGCAGGGTGATCGCCTTGCCCAGCCAGTGATTCCAGCTCAGGGTGAATTCCTTGTAGCGGGTGGCGAAACCGGTGCGCTGGCCGTTGATATCGTTCAGGATATCGGTGCGGAAAATGAAGTAATCACGTGGCGTAGGCTGGTACGAGATGTAGTTCACGAACGCCCACTCCTTGGAAGTGCAGGTCACGCCATCGTTCGGACCGCAGCCACGGCCGCCCATTGCGCCGAACGGGCCACCAACGCTGTTGCTGCTGCCGAAGTAGGAATTCCACACGCCAGGGCCGTCAGGATTCGACATGTTCGGCGTATTCTTCTGCCGCATGTAATACGCTTCGCTGGACATATGCCATTGGTCGTTGAACTTGTGGTACCAGGTCACGACCTGTTGCTGTAGGTTGTTCCAGCCAAAGTTGCCGCTGTTGATGCCGTTCATGCACGGATAAATCGCATCGTTGCCGGAGTCGGAAGTCCACTGCACGCAGGCGGTGCCGGACAGCTGCGCGCCATACTGCTTGCCCGCATTCGGATTCGGCACTTCAACGCCGGCTGCGTTGGTATATGTCGCAGGCACGGAGCGGCGATACCATGGCGCCACGTCGTTACCGGCATGGACGCCAGCCTGCACGGTCCAGTTCTTGTTCAAGCGAATGGTCGCGATGGCGCCTTCCTGGGTAAATGGGTCGTAGGTGTACAGCAGCGAATGCGTGTAGGTGTAGTTGTTCGGCGCCAGCTGGGCTTCAATATCCGGGATCGAGATATAGCGGCCAACACGCAGGATCATGCCGTCCGCCACGCCGGGGAAGTAGCCTTCGATGTATGCCATCGGGATGTCGTAGCCGTACTTCTGGATCTTGTTGTTCGCGTTCGAGAACTGGTTGCTGAACAGGCCGCGCGAGAAGGTGTACTTGGTATCGGTTCCCCACACGCCAGCCAGGCGGAAGCCCCAGTCGAAGTGGTCCTTCTGCACCACGTCCGGTGTGCGCTCAACGTACAACGCGACCTGGTCCATCTGCGCAGTGTTGCCCTGGTAGGCGTAGGCGGCCGGGAAGTTGCCTCCGGTGCCGTTGGCGCCGTTGTACCTGGTGTGCGAGGTGCTTCGGTTGAAGCCAGCGTTGGCCCAGCCATAGACGGTCACGCGGCTGTCTTTCCACGCCTTGCCGTTGGAGCCGCACCACAGGGCTTCCATCAACGGGCCGTAATACTGGTTGTCGTAGCCGATCACTTCGGTGCCGCCAATCGGCCATGCGGTGAACGGGAATGGTGGGCTGGATTCTGGAGGCGGCGCATAGCCTTCGCGCCAGGTCGGTGCTGCGTCGGCGGGGTCACCGTTCCAGGCCAGGTAGTCCTTGTAGCTGCTGGCGAAACGCTCGCTGAACGAACGATTCGCCGAACCAGCCGCGCAACCTTCGGCCGCGCCGCCGCTTGCCTGCTCCTGCTGGGTGACCGGGGCTGCCGTGGTGGCCGCAGCCTCGGTTTGCGCGAAGACGGGGGCTGCGCTCATGGCGATCATACCCAGTCCTGCGATGCACAACTTCTTCATTCTTTGCTCCTTTGGTTAGGTCTTTCGACGCGGAGCAAAGCTTATCAATGGGGGTATAAAAACGATGCAAAAAGACCGATAGGCCCTGTAAACACGGCGTAAAAACTATGCCGGCAGTTGCAGGCGATAGCCAACCGCCGTCTCGGTAATCAGGTAGCGCGGCTGCGCGGGATCGTCTTCCAGCTTGTGGCGCAGGTGGCCCATGTAAATGCGCAGATAGTGGCCGTTCTCTGCTTGCGCCGGCCCCCATACGGCGCGCAGCAGCTGGGGATTGGTCATCACGCGGCCCGCATTACTGACCAGGACCGACAGCAGGCGGTACTCGGTCGGCGTCAGATGCACGCTCTCTCCACCCTTGGTGACGCGGCGGTTCTGCAAATCCACGCTCACTTCGCCGAAGTGCACCAGGCCAGCGCTGTCGGCGGCCGGTTGCCGCTGACGGCGCAAGGTGGCGCGCACGCGGGCCAGCAGCTCGCCTACGCCAAAGGGTTTGGTCAGGTAATCGTCGGCGCCCGCATCGAGCGCTTTGATCTTGTCATCTTCCGCTACGCGGGCCGACAGCACGATGATCGGCACCGTGGACCATTTGCGCAAGTCGGCAATCAGGTCTGTGCCATCACCGTCCGGCAGGCCCAGATCGAGCACGATGAGGTCCGGCTTGCGTGTGCCTGCATCGATCAGGCCGCGCTGCATATTGACCGATTCATGCACTACCCAGCCTTCGTCTTCCAGCGCACCGCGCACGAAGCGGCGAATCTGGGGCTCGTCTTCAACGATCAGGGCAATTGGCGCAGGTTCTGTCGCTCGCGTGTTCACTCTGTTACTTCTCCTGTTTGTTCCGCGTCGAGGTCCGGCATGGCGGGCGGTGTGCCCAGCGGCAGCGAAAAGACAAACGCTGCGCCGCCGGCTGGCGACTTCGTTGCGCAAATCCTGCCGCCGTGGGCCTCGACAATGGCGCGGCAAATCGCGAGGCCCAGCCCAACCCCTGGCTTGGCCGACTCGCGCTCGCCACGCGTGAATTTCTCGAACAGGGCCTCCTCTCGTCCATGCGGAAGGCCCGAGCCGTTATCGTACACCGTCACGTCGGCATTGGCGCCGTTGATGGCTGCCGTCACCGTGATATGCGAGCCCGCCGGCGTGTACTTGGCTGCGTTTTCCAGCAGATTGCACAGAACGCGCTCGATCAGCACGGCGTCGAAGTGCAGCAGCGGCAGGTCGTGCGGCAGGCGCGCATCGACTGCATGGCCTTGCAGCAGGAAGCCGCTGTGGCGCAGCGCGCTGCCGACGACTTCTTCCAGGCTTTGCCACTGAAGGTTGAATTTCACTTCACCGCTCTGGATGCGCGCCATGTCCAGCAGGTTGGCCACCAGTGTGCTCATGCGGCGCGCTTCGTCGCGCAGTGTGTTTGCCAGTTCGATCTGCGCTTCCGCCAGCGCGGGTTTCGAGCCGGCCAGCGATTCGGACAGGCCGACCAGCGTTGTCAGCGGCGTGCGCAGATCATGCGATAAGGCCGCCAGCAGCGAGTTGCGCAGACGCTCGGATTCCATGCTGACCAGGGCGTTTTGTGCGACTTCGATGTAGTGCACGCGCTCCAGGGCGATTGCGGCAAGGGCGCCGAAGATGTCCAGCTGCTGCCGCTGCTCGGGGATCAGAATCCAGCGCCGATGTTCGGGCTCGATGGCCAGCACGCCACGAGTGCGCATGGGAGCAACCAGCGGCAGGTAGAAGATTGCGCTGGCGGGCAGCGTGTCAGTACCCAGGCCAGCGCTTTCGGCGTGGTCGAAGGCCCATTGGGCGATGCCGATGTCCAGCGAAGGCGTGCCGGCGGTGGCCGCGGTGGTCGCAGCGGCGGCGGCGGCGGCGGCGGTGGCGGTTCCGGCGGCGGTTATGGTGGCGCTCAGGTCCGGCAGGTGCAGGCGGCCATCGTTATCCGGCACCAGGAGCGTGGCGCGGGCGCGGAAGGCGCGCTGGATGAAGCTGCGCGTGATGTCGAAAATCTGCTCCGTCTGAAGTGCAGCCGATAGTTCGCGTGCGAACTCGTACAGCGCGCGCGAACGCGCCTCGCGGTGCGACGCTACGCGCGCCTGGAAACGCAAGTCCGCCGTCAGGTGTCCGGTAATCAGGCCGACAACCAGCATAACGCCAAACGTGATCACATACTGGAAATCCGAAATCGCCAGCGTGAAGCGCGGCGGCACAAAGAAGAAGTCGAAGCAGGTCACGCTGACGCAGGTAGCCAGCACCGACGGGCCGCGTCCGAAACGTACTGCCACCAGCACCACTACCAGCAGGAACAGCATGGCAATGTTGGCCAGGTCCAGATAGGTCAGCAACGGCGTCGCAGCCAGCGCGGTAAGCAAGCTGGCCGCCGCCGCAACTGCGTAGCCGATCGCGCGCCGCTTAGCCTGTCCCGGAATGGCTTCAGGATCTTCGGCGGCGCGCTGAGGGCGCGACGGCGCTTCTTCACGTCCCTGCCCTACCGCGATCAGGTCGATCTCCGGCGCCAGCCGCGCCATGCGCTTGTGATGTGGTTCTCGCCACGGCCAGGTTGGATGCGCGCGCCCCACTGCAATCTTGGAGAGGTTGTGGCTGTGCGCATATTCCACCGCCGTCGCAGCGATATCCTGCCCCGCCAGCACGGCAGTGGTGGCGCCAAGATCCTGCGCCAGCTTGAGCGTTTTCAGGATGCGCTCACGCTCTGGCGCAGCCAACCGCTGCAGCGATGGCGTTTCAACATAGATCGCATGCCACTCGCCGCCCAACTGCCCGGCCAGCCGCGCCGTGCTGCGCACGACCTGCTCGGCGCCGGGACGCGGCCCCACGCACGCCAGCAGCGCGGCACCCGTCTTCCAGATCGGTCCAATGGATTTCTCGACGCGATAGGCGCGAACATCGTCCTCGATACGGTCGGCGGTGCGGCGAAGCGCCAGCTCGCGCAATGCGATCAGGTTCCCTTTGCGGAAGAAATTCTGCGAGGCGCGTTCGGCCTGCGGGCCTTTGTACACCTTGCCGCCCTTCAGCCGCGCCAGCAACTCGTCCGCGGGAATATCGACCAGCACGACTTCGTCGGCTTCATCGAACACGGTATCCGGCACCGTCTCGTTGACGCGGATGCCGGTGATGCCGCCGACGACATCGTTCAGGCTTTCAAGGTGCTGTACATTGACCGTCGTGAAAACGTCAATGCCGGCATCGAGCAGTTCCTCAACGTCCTGCCAGCGTTTTGGGTGGCGCGAGCCGGCCGCATTGGAGTGGGCCAGTTCGTCGACCAGGATCAGCGGCGGCTGGCGTTCCAGCGCGGCGTCCAGGTCAAATTCGCTAATGCGTTTGCCACGGTAATCGATGGCTTTGAGGGGTAGCACATCCAGCCCCTCCAGCATGGACGCCGTCTCGTTGCGTCCATGGGTTTCGATCACGCCCACCAGCACGGGCTGGCTGTCAGCCTGCAGCTTGCGTGCGGCAGCCAGCATTGCATAGGTCTTGCCCACACCGGCGGAAGCGCCGAAGTAGATGCGAAGGCGGCCTCGCGCCGCCTTTCTTTCCTGGGCCTGGACCTGGGCCAGTAGTGCGTCCGGGTCCGGGCGTTGACTTTCAGTAGGAATCATCCTGTGATTATAGGCGCTCCAGCGCCAGATTCAGCGCCAGCACGTTCACGCGCGGCTCGCCGAAGAAGCCAAATAGCTGCCGCTTCGCATTTGCCTCAATCAGCTTGCGCACCTGCACCGGCCCGACGCCACGCGCAGCTGCGATGCGCGGCACCTGGTACTGCGCGGCAGCCAGGCTGATTTCAGGGTCCAGGCCACTGCCTGAAGCGGTAACCAGATCGACTGGAATTGGCGCTTTATTGGACGGATCGGCAGCCTTCAGCGCATCGATGCGTCCTTTAACTGCTTCAAGATAAGCCGGATTTGCCGGGCCGAGATTAGAGCCGCTGGAGCCCGAAGCGTTGTTCGGCATAGGGCCGGTGGCCGACGGGCGGCCCCAGAAGTATTTCGGCGAAGTGAAAGCCTGGCCGATCAGCATGGAGCCAACCGGCTTGCCATGCGCTTCAACCAGGCTGCCTGCCGCCTGCTGCGGGAAGGCCAGGTTGCCGATGCCGGTAACAGCCAGCGGATAAAGCAGGCCGCAGATCAGGGTCAGGCCAGTAAATACCGCAAGAGCGGGACGAATGACGGATTTCATGGTCGCTCCTTATACAAAGTTAAAGGCTGCCAGCAGCATGTCGATCAGCTTGATGCCGATGAAAGGAAGGATGATGCCGCCCACGCCATACACCAGCAGGTTACGGCGCAGCAGCGCGGTGGCGCCAATGGCACGATAGCGAACACCCTTCAGCGCCAGCGGAATCAGGAACACGATGATCAGCGCGTTGAAGATCACGGCGGACATGATCGCGGACGACGGGCTGGCCAGGCGCATCACATCCAGCGCCTTCAGCTGCGGATACGTGCCAACGAAGGCCGCCGGAATGATGGCGAAGTATTTCGCAATGTCGTTGGAAATCGAGAAGGTGGTCAGCGAGCCGCGTGTCATCAGCATCTGCTTGCCGATTTCCACGATTTCCAGCAGCTTGGTCGGGTTGGAGTCCAGATCGACCATATTTCCCGCCTCCTTCGCGGCCTGGGTGCCGGAATTCATGGCCACGGCCACGTCGGCCTGCGCCAGCGCAGGGGCGTCGTTGGTCCCGTCGCCGGTCATCGCTACGAGGCGGCCTTCGCCCTGGTAGTTGCGGATCAATTTCAGTTTGTCTTCCGGAGTGGCTTCGGCCAGGAAGTCGTCCACGCCAGCTTCAGCAGCGATGGCGGCGGCGGTCAGCTTGTTATCGCCGGTGATCATCACGGTCTTGATGCCCATGCGGCGCAGTTCAGCAAAACGCTCCTTGATGCCGCCTTTGACGATGTCTTTCAGTTCCACGACACCGATCACGCGGGCGCCTTCGCATACCACCAGCGGCGTGCTGCCGCGGCGCGCCACATCATCCACGATGCGCGCCACTTCGGCCGGGTAGGCTTCTCCCATGCCTTCCACGTGGCGCTTGATCGCTTCCGCCGCACCCTTGCGGATCTGGCGCTCGCCGATGTCCACGCCGCTCATGCGGGTATTGGCGGAGAACGGGATGAACAGCGCATGCAGGCTGGCCATCTCGCGTTCGCGGATATTGAACTTCTGTTTGGCCAGCACGACGATGCTGCGGCCTTCCGGTGTTTCGTCCGCCAGCGACGCCAGTTGCGCCACGTCGGCCAGCTGCTGCTCGCTCACGCCTGGCGCCGGGAAGAAGCCGGAAGCCTGGCGGTTGCCGAGCGTGATGGTGCCGGTCTTGTCCAACAGGAGCACGTCCACGTCGCCCGCTGCTTCAACAGCACGGCCGGAAGTGGCGATCACATTCGCCTGCATCATGCGGCTCATGCCTGCCACGCCGATCGCGGACAGCAAGCCGCCAATCGTGGTCGGAATCAGGCAGACCAGCAGCGCAATCAGAACGGTGATGGTGACCGGCGTACCGGAATGCGCAGCGTCCACCGAGAACAGGGAGAACGGCAGCAAGGTCACGGTGACGACCAGGAACACGATGGTCAGCGCCACCAGCAGGATGGTCAGGGCGATCTCGTTGGGCGTTTTCTGACGGCGTGCACCTTCCACCATGGCGATCATGCGGTCCAGGAAGGTTTCGCCGGGATTGGCAGTAACCAGCATGACCAGCCAGTCCGACAGCACGCGCGTACCGCCGGTGACGGAGGAGAAATCGCCACCCGATTCGCGGATCACCGGCGCCGATTCTCCTGTGATGGCGCTTTCGTCCACCGAAGCCACGCCTTCAACCACCTCGCCATCGATCGGAATGATATCGCCCGCTTCGACCAGCACGTACTGGCCCTTGCGCAGTTCATTGGCATTGCAAGGCAGCCAGGGGGTGCCATGTTTGCCGGACTGCAGACGCTTGGCGGTCACGCTCTGCTTCAAGCCTCGCAGCGTTGCGGCCTGCGCCTTGCTGCGGCCCTCGGCCAGTGCTTCGGCAAAGTTTGCGAACAAGACCGTGAACCACAGCCAGACGGCAGTAGCCAGAATAAAGCCCGCTGGCGCCTCGCCTTCGCCGCGCAAGGCCTGGACGTAGAGCAGCGTGGTGATGATGCTGCCCACGTAAACCACGAACATCACAGGGCTGCGCAGTTGAATGCGCGGGTCCAGTTTGCGGAAAGCGTCCGCGATGGCGGGGCCGACCAGACCGGAGTCGAAGAGCTTGAGGCTCTTGCCCGGCGTGGCGGAAATCTGTGCCAGGTCCGAGCCCGGCGTTTGTGCTTGCGACATGATGCTTCCCTCGCGATTATTTGCTGAATACCTGCAGATGCTCGACCACAGGGCCAAGCGCCAGCGCAGGTACGTAATTGAGCACGCCAACCAGGATCACGACGCCGATCAGCAGGCCGACAAACATTGGACCGTGCGTTGGCATGGTGCCGGAGTTGGCTTCCAGGCGCTTCTTGCCCGCCAGCGAGCCCGCGATGGCCAGGATCGGCACGATCATGGCGAAGCGGCCGAACCACATGGCGATGCCCAGCATCCAGTTATAGAAAGGCGTATTGGCGGACAAGCCGGCAAACGCGCTGCCGTTGTTATTGGCGGCCGAGCTGAAGGCGTACAGGATTTCGGAGAAACCATGCGCTCCCGGATTCGCCATGCCGGCCTTGCCCACATCGAGCATCACGGCGATCGCGGTACCGGCCAGCACCAGCGTCGGCGTGACGAGGATGGCGATGGAGGTCATCTTCATCTCATACGACTGGATTTTCTTGCCCAGATATTCCGGCGTGCGGCCAATCATCAGGCCTGCAATGAACACAGCCATGATGGCGAAGATCAGCATGCCGTACAGGCCGGAGCCCACGCCGCCGAACACCACTTCGCCCAGCTGGATCAACAGCATCGGCACCATGCCTCCCAGCGGCATGAAGGAATCGTGCATGCCGTTGACTGCGCCGCAGGACGCAGCCGTGGTCACCGCTGCAAACAGTGCCGAAGCGTTGATGCCGAAGCGGGTTTCCTTGCCTTCCATATTGCCGCCCGATTGCATGGCGGTGGTGTGCTGGTCCACACCAAGGGCTTGCAGCGCCGGGTGGGCTTGCTGCTCGGCGGCGAACACGCACAGCGTCATGACAACAAAGATCGCAGTCATCGCGGCCAGCACAGCCCAGCCCTGGCGGCGATCGCCCACCATGCGGCCGAAAGTGAAGCACAGCGCCGCAGGAATCAGGAAGATCGCCAGCATCTGCACGAAGTTGCTTAACGCGGTCGGGTTCTCATATGGATGCGCCGAGTTGGCGTTGAAGAAGCCGCCGCCGTTCGTGCCCAGCATTTTGATCGCTTCCTGCGATGCGACCGGCCCCATCGCGATGGTCTGGGTACTGGTGGTCAGGGTTTCCAGCACCGGCTGCCCCTTGGCATCCAGCACCGGCTGGCCGGCCGCGTCGTTCTTCGGCTGGCTGTAGGTGACCGCGTCCATCAGGTGCACATCCTGATAGGCGGAGAAGTTCTGGATCACACCCTGGCTCGTTAAGAACACGGCAAACACCAGCGACAGCGGCAGCAGCACATACAGGCTGGAGCGCGTTACGTCGGCCCAGAAATTGCCGATGGACCTGGCCGAGCGCGAGCTGAAACCGCGGATCAGCGCAAAGGCCACGGCAATGCCGGTCGCCGCGGAGAAGAAGTTCTGGCAAGTCAGCACCAGCATCTGGGTCAGGTAGCTCATGGTCTGCTCACCGCTGTAGCCCTGCCAGTTGGTGTTCGCCACAAAGCTCACGGCCGTATTGAAGGCCGAATCGGGGCTGACGTTCGCCATCGATTGCGGATTGAGCGGCAGCCACGCTTGCACGCGCTGCAGGCCGTAAGTGACCAGCGCGCCCAGCGTATTGAAGACCAGCAGGGCGACGGCATACGCCTTCCACCCCATGCCCTCCCCGGCTTTCACGCCGGCGACACGGTACAGCGCACGCTCAATGGGACCGAGCCAGCGCATGCCGGGCACGGCGCCGCCCTCACCCACGCGCGCCAGCAGCGCGCCGAGTGGCCAGGACACCGCCAGCAGCACGGCCAGGAAGACGATCAGCAGAATAATGGCCTGGGCGCTCATCACAGATCCTCCGCCTTCAGCAAGGCATAAACCAGATAGACCAGCAGGCCGGCGGACGCCACGGCGCCCAGCAGATAGAACGCGCTCATTGCGGGCCCCCCAGCTTGTCGCAGCCTGCGGCGAATGCCCAGGTCACGACCAGGAAGCCCACGATTGCGCCGATGAACACAACATCCATTCTTGTCCTCGCAACAGGGGTAGTTTCGATGGTTCCAGCTTATCGAGCGAGGTCTAAAGATGGTGTAAAGACTTGGAGATGTGGTGTAAACAAGGCGTAAACGCCGCATAATTATTCAAATGACAAGTGATACTGTATAAAAACACACTATCCACTTGCTACACCCCCGTCGGTTAAGGATAGAATGCGGAGCGTCCGTGTTTAACCAAAACCGCAACTCCAAGTATGGCCACTAAAAAACCAGTATCCGACTACAGCGAATCATCCATCCGCGTCCTCAAGGGCCTGGAGCCTGTCAAACAGCGCCCCGGCATGTACACGCGCACGGAAAACCCGCTGCACATCATCCAGGAAGTGATCGACAACGCCTCTGACGAGGCGCTCGGCGGCCATTGCAAAAATATTATCGTCACGCAGAATGCGGACGGCTCCATCACGGTGGAAGACGACGGCCGCGGCATCCCGGTCGGTCTGCACCCTGAAGAAAACGTGCCGACGGTGGAAATCGTCTTTACCCGCCTGCACGCAGGCGGTAAATTCGACAAAGGCTCGGGCGGCGCTTACGCCTTCTCGGGCGGCCTGCACGGCGTTGGCGTGTCGGTGACCAATGCGCTGTCCAAGCGCCTTGAGATCTCCGTCTGGCGCAAGGACGACGCGGGTAACGGCTTCCACCATCTGGCCTTCGAAAACGGCGACCTGGTCGAACCACTGAACTCGCAGCCGGCGCCGAAAGACGGCAAGAAGTCCGGTACCCGCGTGACCGCCTGGCCGGATCCGAAGTATTTCGACTCGCCGCTGATCTCGCAGGTCGAGCTGCAACGCCTGCTGCGCTCCAAGGCCGTGCTGCTGCCGGGCGTGTCGGTCACGCTGAAGAACGCCAAGAACGGCGACGAGCAGACCTGGATGTACAAGGATGGCCTGCGCGGCTACCTGAACGAACAGCTGGCCCAGACCTCGAACGGCGAAACCATCGTCCCCCTGTTCGAAGGCGAGCAGTTCGCCACGCCGGACGCTGAAGGCTTTGCCGAAGGTGAAGGCGCATCATGGGTGGTGGCATGGACCGAGGAAGGCGGCGTGGTGCGCGAGTCCTACGTCAATCTGATTCCAACGCCAAACGGCGGCACCCACGAATCCGGCCTGCGTGAAGGCCTGTTCGGTGCGATGAAGAATTTCGTCGAGCTGCACTCGCTGCTGCCGAAAGGCGTGAAGCTTCTGCCGGAAGACGTGTTCGCACGCGCTTCCTTCGTGCTGTCGGCCAAAGTGCTGGACCCGCAATTCCAGGGCCAGATCAAGGAACGCCTGAATTCGCGTGATGCGGTGCGCCTGGTGTCCACCTTCTCCAAGCCTGCGCTGGAGCTGTGGCTGAACCAGCACATCGACTACGGCAAGAAGCTGGCCGAACTGGTGATCAAGCAGGCCCAGTCCCGCCTGCGTTCCGCACAAAAGGTCGAGAAGAAGAAGTCTTCCGGCGTGGCCGTGCTGCCGGGTAAGCTGACCGATTGCGAAACCGACGACGTGACCCGCACCGAATTGTTCCTGGTCGAGGGTGACTCGGCAGGCGGTTCGGCCAAGATGGGCCGCGACAAGGAATTCCAGGCCATCCTGCCGCTGCGCGGCAAGGTGCTGAACTCCTGGGAGACGGACCGCGATCGCCTGTACGCCAATAACGAGATCCACGACATCGCCGTGGCAATCGGTGTCGATCCGCACAACTACGGCGAGTCGCCGGACCTGAGCGGCCTCCGCTACGGCAAAATCTGCATCCTCTCCGATGCGGATGTCGACGGTTCCCACATCCAGGTGCTGCTGCTTACCCTCTTCTTCCGCCACTTCCCGGCGCTGATCGAGAAGGGCCATATCTGCGTGGCGCGTCCACCACTGTATCGCGTGGATGCACCGGCGCGCGGCAAGAAGCCGATCCAGAAGCTGTATGCGCTGGATGACGGCGAACTGGTGGCGATCGAGGACAAGCTGCGCAAGGATGGTCTCAAGGATGGATCGTGGACCATCTCCCGCTTCAAAGGCCTGGGCGAAATGAATGCGGAGCAGCTGTGGGAAACCACCATGAATCCGGATACCCGCCGCCTGCTGCCGGTGTCGCTGGGCGACTTCGATCACAGCTACTCGTCTTCCCGCTTCAATATGCTGATGGGTAAAGGCGAAGCCGCCGCCCGCCGCGCCTGGATCGAGGAACATGGCAATGAGGTGGAAGCTGATATTTAAACCAACAGCGTGAAGCTGGTGGCTGCCACATCGTGGCAGCCACCCGGTTTAAGCCTCTGGTTTCAGGAAAAGACAACGACTATGACTCAAGCAAATCTCTTTGACGAACCGGCACCGGAACAGCCGGACAACAACGGCGGCGGTGGCGATAACGGCGACGGCGGCGAAACGCTGACCCTGTCCACCTTTGCTGAACGCGCCTACCTGGATTACGCCATCTCCGTGGTGAAGGGCCGCGCCCTGCCGGACGTGTGCGACGGCCAGAAGCCGGTGCAGCGCCGCATCCTGTATTCGATGAATGAACTGGGCCTGGGCCCGACCGCCAAGCCGCGCAAGTCCGCGACCGTGGTGGGTGACGTGCTGGGTAAGCTGCACCCGCACGGCGACCAGTCGGTATACGACGCGATGGTGCGCATGGCGCAGGATTTCTCGCTGCGCTATCCGCTGATCGACGGCCAGGGTAACTTCGGTTCGCGCGACGGCGACGGCGCTGCGGCAATGCGATACACCGAAGCCCGTCTGACCCCGATCTCCCGCCTGCTGCTGGACGAGATCGACCAGGGCACCGTGGACTTCATCCCCAACTACGACGGATCGTACGAGGAGCCAGCCCTGCTGCCGGCACGCTTGCCGATGGTACTGCTGAACGGCGCATCGGGAATTGCAGTGGGCCTGGCGACGGAAATCCCGTCGCACAACCTGAACGAAGTGGCGCAGGCCACGGTGGCGCTAATTCGCAATCCCAAACTGTCGCACGCTGAGCTGATGCAGCTGATCCCTGGTCCGGACTTCCCGGGTGGCGGCCAGCTGATCACGCCGCGCGCGCAGATCGACGATATGTACGCCTCGGGCCGCGGCTCGATGAAAGTGCGCGCGCGCTGGAAGATCGAAGAACTGGCGCGTGGCCAATGGCAGGCCGTGGTGTACGAACTGCCGTCCGGTACCTCTGCACAGAAAGTGCTGGAGGAGATCGAAGAGCTGACCAATCCGAAGGTCAAGATGGGCAAGAAGGCGCTGTCGCCTGAGCAGCTGACCTTGAAGCAGCTGATCCTGTCCCAGCTGGACAAGGTGCGCGACGAATCCGGCCGCGAAGCTGCCGTGCGCCTGGTGTTCGAGCCGAAGTCGAAGAACGTCGACCAGACCGAATTCATGCTGATGCTGCTGGCGCACACCTCGCTGGAAACGTCGGCTTCGATGAACCTGGTGATGATCGGCGGCGATGGCCGTCCGCGCCAGAAGGGCGTGATGGAAATCCTGCAGGAGTGGATCGATTTCCGCTTCTCCACCGTGACCCGCCGCACCCAGTTCCGCCTGAATAAAGTCGATGACCGCATCCATATCCTGGAAGGCCGCGAGACCATCCTGCTGAATATCGATGAGGTCATCCACATCATCCGTAATTCGGACGAGCCGAAAGCGGCGCTGATCGAGCGCTTCAAGCTGTCGGACCGCCAGGCCGAAGACATCCTTGAGATTCGCCTGCGCCAGTTGGCCCGCCTGGAAGCGATCAAGATCCAGCAGGAACTGGCCGAGCTGCGCAAGGAAAAACAGACGCTGCAAGACCTGCTGGACAATCCGTCCTCCATGAAGCGCCTGATCATCAAGGAAATCGAATCCGACGCCAAGACCTATGGCGACGCCCGCCGCACCGTGATCGAAGAAGCCCAGAAGGCCGTGGTCGAGCAGAAGGTGGTGGACGAGCCGGTCACCGTCATCATTTCGGAAAAAGGCTGGGTGCGCGCGCGTACCGGCATCGGCCACGATCCGGCCCAGTTCACCTTCAAGGCCGGCGATGCGCTGTACGGCGCCTTCGAGTGCCGCACGGTGGATACGCTGCTGGGCTTTGGCGACAACGGCAAGGTGTATTCCGTGCCGGTCGCCGCCCTGCCTAACGCACGTGGCGATGGCGTGCCGATCACCACGCTGGTCGATTTGTCCGGCGGTGCGCGCCTGCTGCACTACTTCGCGGGCAATGCGAATACGCAACTGCTGATGGCGTCCGACGCTGGTTATGGCTTCATTGCGAAGGCCGGCGATATGGTGTCGCGACTGAAGGGCGGTAAGGCCTTCATGACGCTGGACGAGGGCGCCAAGCCGCTGCCGCCGACCGTGGTGGCCGAGGATGCCAGCGCGGTGGCGACCATCTCCGAGAAGGCGCGCCTGCTGGTGTTCGGCATGGACGAAATGAAGGTGCTGTCCAACGGCGGACGCGGCGTGATCCTGATGGAGCTGGAAGATAAGGAGAAGCTGGTTGCCGCGCGCGCGATTACGCAGAAAGGCGTGACCGTGCTGGGCATCGGCAATGCGCAGAAGGCGAAGGAGGAACGTATGGGTCCGACTGTGCTGGAGCCGCACTTCGGCAAGCGCGCCCGCAAGGGCAAGGCGATGCCGACCCGTATCAAGCCTACGGGGCTGCTGCCGAACACCTGAACCTTGAAAGCTGGTGGCAGGCACTGACGTGCCAGCCACCTGATCAAAGCCGCAGGTGCTGAACAGGTGGCTGGCTCATCGAGCCCGCCACCAGGTTTTGCAGTGGGTTTAATGCTTGGCCGCAGCTTCTTTCACATCCGCCGCAGCCTTGGCCTTCACCTCAGAAGTCTTGGCCGCCGCGATGGACTTGTCGCGATTGGCCTCGGCCTGTTCCTTGGCTACCTTCGCATCCTGCTTGGCATCGACCTTGGCGGCCTTGGTGTCGGCAGAAGCGATGTCCTTCTCAGCCTTTGCCTCAGCCTTCATCTTGTCGTCGGCATCGGCCTTGGCGACTTTCTCATTGGCCTTGTCGTGGGCTTTGGCGGCCTTGGCGTGAGCCTTGGCTTTCTTCTTCTCGGCCTTATCGGCCACTTTCGCTACATCTTTGTCCGCGTCGGCGTCCTTCTTGGCTTCCTTGACTTCGGCCTTGGAGACCTTCTCATCAGCCTTGGCTTGCTCTTTCGAGATAGCCGGAGAAGTTGGCACCGTGGTCGGCGCAGGAGTCTGTGCGTAGGCCGCGGTAGCGAACACGCTGGCGATCAGGGTTGCGAGCAATTTATTCATGATTTCACCTCGTGGTAATTGGGTGAAATCAGAATATGCTCACGCAACAATTGCCACTGTGCGCCACCGCACCAAGTAACAATTGATTACATCGCAGGCCGCGAATACAGATCGATGGTCTCACTGATGGCTTCCGCGCACACTGAGCAGAAGGCTTCACTGCGGTCGAACATCACGCACTGCTGCTGCGGACGATAGTAGCCGGTCGCCTCATAGTTGGCCCCTTCAAACGCGCCCACGGCTTTGGCGTTGGGCGCCTTCGAGAACAGGGCATTGGTCCAGGCCAGGTCCTCCTTGAACAATTTGCTCATCTCGGCTTCCGGACGATTGTCCTTGCGCAATTGGGCGCGCAACTTCTGGTGCTCGCGCGAATGCGCCTCATATTCAGCTTTTGGCCATGGCGTCGGCAGCGGCGTGCCAGATTTGATGAACTTCTTCCATTTCAGCTGAGCCGGGTCCTGCAGGGCCGTGACGTTCGGCTCCCACGGCTCCATGCGCGCTCCCCCGGTCGCGTAAGCCACGGGCGAGGTGTAATACTCGTCCGCCAGGCCCGCGAAGTGGTGGCCGAATTCGTGCACGAACAGGTAGTTGGCCCAATCGTTGTTGGCCGCAGCGGTGCTGAACTGGCCGTAGATGCCGCCACCGCCGTAGGTATCGTTGTTCACCAGGATCTCGATGAACTCATACGGTGCGTACTGGGCGATGTCGCGCAGCGCGCGGTTGTCGGTGGTCAGCACATAACGCTCGCTACCGAAGATATCGTAGCGCGTGCCGAGCGCGGAAGCATGGTGGGTATTGGTCGAAGGACGGCTCACGCCCGACTCCTGGGTCGGCACGGCCAGCGCCCATACATTGAAGTCGTTGGCGCGTTCCTTGTATGGCGACACGCTGAACATATAGTCGGTCAAGCGGCGTACGGTCTGCTCGAACTTGCCCATTTCGGCCTTGGTATAGCCATCGCCCAGGATCAGCAGGTCCACTTTCTTTTCGGACGGGCCGCTGACGCGGATCGGAATCGGCTTGGCCGGCGCAGGCTCCTGCTTGCGCACCACGTCCAGAACATCGGTATCGACTTCCGTGCTCCACACGACGGAGAATTCATTGCGCTCGTCGCGCTTCAGGATGCGCACCTTGACCGGCTGCTCCGGTTTGGGGAAGCGCACAGACTCGCTGAAACCACGGCTTGCCTTGGAGGCTTCGTCCGTGGTGCGCCATTCGCCGAACACGGTGGAAAAGGTGCGCGTGTACAGCAGCTTACCGGTCTTGGCGTCCGCCACTTCGACCTTGTTATTGCCACGGTTGGTGGTATCGATGGTGCGGCTCATATCGCCGGGCCACGGCAGCGGTTCAATCACCACGCGCTCCATGGCGTAGTTCTCGCTCAAGGCATTGCCGCTATGGAGGTAATCGACGCGTACGGTGGCGGGTTGGGCGGCGCAGGCCAGGCTGGCTGCGGTGCTGAGCGTCGTGGCGGCCAGCAGACGGGCAAATTGGGACATGCAATCTCCAAGTGTTGAATGTTTGCGCGATATTGTAGACCTCCGGCCGGGCTGCCGCTATGATGGATTGACCCACTGCCCTCACGGAGTCCTGCCATGTCCTCCGATCCACAGCAGCTGCGCAACTGGCTGATCGCCACGGGCCGCCACGATGCGGCTGCATTCCGTTCGCTCTACGACGCTGCAGCGCCGAAACTGTTTGGCTTCGCGCTGCGTATATTACGTAAGAAGGAGCTGGCCGAAGAAGCCTTGCAGGATGGCTTTGTCTCAATCTGGCATTCGGCCAGCACCTACCAGTCCGGCCTTTCTGCGCCAATGACGTGGATGACGGCCATCGTGCGCAACAAGGCGCTCGATATCCTGCGCCGCCTGGATGAACCGATAGAAATCGATGCCGACTTCATGAACGCCCTGCCCGATTCCGACGTACGCCCCGAAGAGGCGCTGCAATTGAGCGCCCAGGCGCAGGCGCTGGCCGCCTGCCTCTCCGCGCTGGAAGGGCTGCACCGGCAGGTGATCGGGCTGGCGTTTTACCACGATATGTCCCACACCGAGGTGGCGCAGCGCATGTCCCTGCCCATTGGCACGGTAAAAACCTGGATCAGACGCGGGCTGGAACGCCTCAAGACCTGCCTCGCGCAAAGGGGGCAGGCATGAATATCCGGGGCAACGAGACATTGCGCGAGCGCCTGGCGGCGGAATACGTGCTGGGCACCTTGCGCGGTAGCGCGCGGCGGCGTTTTGAAGGGTGGATGTTCAATGATGCGGCCTTGCGCCGTACCGTGAACGAGTGGCAGGATCGCCTGCTGCCGCTGGCCGAGCTGGCGCCGCAGCAGGCGCCCTCGCCGCAGGTGTGGCGCGACATTGAGCGCCGCCTGCGCCTCAGCGCCGCTGGTGCCGTCAATGCCGCAGGGGCCGCTGATACCGAGGGAACCCGCGACGCGACCGGCCGCGCACCGCGCCGGCAGACGGGCGAAACGCCGGGCGCCCGCTGGTGGGATTCGCTGCGCTGGTGGCGCGGCCTGGGCATCGCGTCCACCGCGCTGGCGGCAATACTGGTTGCCACCATTGGCGTGCGCACACTACAAGCCCCGTCCATCGACATGGTTGCCACGCTGACGGACGCGCAAGCCCAGCCCGCGCTGGTGGTGACCGCTGATTCACGCCATCAAACCATGGAAGTCAAAGTGGTCGGCGGCGCCCCTGTGCCGGACGATAAAACCTTGCAGTTGTGGGCGATTCCGAAACAAGGCAACCCGCGCTCGCTGGGCGTGCTCGGCGCGGCGCGGACGGCAAAGCTGGCACTGAACGACAAGGCCGTGGGCAGCGATGTGGTGCTGCTGGCGATCAGCCTGGAGCCGCGCGGTGGTTCGCCAGATCCCAACGGCCCGACGGGACCCGTGCTGTACAAAGGCCCGTGGGTAAGCGTGCTTTAGATTCGTTCGGCGAACCAGAAGGTGGCGACCAGCACGATGATGCTGGAGCCGCCGGTCAGCAGCACTTTACGGTATAGCCAGGTCGCGCGCACTGCGTAGGCGATTGGCAGGAAGGCTGCGACAATTGCCAGCTGCCCTACTTCCACACCAGCGTTGAAGCCGACCAGCGCCAGCACCAGGCTTTCGCGCGGCAGCCTCAGGTCCGCCAGCACGCTGGCGAAGCCGAAGCCGTGCACCAGGCCGAATACGAAGGCAGCCAGCCAGCGCTTGCCTTGAATGATCGGTACGAGATTGTTCGCCGCTGCGATGGCCACCGATGCCGCAATGGCCGATTCCACCCAGCGTGACGGCAGGCTTACAACCTGTAGCGCGGCCAGGCTCAGTGTGATCGAGTGCGCCAGGGTAAAGGCGCTGACGATCTTCAGCACGTCCATGAACACGCCGCGCGCGCCGGCTGTGATGAGTACCGCCGGCAACAGCAGCGAAAGCAGGAACAGGATGTGGTCATAGCCGATCCAGATGTGCCAGATGCCGTGCTGGACGTAGTCGGCGAACTGGCGCCATAGCGCTGGCTGAGCGAGCGTGATCTCCAGCGCAGGCTGGTCGCCGCCCACAATGCCCGTTGTCGTCGCGCCTTGATGCTCGATGCGCAGCAGACCGCGATGCTGGGCGTCGACGTCGGCGAACAGACGATAGCTGACCGTGAGCCGCTGCGGCTCGGCGGCGCAGGTCGCGTGCATGCGCAGGACGGTGTAGCTGCCGTCGGTGTGGTGATCGAGCAGCTGGCTCGCCGCAGTCAGTGGACACAAGGCTCCGTCTGCGGTGAGCGCGAGACGGGAGAGCGCGTAGGCGGCGATGGCATCGTGGAGGCTGCGCACTTCGTCCCAGGTCAGCTGGCCATCGCCGTCGGCATCAAGGGCGATGGCGAAGTCGAGGTCGCGCAGAGCGATGTCCCATTGCGCGGTGATTTCCTGGCCTTCGATGTGCAGGGTCAGATAGCTGTCGCTGGGCTTGTGCGCCCAGGCGGTGCTGCTGGCGATCAGTAGCATCAGCATGGTGAGCAGGCGGATCATCATGCACCTCCTTTCATCAGCACGGCGATGGCGGCGTCTTCCAATTTGTGCGTGCGTATCCAGGTCGTGGCTTGCGCGACTGCTGCGCCGTCATGTGCGCGTTCGCCCGCTTCCAGCAGCAGGCGCAGGTCGGCCAGCTCTTTTTGCGTTTCCCAATTGCGGCGGGCCAGGGCGACGGCCGATTGCGCGTCGCCCAGCAGGTGCAGGGTGAAGCGGGCTTGTTCGCGCAAGTGGACGCTGTCGCCGCGTGCGGCTGCGGCGTTGAAACGGGCTTGCAGTTCGGCGCGCACGGACGTGGTGCCGGCGCCCTGTTGCTTCAGGGCGAGGGCGTAGCGCAGCAGCAGGCTGTCGACGCGCTGGAAGGGTTTCAGCAGGCGTTCGGCTTCGGCGGGGCGGCCCTGGTCGAGCAGATAGTCGGCGTAGGCGCCGAGCAGGTAGCTGTCGCGCGGGGCGATGGCGAGCGCCTGGCGGAAGCTGTGATCGGCTGACGGGTCGCCGCGGCGGGCGGACAGTTCAGCCAGCAGGGTTAGTGTCCAGACACGAACTTCGGGCGGCGCTTCGGCGGCTTCACGTGAGAATGCCGCCCGCAGAAGACGCTCGCTGGCGAGCGGATCGCCGGTGTTGGCGCGGGCTGCGGCGAGGCAGGTGAAGCTGGCCAGTTGTCCGGACAGGTTGGACAGCCGCGCGCAACTGGAGGTGGCGCCGGCGTAGTCGCCGCGCACCGTTTGCACGGTGGCGCGGGTAAGCCAGGCTTGCGCGTTGGCGGGGTCTGATTTCGTGAGCGCGTCCAGATCGGACATGGCGTCGGCGAATTGGTGATTGGTTTGGCGCAGCGTGGCGCGCAGCAGGCGCACTGGCGCAGGTGGTGCTCCCATGGACCACCACGGCGCCAGCACCGCTTGCGCGTAGCCGAAATAGCGCGGGTCGCTTTCGCGGCGGCCCAGCGCGATGTACTGCTGCGCGAGCGCCGCCGCGATGTTTGCGTCGTTCGGCGAGGCATGCAGCTGCGCGCGCAGGGCCAGCAGTTCCGGCGGCTGCACCTCGGTACGGCGCGGCAGCGTCTCCACCACCACCGCGCCGGACGCCGGCACATACGGCGCCGCCATCCCCGCCCGTGCCCCAGCCGCGAGCGTGAGCCAGGCCGCCACCAGCGTCCGCACGATGCGTGCACGGACCGCGCGGCGGCGCCGTCGTGCGGCCTCCCTGTCCAGCGACGTACCGGCGGGGATCATGGCGCCGCTACCTTGTCGACAGGTTCGGGCTCTTTGTCTTCGGACGTGGTGAGCGCGACGTTGCTGGTGTCGGTGGGCTCGGCGTCGTCGGGCGAGGTGGCGATCAGGGCCAGTACGGTGGCGGTGAAGGCGTCCGTCATCACGGGTGGTGGCGGCGGCGTGGTAGGGCTGGTGTCGGCGTTGTGGCCACCGCCACCGCCGCATGCGGCCAGCAGCAGCGCGCTGCAAAGGAGAGCAAGCGATTTCATGATGCGCTCCTTACTGCTGCGGCGAACCGGCGATCGGCGTTTTCAGGTAGGGGAAGGACGAGGTGAAGAAGCTGTCGTCGAGATACGCCCCGTCAGTAAAGCGGATTGCGCCCGCCGGTGCGTCGGACGGCGCGCAGCCGATATTCAGTGTGCACAGCTTACCCATCACCACCCGCAGCGCGATGTCGACCACATCATCGCCAGGACGCCGCCCGTTAGGGAAGCCTGCGTTATCACCGTCGATCACGCCAAGCCGTTTCTGCGATCCCATCGGCACGGCGGGAATCGATGTATTCAGCCGCAGCATTTCGGATGCCTTCACATTCTTCGGCTGATTCAAACCCGGCACGCCGGTGAGGAAAGCAGTCACCAGATCATTGCGCGGGAAATTGGTCGGCGCCTTGGCGCCTGCGCTGCCAAACAACACCTCGACCAGGGCTGGCAAGGTCGGATTGGTCACGTAAGTGGCAAACTGCGCATCACCGGAAGGCTTACTGTGATTGAACTTGTCCTTGTCCTTCAGCCCAATCACCACCTCGTTCACCAGCGGCATGCCAAGCCGCGACACCTGCGTCCACGCCCCGCCATCACGCGAGCCGCCGAGAGGATTGATCAGGCGTCCCTGGCGCAAGCTGGCGGTCGTCCAGCCGCCGATCACCGGCTCATTGCCTGCCGTGAGACAGGAAGCAGCAATCTCCAGCTCCAGCGACGTCACATTCTTATCGTCCAGATCATCGCGTGCATTCTTCTCGGCATTCGCCAGAAATTCCACTGCCGGGGCCTTGATGTTGATAAGGTCAAAAGTCTCGCCAAGATTGACCACAAACGGGTCCTTGCGCTGGCCAACGAACATGCGCGCCGGCACACTGCAGCCAGGAATATTCACCGTGTACACATGCTTGGCCGCATACGCCGCGTAATTGGGAATCGACTTGTTGCCGATATTGTCCACCGGCTTATCGAACACTGTGCTGCCGTTGGCTGCATTGCTGACCATCGCGCGTTGCCCGCCACGGCGATCGCCGCGCACCACGGTCACCGAATACGTCTCGCGCACGTTCAAGCCGGCGGGATTGACGTCGTTAATCGGGCCGCCATTGATCACGAGTGGAATGGATACCTTCTGCCCGCCCACTGTGAACGCGCCGTCCTTGTTGGTATTGGTGAAGCGGAACTGGAAGGTCAGGTCTTCCTTCGCATCGCCATTGTTATCGATGTGGATCTCGTACAGCGCGTCCGGGTCCATCTGGAAGAAATTCGGACCGCCATATGCATCCTGCAAAGGAACATAATTGGCGATTAAGGTAACGAATTGCTCGCGTCCCGGCTCGTAGCTACGGAACATATAGAAGTCCGTCGCATCAGCTTTCGGATTCTTGGTAATGAATGGAGCTTCGCGGTGGCTGGACGCCATCGCCGGTGGCAGCGCGGCGGCGGCAATCGCCAGCGCCAGCACTCTCTTCAGCAAAGTAGCCATGTTCATCCCCTGGATAGTGGATAGGAAGGTGCAGCATGGCTATATACGCAGCCGGGGACCGGCTGGATTCAGATTTTTTCAGCGATATTTGTAGAGCGGGCGGTAGAGCTCGATGGGACGGATGTCCAGGCGGATATTCAGGATGGAATAGGCATCCGCCACGGCTGAGACATACCCCACGCTCTCAGGCGTCTTGGTGAAGCGGAATTCGAAGCCCATGTCGGTCTTGTCAATGCGCGGATTGCCGCTGGCGATGCCAACCGCCTCCTGCTGATCGCTGTCGATCAGGCGCTCCATCAGATCCACCACGGCGCTATTGCCGAGTACATCGTTGCTGAACACGGCGCCGCGGCTGGACGGGTGCAGCGGGTCGAGCCGGCCGCCCGCCTTGTCCGTCGAAGGGATGAACATGCGCGTGGCGATATTGAATTTGTCGCCGCGATCGAGATAGCTGATCGAGACGTTGCTGACGTTGAAATTCGGATTTTCCTTATCCGTTTCGGCGCGGGTCAGGTCGATCAGCATGGCGCCCTTGTAGCCGATGATTTCCACCTCGCGCTTGGCGGTGACCACCATGGCGCTGTCTTCATCGATGCCCAGACCGATCTGGTAACCCTTGGCCATCATGGCCGGAATCATGCGCGCGAATCGGCCGCGCACCAGCAGGTGCTGATCCACAAAGATATCGTCGCCGATGAAGCCCAGACCCGGCGCCAGTTCCTTGCCGTCGGCGATGCCGGTCTGCAGCATCGCCAGGATGGCCTTGGGATTGGAAAACATGGTCGAACTCATGATGGCTGCGCCAGCAGACGAGCCGGCGATCACGCCGCCACGGCGGTACAGATCCCAGACCGCATCCAGCGCCGCCGTATGCGTGCCATCCTCGCGCACCAGCGCCTTGGTGATGCGGCCCTGGTCGCCGCCGACGAAATACACGCCATCGGATTTGCGGATCTTGTCGGCCAGCGCCGCATCTTCCGCCGCCTTGCGGTAATCGCTGCCATCCAGGCGAATCGCGACCGGGACGAGGAAGGCGTCCGCGCCCCATTTGCGCAGATAACCGATGATGGTTTGCGCCGAGCGCTCGGGATTGCCGGCGGCCGAAGGGAAGACCGCGATGTGGGCGCCGCGTCCGCCGGCCAGCTTGACGATGCGTTGCCACACGTCGGCATTGTCGCCGCGCAAACCGCCGCCGATGATGACAAGGGAGCCCTGGGTTGCTGCGATAGGGGTGGTGGCAATAGCTGCCGATCCGCTGCTCATGGTACTGACTGCTCCCGCAACGATGCGCACCTGCTCAGGCGCCGCAGGTGGCGCGGGTGGAACCGGCGTAGGCGCGGGCGCGGGCGGAGGATTGCTGCGCCCGGTCGCCGGTGGCGTAGATCTTGGCGCTTCCCTGCCCTGCGTGGGCAGGCCGAGCGCCGCCAATAACGCCAGCCCGAATCGCGCCAGGCCGGCGGGAGAGAGCAGCTTCACAATGGACTCCTGTTCGCTATCCTGAGTCTCTTTTGTAAACATCCGGGAAGTACCTTTCCATCAGTGTAGCCGGACGCGACGGCGGAGTAAAACCAAAGCGTTCGTACAGTGCGTGGGCTGTCGAGGTCGCCAACATAAAACGCCGCAGTCCTTGCAGTCCTTCATGGGCGATGACAGCTTCCATCAGGCGTTTGCTGTAGCCGCGCCCGCGGCATTCCTGCAACACGAAGACATCCACCAGATAGGCATAGGTAGCGTAGTCTGTCACCACGCGCGCAAACGCAACCTGCTTTCCGTCAACAAATCCGCCGAAGCATAAGGAATGTTCGATGGATCGTTGCACAGTTTCAAGCGGAATATTCTGAGCCCAGGCCGATTCCTTACTGAGAAAGTTGTGAATCAGGCTCACGTCCAGGCGGGCCTTGTCGGTGCTGATGGTGAACGTCATTTCTTCAGATAGCGGTCAGGCAAAGGATATTTCTCGGTTTCCGCTTGCCATACCAGCGACTGCACCCACCAGCGCTGGCCGTCATTGATGAGCTGGATGCTGTTGATGCCGCGCTGGAAAGGCGCCGCGTCGCCCGGCGCGTGGCGCGACTGGTAAGTGCTGAACACGTGGGCGATCTGGCCGAACTGCTCAGTGTTGCGCGAAATTTCCGATTCGTAGAAACCATCTTTGGCAAACACTGGCGTGACGCGACCAATGTAATCCTCCACGCTCAGCACCGTGGTCTTGGTTGGGCTTTGAACGATCATGTGGCCATCGGGACGGAACAGGGAACGCAGGCGGTCCCAGTCGCGCGGCTGGCCGGCGGGGCCGGAAATGGTGTCGTACAGCGCGCCGATCACGCCCTCCACACTACCCACATCGGTCGGCCGCGCCTGCTGCGCAAATGCGCTGCCCGCCGTAGCCAGCATTAGTAGTGAAATTGCTAACTTTTTCATCAGATCATTCCTCTAATTTATAATCGTCTAAATCCAACCGCAGCTATTCAATCATGACAGACCAATTCTCCAAAAAGGCCGAAGCATGGTCGGCCCGCTTCTCGGAGCCCGTCTCCGACCTCGTTAAACGTTACACCGCCTCTGTCTTCTTTGACAAGCGCATGGCCAAGGCCGACATCCAGGGCTCGCTGGCGCACGCCGAAATGCTGGCCGCACAGGGCATCATTTCCGCCGCCGACCGTGACGCCATCCAGAAAGGCATGGCGCAAATCTCCGGCGAAATCGATGCCGGCACCTTCGAATGGCTGCTCGATCTGGAAGACGTACACCTGAATATCGAGAAGCGCCTGACCGAGCTGGTCGGCGACGCAGGCAAGCGCCTGCACACCGGCCGTTCGCGCAACGACCAGGTCGCGACCGATATCCGCCTGTACGTGCGCTCCGCCATCGACGATATCACTGGTCTGCTGAATCAGCTGCGCGGCGCCCTGGTCGATCTGGCCGAGAAAAACACCGACACCATCCTGCCCGGCTTCACGCACATGCAGGTGGCGCAGCCGATCACCTTCGGCCACCACATGCTGGCTTACGTTGAAATGTTCGGCCGCGACGCCGAGCGTATGGCCGATTGCCGCAAGCGCGTGAACCGCTTGCCGCTGGGCGCCGCTGCACTGGCCGGCACCACCTTCCCGATCGACCGCCTGCGCGTCGCCAAGACCCTGGGCTTCGACGATGTCTGCCACAACTCGCTGGATGCCGTGTCCGACCGCGACTTCGCGATCGAGTTCACCGCGGCCGCTTCGCTGATCATGACGCATATTTCGCGCATGTCCGAAGAACTGATCATCTGGATGAGCCCGCGCGTGGGCTTCATCGATATCGCGGACCGCTTCTGCACCGGCTCGTCCATCATGCCGCAGAAGAAGAACCCGGACGTGCCGGAACTGGCGCGCGGCAAGACCGGCCGCGTCTACGGCCACCTGATGGGCCTGCTGACCCTGATGAAAGGCCAGCCGCTGGCCTACAACAAGGACAACCAGGAAGACAAGGAACCGCTGTTCGACACCGTCGATACCGTGGTCGATACCTTGCGCATCTTCGCCGACATGGCCGGCGGCATCACCGTCAAGCCGGAAGCGATGCGCGCAGCGGCGCTGCAGGGCTACGCCACGGCGACCGACCTGGCCGATTATCTGGTGAAGAAGGGTCTGCCGTTCCGCGACGCGCACGAAGCTGTGGCGCATGCCGTGCGCGCTTGCGATGACCTGAAGATCGATCTGGCGGAAATGTCGCTGGACCAGCTGCGCGCCTTTTCGCCGCTGATCGGCGAGGACGTGTTTGCCGTGTTGACGCTGGAAGGCTCCGTGGCCGCACGCGATCACGTCGGTGGCACCGCGCCGAACCAGGTGCGCGCTGCTATCGCACGCGTGCGCAGCCAGTTGTAATCCGCAGAAACCCAAGGCGTAAAGCTAGTGCCTGCCACGCCGTGGCAGGCACTTGTTTTTGGGCCGCTGGTTTTTTATGACCCGCGGCAAATAATCAGCTAATATTCTTGCAATAAAACAATGCGTGGAGACACCGCCAATGCAAGGATTTTTGCGCTTTTCCCACTGGCTGGACCGGATCGGCTACAGAAGCGGCCAGCTGGCGAATGTGATGATTTTGCTGTCCTGCGTGATCAGCGCCAGCAACGCCATGATCCGCTACGGATTCGACTGGAGTAATAACTGGCTGCTTGAGTTGCAGTGGTATTTATTTGGCGCCGCCGTGATGCTGGGCGCCAGCTACACCTTCCAGCGCAACGAGCACGTGCGCGTGGACCTGATTTACGGCCATGTCAGCGAGCGCAAGCAGCTTTGGATCGACATTTTCGGCATCATCTTCTTCCTGCTCCCCGCCTGCATTCTGTTTGCGTGGCTCTCGTGGTATTCGCTGTTCCTCCCCTCCTGGCAGATTTTTGAACAGTCCAGCAACTCCGGCGGACTGGCACGCTACCCCATCAAGTTTGTGGTCCCGCTCGGTTTTGCCTTGCTGACGCTGCAAGGCATTTCCGAACTGATTAAGCGCATCGCCGCCCTGAAAGGCATGGTGCACCTGGACAGCAAATACGAAAGGCCCGTGCAATGATTCCATTGGAGTGGATGCCGCCGCTGATGTTTTGCGGCCTGGTTGTGTTCATGCTGGTTGGCTTCCCGGTGGCGTTCTCGCTGCTGGCGGTAGGCCTGTTCTTCGGCGGGATCTCGATCCTGCACGGTTTCTTCGGTGTGCCCTTCCTGCAGGCGGTGCCGCAAAGGATTTTCGGCAGTGTGCTGGCCAACGATCTGCTGCTGGCGATTCCCTTCTTCACCTTTATGGGCGCGGTGCTTGAGAAGTGCCGCCTCGCGGAGGACATGCTCGATTCGATGGGCAAGCTGTTCGGCGGCATTCGCGGCGGCCTGGGCTACTCGGTGATCATCGTCGGCTTCATCCTCGGCGCGATTACCGGCACGGTTGCGGCACAGGTGATCGCCATGGCGATGATCTCGCTGCCGGTGATGATGCGCTATGGTTACCACATGCGCTACGCCACCGGCGTGCTGGCCGCATCGGGCACCATCACGCAGCTAGTGCCGCCGTCGCTGGTGCTGGTGGTGCTGGCCGACCAGCTGAAAACCCAGACCGCCGCAGCAGATGTGGGCAGCATGTATCTCGGCGCATGGGGGCCGTCGCTGGTACAGATCGCGCTGTTCGCCATCTACACCTTCCTGCTGGCGCGTATCCGTCCGGAGTGGCTGCCTGCCGCACCGCAGGACGAACTGACCGAGCGTGGCTGGGAACTGTGGAAGAAGTGCCTGCGCGGGATTATCCCGGCCGCGGTGCTGATCTTCATGGTGCTGGGCACGATGATGCTCGGTATCGCCACGCCGACCGAATCGGGCGCCATGGGCGCGTTGGGCGCGGTGGTGCTGGCGGTGATCCGCCAGCCGGAATTCAATCGCCGCGATCACATCGTGTTCCGCATCGGCCTCACCGCTGGCGTGGTGGCTGCAGCCATCGGTTTCTTCTTCAACCAGGGCGAGGCCGGCCTCGCGCCAAACGCCAAGCCGTATGAGCAGGCTACGCTGGCCGTGCTGTACGTGGCGCTGGCCTGGATGATCTTCCGCGCCAGCCGTATCAGCGAGCTGCGCGGGTTGATCGTGTTGAGCTACCAGTCGACCATGCGCCTGACTGCGATGGTGGTCTTCATCCTGATTGGCTCCACTTGCTTCTCCGTGGTGTTCCAGGGCGTTGACGGCGGGCTGTGGGTCGAGCATCTGTTTACCGGCATCCCTGGCGGCTGGATCGGCTTCCTGCTGGTGGTGAACCTGTTCGTGTTCTTCCTGGCCTTCTTCCTCGATTTCTTCGAGATCGCCTTCATCGTCGTGCCGATGCTGGCGCCGGTGGCGCAGAAGATCCTGGCACCGCAACTGGAAGGCATTATGGGCAGCCCGGAGGCGGCGCAGTCCGCGGCGCTGGTGTGGTTCGGCGTGATGCTGTGCGTGAATATGCAGACCTCCTTCATGCATCCACCTTTCGGCTTCGCCCTGTTCTACCTGCGCGGCGTGGCGCCGAAAGAAGTCAAGAGCTCCGATATCTACTGGGGCGCTTTACCGTGGGTCGGCCTGCAGATGATCATGGTGCTGCTGGTGGCTGCGCTGCCGCAGACCGTGACTGCTTTCCTCGACCGCAGCACGGCAGGCACGGTGCAATCAGGCGATCTGCAAATTCAGACCGAAGCGCCACCGCCGGACAGCGACAAGAAACAGGAAGAGCCGGAGCTGAATTTCTCGGTGCCGGCGGAAGAAGAGAAGAAGTAATCAAAAGCAGGCTGCCAGAAAAGCCATCACCACCTGGATGCGCGGTGCCCGGCGCAAGTCGTCGTGCACCGCGATCCAGACCTCCCGCTTCAGCGCCTCGCCTCTGTGCGGCAAGCGCACCAGCCGCGCATCGGCGCCTCCCATGAAATCCGGCAGCACCGCTATGCCGACACCCGCCGCAGCCGCCGAGGCCTGCACCGCCAGGTCATTGCTGCGCAGGACAATCGGCGCATCGCCCGCCTCGTTCTGCAACCAGATCTGCTGCGGCGTTTCGTCCATGCTGGTGTCGTAAGCGATGTAGGCGCGGTCTTTCTTTTTCAGATAGGCCCGGGTGGCATAAAAGGAAAAAGGCACGGCAGCGATCTTACGCACCACGACGTCGTGATCCTGCGGGCGGCTTAATCGTATGACGATATCCGCCTCGCGCCGCACCAGCGACACATTGCGGGTGTCGCCATCCAGCCGAACATGCAAGTCGGGATGGGCCGCACGCAGCTCCACCAGGCGCGGTGCAATCAAGGCCGCCGCCATCGCCGGCGGTGCGCTGACCGATACCGTTCCGGCAATACCTGCCTGGCCTGCCGATGCAGTGCGCTGCACCGCCAGCGATTCCAGCTCCATGCGCTTGCCCAATTCGGCGATGCGTTCACCATCGCTAGTCAGGAAATAAGCGCGTGGCCGGCGGTCCACCAGCTTGAGTTGCAAGGACTCCTCCAACGCGGCAACCCGGCGAGCGACCGTTGCGTGGTCTACATTGAGAAGACGCGCAGCTGCCGACAAAGACTTCTCCTGCGCGAACACGGTGAAGTGGCGTAGATCTTCCCAGTCGAACATGGGTATTTCCTCACAAGCCAGGTGAAATATTGGGGAATTTCGCTTCTTCAGCGACGCCAGCAGAATAGCAACATCTGAAATTTGCTGCACGTCAGGAGTGAAAATGAAGTCTCAACATCCCGGCAACATCGCCGCCGCCGCATGGCTGGTGACAGCGGTGTTCATCTTGTCCAATTCGGCCACGCCGCTGTACGTGTACTGGCAGCGCCAATTTGCATTTTCATCGGCCTCGATGACCGTGATTTTCTCGGCCTACATCGCAGGTCTGATTGGCGCGCTCCTGGTGGCGGGCCAGTTGTCGGACCGCTTCGGCCGCAAGGCCGTGCTGGCGCCCGGCCTGGCTCTCGCCATGCTGGCCTGCGTTCTGTTCACCACGGCCGCCTCGGTCCATGCGCTGGTGGCGGCGCGCTTCCTGACCGGCGTAGCGGTAGGCACCGGCGTCGCTGCCGGTATGGCTGCCGTGGTCGAGGCAGGCGGCTCGGAGCGCAAGCGCCAGGCCTCGCAAGCGGCGTCGATTGCGATGGTCGTTGGAGCAGGATTGGGGCCGCTGCTGGCCGGCACATTGGCGCAGCTGATCGCGCAGCCGGCGCCGGCCATCTTCATCACCGAACTGTTGCTGATCGCGACTGCGCTTATCGTGCTCATGACACGGCCTTCGACCCACGTTGGCCGCGCCGGCCTGGCCTGGCGTCTGCCGACGGTGCAGGCGCAATACCGGATGGATATTGCATCAGGAGTCGCCGTGTTCGCGCCGGGTCTGTCGGCGACTTCCTTCGTCCTGGCGTTGGGACCGGCCTTGCTGTCCAAGCTACTGCACGTCAGCAGCCCTTTGGTGGCGGGTGGAACGGCCTGCCTGATGTTCATGAGCGCGACTGGCGCGCAACTGGCGCTGAAACATCTGCCGATCCGCACCATTCTGCAGTTTGGCGCTAGCGCGACTGCCCTGGCGATGATCGCGGTGACCACGGCTATCCATACCGAAGCTCCCGCCCTGCTCCTGCTCGCCGCTGTTTTGGGCGGCATGGGACAGGGCCTCGGCCAGCTCGGCGGCCTGAGCGCCATCGGCGTGCGCGTGCCGGACGCGCAGCGCGCACAGGCCATTTCCCTGCTCAATATCGGCGCCTATATCCCGGCCGGCCTGCTGCCGGTCGCCTGCGGCTTCCTGATCGACCGCATCGGCATGGAAGCCGGCGCCATCGCATTCGCTGCCGTGCTGTTCCTCGGTGCACTGGCAGCTGCCTATTTCGTTACAACCCGGAGATCCCAATGAATTCAGTGAACATCGTCGAAGCCTTCTGGGCCGCTGTGTGGCAGGGCAAGGACTTTGACGCCATCGACCGCTTCTGCGTGGAGGACTTTGTCATCACCTCTGGCGGCGTGGACATCGCCTCCAGGACCAGCTTCAAGGCCTGGGCAAAACAATTCAACCAACAGATCAGCGGACTGGCATTCGAAGTGGTCGAGACTTTCCAGAACGCCGACGGCAGCCGCGTCGCCTCGCGCTGGATCGTCAGCGGCCGCAACAACGGCATGTTCGGCCTGCCCCCCGACCAACGCGAAGTCCGTTTCACCGGCACCGCCGTGTGGCAAGTCCGCGAAGATGGCATGCTGATGCACAATTGGGTCGAGCGCTCCAGCTGGGAGGCTTATCAGAGCTTGACCATCAGCTCCCTCTCAAGCGCCGCCAAAAATACTTTGACGCGGGTCGGAACATAGCGCCGTGTTGGCATCACAGCCCACACGGACAGGTCTTCCATCGCCGCATCCTCCAGCTCAATGCTGACCAGGCTGCCTTCTCGCAGCTGGCGATAAACGTCCCAGTAAGTGAGCATGGACAGCCCGAGCCCCTGCAGCGCCGCGAGGCGGGCGGCGTCCACATTGCTCGTGGTGAGCCGGGCATTCATGCGCCGATGCTGCAGCTTTCCATCGATAACAAAGGGCCAGCGTGCTACCGCCTGCAGCACGATGCACTGATGAAGCTCCAGCTCAGCTAGCGTTGATGGCACACCATAGCGCTTCAGGTAGCGCGGCGATGCGCAGATGACACGCGGATTGCTCACCATCCGCTTCGCTACCAGATCCGAATCGCCAAGCGTTGCCACGCGCAAGGCCAGATCGAGGCCTTGTCCAACGATATCGACCACCCGGTCGGACAAGTCGAGATCGACGCGCAAATCCGGATGCTGCTCCAGCAGCGCGGACAACATCGGCAGCACGACCGTTTGGCCGAACACGCTTGGCGCGGTGAGGCGAAGCACGCCGGAAACCGTGGCCGAGGCCGGACTGAGCTCCCCGCGTGCGCTCTCTTCCGCTTCGGCCATTGTATTCGCGTAGGGCAGAAACGCTTCACCTTCCGCAGTGAGCGATACCGAACGCGTGGTCCGGTGAAACAGCCGCACGCCAAGCTCCTCCTCCAGAACCGCGATCCGCCGCGATACCTGCATCGGCCCGATGTCGAGCTGGCGCGCGGCTGCCGACAAACTTCCGGCAGTCACCACCGAGAGAAAAATGCGAAGGTCTGAAATCTGCATTTATAACGATTTTTGATAAGACGGCTTCACTTTCTGATGCTTTCTCAAGTGTGCACCGATGCCTATGATGACTTCCATGCACTGCAACCGCAGCGTCCCTTTTGGAAAGTGAAGATCATGAACGACTCTCTCAGCAAAATTTTATCAAAACACGATATGAATGGCACGAATCTGAAAAACCGGCTGGCTGTCGCGCCAATGACCCGGATTACGGCGACCGCGGACGGCCTGGCCACGCAGGCCATGCGCGACTATTACCGCCGCTTCGCCAAGGGCGGCTTCGGTCTGGTCATGACGGAAGGGATCTACACCGATAAGGCGTTCTCGCAAGGCTATCGCAACCAGCCCGGCATCGCGGACGATGCCCAGGCCGCTGCATGGAAGCAAGTCACGCAAGAGGTGCAGCAGCACGGCGCACTGATCTTCGCCCAGCTCATGCACGCAGGCGCCCTCAGCCAGGGCAATGCCTATCGCGCCCATACCATTGCACCTTCTCCGGTGCAGCCGAAGGGCAAGCAGATGACCTTCTATTACGGCACAGGTGAATATGCCACGCCACAGGAAATCAGCGAACAGCAAATCGCCGAGGTAATCGACAGCTTCGTGCAATCTGCCCTGCGCGCGGTGCGGACCGGCGGCTTCAACGGCATCGAAATCCATGGCGCCAACGGCTATCTGCTGGACCAGTTCCTGACCGCGCATACCAATCTGCGCACCGACCGCTGGGGCGGCGATGTGCACGGCCGCGTGCGCCTGCTGGAAGAAATCGTCAAAGCCGTGAAGAGCGCCGTTGGTGACCTGGTGCCGGTTGGAATTCGCATATCACAAGGCAAGGTGAATGACTTCACCAGCAAATGGCCGGGCCGGGAGGCCGACGCGGAGGTCATTTTCGGCACGCTGGCCCGCGCAGGCGCCGATTTCATCCATGTGACCGAGTTCGAGGCCTGGAAGCCGGCTTTTGAGAACGGTCACGACAGCCTGATTGCACTGGCAAGGCGCTTTGCCCCCGGCGTCACGATTATCGCCAACGGTTCTCTGCATAGCGTCGAACGCAGCGGCGAAGCGCTCGATCTGGGTGCGGATGTCGTGGCGCTGGGCCGGGGCGCGCTGGCAAACCCGGATCTGCCGCAACTGTTCGAGCGGCGCCACGCACCGCGCGACTTCGACGGGTCCATTCTCGGCCCGATCGCGGACATCAAGGAAAGCGAGCTGGCCTTCGCCAACTAATGGGTAATCATGGTGGACAGCACCGTCACCGCCGCCCCCGTATATTCCTTCTCTAATAATAGTGTGAGCTCGGTGTGGGTCGAGATCAGATTGATCAGGTTGACCTTGTCCCATGCCAGCTTTTTCAGGATCGCGTGGTAGATGCCCGGCGTGCGCCAGGAATCGGCGGTCAGCTGCAAGGTGACGGCGTTCAGGTTCTCCAGGCGCGCGAGCAGGCGCTCGTCGCCGAAGACTTCCTCCACCATCGGGATCAGCGGGCGGCTACAGATCACCATCACCTCGTTGATGCCGCGCGTGACGGTCAGGAACAGGCCGTGGCCCGTGCCTACCTTCTCCAGCAGCTGGCGATGGCATTCATCGGTCAGCTCGGAGCGGCGAAAGGTGAATTCCACCAGATCGGTACGGGCGGTCAGCTGGCCGGACTTCTGCGCCAGCACGATCTCGTGGCTGTCCGCATCGGGCAGCCGGTTGGCTACGCGGCGCAGGGCCATGACGACGGCCGCCTGGCCGACAGGTTTCCACAGGTCGGTCTGAAGCTGCGGTTGCAGCTGGCGCGCCAGTTCCGACAGGTTGATCAGTCCGCGACGCAGCCCCTCGCTCAGAAACGGCGATTCCGCGACGATGCGTTCGACTTTGGTTGAAATTGACAGCATGAGTGATGCGCCCTCACAAACAGATGCCTCAACGGTGACGGGCTAGTGTAAATCGCAAAATTAAACTATTGCAACGACGACGCGACAATTCGATACATATTTGTGTTGCGCCAAACACGAATTTAGAGAGGCAAGTCTAGTTTGTTGCAGTAAGCCGACAACTTCTCGTAACAGTGCGCCAAGTTGGTGCGATTAGCGCTATACGCGCGCGATCTCCGAAAACAGTATGTCTCATTTTGAACAGATTTCCTGGGCTTGACTCATTTCACAACTTTTTTGACTTCACCGGATCGGGAGGATTAAGTTCCGGCTCTCCTACCCACCACGTCATCTGGAGAGACGATGAAACTTCAAAAGAGCATCCTCGCCGCTGCCATCGCAGCACTGCCGTTCGCATGCGCATTCGCGCAAGCTTTGCCGGATTCACTGATGTCCGCTCCGGGCCAGGCCCTGACTGACGCGGACAAGGCCAACATCCTGGACAAGCTGAACAACCGCCGCGGCGCCGCAGGCCTGGACAGCGATCACAGCTATAAGATTACTAGCCAGCACCCAGGCACCCACGGCCAGCGCATCACGCGCGCCGCTCACACCTGGCGCGGCCTGCGCGTGTTTGGTTCGGATTCGGTCATCGTCAGCGACCAAAATGGCGACATCGTCAGCGAATCGGCATCTAACCGCCGCGAAGGGCTGGACGCATCCCGCGCCGCCAAGGCCGGTGGCAAAGGCGCACCGGACACCACCCCGACCGTCAGCGCCGACGAAGCGATCGACCTGGTCGTAAAACGTGTGGCGCCGAACGGCACCCATCGCTGGAAGCCTGAAGCCGAACTGCTGATCTGGCCGGTGATGAAACAGGTGCGCCTGCCGTCCGCCGGCAACAAGTCCGATGCCCAGTTGAACGCGGTGGACGTGGAAGACGTGGTTGATCACTACGAGCTGGCCTACCTGGTCAAAACCCGCATGGTCAACAACAAGCAGCTGGTCTACCGCGACACCGTGGTGAGCGCGCTGACCGGCGTCACCATCAAGCAGTGGGATGCGCTGGAAACCGTGACCGGCACCGGCCACAGCCAGTACAACGGCGACGTACCAATCCAGACCACCCTGTCCGGTTCCACCTACAAGATGCTGGACGCCACGCGCGGCGTAGGCGGCACCTTCGGCGGTATGGCGATCACCAACGCCAACCACTCGCCGGAATCCAATCCGCAAGCCGGCTCCATCTACACCAACAGCACCAACACCTGGGGCGACGGCCAGCAGTACGTCAACGGCGGCAGCACCACCAACGCCAACGGCCAGACCGCCGCAGTGAACGCGCTGTGGGGCCTGATGAACACCTACGACACGATGAAGAACGTGCTGGGCTGGCAGTCCCTGGATGGCAACAACACCGCGACCTACATCGCGGTCCACGTCGACACCCAATACGACAACGCCTTCTTCGAGCCGGGCTGCAAGTGCATGTACATCGGTGACGGCGGCACGTCCTTCAATAACCTCGGTTCCATCGACGTGATTGGCCACGAAATGGGCCACGGCGTGACCGATGCCACGTCCAACCTGACCTACTCCGGCGAATCCGGTGGCCTGAACGAATCCAACTCGGACATCAACGGCGAAATGGTGGAAGCCTATGGCCGCGCAGGCGGCACCGGCAGCGTCATCCCGAACACCGGCAATGACTGGGTGATGGGTGCTGAAATCTCGAAGAGCGGCCAGCCGCTGCGCTGGCTGTACAAGCCAAGCAAGGACGGCACCAGCCCTAACGCATGGAGCAGCACCCTCGGCAATCTGAACGTGCACTACAGCTCCGGCCCGAACAACCGCATGTTCTACTTCCTGTCGCAGGGTTCCAGCTCCAGCTCGACCAGCGACTACTACAGCTCCTACCTGACAAAGACCCCGAAGAACATGACGGGTATCGGCAACGACAAGGCCTATCGCATCTGGTTCAAGGCGAATACCACCAAGTTCACCTCGTCCACCAACTATGCGGACGCACGTACCAAGGTCATTCAGGCAGCCGAGGAATTGTATGGCGTGGGTTCCAAAGAGTCGACCGCCGTCAAGCGCGCCTACGCTGCAATTAACGTCGGCGCCGACGTGGATGAAGTGGTATCGGGGGCACTGGCGATCGCTACCCAGCCGAACAACGTGACCGTGTCTGCCGGCGGCACCGCCAGCTTCACCGTGGCAGCATCGGGCGGCACCGCGCCTTACAGCTATAAGTGGTATCGCAACGGCTCGCTGATTTCCGGCGCCACTTCGGCTACCTACTCCTTCACCGCGCAGGCTGCCGACAACGGCGCTTCGTTCAACGCATCGGTGACCGACTCCGCTTCGCCGGCAGCGACCGTGAACTCGAACAACGCCACCCTGACCGTGGGCGGTTCGCAGACCGAACGCGTGGTAAACGGCGGCTTCGAGTCCGGCACTTCGCCATGGGCCGGCACCACCGGCGTGATCGGCAGCTACAGCGGCCAGACCGCCTACGAAGGCACCCGCTTCGCATGGCTGGGCGGTAACGGCACCACCGCTTCCGAGACCATCACCCAGGACGTGGCGATCCCATCGACCGTGACCTCGGCAACCCTGAGCTTCGCGCTGCACATCGACACTGCGGAATCGGGCAGCACCGCCTACGACAAGCTGGTGGTGACTGTGAAGAACACCGCAGGCACCACCCTGGCCACGCTGGCAACTTACTCCAACGTGAACGCGGCCAGCGGCTACCAGATCCGCACCTTCGATCTGCTGCCTTACAAAGGCCAGACGGTGCGCCTGTCGTTCGCAATGACGGAAGACTCGTCGCTGCAAACCTCCTTCGTAGTGGATAAGGTCAGCCTGGTGACCCAGTAATCACAGTTTGTGGTTCCACTTCCCCGCCGGTACCTCCCCTGGGCCGGCGGTTTTTTTCGTGTGCAGCACTCCGCATACGCGATGACGATCCCTGCACAAGGCGGTTTTGGCCTTGCGGCCGGTGCTATGATGGCGGCCTTGATTTTCGGAGGACACCATGAGCATCGGCATCGGCGGAAAAACGGTTGAAGAGGCACTGGCCAGCCTGAAGGACATGACGGCAGGCGCCGTCCCCATCGGCAAGGAAGAGCATCAGGCACGCATCGCCCGCGCGCAGGCTTATATGCAGCAGCAAGGCATTGCAGCGATCTACATCAACGCAGGCAGCAACCTGCTCTACTTCACCGGCACCAAATGGCATCCGAGCGAGCGCATGGTTGGCGCCATCCTGCCCGCAAATGGTCCCGTCGAGTACATCGCCCCCGCCTTCGAGGAAGATACGCTGAACGACTTCATGCTGATCGAAGGCCGGGTGAATTGCTGGCACGAGCACGAAAGCCCTTATCAGCTGTTTATCGGCGTTCTGGCCCGCATGGGCATTGCGCCGAATCCTGCACAGCCGCCGCGCGTTGGCATCGACGAATCGGCAGCGTTTTTCATCTACGACGGCATCCGTCCGCTGGCCAATGGCTACGCGCTGGAGAACGCGCGCAATGTGACGGCGCACTGCCGCACCCGCAAGTCCAAGGCCGAAATCGCCCTGATGCAGCGCGCCAAGGACATGACCCTGGCCGTGCACATCGCCACCGCCAGCATTCTGCGCGAAGGCATCACGACCACCGAAGTGGCCGAGTTCATCGACCGCGCCCACCGCAAGGTCGGCGCACCGGCCGGATCGTATTTCGTGATCGTGCTGTTCGGCGTGGCCACATCCTTCCCACACGGCGTCAGCTACGTGCAAACGCTGAAGCAAGGCGACACGGTACTGATCGACACCGGCTGCAAGCTGCTGAACTACATTTCCGACATCACGCGCACCTATGTCTTCGGCGAACCAAGCGAGCGCCAGCGCTTCGTGTGGAATGCGGAGAAGGCGGCACAGCAGGCTGCATTCGAAGCCGCGCAGCTGGGCGTCCCTTGCGAGGAAGTCGACCAGGCCGCACGCCGCTCCTTGCAAGCCAACGGCTTCGGTCCCGAGTACAAACTGCCAGGCCTGCCGCACCGCACCGGCCACGGTATCGGCCTGGACATCCATGAATGGCCCTATCTGGTGGGCGGCGACAAGACCCCGCTGGACGTCGGCATGACCTTCTCCAATGAGCCGATGATCGTAGTGCCGGGCGAATTCGGCGTACGCCACGAAGACCACTTCTACATGGCGGAAGACGGCCCGCGCTGGTTCACCGAACCATCGCATACCATCGACAATCCGTTCAAGCTGTAAACTCCGCCAGTATCCATTCCTTGAGCAGCTCCGCCGCCGGACGCAAAGCCGCGGCGGATGGCTGCACAAGGTAATAGCTCTTCGGCAGTTCCAGCTCGCAGTCAAAGGGGGCATACAGGCCGTCCTCCGCCAGCTCCTCCTCGATCAGCAGCGCGCTGCACAGCACCAGTCCCCGCCCACGACGGGCCGCTTCGATGGCAAGCAGGGTTTGATCGAAGTGCAGGCCGCCGATGGCGTCCACCTGTTCCGGGGTCATCCCCGCAAAACGCCCAAGCCATTCGACCCAGTGCGGATGCAGCGTCGTATGCAGCAAGGTCGCGCGGCGCACATCGGCCAGCTCGTGCAACTCCAGGCGCTCCACATAACCCGGTGCGCAGAAGATCGTGATCCTGTCGTGGGTCAGCAAAGTGGCCTGTAAATCCGCAGCCGGTACACCGTCGTAATGGCGAATTGCCAGATCGACCGCGCCGCTGGCCAGATCCGTTATCGCTGTGGACGCGCTCACGCGCAGCGTGATGCCGGGATGTTGCTCAACAAAGCGCGCCATATGGTTGCTGAACCACTTTGCCGCAAAGGTGGGCGGCATGGAGATGCACAGCTCCTGCGATCCGCTGTGGCGCAAGGCGCTGCTGGCACGGCTGATTGCGGACAACGCCGGGCGGATCTCGCGCCAGTATTCTTCAGCCGCCGGCGTCGGCTCCACCGCGCGCACCTTGCGCACGAACAGCGTTACGCCCAGCCACTCTTCCAAGCGCTGTATCTGCTGGCCCACCGCGCCGGGTGTGACCGATAGCGCCTCCGCCGCCAGCGCGAAGCTGCGGTGCTGCATGGCCACGTCGAAGACGGCCAGCGCTTTCAAGGGCGGCATACGGTCCATGCTATAGTTTTTCTATACCAAAGCATAAATATAATCGTTTGTCGCCTCGGCCGTGCGAACCGAGAATGAAGCTTTCTGAATGAGTTTGACCATGAAACGCACCGCCTACGCCGCCTACCTCCTGCTTGGACTGATCTGGGGCGCCAACTTCATCTTCATGAAATGGGCCACCGCCCTGATCCCTGCCGGACAGGTGGTTCTGCTGCGCGCGGTGTTCGGCTTCTTCCCCCTGCTGGCCTATGCGCTGCTGCGCGGCTTGCTCAGCTGGTCGCACCTGCGCTACTGGCGCCACTACATCGTAATGGGCTTGCTGGCGACGGCGCTCTACTACTTCGCTTACGCCGCAGGGGCGCGGCTGCTGCCGTCCGCCATCGCGGGCATGCTGAGTGGTGCGATTCCGCTTAGCTCCTTCCTGACTGCCCTGCTCTTCCTGCGCGAAGAAAAAGTGGGACGCGCAGCACTGGGCGGCCTGGCGCTTGGCCTGGTTGGCATTGCACTGATCGCCCGGCCGTGGCAAGCCAGCGCTGTCGATCCGGTCGGCGTGGCCTATATGCTGGCCGGTTCGCTCAGCGTCGGCTGCTCCTTCGTTTACGCGAAGCGCTTCCTGGTCGACAAAGGCATTCCGGCCGCGGCACTCTCCACTTACCAGATCGGCGCCGCGCTGGTGATGCTGCTGGCCGTGACCGACCTGCACGGCATCGGCCGCATCGCCGGTGACACGGTCGCCTGCGTCGGCCTGATCGCCGGCCTCGGCATCGCCGGCACCGGCGTGGCCTATATGCTGTATTACTACCTGGTGGGGGAATTGGGCGCGTTGCGCGCAGCCAGCGTGACCTACCTGCCGCCCGTGGTCGCCCTGATCATCGGCCACACCATCGCCGGCGAAGCACTGGACGGCACCAGCATCGCTGCAATGGCCTTCATCCTGAGCGGTGTCTGGCTGCTGCAATCCGCGCGCCAGGCGCAGCAAGCCGCGCCCGCGCCAGCAGCCTCGCGCGCCTGATTACAAGGCCAGCATCTCTTTCTTCAGGGTGCTGGCACATTCCAGCGAGGCGACCGACAGCTCCTTCTTCAGCGCCGCAGCGCGGTTGTCCAGCAACTCATCGTAGGTCGGCGCATCGGTATTCGATTCGGCCATGTGTTTGCACTGGCCTTGCGCCACCACCTTCCTCGTTGCGACATCAACCAGGCGCGCGTTCGCCACGTGCATCACGCGGTAGTGCGACCAGTCGGTGGGGAAGTAGCCGAACATCCAGTTCACGGTTTCCACATCCAGCACGTACCTGGCCTTGCCGGATGCAGCGCTCGCCAACTGCTCCGCGTCGCCTGACGTGACCGTGATCGGCGCGACCACTTGCATGCCGCGTATATCGCGCAGATCGTCGCCCAGCCAGCGGCTGATATCGCCGGCCGGGTCTTGCACGTCATTGGTCCTGATGATTTCATTGCCCGCGCTGATCATGGCCACGGCACCCAGGACCGCAAAAGCCGCTTTCCCGGCCGTCTGCGCCGCAAAATCAGGTTTGGCCGCACGCGTGGTCAGCGCTACGGTCTGGCCCTTCATCACGCTGACGGAATTCGAATCGATGGATACTTTCTGGATGGTGGCGCAGCCTGCGGCCGCAGTGGCGATGGTCACGGCAAGGGCAAGTTTCTTCATCGGTGAAATGGCGTGAAGTTAAGGGAGCCCCATCATACGTGCAGGCCCCCTCGTCAAAAGTCGCGCAATGTCACTACCGCTTATTTCGCAACACTCTCCACGGGCGGCAGCGTGCGCAGGTAGGCGATCATCGCCGTGATGTCGGCATCGCTGATGTTGTGGTACCAGTCGAAGGCCATCGGCGGGCGATAGTGTTTGCCGCTACGGTCCATGCCGGTGCGGATGGCGGTAGCGATCTCGGTGTCCGACCAGTCTCTCAAGCCCTCAGCATGGGAAGTGATATTGCGCGAGATGGACTCGCCCCATGGACCATTGATCGATTGCCCGCCCGCGCCAAGCCGTGTTGCATCGAGCTGGCCCTTTTCGCCGCGCGGTGTGTGGCATTCCAGGCAGTGCCCCAGCGTGATGAGGTAGCGGCCGTAAGCCACCTTGTCCCTTGGCGACGGGGCTTTTACGTTGACCAGCGGCGGACCATAAGTCGGTGGCAGCGGGAAGTTCCATGTGGACTTAGGCACCACGGATTTCACGGGAGGCTGTGCGCGCAAGTAGAGAATGACCGCTTTGAGATCATCGTCGGACAGCGTGCGGTAATACTCCACCGGCATCAACGGCGACAGGATGCTGCCATCCGGCCGCACACCCTCGCGGATCGCCTTGCCCAGCTGGGCATCTGTCCATTTGCCGATACCGGTTTCGGGATCGGTCGTGATGTTGGGGACATAGGCATCGAACATGGGCTCCACGAGGTGGAAGCCGCCGGACATGCCCTTCTCCGCCAATACGCGCCCCTTCTCATCGCGCACGCCGTGGCAGTTGGCGCAAGCCAGCACGCCTTCCACCAGGTATTTGCCGCGCGCCAGACGCGCTTCGTTGGCCCCTGCTATCGCTTGGCCTGTTATGAGCAGGCACGCGACTATCCCCCACAGCTTATGCTTAGCCATGTTCGTTCCCCCATCCCCAAAAATACAGCTTGGTACACGGGGGCCTTCAGTTCAATGTCTTTTTCGCGGCTTGTGGCAAAAAAGTCAGCGAATGCCGACCATGCCGCGCACCGAGGCGCGCAGTTTGGCGGAATCGTAACCCAGACCATCCTTGAACACCGTCTCCACGTTCTCGATGTCGTTGATGCGTTGCGACGGGTCGCCGTCGATCACGATCAGGTCAGCGTGCTTGCCAGGTTCGATGGTGCCGATGCGGTCCTGCAGGCCGAGGAAGCGCGCACCATTGTAGGTGGCGATACGGATTGCCTCCAGCGGTGTGAAGCCAGCCTCCACCAGCAATTCCAGCTCGCGCTGATCGCCGAAGCCGGGCAAGGTGCCACCATTGCCGGTGGGGTCAGGTCCGGCCAGCAGCGTGCCGCCTGCGCGCACGAAAGCCAGTTCGAAGGCCATTTCCTTCTTCAGCATCGCCTCTTGCTTTGCGGCGCGCTCGGAATTGCCAGCCGCCGTGGCTTTCGCGGCCAAGTGACTGCGCAGCGATTCGGGCGACATCATCTCCATCTGCTTCTTCGACAGCAGCGGACGGGTGGCGACAAAGGCTTCAAACACTGGCAGCGTGGAAGTGACGGCGACCTTCTTCTGTACCAGGTCGCGAATCAGCTCCTGCACTTCCGGGCTGCCGATCTCGCGCTTCTCCCACGACGCCTGCATTTCCGCGCCGGTCGGGCAGCGGTTCGGCTGCTTGTTGGCGACGAATTCGGTATCCGTGAAGACCGGGCCGTGTTCCAGATTATCGATACCCAGTGCGGCGGCCTCGCGGTAACTGACGGCGCACAGGTGTCCGGTGATTTTGATGCCATGCTTGTGCGCCTCGTCGATGGCCGCACCCAGCACCGGCGCGCTGATGTTCATATAGGCCTTGAACGAGGTTGCGCCTTCAGTGGCCCAGAACGCGACGGTCTTGCGGGCGTGAGCCTGTTCTTCCAGCACCGCCATCTGCGGGAAGACGGTGCCCTTGCCTTCAAGATAAGGGCCGGTCACATCGAGATGCGGACCGGGAATCTGCATCGCATCGATGGCGCGGCGGATATTCAGGTCGTTGTAGGGTTCAATGCTGCCGGTAGTGCGCATGGTCGTTACGCCAGACGCCAGATACAGGCGCGGCGCCGTGAAGGCGATTTCGGTGACAAAGAAGCCTGGCGGCGGCAGCTTTCCCTCCTCGTCCTGATTCAGCGAAGCCGTGTACATCAGGTGATTGTGCATGCCGACCAGACCCGGCATAACCGTACGGCCCTTCAGATCGATCACCTGCGCATCCTTCGGCGGCGCTACATTGGCAGCCAGGATGCTGTCGATGCGGCCATCGCGCAGGATGACGGTGCGGTCTTCCAGCGGGGCGGCGCCGGTGCCGTCGATCACGCGCACGTGCGCCAGGGCGATCAGAGGAGCATCGTACTTCAGGAACTTGCGCACTTCCGGACCTGGCGCCGGCGGCGTGCCGGCAGGTGCGACGGCAGCGACGGGCGTGACGGCTGCAGCCTGAGTTGTAGCAGGTGCGGCTTGGGCGGCGGCGAGGAATGCACTGGCGAGAGCGCTGAGGATGAGCGGCGCCCGGGTGGCGCCGTGGACGATGGAACGGCTTATCTGCATTCTGTCTCCTTATTGGCCGGACGCCCGCCGCGCAGGCGCCGGCCCGGAGACGGGGCGATCAGGCGCGCTTGGAGACGAGCGTCAGGATATCGTAGCTGGCAACCAGTTCATCGTTCTGGTTGGTGACTTGTACGTCCCATGCTACCACGCCCTGGCCGACGCCTTTGTCGTCCTTGCGGTTGCGATCCACCTTGCGCTTGCAGGTCAGGCGCGCACGGATGGTGTCTCCAATCGCCACCGGCGTGATGAAGCGCAGGTTGTCCAGGCCATAGTTGGCCAGCACAGGTCCCGGCGCCGGCGACACGAACAGACCCGCAGCAGCCGACAGCACGAAGTAGCCGTGTGCAATACGCTTGCCGAATTGCGTATCCTTCGCAGCAATCTCGTCAAAGTGCATGTAGAAGTAGTCGCCGGACACGCCACCGAAGTTGACGATATCCGCCTCGCTGACCGTGCGGCGATGCGTGAGCAGCGAATCGCCTACTACCAGATCTTCGAAGTGTTTGCGGAACGGATGAACCTCGCTCTCGCGCACCGCGCCACCGCGCACATACTCGCCCGTGATGGCCGACAGCATGGTCGGCGATCCCTGCACCGCCGCGCGCTGCAGGAAGTGGCGCACCGCGCGGACGCCGCCCAGCTCCTCGCCACCGCCCGCGCGTCCCGGACCGCCGTGCTTCAGCTGCGGCAACGGCGAACCATGGCCGGTGGAATCGACGGACGCTTCGCGCTCCAGCACCAGCACGCGGCCATGCGAAGCCGCGGCGATTGGCACGGCACGGGCGGCGATCATCGGATCTTTGGTCACCAGCGTCGACACCAGGCTGCCCTTGCCGCGCGCGGCCAGTTCCAGCGCTTCGTCCATATCGTTGTAGGTCATCATGGTGCTGACAGGACCAAAGGCTTCCACGTCGTGTACCGCATCGTTGCTCAGCGCATTGCGGCACAACAGCAGGGTCGGCGAGAAGAAGGCGCCTTCCGCCACACCTTCGCCGACCAGTTTGAGCGAGTCCGAACCGAATACCATTTCATTGCCCTTGGCGAGCATCGCCACGCGCTCGGCCACGTCGCGCTGCTGGTCTTTGGAAGCCAGGGCGCCCATGCGCACACCTTCCACCGACGGGTCGCCGACAACGACCTTCGACAGGCGATCGCGCAGGCGCTCCGCCACAGCATCCACGCGGTTCTGCGGCACGATGATGCGGCGGATGGCGGTACATTTCTGGCCCGCTTTGCCGGTCATCTCGCGCGCCACTTCTTTCACGAACAGATCGAATTCAGGATCATCCGGCGTGACATCCGGCGCCAGAATCGCGCAGTTCAGCGAGTCCGCTTCGGCGGTGAACGGAATCGAGTTATTAAGAATATTGCTGTTGGAGCGCAGCTTGGCGGCAGTGTCGGCGGAACCGGTGAAGGTCACCGCGTCCGGACCTTGCAGGCGGTCCAGCAGATCGCCGGTCGAACCAATCACCAGCTGCAGCGCGCCTTCCGGCAGCAGTCCGGAATCGTTGATCATGCGGACCAGTGCTTCGGTCAGATAGCTGGTTGCCGTGGCAGGCTTGCCGATGCACGGCATCGCCGCCAGGAAGCTTGGTGCGAACTTTTCCAGCAGCCCCCAGATCGGGAAGTTGAACGCATTGATATGCACTGCGATACCGCCACGTGGCACGAGGATGTGCGTTCCTGCAAAGCCGCCGCGCTTACCCAGCGCCATGGCCGGGCCTTCATGCAGCACATTGGACGAAGGCAGCTCGCGGCTGCCCATGCTGGCGTAGGCGAACAGGGTGCCGATGCCGCCCTCCACATCCACCCAGCTGTCCGGACGCGTTGCACCGGTCAGGTGCGAGATCGCATACAGCTCTTCCTTGCGCTCCATCAGGTACAGCGCCAAAGCCTTCAGGCAAGCGGCGCGCTGCTGGAAGTCCAGCTTCATCAGCGAAGGGATGCCCGTCTTGCGGCCGTAGTGCACCGCTTCCGCGAAGTCCAGCTTCTCGGCGTGGGTGTGATAGATCACGCCATTGGTCAGTGCGTTGTACAGCGGCGTCGCGGCCTCCTTGCCATGCCAGCGGCCACCGATGAAGCTTTGCAGAGTTTGTGCCATTTGTTCAAGTCTCCGATTTATTTGATTGCTTGTGCAGATGCATAGGCAGCGAGGTGTCCCATTGCATGCGAGGACGGTCCGGCGCCACTTCGGTGTCCGGCTCCACCTCGTGCATGGTTTGCATCGAGCGCATGGCCAGCTCGTGATATTGGCCCGTGCCGCCTTCCTTCCACTTCAGTTCCTGGTCACTCACCTGGCGCACCACCTTGGCGGGCGTACCCATCACCATGCTGCGTGGCGGGATTTCCGAGCCGGCCTTCACGAAAGCGCAGGCCGCGATGATGCTTTCCGGGCCAACCACCGCGTTATCCATCACGACTGCGTTCATGCCGACCAGCGCATTGCGGCCGATGCGGCAGCCATGCAGCACGGCGCCGTGGCCAATGTGGCCATCCTTTTCAACCACGGTGTCGGCGCCGGGGAAGCCATGCATCACGCAGGTATCCTGCAGGTTCGCGCCCTCTTCCAGGATCAGGCGGCCGAAATCACCGCGCAGGGAGGCCAGCGGCGCCACATAGCAGCGCGGGCCAACAATCACGTCACCGATCAGCACTGCCGTCGGGTGTACGTATGCGGCCGGATGCACGACCGGACGCACGCCGTTGATCTCGTAGATCGGCATGATCAGACTCGCTCGATCACCAGCGCGATGCCCTGGCCCACGCCAATGCACATGGTGCACAGCGCGTAGCGGCCGCCAGTGCGTTCAAGTTGATTCAGCGCCGTTGTCACCAGGCGTGCGCCGGACGCGCCGAGCGGGTGTCCGATAGCGATAGCGCCGCCGTTCGGGTTCACGTGGGCAGCATCGTCCGGCAGGCCGAGATCGCGCGTCACCGCCAGGCCTTGTGCGGCAAAGGCCTCGTTCAATTCGATCACATCCATCTGCTCGATAGTCATACCCAGTTGCGCCAACACTTTCTTCGAAGCGGGCGACGGACCGAAGCCCATGATGCGCGGCGCCAGGCCGGCGGTCGCCATGCCCAGCACTTTGGCGCGCGGCTTCAGACCGAATTTATCGACCGCCGCACCGGAGGCCAGCAGCACCGCACAGGCGCCATCGTTCACGCCGGAGGCATTGCCTGCGGTGACCGTGCCTTCAGGCTTGACGACGCCTTTCAGATTGGCCAGTTGTTCGATGGTGGTTTCCGGACGCGGATGCTCGTCGGTGCTGACCACCTTAGGATCACCTTTCTTCTGAGGGATCGTGACCGGTACGATTTCCTTTTCGAAGAAGCCCGCGGCATGCGCGGCGGCCCAGCGCTGCTGGCTGCGCAGTGCAAAGGCATCCTGGTCTGCGCGGTTGATCTTGAATTCTTCTGCGACGTTTTCCGCCGTTTCCGGCATGGAGTCGATGCCATATTTCCCCTTCATCAGCGGGTTCACGAAGCGCCAGCCAATGGTGGTGTCTTCGATCTTCGCGCTGCGCGAGAAGGCGCTGTCCGCCTTGCCCATCACGAAGGGCGCGCGGGTCATGCTTTCCACACCGCCCGCGATCACCAGATGCGCTTCGCCGGACTTGATGGCGCGCGCCGCAATGCCCACCGCGTCCAGGCTGGAACCGCACAGGCGGTTGATGGTGTTGGCCGGCACTTCGACCGGCAGGCCGGCCAGCAGCGCAGCCATGCGACCCACGTTGCGGTTATCTTCGCCCGCGCCGTTGGCGCAGCCGTAGTAAATGTCGTCGACCTGCTTCCAGTCCACGCCGGGATTACGCTGCATCAGCGCGGCGATAGGCACGGCGGCCAGGTCGTCGGCGCGCACGGATGCCAGGGCACCGCCGTAGCGGCCGAACGGAGTGCGAACGGCGTCGCAGATATAAGCTTCAGTCATATTATTCCTTGGGTCGCTTGTCGATTACGCGCTTGGCCTTGCCGGTCAAGGTGCGTTCAATGCCGTCAGGCGGCAGCATGCTTACTTTGGTCGAAACGCCGACCATGGTTTTGATGCGGTGTTCCAGTTCTTTTGCCAGCACAAGTCCCTGCGCCGGATCAACGCCGGGGCGCAGCTCGGCCAGCACTTCCAGCTTGTCCAGATGGCCGTCCCGGGTCACCACCAGCTGGTATTGCGGCGCCAGTTCGTGCATCTTGCAGATCAGTTCTTCGATCTGGGTCGGGAACACGTTCACGCCGCGGATGATCAGCATGTCGTCCGAACGCCCCGTGATCTTGCCGATGCGGCGCATGGAGCGCGAGGTCGGCGGCAACAGGCGCGTGAGGTCGCGCGTGCGATAGCGGATCACCGGCAGCGCTTCCTTGCTCAGCGTGGTAAATACCAGCTCGCCTTCCGATCCTTCCGGCAGCACTTCGCCCGTTTCGGGATCGATGATCTCCGGGTAGAAATGGTCTTCCCAGATGACCGGGCCATCTTTCGACTCGATACATTCGCTTGCCACGCCAGGCCCCATGACTTCGGACAAGCCGTAGATATCCACCGCGTCGATACCCGCACGTTCCTGGATCTCGGCGCGCATCGCATCCGTCCACGGCTCGGCGCCGAAGATGCCGACCTGCAGCGAGGACTTGGCCGGGTCGACGCCCTGGCGCTGAAATTCCTCGATGATGTTCAGCATGTACGACGGCGTAACCATGATGATCGATGGTTCGAAGTCGCGAATCAGCTGCACCTGCTTTTCCGTCTGCCCGCCGGACATTGGAATCACCGTGCAGCCCAGGCGTTCCGCGCCATAGTGCGCACCGAGGCCGCCCGTGAACAGGCCATAGCCATAGGAGATGTGCACCATATCGCCCGCGCGGCCACCGGCAGCGCGAATCGAACGCGCCACGCAGCCGGCCCAGGTATCGATGTCGTTCTGCGTGTAGCCAACCACAGTTGCCTTGCCCGTGGTGCCGCTCGATGCGTGCACGCGCACCACCTTCTCGCGCGGCACGGCGAACAGGCCGAAAGGATAGTTGTCGCGCAGGGTTTTCTTGTCAGTGAAGGGAAACTTGGCCAGATCGGCCAGCGTCTTCAAATCGTCCGGATGCACACCTTTCTCATCGAAGGCTTTGCGGTAGTGCGGCACGTTCTCGTATGCGTGCTTGAGCGACCACTTCATGCGCTCCAGTTGCAAGGCCTGGAGTTCGTCGCGGCTGGCCTTTTCGATCGGTTCCAGGTCAGACGGGGCGGGATTACGTTGAACCATCGGGTGTCTCCTCCGAATATGTTTGCGTCAGCCGTGAGTCGTCACCAGCTGGCCACTGACACGATGCGACTTGCCGCGGAAGGTCGCGATGATGCGCCCTTCCTGGTTGCTCACCGTGACGTCGTAGATGCCGGTCTTGCCGGACAGGGTGCGCTCGATGGCTTCCGCCATGAGCAGGTCGTCCTGGCGGCCGGGCGCCAGGTAGTCGATCGTGCATCCTGCGCCCACCGTGATGTGGTTATGGCTGTTGCACGCAAACGCAAAGGCGCTGTCCGCCAGTGCGAAGATAAAGCCGCCGTGGCAGGTCTGGTGCCCGTTCAGCATATCGGCCCGCACCGGCATGGTCATGCGCGCATAACCGGGGCGGATTTCCGTCAGTTTCATACCCAGGCCCTGGCTGGCGGCATCGCGCTCATACATGATGGCGCCTGCCGCTTCGGCCAAAGCTTGCGGATGGAGTGTTGCGTCATTCATGGATCTTGGCTCCGCTTTGCTGCTTGCGGCGCAGCAGGGGCGACACGCGATAACGGTCCTCGCCATAGCTGTGTGCCAGGTTGTCCAGCACCGTGGCGACGTGGTTCACGCCGACCAGGTCGGCCCAGGCCAACGGGCCGCGTGGGTAGTTGACGCCCTTCTGCATCGCCGTATCCGCGCCAGTGGCGCTGCACACGCCTTGATTCACGGCGTCGGCGGCTTCGTTGGCCAGCATTGCAACGGTACGCATCACAGCGAGGCCAGGTACGTCATCCAGACGGCTCACCGCGAATCCGGCAGCCTGGAACATGGCCACGGCGGCATTGAAGGCGTTGGTGCTGCACTGGTCCGCTTTGGCGACCGCGATGCGCGGCGATTTGGCGTAGTCGAACACAAGGTCGAACAGCACGGTGTCCGGATGATTGTCGTCATGCGCGCGGGCAGTGGCGGTGCGGCCATCGGTCAGGTAGATGGCGGCGCCGTTGCAGTGGAAAGCCGGCGCTTCGTGCTTGCGGTGGCCTTCCGCCGATTTGCGCGTGGTGACCGCCATGCCGTTCTGTTTCAGGCGTTCCGCGATAACGTTGGTGATCGCGGCCGCATCGTCCGGCTCGAAACTGTAGCCAACGTATTCCGGCTTCGGCTGCGGCGCCTCCGCCTGCGCCTGGGGCGCTGTGACGCCCTCGCCGTACGGATAAACGCCACGACCCGATTTGCGGCCGAAGTGGCCCGCATTCACCAGTTCCAGCTGCAGAACGGACGGCGTGAAGCGCGGATCGCTGTAGTAAGCGCGGAATACGGATTCGGTGACGGAATAGTTCACGTCATGGCCGATCAGGTCCATCAACTCGAATGGCCCCATGCGAAAGCCGCCCGCCTCGCGCATCACGGCATCGATGGTAGCCGCATCGGCGGCCTGTTCGTTCAGCAGGCGCCAGCCCTCGGCGTAATAAGGACGCGCCACGCGGTTGACGATGAAACCGGCCGTAGATTTGGCGTGCACCGGATTCTTGCCCCAGGCTTCGGCGGTGTCATACACGGTTTCCGCCACGTCCGCATCGGTTGCCACGCCGCTGATCACTTCCACCAGCGCCATCAGCGGCACGGGATTGAAGAAGTGCATACCGACCAGGCGCTGCGGCTTGCGCAGCCTGGCCGCGATGGCAGTGACGGAAATCGAGGACGTATTGGTGGCAAGGATGGCGTCTTCAGCGACGATGTTTTCCAGATCGCCGAACAGGGCGCGCTTCACGTCCAGATTTTCGACGATAGCTTCTACCACCAGCGCGGCATCGGCCACGTCTTCCAATACGCCGACGCCATGCAGGCGCTCGCGCGCTGCGGACGCTGCTTCGCCGGTCATCTTGCCCTTCTCAACCAGCTTGCCGAATACGGTGCCGATATCGGCGATGGCTTTCGCCACCGCTTCGGCGCGCGTGTCGAACAGTTTGACCTTGTAGCCAGCGGCTGCGGCAACTTGCGCGATGCCGGAGCCCATGGCGCCGCTGCCGATGACGGCGACGGTGCTGCCTTGTGCGAGGGCGGACATGCTTACTCTCCTTTGAAGTTGGGAGCGCGTTTGGCCATGAAGGCATCGACGCCTTCACGATAATCGTGACTGTAGCCCAGCTCACGCATCATTTCACCTTCCAGTTTCAGCTGGTCGGCCAAAGTGTTGTGCCAGCTGGCTTGCAGGGCGTGCTTGGTGAAAGCCAGGCCCTTCGTCGGCGCCGTGGCGAAGTGCCTGGCCATGGCCAGCGCTTCGTTCATCAATTCCTCGTCCGGCACGGCTTTCCAGATCAGGCCCCATTGCTCGGCGCGTTCGGCGGACAGCTTTTCGCCCAGCATGGCGAGGCCGGTGGCGCGGGCGTGGCCGATCAGGCGTGGCAGATGCCAGGTGCCGCCGGTGTCCGGGATCAGGCCCAGTTTGGAGAAGGCTTCGATGAAGTTGGCGGATTTCGCAGCGAGCACGATGTCGCAGGCCAGGGCCAGGTTGGCGCCTGCACCAGCAGCGACGCCGTTCACGGCGCAGATTACCGGCATCGGCAACTCGCGCAGCGCCAGCACCAGCGGGGCGTAGAATTTTTCGACCGATTCGCCGAGATCGACCGCCGCGCCGCCGGGAGCAACGGCGCGGTCGCCCAGATCCTGGCCGGCGCAGAAGCCGCGGCCGGCGCCGGTCAGCAGCAGCACGCGCACGGATTTGTCATTGCGGACCTGCGCCAGCGCCTCGCGCACTTCGAGGTGCATGGCTTGCGTGAAGCTGTTCAGTTTATCGGGGCGGTTCAGCGTCAGTTGCGCGACGCCGTCTTTGATGTCGAACAGGATGTTTTCGTAGCTCACTCGTGGTCTCCTTTTTTAGAACCCAAGGCTTGAACCTGGTGGCAGCCACATCGTGGCTGCCACCTGTTTTCCGCCGTGGGTTTATTCAGCCTGGTCATAGTCGATGATTACTTTGTCGGTCGTCGGGAAGCTCTGGCAGCTCAGCACGAAACCGCGGGCGATTTCGTAGTCTTCCAGCGCGTAGTTGACGTCCATGTCCACTTTCCCTTCCAGCACCTTGCAGCGGCAGGTGGAACACACGCCGCCTTTACAGGAGTAGCGCATATCCAGTCCCGCGCGCAGGCCGGCGTCGAGGATGGATTCCTTGTCCTTCTCCATGGTGAAGGTGGCGGCGCTGCCGTCCATGATCACGGTGACTTCGGTCAGGTGCGGCTCCGCGCTGGTCTGGGCGCGCGCCTTGTGCTGGTGCTTCGGAATGCTGGCGGCAAACAGCTCGATCTTGATGTTCGACTTCGCCATACCCGCTTCCTGCAACGCTTCGGAGACGCCGTGCATCATGTCTTCCGGGCCGCAGATGAAGGCCACGTCGTAATCCTTGATATCGACCCAGTGCTCCAGAAATTGCCGGGTTTTCTCTTTCGTGATGCGGCCGTTAAAAAGTTCAATGTCCTGCTGCTCGCGGCTCATCACGTAAACGATGTTCAGGCGCTCCAGGTAGCTATCCTTCAGCTCCATCAGCTCGTTCTTGAAAATCACCGAGGACGAAGCACGGTTGCCATAGAACAGGGTGAATTTGCTATTCGGCTCGGCCAGCAGTGTGGTCTTGATGATGGACAGGATAGGCGTAATGCCGCTGCCCGCCGCGAAGGCCATGTAGTTGCGATGGCTCTGCGCGTCCAGCGGCACATTGAAGTGGCCCATTGGCGGCATCACATCGATTGTCGCGCCGGGCTTCAGCATATCGTTGGCCCAGCAGGAGAACATACCGCCCGGCGTGCGCTTGATGGCCACGCGCAGGCTGCCATCCTGCACGGCGGAGCAGATCGAATAAGAGCGGCGCACGTCTTCCGATTCGATATTGGTGCGCAGCGTCAAGTGCTGGCCTTGCGTGTATTTGAAACAGTCCTGCAGTTCGGCAGGCACGGCGAAAGTGACAGCGATGCAGTCACGCGTTTCCTGCTGCACTTTCGATACAGACAGCGGATAGAATTTGCTCATGATGTCAGTGGCACTTGAAGTAGTCGAAAGGCTCTTTGCAGTCCAGGCACTTGTACAGCGCCTTGCACGGCGTGGAGCCGAACTGGCTGGTGACTTCGGTGTGGCTCGAACCGCAATGCGGGCACACGACTTTGGGTGCAGGCACGGCTCCGCGCGCGACGCCTGCGCGCAATGGATCGACCGGCGCGGCAGGCGCGCCAATGCGCCGCAGACCGCTGATGTCGATCACCTTCTGCGCAGGCGGTGCAATGCCATAGCCTTTCAGGCGGGCCTTGCCTGCATCGCTCATCCAGTCGGTGGTCCACGCCGGCGACAGGCGGGTGATGATGTCCACCTGCTGAATACCCGAATCGTGCAGCGCTTGCTGGATATCGTCAGCGATCACCTGCATCGCCGGGCAGCCGGAATAGGTCGGCGTGATCGTGATGGCGCAGGACGAAGGTCCGGTGACCTGCACATCGCGTACGATGCCGAGGTCCACCACCGAGATCACAGGGATCTCGGGATCGGATACGCCGGCCAGCAAGGTCCAGACGTGCGACGAATCCATCTCACCACTCCGCGCCGGGATAGGCACGCTGCAGGAACTGCATCTCGGCCAACAGATAGCCCAGGTGTTCGCTGTGACGGCCTTGCTTGCCGCCCTTCTGCATCCAGGCCTCGGCCGGCGGCATGGCCAGAGTGGCTTCGCCGAAGATGTCGGACACGTGAGCCAGCCACTGCTCGCGCAGCATGGCGGCTGGTGGCGCAACGCCTTCGGCAACCATCGCTTCATCGACTTCGTCGTAGATGAAGACTTCGCCGGTGTACATCCACAGCTCGTCGGCCGCAGTCTGCATGAACTTGTGGCTCACATCCGTGCCATCGCCCAAGCGCACTACCAGGTCGCCGCTGCGGCGCAGATGGTAGGTCACTTCCTTCAGCGATTTCTCGGCGATTTCCGCGATGCGTGGATCGGACGATTTGGTCAGGGCGCCAATCAGGAAGTAGTGCCAGGTGTCGAAGAAGAACTGGCGCATCATGGTCATGCCGTAATTGCCGTTCGGCTGTTCGACCAGCACCACATTCTTGTAGTCGTGGGCATCGCGCAGGAAGGCCAGCTTGTCTTCGTCACGCTCCTTGCCTTCCAGTTCGGCGGCGTAGCTGTACCACATGCGGGTCTGGCCCAGCAGGTCGAGCGACACGTTGGAGAGCGCCATATCTTCTTCCAGCGCAGGGCCTTTGCCGCACAATTCGGCCAGGCGCTGGCTCAGCACCATGGCGTTGTCGCCCAGGCGCAGCAGGTAATTTACCTTGTTGTCCATGGCCGCCGCCTTACAGGTTCTTCACTTCTTCCGGCATCGGGAAGAAGGTCGGGTGGCGATAGACTTTGCTGTTGGACGGTTCGAACAGCGGGCCCTTGTCGGAAGGCGCGCTGGATACGATGTCGGCAGCGCGTACGACCCAGATGCTTACGCCTTCGTTGCGGCGGGTGTACACGTCGCGCGCATTATTGATCGCCATCTCGGCGTCCGGCGCATGCAGGCTGCCGACGTGCTTGTGGGCCAGGCCGTGCTGGCTGCGGATGAATACTTCCCACAGTGGCCATTCTTTGCTCATGTTGTCTCCTTCTCGAATTCCTGGAACACCCAAGGCGTGAACCTGGTGGCAGCCACGATGTGGCTGCCACCTGCTTTCTGCCGTGGGTTCTGATCAGGCCGCAGCCTGCTCCTTATTGTGTTTGTCGGCGTACGCTACCAGCGCATCGCGGAACCAGGCGCCGTCTTCGTAGGCTTTCACGCGGGTGCGCAGGCGCTCGCGGTTGCATGGTCCATTGCCCTTCAGGACGTTGTGGAATTCCGACCAGTCGATCTCGCCGAAGTCGTAGCTGCCACGCTCCTCGTTCCACTTCAAATCCGGGTCAGGAATCGTCAGGCCCAGGAATTCAGCCTGCGGCACCGTCTGATCGACCATGCGCTGGCGCAGTTCATCGTTGGAGAACAGCTTGATGCGCCAGGCGGTGGACTGCGCGCTGTTCACGGACTCCGCATCGGACGGGCCGAACATCATCAGCGACGGCCACCACCAGCGGTTCAGCGCATCCTGCGCCATCGCCTTCTGTTCCGGCGTGCCTTTGGCGAGGGACATCATGATGTCGTAGCCCTGGCGCGCATGGAAAGATTCCTCCTTGCAGACGCGGATCATGGCGCGCGAGTAGGGTCCGTAGGAGCAGCGGCACAGCGGGATCTGGTTGATGATGGCCGAGCCATCCACCAGCCAGCCGATGGCGCCCATGTCGGCCCAGCTCAGGGTTGGGTAATTGAAGATGGACGAATATTTGGCTTTGCCGCTGTGCAGCGCCTGCAGCAGCTCATCGCGCGACACGCCCAGGGTTTCGGCGGCGCTGTAGAGATAGAGGCCATGGCCGGCTTCGTCCTGGATCTTGGCCAGCAGGATGGACTTGCGCTTCAGGGTCGGCGCGCGGGTCACCCAGTTGCCTTCCGGCAGCTGTCCGACGATCTCGGAGTGGGCGTGCTGGGAAATCTGGCGGATCAGGGTCTTGCGGTAGGCCTCGGGCATCCAGTCTTTGGGTTCGATCTTGATGCCGGCGTCGATGCGGTCCTGGAAAGCGCGCTCTTCGGCGCTCATGTCTTCCAGCGTACGGACATTTTTCAGTCCGGTTTCCACCATTTGAGCGTACATGTGGGAAGTCTCCTAGCGAGTGTGAGATCATAATACGATACAGATTCGCGTTTGCATACTATTTTTTTGAGTCATATAAAATTTCTGTATCCTGAGTGTCGTCAGTGTATAAACTCAGGTCTATGCAAAATAACCAGAAAATCAATGACTGGATTGCCGGATTTCTTTCCGGCGAGCCACCGCGCTCGAAATCCCTGGTAATGACCATCTTTGGCGACGCGGTTGTGCCCCACGGAGGCATGGTCTGGCTGGGCAGCCTGATCGATCTGCTGGCGCCGTTCGGCATGAATGACAGGCTGGTGCGCACCTCGGTGTTCCGCCTGGCGCAGGAAGGCTGGCTGGGCGCCCAGCGCGACGGCCGCCGCAGCAACTACGCCGTGATGCCGGACGCGCAGCCACGGCTGAGCCGGGCCTTCCGCCGCATCTACTCGCCGCTGGATACGCACTGGTCGGGCAACTGGACCCTGGTGCTGGGGACGAACGGCCTGGACGCGTCCGAACGCGCGCTGATGCGCAAGGAATTGTTGTGGGAGGGCTACAGCGTGATCGCGCCGGGCATCGCCTGCCATCCCGCCGGCGATCACGAAGCGCTGGAAGCGCTGCTGCAGCGCATGGGCATGCTGAGCAAGGTGTATGTGTGCCAGGCGAGCGAGCTGCCCGGCGTACACGGCAAGCCGCTGTCGGATCTGGTTGGCGAAGGGTGGGATTTGTCCGAGGTGATAACCGGCTACACCAAATTCGTGGATCTCTTCACGCCGCTGCTGGACATGCTGCGCGAAGCAGCCGAGCCCGTTGATCCCGAACAGGCTTTCGTGGTGCGCTCGCTGGTGATCCACGCCTACCGCCGCGTACAGCTGCACGACCCGCAGCTGCCGGTCGAGCTGCTGCCCAATCCGTGGCCGGGCGCCGCTGCGTACAGCCTGGCGCGCGAACTGTATCGGCTGACGTGGGAACAATCCGAACGCCACGTCCTCACCATGCTGCGCCGCGAAGACCCCGAAGCCCCCACCGCCGCCTCCAGCTTCTACAACCGCTTCGGCGGCCTCCGCTGAAGTTAGCGGCGGGTGGCGTTGATGAGGTAGTTTTGCATGGTGGCTTCGGCGATCGAGGCCCATTGGTTCTGGTCGTGGCGGAACCTTTTCCACGGCTCGTAGATCTTGCGGAATTTGGCGTTTTTAGCGGACTCTTCTTCCATCGTCGCCACCGAAATCTTGTAGGCTTCGTCCATGATCTCTTTCGAGAACGGGTGCAGCTTGACGCCGTTCTTGATCAGGCGGGCCAGCGCGGCGGGATTCTTGGCGTCGTAGTCGGCCTGCATGCGGACATGGCACTCATAGGCCGCCACTTCAAACGCCGCCTGGTATTCCTTCGGCAGCTTTTCCCAAGCAGAGATGCCGACGTAGAACGATAGCTGCGGCCCCGCTTCCCACCAGCCCGGATAGTAGTAGTGCGGCGCGACCTTGGCCAGGCCGAGTTTTTCATCGTCATACGGACCAACCCACTCGGCCGCGTCGATCGAGCCCTTCTCCAGCGCGGAATAAACGTCGCTGGCCGGAATCTGCTGCGGCACCACACCCATGCGCTCCATCACGCGCCCCGCGAAGCCGGCCACGCGCATCTTCAGGCCTTTCATATCGGCCAGCGTCTTGATCTCGCGGCGGAACCAGCCGCCCATCTGGGTGCCGGTGTTCCCGCCCATGAAGTTGATGATGCCGTAGCCCTTGTAGAACTCGCGCAGCAGCTGCAGGCCGCCGCCCTGCTCCATCCACGCCGTCTGCTGGCGCGAGGTCAGGCCGAAAGGCACGGCACAGTCGAAGCAGAAGGTGGGATCTTTGCCGAAATAGTAGTAGGCCGGCGTGTGGCCGATTTCGACCGTGCCGGCCTGCACGGCGTCCATCACTTGCAAGCCCGGCACCACCTCGCCCGCCGCGTATTGGCGAATCACGAATTTGCCGCCGGTGAGTTCAGACACCCGCTTGATGAACTGCTCGGCCGGGCCAAAGATCGCATCCAGCGTTTTCGGGAAGCTGGACGCCATGCGCCAGGTGACCGCTTGCGGCCCCTGTGCCATGGCCGGAATTGCCAGCGTGCCGGCGCCTGCCGCGGCGGCGGTGTTTTTCAGGAAGCTGCGACGTTGCATGGACGAGTCTCCAAAATAGTGATTTTGGCAAACATTGTAGCTTCAATAATCGCGGAAGGAGTATTATGTTGGGCTCTGCGCAACAGGCGCCTTATTTTCCAATGGGACACACAATGTCTATCAAAGTTAGCAGCCAGTTCGACGCTGGCGCCATCGACATCGTCAGCGTTACCACCGCGGGCGATATCGACCTCAATATCCGCAAGGATTCCCACGCCGACATCATCCAGTGGTTCTACTTCCGCGTGCAGGGCGCGCAGGCGGTGCCGCTGACGATCCGCTTCCTGAACGCCGCCAAGGCTGCGTATCCGGATGGCTGGAAGGATTATCAGGCGGTAGCGTCCTACGACCGCGAAACCTGGTTCCGTGTCCCGACCAGCTACGACGGCGAGGTGATGACCATTGAGCATGCGCCTGAGCACGACAGCGTCTACTACGCTTACTTCGAGCCTTATTCGTGGGAGCGCCACCTGGCCCTGCTGGATTCGGCCCAGCTGTCCCCGCTGACCCAGCTGGTGGACCTCGGCAGCACCATCGACGGCCACGACCTGAACATGCTGGTCATCGGCGATCCGGATGCCGAGAAGAAGGTGTGGGTCATCGCGCGCCAGCACCCGGGCGAAACCATGGCCGAGTGGTTCGTGGAAGGCATGGTCGAGGCCCTGCTGGACCCGGCCGATCCTTTCGCCAGCCAGTGCCTGCAGGATGCCTGCTTCTACGTGGTGCCGAACATGAATCCGGACGGCTCCGTGCGCGGCAATCTGCGCACCAACGCGTCCGGCGCGAATCTGAACCGCGAGTGGAACGAGCCTTCGATGGAGCGCAGCCCTGAAGTGTTCCTGGTCAAGGAGAAGATGAAGGAAATCGGCTGCGATATGTTCCTGGATATCCACGGCGATGAAGGCCTGCCTTACGTCTTCGTGGCCGGCAGCGAAGCCCTGCCGAGCTTCACCAAGGAACAGCGCGCGGCGCAGGACAAGTTCATCGCCGACTTCAAGATCGCGTCGCCGGATTTCCAGTCGGAACACGGCTATGGCGAATCGCCCTACACGCCGGAAGTGCTGACCATGGGTTCGCCGCACATCACCCACCTGTTCGGCTGCCTGTCGCTGACCCTGGAAATGCCGTTCAAGGACAACGCCAACGATCCGGACGACGTCAACGGCTGGAACGGTGCACGCAGCGCAAAGCTGGGCGCCTCCATCCTGCAACCGGTGCTGCGCTCCCTGCGCGGTATCTAACGCTGTAGCGCCGCGAAGGCCTTGGGTATCCAGGGCCGCGCGGCGAGCATGAAGGTCACGGCGCGGCGCTGGTCATACGGCAGCCGCGCATCATCCTGATGCTGGCGCGAGAACTCGTCGGCCACCTGCTGCAGGCGCTCCTGCAAGGCGCGCATCGATTGCGGCGACAGCATCACACTCACCAGACGCATGATTTCATCGCGGCCGTCAAAGCGGCTGTCGAAATAATCCGCAGACGCTTCGCGGCGGAACCAGGCCTGGATTGGCCCATCGGGTATCCAGCTGAACGTGCGCGACACCAGCAGCTTCACCTTATTGTTCGGCTTCAGAATCAGGAAGCCGGTCTTGTCCAGCTTGAGCAGACAGGCCGTGGCCTCTGCTGCGCTGATCTTGAAGTCCGCCACGATCTCTTCCACCGGCACCTGGTTCAGCGCCAGCACCGCCACCAGCAGCAGCTTCACGTCGCCCGTGATTTCCTCTTCCTGCGCATAGGTCAGCCGCGAAATCAGCTGCGGCGCATCGGCCGACGACTGCGCCAGCGTGGCCAGGTCCAGCTCCAGCACATTCAGCACCTGCTCCAGCCGCTCCAGCGTGAAGTTGCGGCTGGCGAACATGCGCTTGATGCTCGGCTCGGACAGCCCGATGCGCTGCCCCAGATCCGCATAGGTCATTCCTTTGGCCTTCAGTTGCCGCTTCAGGGCATCGACAAGTCGCGCCACACTAGACATAGCTCCCACCCCGTCAATAAGTATCGAAATATGATACCAGCAGCGCTGGCGCTTGCGACGATGTTTTTCCGCATTGCACGTACGCCGCAGCCGGACAATGATGACAACTCTTAACCAGGAGCTATCCAATGAAAAAAGTTCTGCTCGCATCCCTTCTCGCTGTCGCCAGCATCGCCAGCCAGGCGCATGACGGTTCGGTTGGTTCGATCCGCGGTCCTGGCGAACTGTCCGTTGGCGTGGTGGGAGGTTCGCTTCTCGTCGCCGGCGCGGCAGGCAGCGTGGTGGTTGAAAGTGTGAAGACGGCCGGTGATGGTATCGAGGTTGTGGTGAAGGGCGGGTCTGAAGCCAGCACGGCGACGCTGCGCTTCAGCGGCACCGCAGCTGGCGGCCTGTCGCTGGCGACGGGTACGGTGGTTGAAGTGGTGGCGATGTCGGCAGGCCAGGCGCTGGTCGCGTCGGGCAAGGTGCTGGCCTTCATTCCGAACGAGTCGGGCAAAGCCCTGCTCCATCACAGCAAGGTGAATTGATCATGCGCCGCCTGCTGCTTGCGCTGCTGCTGGCTTGCTCCGCGCTGGCTCGCGCCGGCCAGCAATGTGAAGACAAGCCCATGTCGGTAGACGAAGTACGCAAGTCGATGGATCTGGCGCAGCACAGCATGGACGCGCTGGAGGCGAGCGGCGCGCAGTTGGCCCTCATCGCCCGCGCGGGACAGAACTTATCCCGCTATAACGTGCGCTACTCGCACGTGGGCCTTGTATGGCGCGACCATCCCGAAGGCCGCTGGACCGTGGTCCATCTGCTGAACGAATGCGGCACGGCGGACTCCCATCTCTACAACGAAGGCCTGGGCAATTTCTTCCTGACGGATCTGTACCAGTTCAACGCAGAGATCGTGATTCCGGCACCGGCCGTGCAGCAGAAGATGGCGCAGTTGCTGGCCTCCCGCACGCCACTGCGCATGCACCAGTCAAGCTACAACATGCTGGCCTACGCTTTCTCGACGCGCTATCAGAATTCAAACCAGTGGGTGCTTGAGATGCTGGCGGCCGCATCGGCCGCGCCGGGCGCCGTGGAAACCCGCGACGAAGCGCAGCGCTGGCTGAAACAGGCGGGCTTCATGCCGGGCACGGTGCACATCGATGCCGCTACACGCCTCGGCGCGCGCATGTTCCGCGCCAATGTGGCGTTCGACGATCATCCCTTCGGCCAGCGCATGGCAGGCCAGATCGATACCATCACGGTGGATTCGGTCGACCGCTTCCTGCGCACCGACCCGCAAACTCGCGTATTGGAAGTGCGCTGAGTCTTCCTAGGGTTTGCCGAGTTTGCGCACCCGCCTCACCTGCTTGCGGCGCAGCTTGTCGAGCGCATGGGCTTGCGGATAGCCCGGCTCGCCGGGATGTTTGTGTTCGTGATGTCCCGGCTCGGACTTACCGCTGAGCTCCGGGAACAGCTCCGATTGTCGCTTGACGTCCATAGGCCCATGGTAGGCCCGGGCGCACGCCGGCGCTAGTTCTTCTTGCCCCCGCTGGCGTTCTCGCGGCGGATGGCGTCGCGGTCTTTGTGCGAGAAGATCATGCCGTTGCAGCGCTTGTTCGCTTCCGAGATACGGGCATTGAACTGCGTCTGTTCGCGGTTCAGCTTTTCTCCTTGCGCATTCAGCTCCGCGCCACGCGCGTCCAGCGCTTCCTGCCTGGCGTTGAAGGCCGCAACGGCTGCCGCATCGTCTCGGCTCACGGTGGACGCGCTCGCCATGTGAGCCGCAATCTCATCCTGGGTGCGCTTCAGCGCCAGCTTGTGCTCGTCCTGGCGGCGAATCAGGGACAGCCGCTGTTCCTGCAGGCTGTCTTCTTCATCGACGCAGGACTTGAACTGCTCGCGCTGTGCCGCGGTTGGCGGCGGCCCGGATTGCGCAAATGCCAACGCCGCCGGAAGCAGGGCTATCGCAACCGCTGTTTTCATAAAAATTCTCATTTCCGCAGTGTGCCACAAAGGCCTTGACATGCGCCCTTCCGTGCACGAGAATGCTATTAATCGGATGCGAACTAATCGCATACGCCACAAACTAACTTAACGGAGTAAATCATGAGCAAAATCGAAAAAGTCCTGGTCACCGGCAAAACCCACACCACCCCGACCAAGCCCGGCGATCACAACAGCAAAGTCAATCTGAACCTGAGCGGTACTGGCGCTAAAGCTTACGCCTTCGAAGCCATCGCAGCCCATCCGACTGCCGAGCAGCTGTTTGCCGGCGCCTGGTCCGCCTGCTACATCAGCGCCGTGAGCATCGTCGCCTCCAGCAAAGGCGTGCAACTGCCGGCCGACACTGCGGTCGATATCGAAGTCGACCTGGGCCAGACCGGCGACCAATACTTCCTGCAAGCCCGCCTGACCCTGAGCGTGCCCGGCCTGCCGCTGGACATCGCCACCGAAATCGCCCATGGCGCCGACGCAATGTGCCCGTACTCGAAAGCCACCAAGGGCAACATCGACGTCGCTTTGAACGTGGCAGTTTAATAGTGCACTATATAAACGTATCCGCTACATATTTTTAAGGAGCAAATCATGAGCAAAATCGAAAAAGTCCTCGTTACCGGCAAAACCCACACCACCCAAGTCAAAGCAGGCGATCACAACAGCAAAGTGAACCTGAAACTGAACGGCACCGGCGCCAAAGAAATCACTTTCGACGCCGTGGCCGCCCACCCGACCGCTGAACAACTGTTCGCCGGCGCCTGGTCTTCCTGCTACTCCCTGGCCCTGGGCCTGGCCGCAGAACAGAACAATGTGAAGCTGCCCGCCGACACCTCGGTCGACATCGAAGTGGACCTGGGCCAGACCGGCGAGGCGTACTTCCTCGGCGCCCGCCTGACCGTGAACCTGCCCGGCCTGAGCGAAGAAGTAGCCACCACCGTCGCCCACGCCGCCGACCAGATCTGCCCGTACTCCAAAGCCGTACGCGGCAATATCGACGTGGCAATCAAAGTCACCACCGCTTAACGCGGCTCATGGCCGGTCCGCTGGAGGGCAGGACCGGCCACGTTGTATCACGGGCGCTTCAGCAGCTCGGCGCCCACCGCGGGCGCGGAGAATGGGTTCTGTCCCGTGATCAGTTCGCGGTCCACCACCACATTCGATTGCCACAGTCCTGCGGCGCTGAACTTCAGGCCGGCCTGTTCCAGCGCAGTCTGCGGTGTGAACTTCATTTCGCCACCATTCAGCTGGGCCTTGGACGCCTCTTCCTCGGCATTGCTGAATGCCGTCACCTTGTAGCCCGCATAGATCCAGTTCGGATGCGGCGCGCTTCCCTTCTGCTCCATTTTCAAGGCAAAGCCTTTGGTATCCGGCAGTGCGGACAGCAAGGCTGCCGGACCATGGCACACCAGCGCAGTGGGCTTGCCGGCGTTATGGAAGGCGGTCAGCACTTTACCCAGGCCCTCGTCCTTCAGCAGATCCTGCATTGGCGCGTGGCCGCCCGGCACAAAGACCGCATCGAAACGCCCCACGCCTTGCTGCGCCACGCGCGCCAGGCTGACCACCGGCGAATTCACAGGATCGGTCAGGCGCAGCTGGTCCAGCAGCTTCCGATGCGCTTCCATCGCCGCCTTGTCGTTCCCGAAGAACATGGGATCGAGCGAGTTCCTGTCGATGGCCGGCGCCATGCCTTTTGGCGTGGCGAAAGTAATTGAGTGGCCGGCATCCAGCAGCATCTTCGCCGGCTGCATCAACTCATTCAGGTAAGCGCCCGTTTCGTAGGTCTTACCTGCTTTGAGATCCAGCGTATGCTCGTCGGACAGCACCACCAGCACATTGGCGGCCTGGGCATCGAAGGCGGCCGCCAGCAAGGCCGCCAGGCTCAGTTTTTTCAGCATGTTCTTCTCCATCAGGTTGTCGATGGATGCCACTTTATTCAAGCCTTCATAGGAGATAAACTACCGCCAACCCAATTCATTTGTTCTTTTGAGACAATAATGACGCGACGCTTTGACCACCTCGCCGATGTGGAGACTTTCGTGACTGTCGTCGAGCGTGGCTCGTTGACGGCTGCCGCAGTGGCGCTATCCACCACGCCCTCCGTCGTCAGCCGCGCGATTGCCCGCCTGGAGGCACGCCTGGGCAGCCAGCTGCTGCGCCGGACCACACGCAGCATGAGCCTGACCGAAGCCGGCCAGCTCTACATGGAACAATCCCGCGCCGCCTTTGCGCAAATCGATGAAGCGGAGCGTGCAATCCAGGGCACGGCCGGTGCCGTAACGGGGCGCATCCGCATCACCGCGCCGACCACCTTCGGCAATTACCGTCTGCCTGCCCTGCTGCAGCGCTTCACAGCGCTGCATCCCGGCGTACGCGTCGATCTGAACATCAGCAACCGCAACGTCGATCTCGCAGCGGATGGATATGACTTCGCAATTCGCCAGGGCATGCTGAAGGACAGCAGCCTGATAGCGCGCAAGCTGGAAGACGCGCAGTTGGTGCTGGTCTGTTCGCCATCGTATGCCGCGCAGGCCGGTCTGCCGGACAGCATCGAGGCGCTGGCCGAGCACCGTTGCCTGTCCTTCCTCATGCCCAGCACCGGCCGTGCGGTGCCTTGGCAGCTGCGCCGCGACGGCGAAGATATCGACTGGACGCCCCAGTCACTGGTGCAGGTGTCGGACGATCCGCTCGGCGTGATCTCATTGGCGGAAGCGGGACTGGGCATTTGCCATGGCTTCCATTTCGTCGTGCAGGAGCGCCTGGCACGCGGAGCGCTGGTGCCGGTGCTGCCGCAGCTATGGGGACGCAGCAGGCCTTTCTCCCTGCTCTATCCCCGCCAGCGCAGCCTGTCCGCCGCTGCGCGCGCGTTTATCGAGACCCTGGTTCCTTGAGATGCACACTAAGGCCTTCGCGGCCCGGCGCGATATGCGACTTGAGTGTCATGGCCGGGATCTCGTAATCGCCTGCGTTCTGCTTGCGGTACGGGATCGGTGGCGTTTCGAACAGCGTATCCATGCGCTCACCCAGGGCGCGGCATAGCGCGGCGTAGCGGGCTTCATCGGTGCGGCCCACGCGGTAGGCCACGAAGGGGGGCAGCACGTCGAAGCCGGGGTAGTACAGCATGCCGTGCTGGATGGGGAACAGCAGATCGTCGATCGCGCCGTTGATGCCGCGCGGACTGTAATGCGATTCCCAGCCGCCAGCGGTTACCACGATCATTGCGCGCTTGCCTGCCAGCGTGCCTTCACCGTAGCGGTCGCCCCAGCGCAGTTCTGAATGCTCACCGACGCCGTAGCCGAAGCCGTTCGCATACACACGTTCGAACCAGCCTTTCAGAATCGCGGGGACCGAGAACCACCACAGCGGGAACTGGATGATCACGGCGTCCGCCCACAGCAGTTTGGCTTGTTCGGAGGCGATGTCCGGGCTCTGGCGGCCGTTGTCGTAAGCACGGCGCGAGTCCTGCTCCGGCAGAAAGCGGGGACCGGCGGCGCCGTCCAGGCTGTCGTCCACATCGAGCGCGGACTTCCAGCCCATGGCGTACAAGTCGGAGACCTGCACGGTGTGGCCGGCCGCTTGCAGGCGCTCGACCATGAAGTTTTTAAGGGACCCGTTCAGCGAACGGGGCTCGGGATGGGCATACACGATTAAAGTATTCATGCCCTGCAGATTAGGGCTGCTCAAGGTATATTGGAAATGAATTCCATAAATTCCAGATATTACGATGAATAATTTGCACCGGCTCGACCTCAATCTGCTGCTCACGCTGGACGCGCTGCTGGCAGAGCATAACGTCACACGTGCAGCGGAGCGCTTGCATCTGTCGCAGCCCGCCGTCAGCGTGCATCTGGCGCGCTTGCGCGAGGCGTTTGGCGATCCCTTGCTGCTGCCAGGGCCACGCGGCATGCGTCCCACCGCGCGGGCGGACGCGTTGCGCGAGCCGCTGCGGCAGGCACTGGAAGGGCTGGCGCAAGCGGTGGCGCCTTCTACGCCCTTCGATCCCGCAGCGGCGGACCAGACCTGGCGCGTGGCCGCCACTGATTACGCGGAATCAGCCATCCTGCTGCCTGCGCTGGCAGCGATACGCACACTGGCGCCCGGCACGCGACTGGCTGTGCTGGAGGCTGTGCCGCCGCGCATGGCGCGCCAGGCGGAGCAAGGAGAAGTCGATATCGCCTTTCACACCACCGAAGGCGCGCCATCCGGCCTGAGAGCGCGGCCGCTGTTCAAGGAAAGCTATGTGCTGGCGATGCGCGAGGCGCATCCGAAAGCCAAACGGCGCCCGTCGCTAAAGCAGTTCTGCGATCTGGAACACGTGATTGTCTCGCCCGACGGCGGCGGGTTCACGGGCGTGACCGATGAGGCGCTGGCGGAGGCGGGACTGGCAAGGCGCGTGGTGCTGTCGGTGCCGCACTTCATGGCCATGCTGCACATCGTCGCGCATACGGACATGGTGGCGATGGTGCCGGAGCGGCTGGTACGGGGAAATGCTGCGCTGAAGATCATGGAACCGCCGCTGGCGGTCCCTGGCTACGAGATGACGATGCTGTGGCACGAACGCCGCCACCGCGATCCTGCCCACCAGTGGTTGCGCGAGCAAATCGTGGCAGCGGTAGGAACCTGATTACTTGCCGCGGTCGGCCTTGATCAGATAATTCTGCATCGTGGCTTCGGCAATCGAGGCCCACTGGTTCTGGTCGTGGCGGAAGCGCTTCCACGGTTCGTAGATCTTGGCGAATTTGGCGTTGCGCGCCGCTTCTTCGGCGAACAGTTCGGTCGCCACCTTGTAGGCCGCGTCCATCATATCGGTTGGGAAGCCGCGCAGTTTCACGCCGCTCTTCAGCAGGCGCGCCAATGCGGTCGGGTTCTTGAAGTCGTACTCGGCCTGCATCACCACGTGGGCTTCGTAGGTTGCCGCTTCAATGGCCGCCTGATATTCCTTCGGCAGCTTCTCCCACTCTTTCAGGTTGATGTAGAAGGAGAAGGACGCACCCGCCTCCCACCAGCCCGGATAGTAGTAGTACGGCGCGACCTTGTAGAAGCCCAGCTTCTCGTCGTCGTAGGGACCGACCCATTCCGCGGCGTCGATCGTGCCTTTTTCCAGCGCTGGATAAATATCGCCGCCGGCCAGCTGCTGCGGCACCGCGCCCAGACGTTCCATCACCTTGCCGGCGAAACCGGCGATGCGCATCTTGGTGCCCTTCAGGTCCGCCAGCGTCTTCACTTCCTTGCGGAACCAGCCGCCCATCTGGGTGCCGGAATTCCCGCCCAGGAAATTGACCACGCCATAGTCCTTGAAAAAGGCGCGCAGCAGTTCGCGGCCGCCGCCCTGCTCATACCACGCCGTGTGCTGGCGCGAAGTCAGGCCGAAAGGTACGGCGCAGTCGAAGGAGAATGTCGGGTCTTTGCCGAAGTAGTAGTAAGTCGCGCTGTGGCCGCATTCGACGGTGCCGGCGGAGACAGCGTCCAGCACCTGCAGGCCGGGCACCACCTCGCCCGCGGCGAAGGAGCGGATATTGAATTTGCCGCCGGTCAGTTGGGAAACGCGTTTGGTGAAGGTATCAGCGGCGCCGAAGATGGTATCCAGGGATTTGGGGAAACTGGAAGCCAGGCGCCAGTTGATGGCGGGCAGCTCCGCGGCCAGCGCCGGGGCGGCAATTACGCTCGCACCCGCGCCTGCTGCTGCCTTCTTGATGAAGGAACGACGTTCCATACGTGTTGTCTCCTTAGAAGTGTTGTACGTCGGGGAAAACGCTACAGCTTCGGGAGAGTGTATGGAAATCTTTAGTTTCCGGCAACTACCATTTTCTCAATCAGGATCGAGCCGGTTTGCTTGGTGCCGCGCACCAGCACGTCGGTGCCGATGCCCATGATCTGCTGGAACATTTCCTTCATATTGCCAGCGATGGTGATCTCTTCGACCGGGTATTGAATCACACCGTTTTCGACCCAGTAGCCGGACGCGCCGCGGCTGTAGTCGCCGGTCACATAGTTGGTGCCCTGGCCCATCAGCTCGGTCACCAGCAGGCCGGTGCCCATCTTGCGCAGCATGCCTGCGAAGTCGTCGTCCTTCGCCGTCAGCTTGGAAGTCAGCGACAGATTGTGCGAGCCGCCTGCGTTGCCGGTGGTCTTCATACCCAGCTTGCGCGCCGAATACGTCGACAGGAAATAGCCCTGCAGTACGCCATCCTTCACCACATCGCGCTTGGAGGTGCGCACACCCTCTTCGTCAAACGGCGCCGAGCCGATGCCGCCCACTACGTGCGGATCTTCCTTCACCTGGATGTGGGACGGGAACACGCTCTTGCCCAGGGTATCGAGCAGGAAAGTCGATTTGCGGTACAGCGCGCCGCCCGAGGTGGCCTGTACGAAGGCGCCCAGCAGGCCGGCGGCCAGCGGCGCTTCGAACAGCACCGGGCAGGTGCGGGTATTCAGCTTGCGCGCATTCAGGCGGGCCAGTGCGCGCTCGGCCGCATAACGGCCCACGGCTTCCGGGGACGCCATTTTCTTCGGATCGCGCACCGAGGTGTACCAGTCGTCGCGCTGCATCCTGGCGCCCTTGCCAGCGATCGGGGTCACGGACAGCGTATGGCGCGAGTAAGGATAGCCGCCGATAAAGCCGCGCGAATTAGCCGAAACGAAGTGCGATTGCTGCACATGCACACCGGCGCCTTCGCTATTGGTCACGCGCGCATCGACGTCGAACGCGGCCTGCTCGGCGCGCTGCGCCAGCACCACCGCTTCCTCAGTGGCGATATGCCATGGATAGTGCAGCTTGAGGTCTTGCGGATGCTTTTCCAGCATGTCCTCATCGGCCAGGCCGGCGCAGTCATCCTCGGCGGTAAAGCGGGCGATATTGTGCGCCGCTTCCACTGCCGCGCGCAGCGACTTGGCGGAGAAATCGGAGGTGCTGGCATTGCCGCGCTTCTTGCCGACAAAGACGGTCACGCCCATGCCTTTGTCGCGGTTCTGCTCGATCGTTTCGATCTTGCTCTTCCGGACCGACACCGACAAACCGCTTCCTTCGCTGATTTCAACGGCGGCATCGGTGCCACCAACCTCGCGCGCATACGTCAATACGTCGCGTGCAAGCTGCTTCAACTGGTCCTGGCTGTAGGTGAATGCGGATTCGCTCATGGGCTGTTTTTCGGGGTGTGGGCGTGGAGGGTAGGAAGGGTCTGTTGCCAGAACCCCTCCCCCCTAAGAACCGTGCATGCGACTTTCGCAGCACACGGCTCAAGCATAATAAAAATTCCTATACAGGAACCGGTTTCACAACAATCAAACCAAGGCGGTGCACTTGAGTATGACAATTTGGATGCAATAATACTCGATTTCCAAGAGCCTCGGATCCACCCATCACACGGTACTCTATGTGGTGGTCATGCCATCCTGTGTCTACGTCCATCTCGTATTCACAGAGCGCGCAAAGGCCGCGTTGGTCAGCGTATAGTTTGGCCCATTCCTTTCGGTAGCCCATGTTTTTCAACATGCGTTCCTGTCGGAGAGCTTCACCATATTCCTCCCACTGCGGATCATAAGGATGATAATCCCCCATGATCTTCTTATGGCGCTCAATGGGAGTACTCGCAAGTGAGTACAATTCCATCGCAGCTTTGTTGCCATCCTTCGTTGCGACGTCTGCAGCAAACACCCACCTTCGTTCACCGACTGTCCGCCAATATTTCCGACGAATCCATTCGGTGTTCTTGTTGGGATGCCTGCGCTTGGCCCACCGCATCAGTCGCCAGAACAGCAACGACTCCATGCGCGAGAATGCTTGTTTGGCTACTACCGGGCTGTGATATTGCGCCCAACCCCGTAGTATTGGATTTAGCAGTCGGATTAGATCCTCGTGCCGTACCATCAAATGTTCGCCGATGACTTTCCTCAGCTTTTCATAGAACGCTTTCGAGTTCTTCTTACTCGGCTTGATGAGCAGCTTTTCCCCGTACTTCCGGAAATTCCACCCAAGGAAGTCGAACCCCTCGTCGATGTGCACGATCTTGGTCTTGGCATCGGATAGTCGCAGACCTCGTTTTGCGAGGAAGGCTTCTATCCATGGCCGGATCTCTGTTTCGAGCAGTTCAGATGAACCGCATGGAACCACGAAATCGTCCGCATATCGCACAACACCTACTTTGAGTCCTTTGATTTTCGACTTACCGAATTTCGCACCGAGGTGCTTAATCAGTTCCGTTTCCAATCCGTTCAACGTCCAGTTTGCCAATGCAGGGCTGATGATGCCGCCCTGCGGCGTTCCCGCTGTGGTTGCCAGCAACTGCGCCCGGTCTACGACCCCGGATTTCAGCCATTTCCGAAGAATCACTTTGTCCATACAGACATGTTTGATCATCCAGTCGTGGTTGATGTTGTCGAAGAACCCTTCGATGTCCGCGTCTAATACCCAGCTGGCCGAAGCCTTCTGAGACATCTTCACGAACAGCTGCCCCATTGCGTCTGCTGTAGAACGATTCTTCCTAAACCCATAAGAGTTCGGGTCGCTCACGGCCTCCAGCACCGGATCGAGCGCTAGCAGATGCAGCGCTTGCATAGCTCGATCTTTCATGGTCGGGATACCCAGAGCGCGTTCCTTTCCATTGGCCTTAGGGAGGATATAGACCCTCCGTAGTGGCAGGGGTCTGTAACGGCGCTTCTCCAACTGCCCAATCGCTGCAAACTTCTGCAACGGCGTTTCCCATAATTTCCGGTCCACGCCTGCGGTGCGCTTGCCTTGGTTTTCAGTCTGTTCGTTTGCTCGCAGAATTGACCCACTCCGATTGACCCACCTTCCACTGCCTGGCAAATGCCGCCACGCGGTCATATGATCCTTCGTAGCCCAACTCCTTAAGTTCCAAATGGAGCTGCTTCAAGTTGCGCCGCTGCTTGCGGGGTT